>NZ_JAAGKM010000003.1 GCF_019308355.1 Empedobacter falsenii | reverse complement strand
TATTGAAATATGGTAAGGTCAAAAATCCTAATGATTTTCCTACATTTCAAATTAATCAAAATAATAATACAATAATATTAAATAAAAACTCTACTTTTAAGTGTTCTTAACAAGGGGAAGATTACATCTTGTGTCAATGTAGTATTTTTATAACTCCTGGTAAATAATTAGGTGTTTCTATTGGTAAACCATATTAAAGGCATACAATTAGGCATACATAAAAAATATAGATGAAAAAATCTTAGTGATAGTGAGAGATACAGAGAATATTATATAGTCCGGTCCTCGCTACTACAAAGAGAGTTTCTAACAAGAAGCTCTCTTTTTTTATGTCTTTAACTGAGAATTAAGATTGGATAAACTATTTTTGCATCATGAATTTAGAAGAATACAAAAAACAATATAAATCAGATCAAGCGGTTGGTGCAATTGCGATCGAAAATCGCTTAAAAGAAGTTTATGGGACTTTAGAGCCTCGTTTTTATTCGCCGCAGGTGATGTCTTTTCAAGGTGGAGATGATCCAATTGATGGCGTTGCGGTTTTTAATGTGAATGGTTATTATCATTTGGTGAGTTACGGAATGTCGCATTTATACTATTCTGAGGAAAGTGTAGGAGCGGATTTTAGTAAATGGGGATTTGAGTTTTCTTTCCGCGTGAAACCTGTTAAAGATGATAATGGTGAAGATCCTTTTTGGGTAGTTCAATTAATGAATAATTTGGGGCGATTCGTGAACGAAACAAAAGTTTGGTTTGATGAATACCAGTTTTTACCATTAGGAGGTCCAATTCGTACAGATTCGGAAACGGATATTGTTGGTTTGGCTTTTATCAAGGATGATGATTTAGATGAAATTGATACGCCTCATGGTAAAGTGATATTTATACAAATGATTGGTTTGAATTCGGAACAATTGAAAAGATTGGAAGAGAATTCAACCAAAGAAGAAATAATGTCAGTGATAGCTGAAATAAAATCAGTTAATCCAAAATTTGTGTGTGAATTATAGTAGAAATTTTTAAAATAAAACATATTTGCGTTAGCCTATTTCTTAAATTATGTTAAATGTAAAAAACAGATTGTCAGTATTTTAAAATTGGTATTTGTTTTGATTATATCTAAATGTTAGTAGCACTAACAGTAGAATAAATTTTTCATAGGTTAGGTTAATAATTAGTAAAACTAATTATGAAGCACTTCTTCGGAAGTGCTTTTTTAGTATATTTAAGAAGAAAAAATAAAGATGTTTAAAAATTTATTCAACCGAAATAAAAATCAATCAAATAACCAAGAAGAATCAAAAACGATGACTTTTGAAGAAATTATTAATTCAGATAAACCAGTTTTGTTAGATTTTTTTGCAACTTGGTGTGGTCCTTGTCAAATGATGGGGCCAATTTTGCAACAAGTGAAAGAAGAATTGGGAGGTGATGTCAAAATCCTAAAAGTGGATGTTGATAAATATCAAGATTTAGCTGCACGATATCAAGTGCAAGGAGTTCCGACTTTTGCTATTTTCAAAAATGGTGAATTATTATGGAAACAAAGTGGAGCAAGGCCAAAAGAACAATTGGTGGCAGAAATCAAAAAATATATTTAAAAATAGGTTTGCTTTGCAGCCAAAGTCGATTAAAAAATCCGCTCATTGAGCGGATTTTTTTGCTTATGTAAATTTACTTAAAATTAGGTTTTCTTTTCTCAACAAAAGCAGTTGTTCCTTCTTTGAAATCTTCTTCGTCAAATAAATTTCCGAAACTTTCAATTTCAACTTCAAAACCATTGTCTTTATCTGACGCATTAATCGCTCGAATCGCGTGACGAATCGCTACAGAAGAATTTTTTGAAATTTTAGTCGCAATTTCTTTTGCTCGATCAATTAATTCAGCTTGCTCAACAACTTCATTCACTAAACCAATTTCATACGCGCGTTCAGCTGTAAACATATCTGCTGTCATAATTGCCTGCATTGCACGACCTTTTCCAATTAATTTTGGCAAACGTTGCGTTCCTCCATAACCTGGAATCAAACCTAATGTAACCTCTGGTAATCCTAATTTTGCATTGGTTGATGCTATACGAAAATGAGACGCCATCGCTAATTCTAAACCACCTCCTAAAGCAAAACCATTCACTGCGGCGATTACAGGTTTTTTAGAATTTTCAATTTTATCAAAAACATTTTCTTGTCCTTTTGCAGCTAATTTTTCACCTTGACGACCATCAAAACTTGCAAATTCTTTGATATCAGCACCAGCAACGAAAGATTTTTCACCAGAACCTGTTAAAATAATTACTCGAATAGCGGGATCAGAATCTGCGTCTGTAAAAAAGTTTGAAATATCATCTAATAAATCTTTGTTCAATGCATTTAATGCTTGCGGACGATTTAAGGTAACTAATGCAATTTTATTTTCTACTTCAACAATCAGATTGTTATAATTATATTCCATTTTGTTTGTGTTTTTATTATTCACTCAAAAATATCAATTGTTCACTCAACTAAAAAATTTATCAAAAAATAATTTGTACAATTCAAAATCCTTCCTAAATTTGTCCCAATGAAAACATTATTTACAAATAACTGGTGGTGGAATATCGAACAACAAAACGTTGGTTCGTAAGACCTCTATGCAGTTATATGTAGAAAAGGCTTGTCGTAACCGACAAGCCTTTTTTTGTGCTCTAAACCTAAATATTTAACAAATGAATTTAACTTTTAACATACAGAAAGAAACTGTTTTAGCCGATTTAACAACTCCTGTTCAGCTTTATTTGAAATTGCGAGATATTTATCCGAATGCCTTATTATTAGAGAGTTCTGACTATCATTCTAAGACAGATGCTAACTCTTTTATTTGTCTAAATCCGATCGCAACTTTTAAGGTTACAAACGGAATTGTGAATGAAACGTATGCGAATGGAGAAACAAAAGAATATGCGTTGAATGGTCAAGAATTGACAGAGAAATTCAAAAAATTTACAAGTCAGTTTATGATTCAAAATGGAGAAGATTTACCTGTAAATGGTTTATTTGGATACATTGCGTGGGATGCGATTCCACATTTTGAAACAGTAAAATTTTCAGCAAAAGGAAACGAAGCAACGATTCCAGAATTTTCGTATTCGTTCTATCAAAATATTGTGGTGTTCAATCATTTTCACAATGAAATTCAATTCATCGAATTTCAAAATGATGAAATAGATTCTAAATTTTCTGAAATTAAAAGTGTTGTTCATAACAAATCAATTGTTGAATATCCATTTAATGTAGAAAGTGAAATTCAATCGAATTTAACAGATGATGAATTCAAAGAAATGGTGACAAAATGTAAACAATCTTGTTTCCGTGGAGATGTTTTCCAAATTGTTCCTTCTCGTCAATTCAAACAAAAATTTTCGGGTGACGAATTTAATGTTTACCGCATTTTACGCTCTGTAAATCCTTCGCCCTATTTGTTTTATTTCGATTACGGAAATTATAAAATCTTCGGATCTTCACCAGAAGCGCAAATTATCATTAATAATAATCATGCAGAAATTCATCCTATTGCAGGAACAGTTCGCAGAACTGGAAGTCCAACTTTGGACAAAGAATTGACCGAAAAATTAATTGCTGACCCAAAAGAAAATGAAGAGCATGTGATGTTGGTCGATTTGGCTCGCAATGATTTAAGTCGAAATTCTGCTGATGTAAAAGTCGCACAATACAAAGAAATTCAGTATTTCTCGCATGTGATTCACATGGTTTCAAAAGTAACTGCTCAATTGGATCCAAGCGTAAATACGATGAAAGTTTTTGCAGACTCTTTTCCGGCTGGAACACTTTCTGGCGCACCAAAATTCAAAGCAATGGAATTATTAGACGGTTACGAAAATCAAAATCGTGGCGTTTATGGTGGCGGAATTGGATATTTAGGATTCAACGGTGACATCAACATGGCGATTGCGATTCGTACGTTCGTCAGCAAACAAAATACCTTATATTTTCAGGCTGGTGCTGGAGTTGTTTCCAAATCGGTCGAAGAAAATGAATTACAAGAAGTCAATCATAAATTAGGAGCGCTTCGTCGCTCAATAGAAATCGCTCAAAACCTATAAACTATGAAAATTTTAGTTATCGATAATTACGATTCGTTCACCTATAATTTAGTGCATTCATTAAAGAAATTCGCCGATGATATTACCGTTGTTCGCAATGATGGAATTACTTTGGAAGATGTGAATAATTATGATAAAATATTACTTTCTCCAGGTCCAGGAGTTCCTGATGAAGCCAATTTATTGAAACCAATCATCGAGAAATATGCTTCAACAAAATCTATTTTTGGCGTTTGTTTAGGACAACAAGCAATTGGAGAAGTTTTTGGAGGGAAATTATTAAATACACAAGAAGTTTTTCACGGAGTTGAATCTAAAATTGAAGTAATAAAAGACGAAGTGTTATTCCAAAATTTACCAAAAAAATTAGAAGTTGGACGTTACCATTCTTGGGTAGTTTCAAATGAAGATTTTCCTGAAGAATTAGAAATTACAGCAGTTGGTCCAAAAGGAGAAGTGATGGCTTTACGTCACAAAACGTATGATGTTCGCGGTGTTCAGTTTCATCCAGAATCTATTTTAACACCACTTGGAGATGAGATGATTAAGAATTGGTTAGAAGCTTAAAACGATGAAAAAATTATTAAATTTATTATTCGAAAATTATACTTTGAGCGAAAATGAAGCCTATCAAATTATGGTGGAAATTTCGGAAGAAAAATATTCGGCTGTCGAATTAGCTTCATTTATGACCATTTTTAATATGCGTAACATTACGTTGGAAGAATTAAAAGGATATCGTCGAGCGTTGTTAGATTTATGCATCAAAGTTAATTTACCAAAGCAAGCGATTGATGTTGTAGGAACGGGCGGTGACGGAAAAGACACTTTTAATATTTCGACATTGAGTTGTTTTGTCTTGGCTGGAGCTGGAGAGAAAATTATTAAACAAGGAAATTACGGAACGTCGTCTGTAAGCGGTTCTTCGAATATGTTGGATAATTTTGGTTACGAATTTTCTGTTAATCAAGATAAATTAAAACGTGAGTTCGAAGAAGTTGGAATTACATTTTTACATGCGCCACTCTTTCATCCGGCTTTAGCGAAAGTTGCTCCGATTAGAAAAGGTTTGGCGATAAAAACATTTTTCAATTTAATGGGGCCTTTGGTGAATCCTGTTCAACCAGAATTTCAAAATTTAGGAACATATGATGTCAAAACTGCTCGATTATATCATTATGTGATGCAAAATTCGGGCGTGAAATATTCGATTTCGACTGCGTTGGCTGGTTATGATGAAGTTTCGTTGACATCGCCTACAAAAGTGTTCAATAATTCGGGGGAATTTGTTTTAGAAAGTAAAGATTTTGGTTTAAATATTCTTCAACCTGATGAGATAAAAGGAGGAAAATCAATCGAAGAAAATTCAAAAATATTTTTGAGCGTTTTAGAAGGAAATTCAACTAAAGCACAAAAAGAAGTTGTTTTAGCAAATGCTGCTTTAGCGCTTAAAACAATTTATCCAACCAAAGATTTAATCGAATGTGTAGCAATTGCGAACGAAAGTTTAGACAGTAAAAAAGCATTGAATGTATTCCAAAAATTAATGAAACCATGAAAACGATATTAGACGAAATTGTCGCGCAAAAACGTATTGAAATTTTAGAAAAACAGAAAACTCAATCAATAGAAAGTTTTAGAAATTCAGAAAATTTTTTGCTTCCTGTTAAATCTACAAAAGCTTCAATTTTAGATAAATTAAAATCTGGAATTATTGCAGAATTTAAGCGAAAATCACCATCGAAAGGTTTTATTAACAAAGACGCAAATGTAAAAGAAGTTGTTTCCGGTTACGAAAAGTTTGGTGCTTCTGTCGTTTCTGTTTTAACAGATGAGCAATTTTTTGGCGGAAGTTTTGATGATTTAAAACAAGCAAAAGAAGTGTTGAATATTCCTGTTTTGCGTAAAGATTTTATTGTTGATGAATTTCAAGTGTACGAAACAAAAGCGATTGGTGCAGATTTGATGTTATTAATTGCAGAATGTTTAACAAAAGACGAAGTCTATAATTTAGCTAAAACTGCTAAGGGAATTGGATTAGAAGTTTTATTGGAATTACATTCAGAAGATCAATTAGAAAAGGTAAATGAATTCATTGATTTGATTGGAATTAACAATCGTAATTTGAAAAATTTTGAAGTTGATATCGAAAAATCAAAACAAATTTTAAAACAATTACCAACCGATTTAATTAAAGTTGCGGAAAGTGGAATTTCTGATCCTAAAACAGTAAAAGAATTAAGACAAGCTGGATTTCAGGCATTTTTAATTGGTGAAAATTTTATGAAAGCAGATAATCCATCTCAAGCATTTGAGCAATTTGTAAAAGAATCAAAATGAAACGTTTTCAAGTAAAGGTTTGCGGAAATAATAACATCGAAAATTTTAAAGAAATTGCAGCAATCGAACCCGATTATGTAGGCTTTATTTTCTATCCAAAATCAAAAAGATTTGTAGAAGACGAATCTATTTTTGAAGTTTTTCCGAATGCAGAAAAAGTTGGCGTTTTCGTGAATGAATCAGTCGAGAAAATTCTCGAAAAAGTTGAAGAATATAAATTAGATGTTGTCCAATTACATGGTGATGAAACAGCTGACTTTTGTGAAGAATTAATCAATCAAAAACATCAACGATTATTAACTGATGAAAACTTTTTAGACTTTAAAATTTGGAAAGCCGTTGGCATAAAATCGATTGAAGATTTTCAACAATTAACCACTTATCAACAAGTTATTGATAGTTTTGTTTTCGATACAAAATCAAATAATTACGGAGGAACTGGAAAGAAATTCGATTGGCAATTGTTAACAAATTATCAGTTATCAATACCCTTTTTATTAAGTGGCGGAATAACACTTGAAGATGCATTTATCTTGAAAAATTTTCAGCATCCGAAATGTATTGGATTTGATATCAATAGTGGTTTTGAGTCAGCACCAGGAATAAAAAAAACTGACGAAGTAAAACAGTTTATCGATACAATTGATGGACGAATTGAACAAAATTAAAAAAGAAACAAAATGAAATACGAAGTTGACGAAAGAGGTTTTTATGGTGAATTTGGAGGAGCATTTATCCCAGAGTTATTACATCATAATTGTGAAGAATTATCTGAAGCTTTAGCAAAATATGTCGATACAGACGAATTTAAAAATGAATTTAATTTGTTGTTAAAAGATTATGTTGGACGTCCAAGTCCATTGTATTTTGCACCAAATCTTTCCAAAAAATATAACACCAATATTCTTTTAAAACGAGAAGATTTGAATCATACAGGTGCACATAAAATCAATAATGCGATTGGTCAAGCTCTTTTAGCAAAACGAATGGGTAAAACCAAAATTATTGCCGAAACTGGTGCTGGACAACATGGTGTTGCAACTGCTACTGTTTGTGCGTTGATGGGATTAGAATGTATCGTTTTTATGGGAGAAATTGACATTGCTCGTCAAGCACCAAATGTTGCACGAATGAAAATGTTAGGTGCAGAAGTTATTCCAGCAACCTCAGGAAGTAAAACCTTGAAAGATGCAACAAATGAAGCGATTCGTTATTGGATCAATAATCCTGAAACTTTTTACATCATTGGTTCTGTAGTTGGTCCTCATCCTTATCCAGCAATGGTAACGAAATTCCAAGCGATTATTTCAGAAGAAATTAAAGCACAAATGAAAGAGAAATATGGGAAAGAAAATCCTGATTACGTGATTGCTTGTGTTGGTGGCGGAAGTAATGCTGCGGGAGCTTTTTATCATTTTTTAAATGATGATTCTGTCAAATTAATCGCGGTTGAAGCGGCAGGTTTGGGCGTAGAATCTGGAGAAACTGCTGCTACAACTATCAAAGGAACAGAAGGAATTATTCACGGAAGTCGAACATTATTGATGCAAGATAAAGATGGACAAATTGTTGAACCTTATTCAATTTCGGCTGGATTAGATTATCCTGGCGTTGGTCCTTTACATGCGCATTTGTTCAAAACTGGACGTGCTGAATTCTTAAATGCAACAGATGATGAAGCCTTGGAAGCTGCTTTTATGTTGACAAAAGAGGAAGGAATCATTCCTGCATTAGAATCTTCTCACGCTTTAGCTGCTTTAGAAAAAATTAATTTTAAACCGCAAGACATTGTGATTCTGAATCTTTCAGGAAGAGGAGATAAAGATTTAGAAACATATATGAAAGTTTCCGAAAAATATTCTTAAAAATATTTGGTTAATTTTCAAAAATCACCTTACATTTGCACCCACGATAATGAAATCTATCGGGGTGTAGCGTAGCCCGGTCATCGCGCCTGCTTTGGGAGCAGGAGGTCGCAGGTTCGAATCCTGCCACCCCGACAAAATTTTCATCCGAAAATAGAAAGATTTATCGTAAAAGAATGACCGAATCGGGGTGTAGCGTAGCCCGGTCATCGCGCCTGCTTTGGGAGCAGGAGGTCGCAGGTTCGAATCCTGCCACCCCGACAAAATTCAATGAATTTTTGGATCGGTCCAGTAGCTCAGCTGGATAGAGCAACTGCCTTCTAAGCAGTAGGTCTCAGGTTCGAATCCTGACTGGATCACACGTTTTATTAAAAACCAGGAGAGGTGCCAGAGCGGTAATGGAGCAGATTGCTAATCTGTCATCGGGAAACCGATGCCAGGGTTCGAGTCCCTGTCTCTCCGCATTTTTTTTGAATGACCGAATCGGGGTGTAGCGTAGCCCGGTCATCGCGCCTGCTTTGGGAGCAGGAGGTCGCAGGTTCGAATCCTGCCACCCCGACAAAAACCTTTGTATATTTGCAAAGGTTTTTTTTATACATTTATTTCATGAAATCTATCTTAGGTAATAAAGAATCTTTTGTCTCATACTCTGTCGCTTTTCTATTTATTTTAATCATGATTGGAACAGCAATGATTTATGATGATAAAGAAATTATTTTACCAGAAGTTGCTGCATTATCTGTCGGAATTTTAACGTTTCGAGAAAATAAATGGCTACAACGACCATTTCATATTTTTTTACTTCCATCCATAACTGCTATTTTAGGATTTGGGATTAATTTTTTACCGATTATATTATCATTCAAATTAGCATTGGTATTGGTTGCAATGTTAATTGTCCTGAAAATTTTTAAAAGTCAACTTGCGCCAGCATTAGCTACGGGATTATTACCAATTGTTACAAATACAGAATCTTTTGTATTTCTATATGCGATATTTCTATTTGTCTTTTTACTTTTTCTATCAATAAAAATATTCAAACTAAAACCAACTGAAAATGCGGTTCCAATGATTTATACAAGCCATAACAGATGGTTAATCGGATTATGTGTAGTTTGGTTTACAGCTTGTTATTTTAGCGGTTTTGCACATTTCTCTGCTATTCCACCTATTATCGTAATTTCTTTTGAATCTTTAAATAATCCAACATTAAAATTAACCGTACGTCTAAAACGTATTCTTGTAATGTTTATGGCGACGATGGCTGGTTGTTTGATGATGCATTATCTTGATAATTGGATAATCATTGGCTTGATCGATTTAATTATCGTAATGTTTATTTTGAAATTAACAGATTTACGCTTACCTCCTGCTTTTGCAATGGTTATTTTACCAATGATTTTACCTTCTGACTCGATAAAATATTTACCTGTTGCAACATTAATCATGAGTATATTTTTTATGCTATCGATTTATATTATTCAGAAAGTTGCTTATCCAAAAGCGATTGATTTCAAATAAAAAAGTCATCCAAAATTGAATGACTTTATGACTATTTTAATATGTTTCTTCGATTGATTTTACCATATTATAAATGAACTCGTTGTAAGGTGTCGGAATATTATATTGTTTTCCTAAACTGATAATTTCGCCTGCAAATTCATCCACTTCCGAATATCGTTTTGCTTCGCGATCTTGTAACATCGAAGTTTTTCCAAACTCATCCACAATTTTCATCGTAGATTTCATTCGATTCACTTCTTCTTGACCAATTGCAACTCCATGTGCATTCCCAACCGCAAGAACTTCGTTAGAAATCATATCCATTAACACCTCGAGATGTTCATTGGCACGAAATTGTCCATATGGAAACTCCAACAAAAATGTCAATTGATTTCCAACAACATTTACCAAATATTTCGCCCATTGTGCTTTCTGAATATCATCCGACAGCTGATTTGGAATTTCCGCATCATTCATCAATTCATGTAAATCGACTAATTTATCATGGTTGATTGAATCTATTTTTCCGAAAATAATTTTTCCAATACTCGAAAACGTCACACGATTATCAACTTTTACAGCATCCATATACGCAACTGCATTCACCACACGATCCCATCCAAAATGATCTGCCAAAACACGTTCAGAAGAAATTCCGTTCATCAAACTTACAATCATTGTGTTTTCACCAACAAAAGGTTTCATATCTTCTATCGCTTGCTGTAAATGCGAACTTTTAACGACTAAAAATATATAATCTGGATAATTATTATCCTTGATTTTTGTGACATAATTAAAATCATACGCTTTATCATTCACAAAGATTCGCGATTTTTCGTATCGATTTTTTCGCTCCTCATCTACAATTACACTTACAATTTCTGGATTATATTCATAAAAATTCGCTGCATATTTTGTTCCTAAAGCTCCCAATCCAAGAAAATAAATTGATTTCATTTTTTTGCTATTTAGAAGTTAAATTTAAAATAAAATCAGCAACATTTACGAATTTAAGTCTTTGAAAAAATTTAATATTTCGGTTATAATTAGTTTTTATAAACCTTAGACAATTCTTTTGGATTGAGATACAAAGAATAAATCAAATTACGCAAATCATCAAGATTTGAGCTAGAATCTACAGCTATTTCATTGTCTTTTTGAAAATTCTTTTTAAAAACATCATACAATTGATTTATTTTCTTCCAATTATCTTTTGAAGCAATTTTTTCAACAGATTTATTATTCGCAGATTTCGCTAATTGTGAGGGCGTTTTCTGAATCGCTTCAAATAAAACATATAGATTGTTGACATGATTGATATAATTGTATGTTTCATTTACGGCAAAATAATTCAGAAGAGTTTTCTCTTCATCCGAAATTTTCAAGCTTGAAATTAACATCATTTCCTCACCTAACCATTCATAAGCCGACAATCCAATTTGAGAAGCATTTGACGTCACAACCATTCTTGGAATTGGTTCTGCATTTGCAATTTTATTTAAAGTAAATCCTGTTTTTTGATTCAGAATATTCAATCGATTATTTGCAGGAGCAAGACATTCAAAGCATAATCGCAATTGTATCCTAACGCAATAATCTCTTCAAATTCAGAAAAAATATCGGCAGAAGTATCGTTGTTAAAACTCTCAAAATTTTGCAAACAATTATCTTGATATTTTTCTATAAAATCATTCATAGAAGAATAATCTTTTTTATCATCATCCCAAATAAGATTAAAATTATAAGCAAAAATATTCACAAATTGCATCGTTTTACTTTGAGGATTTTCATCAACAAATTTTTGATATACTTCTACTTTAGGAGATTCTATATCGTAATCATCCATCAACGCAATTAAAAATCGTTCATTGATTGGAGTTTTAGTTCCAAATTTCTTTCCAACTGACTTTTTAAATTTCTCTTTATAATCAACAAAATATGATTTTTGATTATCATTCACCACAAAATAAACTTCGAGTTCAGAAAGAAGCCCAACTTTTTTGCCTAATTCTATATTATTATCCAACATATATTTTTCGAAAGTAGAATAATCAATTCCTTTTTCTTTCGTTTTTTCTAAGATCGTTTCATCAGGATAAACTCTCGAACCAAAAGGTAAAGAATATAAAAAAGGTCCATCTGCAAAAAGTTGAACTGAGGTGAATAGAGTCAATAGAAAAGTAAAAAGTAGTTTTTTCATAAGGTTGATTTTTATATAATTAGAAATTTTATTGAATATTTTTTCAATTTTTAGATGATTTAACATGAATAAAATTTATTATTAAAGCATTTTCTTTATATTAATTCAAACAAGACAATTCTTCAAATTGTTCTTTTAGAAAATAGTTTTTACATATATTTAACAAATTAATACATCACACGTGAGTCAAATAAATAATACTGAAGAAAAAGAATTACAAAGAGGCCTTACTAACCGACATATTCAATTGATTGCTTTAGGTGGCGCGATTGGAACTGGTTTGTTTTTAGGAATTGGACCTGCTGCTGTTTTAGCTGGACCATCTGTTATTTTGGGATATGCAATTGCAGGAATTATAGCCTTTTTTATTATGCGCCAATTAGGAGAAATGGTTGTTAACGAGCCTGTTTCAGGAAGCTTTAGTCATTTTGCATATAAATATTGGGGATCTTTTGCTGGATTTGCTTCTGGTTGGAATTATTGGATTCTTTACGTTTTAGTAAGTATGTCCGAATTGACTGCAATCGGAATTTATGTACAATTTTGGTGGCCAGAAATTCCATTATGGGCGTCGAGTTTGTTCTTTTTTATTGTGATTAACGCATTGAATTTAGGCTCAGTAAAAATGTTTGGTGAAGCTGAATTTTGGTTTTCTATCATCAAAGTAATTGCCATTATTGCTATGATAATCTTCGGAGCTTACTTATTAATAAGCGGAACTGGAGGTGAACAAGCAACAATACAAAATCTTTGGAACAACGGAGGTTTTTTTCCAAAAGGTTGGTTATCTGGTAATAGCGAAGGCGGTTTTAGTGGATTATTCGCCGCAATGGCTCTTATTATGTTTTCTTTTGGAGGTTTAGAATTGATTGGCATCACAGCTGCTGAAGCTAAAAATCCAGAAAAAACAATTCCAAAAGCAACCAATCAAGTAATTTATAGAATTTTAATCTTCTATGTTGGAGCATTAATTATCTTATTTTCGTTAGCTCCTTGGGAAACGATTACGGATAAAAGTAGTCCTTTTGTAATGGTTTTTGAGAATTTGAATCATTTGAAACTAAATATTTTTGGTAACACAATTGATTTTTCAAGATTAATTGCCAATGCACTAAACATTATTGTTTTGACGGCTGCTTTATCAGTTTACAATAGCTCTGTTTACAGTAATAGTAGAATGTTATATGGTTTGGCAGAACAAGGAAATGCGCCTAAATTCTTAAAAAAATTAAACAAAAATCACGTCCCTGTTATGGCGATTTTAGTTTCATCTTTTTTCGCAGCAATTTGTATTTTAATTAATAAAATAATTCCAGAAGATGCATTTCATGTATTGATGTCTTTAGTGGTTTCTTCGTTGGTAATTAACTGGATTATGATTTCGATAACACATCTTAAATACCGAAAACAAAAGAATTTGGAGAATACAAAAACATTATTTCCATCTTTCTTGTATCCTATCAGTAATTATATTTGTCTAATTTTCTTATTTGGAATTTTAGTGATTATGTGGTTTACAGGACTTAAAATTTCAGTAGAATTAATTCCAGTTTGGTTGATCTTCCTTTACATCGCTTATCGAATTGTAAAAGAAAATAAAAAGACTAAGAATTCTTGATAAATTTTAATTTAAAATAGTTCATATAAAAGCTTCAAGATTACTTGAAGCTTTTTAATTTTACATCATGAAAAAAATAGTTGTTGGATTCATTTTGATGATGAGTTCTATTGTGTTTTCACAAGAAATTTATCAAGTTATAGCGCAAGAAGGATTGACAGTTAGAACAAGTCCGAATGGAAAACGAATTGGTAAAATTCCGTATGGATATCCTGTTAAAATTTCAGAAAAAGGTGAAGCGTTTGCAATTAAAGATAATGGGAAAGCAAAAAGTGGAAACTGGGTGAAATTAGATGTTAGCTCGTCTAAATTAATTTTGGATGAAGGAGTTAATGATTCTTCTGCTCAAGGCGATTTGTATGCGTTTAGTGGTTATTTAATCACACAACAAAATTTTGTCAATCAATTCGAAACAGAAATTTCTACGCACCCAGCTTTTAGCGAATTTTATTTAGCAACAGCTTACAAATGCTTCGCAATTAAAGGCGACTTTTTTGGTGACGGTGTGGTGGATTATTTATATAGAATGATTGATACAAAAGGAAATATCCGTTTATTTATTGTGAATAATATGAAAAAAGGAAGTCAAATTTATGGTTTGGGAGGAGCAAAAGATCCGTTCAAAATTACAAATTATGATTTCGGAACGTTGATGATGATTCCAAAAGGAACGCCACTTTATTCGAATTATAAAGATGGAGTGAAACGAAATTTAAATGGAGTTTCTAAAAATGAAATCGTAACTTTAGATTATGATGCGATTTATGTGCATCAAGATAACGCAAAAGAAGGCGGATTTATTTACCGAAAAGATGGTAAATGGAATTGGCTGAACCAAAAATAAAACTAAAATAATTATGCAAAATATAGAAGGTAAAGTAGCTTATATAACGGGGGGAACAAAAGGAATTGGATTAGGAATTGCAAAATCATTGGTAGAAAATGGTTTGAAAGTGGCAATTTCTGGACGAAACATTGATGATGTTGAAAAAGCTCGTCATTATTTAGGAAATCAAAATGTATTGGCTATTCAGTCGGATGTGAGACATTTCGAAGATGAACAAAATGCAATTGAGCAAATTATTTCTGCGTTTGGACGTTTGGATATTGTGATTGCAAATGCTGGTTTAGGAAAATTTGCGCCAGTTGATGAACTTTCTTTAGAAGATTGGAATGCGATGATTGATACTAACCTGACAGGAGTTTTTCATACAATAAAAGCGTCTGTTGAAGCACTAAAAGTTTCGAAAGGATATTATATTTCGATTGCTTCTTTGGCGGGAACAAATTTCTTTGCGAATGGAGCGGGTTACAATGCTTCGAAATTTGGCGTTGTCGGTTTTACCCAAGCAGCGATGTTAGATTTGAGAAATTATGATATCAAATGTACAACGATTATGCCTGGTTCTGTGACTTCAAACTTTAATGATCATGTGCCAAATTCGGAGGATGGATGGAAAATTCAGCCCGAAGATTTAGGACAAATGGTAGTTGATTTATTGAAAATGAATCCAAATGTTTTGCCAAGTAAAATAGAAGTTCGTCCTACGAAAACAAAATAATTTAAAGATCTCGATAAGAGATCTTTTTTTATGAAAAAAATATTTCGTAATTACCAATAGTTTACATAGTTTCGTGGAAAAATAAGAATACAATAAAGGTATTTTTTTAACGAGCACTTTTTAATGAATTTTAAAAAATCAGTCAATCATTTTCGTCGTACAATTATGCGTCGATTAACAGGAGGAATAGGTGATGGTAATTTGCCAAAGATAGACAAAGAAAAACCTCTTGAACTTAATAGAGTACTGATACAGACCCAATCAGCGTCTAGGAAATATTCTATTGATTACACCTTTGATTCAGGAAATTATCCGATATAATCCAGATGTTAAAATTGACTTATTTGTAAAAGGTAAGGTTGCCACGATTATTTTTGAGAACTATCCACAAGTTGATCAAATTATTGAATTACCTAAAAAACCTTTCAAAGAATTGATTCAATACGCTAAAGTTTGGCTAAAAATCAAAAAAAAGAATTACGATTTAGTCATTAATGTTGATAAAAATTCATCTTCAGGACGACTTTCAACTTCTTTTGCAAATTCTAAGTATAAAATTTTTGGAAATGAATTTGAAATGAATTCGAACCAAGAAATTCATATTCATCAAGCACAATATCCAGTTTATCAATTCAGAAAATATTTAGAATTATTTAAAAATAAAGAAGGGAATTTAGATATTCCAACTCTAAATATTCAGCTAACAGAGAAAGAATCTTTGAAAGGAGTAGAAATGTTAAATGAATTGATTCAAGATCCTTCAAAGAGAACGTTGGCGTTTTTTACGTATGCAACAGGTGTAAAATGTTATGATGAGGAATGGTGGATAGAATTTTATAATTTATTTTATCCAAAATATTCGCAAGAATATAATCTAATTGAAATTTTACCTGTCGAAAATATTTCGATGTTAAATCATAGATTGCCTACTTATTATAGTAAAGATGTGAGAGAAATTGCAGCGTTGATGAAAAGTTGCGAATTTGTGATTGCAGCCGATTCTGGTATGATGCATTTGAGTTGTGCTGCGTCTACAAAAACAATTGGTTTGTTTAAAGATCAAAGCTTCTTAGAGCGTTATAAACCTTATGGAGTAGGAAATGCTGTAGTCTTGATTAATAATGAAGATAAGAGGATTCTTATTCAAGAAATGGATAAATTATTGGTTTAAAAAGCTGTTTTTTATCATTGAATAAAATTTATATTGATTTGATATAGAGTAAATTAACTTCTATAAAAATATTTTAATTTCGTTTGATAATTTCATAGCTTTGTCCTTTGAAATAATATAAAAATGTCAACAGAGTTTACAATTGTTATCCCAATTTATAATGAGGAAGATAACTTGATAAGATTGGAAGAAACAATGAATCAATATCTGTCAAAGTCAATAAAACAGACTGAAATTTTATTGATTAATGATGGTTCTAAAGACAAAAGTTTGGCTCTTATGAAAGAGATTTGTAGTAGAAATCAAGCTTTTCATTATATTTCTTTTGACAAAAATTATGGCTTATCTGCTGCTATAAAAGCTGGTTTTGATACAGTGAAATCTAAATGGGTTGGTTATATTGATGCAGATTTACAGACAGATCCAGAAGATTTCAATAAATTATTAGAGTTAGCAGATCAATTTGATTTGGTGACTGGTGTTCGTGCAGATCGCAAAGATTCTTTCGTGAAAAATATGTCATCTAAAATTGCCAATTCTATTCGTAGAGCATTTACCAATGACGGAATGGATGATACAGGTTGCCCATTAAAAGTTATAGATGCTGAAAAAGCGAAAAAAATTCCGATGTTCAAAGGATTGCACCGATTTTTACCAGCTATGATTTTATTACAAAACGGAACAGTAATTCAAGTTCCTGTCAAACATTTTCCACGTATAGCAGGCGAATCAAAATTCAATTTATGGAATCGTTTATTAGGACCGTTAATGGATTGTTTTGCATTTGTTTGGATGAAGAAAAAATACATCAATTATAAAATTCAAGAAAGAGCATAATGCCAAATTGGGTTATCATCAGTATTGGATTTCTTGCACAAGCACTTTTTTCGAGTCGTCTTATTTTACAATGGATTGTTTCCGAAAAGAATAAAAAAGTTCTTACACCAAAATTATTTTGGGAAGTTAGCTTGTTTGCCTCTGTTTTGCTATTTTTATATGGTTATTTGCGTCATGATTTTTCAATTATGTTGGGACAAACATTGACGTATTATATCTATATCAGAAATATTCAACTTCAAAATCATTGGAAAGAATTTCCAAAAATAGTACGTATTTTTCTGTATATTTTTCCTGCATTAATTGTTTTTTATGGCTTCAATAACGGAATTTTTGATGTAGATTTATTATTCAAAAACGAAAAAATTCCGATGTGGCTTTTATTTTTAGGAGTCGTATCTCAGGTACTTTTTACATTTCGTTTCGTCTATCAATGGATTTATTCCGAACGAAAACACGAATCGCAATTACCAATGGTATTTTGGGTCATTAGTTTAACAGGATCATTGTTGATTTTAATTTACGCGATTATTCGAAAAGATCCCGTTTTATTTGTTGGTCATTTTATGGGATTTATCGTTTATGCTCGAAATATATTAATCAAACGAAAAGAAAAAAATGGTTCAGTGGATTAAGCAAAATTCAGTTTTATTTTTAATCATCGTAACAATTTTGATGTTGTTTGTCAATCTTGGCGCTTTACAAACCAACATTATGGAAGCTCGAAACATTATTTCGGCGCGAGAAATGGTACACGATGGAAATTGGATTTTTACCACGCTTAACGGTTTGCCTCGTTATGAAAAGCCACCTTTACCAACTTGGATTACAGCTTTTTTTGGAAGTGTTTTTGGTTTCGAAAACTTTTTTTGGCTACGCATTCCAGTTGTTCTAATTACCATTTTATTAGTCGTTTGGTTCTATAAAACATTAACGCATTTCGATTTAACAAAACAACAAGTTGTTAATTCTTCATTGGTTTTAATCACTTCATTTTACGTGTTTTTCTCAGGGAGAGATAACAATTGGGACATGTACACGCATAGTTTTGTGATGGGAGCAATATTGTTTTTGGTGAAAGAATTTCAATCATCAAAATTTAATTTATTCAATTTTATTGCTGCATTTTTCTTGTTGGCTTGTTCGATAATGAGCAAAGGTCCAGTTTCGTTGTATGCGTTATTTTTACCTTTTTTAATTGCCTATTTTATTGTTTATAGATACAAATTAGGAAGAAATTTAGGAATTACAATTTTAACGATAATATTAGGTTGTGTTGTAGGATTTGCATGGATGATGTATGTGAAATATTTTGATCCAGAACATTTTTTAGCGGCTTCTCAAAAGGAAGTGAACAATTGGCATAGCTATAATACTCGCCCAATTTATTATTATTGGAGTTTCTTTACGCAATCTGGTTTATGGACAATTCCGGCTTTGGTAAGTTTGATTTATCCCTATCTAAAGAATAAAGTTGCAAACAAAAAAGCCTATCAATTTGCTTGGTTATGGACGATTTTATCGGTGGTTTTATTATCTGTAATTCCAGAAAAAAAATCAAGATATTTATTACCAGTTTTAATTCCTTTAGCGATGAATATTGGCTTTTATATCGAATATTTACGATTAGAATTCAAAAATTTATCAAATAAAACTGAACGATATTTTACCAATTTTGCGTTTGGTTTATACGGAATAATAGGAATCGCAATTTCAGTTGGTGTTTTTATTTATACAAAAGATCGTTTGTCAGAATTTTTGGTTTGGTCGATTCCTTTTGCTGTCGTAGGATTAATTTTAGGAATCTCAATTTTTAAAGGATTAAAGATAAAATCATTCGAACAGATATTTTACTCAACTATTTTATTGATGTGCTCAGTTGTTGCGTTTGGATTTCCACTTTCCAAATTAACTTTTTCCGAAGAATTGTATTCTTCTGCTAAAAATCTGAAAAAATTAGAACAACAAAATCAAATCAAAACATACGAATGGCAAAGTTTTGTTCCTGAAATAGTGTTGGATTATGGGACTTCAATTCCTGCAATTAACGATGGAAAGAAAACTATCTTTCCGAAAGAAGAGAAATTTGGAATGTTAGCAAGTCCGTCAGATTCTACTTTTTTTGCGGATCATTTCAATAATTATTCAATCAAAAAAATTGGTGTGGTCGATTTGAATCATTCTTCAAAAAATCAAAAAAATTATAACGATCGTATCCAAAGAAACTATTATTTGATTCAAAAAAAGTGATTAAATTTCGAGTAAAATTTTTAGCTTAAATTTTCGTTATTCTAATAAAATCTTTTGCAGTTTCGGATTCTATTTTTTCTATGTTTTTGGTTAGTGAACAGTTTTGTTTTTGCTCAACATTTTGGGTGGAAAAATCCTAATTTTAGACAAGATTCTGTTCAACTTTCTGATACGATAAAGCTTCAAAATAAAGGAATTTTATCCGAAAAATTTCAAATTTTAGATTCAACAGGAAATCCAATTTTAAAAGAATTTTATACGATAAATTTCGAACGAAACGAGGTTTATTTCAATTCTTCAATCGCCAAACAAATGGTGAAAATTCAGTATTTTGTTAATCCAAAATTAGCCGAATCTGTTTTTTATGCCAAAAATCCGAATATCATTGTTAATGATGCAAAACCAGTTGATATTTTTCATCAAATAGAACCGAATTCAAAACAAGCGAACAAAGATGTTTTTGATGGTTTGAACAGCAAAGGTTCGATGGTTCGTGGAATTCGTTTTGGAAATAATCAAAGTGCGTCTGTGCAATCTTCTTTGGATTTGGAATTGTCTGGAAAATTATCGGATGATATTACAGTAAATGCTGCGATTGCGGATAATAATGTGCCAATAGAATCGGATGGATACACGCAAAATCTGCAAGAATTTGATAAAGTTTACATCGAATTAGCAAGCAAAAATTCGAAAATTAGAGCTGGACATATTGATATTAATACCAATCAAGAACGAGATTTTTTCAATCCATTCAATCAAAAAGTAACAGGTTTACAATTGTCAACTCAGTTAAAAAGCGAAAAATCGTCGACCAATATTTTTGCTTCTGGAAGTATTACACGAGGTGAATTTATGCGTGTTAATTTTGTTGGACAAGACGGAAATCAAGGTCCTTATAGGCTTTCTGGAAAGAATAATGAATTGTATGTGATTATTATTTCTGGTAGTGAAAAAGTATATATTGATGGTGTTTTGTTGGAGCGTGGCGAACAAAATGATTATGTGATTAATTACAATACGGGCGAAATTTCTTTCACTTCAAACCGATTGATTACCGCAAATACGCGCATAAATGTGGAGTATTTGTACAATTCTCGAAATTATTCACAAGTTTTACTTTATGGTGGAGCTGAATATGAGTCGGAACGAATGAAATTGTCAGGTTTTTTCTTTTCTCAAGGAGATTCGAAGAATAATTCACTTGGAAATGATTTGACAGATGCTGAAAAGCAAATTTTGGCAAATGCAGGGAATGATCCAGATAAAATGTACACAGTTTCTGCAGAGAAAACGACGTTTGATTCGAATAAAATCTTGTATCGAAAAGTAGATCAAAATGGATTAGATATCTTTGAATATTCGACAGATCCAAACGATGAATTGTATCAAGTGGCTTTCACGTATGTTGGCGCTAATCAAGGAAATTATCGACAAATAAATGCGAATCAAAATGGGAAAGTCTTTCAATATAACGAAGCAATTGCTGGAGTTTTACAAGGTGATTATGAACCAATAAAGCAATTAATTTCGCCTAAAAAGTTGCAGATTTATACGTTGAATGGACAATATCAATTGAGAAATAATGGAAATGTTGGTTTTAATTTAGGTTTGAGTAATTATGATCAAAATTTATTTTCATCGATTGATGATCAAAACAATTCTGGTTTAGCAACTCGTGTTTATGGTGAAAAAACATTTTCTTTCAAAAATTGGAAAATTACACCTTATGCGGAATGGAATTTTATTAATAAAAATTATAAAAGTGCAGAGCGTTTACGAGCTGTTGAATTTGCACGAGATTTTAATTTGGAACAAGAATTAAGTGGCGTAAATCAGAATTTTATCACAGCAAAAATCAATTCATCTTGGAAAGAAAAATTTAATGCACAATATAAATTCGATTATCTTGAAAATACTGGTTTGTACAAAGGTTTGAGAAATCAACTTGATGCAAATTATAAAACTGAAAAAGACGAAATCGTTGCGCAAGCAAATATTTTATCAACAAAAGCAACGCCTCAAAATACCAATTTCGCACGTTATATGGTAGATGGAAAACGAAAAATTGGAAATAAATTTTGGGTTGGAGCGAGAGTTTGGGGCGAGAATAATGACATGGATGATTTGACAAAAAATCAAAAATCAGATTTAAGTTTTAAATGGAATGAATTTCAGTTGAAAGGAGGTTTTGCAGATTCGCTTGGTCATAAAATCGATTTGACGGTTTATCAACGTCAAGACGATTCGGTTCGTTTAGGGACTTGGCAAAATATTCAACAAAGTAAAGGAGCTATTTTTAATTCAACATTAATACAAAAACAAAATCATCAATTAAATTTAAATTTCCATTATCGACGAGTTAATTATCAATTTTTAGATGCGCCGAACGAAGATTTTATGACAGGAAGCGTAAAATGGTACAAAGCTTTTTTCAATCAAGGTTTACAATTAAATGTAGATTATGAAGTGGGAAGCGGTGTGGAACCGCAGCGTGAATTTCAGTATGTAAAAGTTTCGGATGGAATGGGAATTTACAAATGGACGGATTATAACGGCGATGGAATTGAGCAAATTGACGAGTTTGAAGTGGCAGAATTTATCGACCAAGCAAATTATATTCGCGTGTATACGAATACAATCGAGTATTTGAAAACGAATAAAAATCAATTCAATTTTACGTTGCGTTTTCGTCCAAAACAAGTTTTTAATACCGAAAATGAATTCTGGAATCGTTGGATGTTTCAGCAAAATATCTCGGCAAGTAACTCGTTGCGCAAAGAAGGAACGACGTTAGAATGGAATCCTTTTACGAATTCGGCTCAAATTTTAGGTAAAACAAGAAGTATTCGTTCGTCGATTTTCTTTAATCAAGGAACACAATATAAATGGTCGTCAAATTTTATTTACAATCAACAACAATCCCAAACGTATGTTTACACAGGTTCTGAATACCGTGATTCAGACAGTTATTTGTTGCAAGCGCGTTATAAGATTTTGCAAGATCTAATCGCAAGTTTCGATACTGAATATATGGTGATTAACAGCGATTCTGAATTATTTTTGAGTAGACGATATAAGTTAAATAATCTTCGTTTATCACCAAAAATTACGTATCAAACAGAAAAAAATCTTGTTGCGTCGTTGTTTTATAATTATCAAAATAAGAAGAATGTTTCGGGTGAAGAGCAATTAAATCAGTCGGATTTGGGAACAGAAATTCAATGGAACGGTTCGGATAAAATGAGTTTGTTGGGAAGTTTTAGTTTTATCAACAATAAATTTATCGGAAACCAAGAATCTGTTGTTGGAAATCAAATGATGGAAGGTTTGCGCGCTGGAAATAATTTTGTTTGGCAGTTGCAAATCCAACGGCAAATCACAAGTTTTTTGCAATTGAATATTTCGTATGATGGACGAAAAACCGAAGAAAATAAGCCAATACATACGGGAAGTGTGCAAGTGCAAGCGAGGTTTTAAATAAAAAAAGACGATTTTATAAAATCGTCTTTTTTTATTATTTTTACATTCTATTTACTTCATCTTGATTTCCAGTTTCGCGATTTTTTACTGATAATTTATTACTTCCGAATTTATAATTCAATCCAATTCTTATGCTTTGAGTATCCCATACATTCGCAAAAGTTTGTACGATTCCATTGTTATTTTGTGATAAATATTCTTGCGCTTTGAAAATATCTGTTGCATTCAAACTCAATTCTAATTTTTTATCTAACATCAAATATTTGAACGAAAGATTGAAACGAGCATAAGGTTTTAGTTTATAATTTTGGAAAGTTTCTCCAAAATTTTGAAAATAAATCAAGTTAATAAACATCGTTTTTTGTTGATTAAGCGTAAAATCATTTGTCGAAAATAATGAACTCGACCAACCTTTGAATCGCTTAGAAGAAATTGCAACATTTGCGCTCGAATAAGAAACTTCAAAAGTAGTAACGCTTGACCACCATTTTGTAGGATTTATCGTCATATTTTGGCTCAAACCAAAGCTATCCGAATCTACAAAATTCATCCAAACAAAAGTATTATGTTTTGTGTTCTCATCAATGATTGAAGCTTGATTGACACCATCTCTCAAACTTGAATAATAAAGTCGAGTATCAAATTTTTTGTAAGTAAAAGTAAGTTCTAAATTGTGTGTAAAAGCTGGTTTCAAAAAAGGATTTCCTTCGTTGTAAACATATTCGTTTTGTATCATTCGAAAAGGATTTAAACTTTCGTAATTTGGACGATTGATACGACGCGAATAATTAATTCCTAAACTTTTACTTTTATCAAAAGTATGCAACAAATAAAATGACGGAAACAGTTTGATATAATCTGTTTTATTCGTTTGATTATTTTCTCTCGAAAAACCTTCTGTTTGTGTTGCTTCTAATCTCAAACCAGCTTGCATCTGCCATTTTTCTCCAAACTTTTTACTTCCGTTCAAATAAATTGCTTCGTTATTTTCTTTGTATTTGAAAAGATTCGACAAATTTTCATCAAATGTATAGTTGTAATTTTCGTCTGCTTTATATGCTTCAACCAAATTATTTGATTTTGATTGCGAAAATTTAGCCCCAATACTCCAATTGAAATTTGTTAAAGGAAGTTCTACATCAATTTTAGACGAAAAATTTTCAATACGATTGTTTAAATTACTTTTTCCACCAAAAAAAGAATCTTCTATTAACTGATTATTTTTGTAAGAATTGGTTGCATAAGTTCTATTCATGGGAGATGAGTAATTGGCGTAATCGGCATCAAATGAAATCTTTTTACCTAATGAATCAAGTGCAAATTCAGAATAAAGATTGACCAAAGATTGATTCGTCTTACCATTTTCGAATGAATTTCCTTTATTTGTTTGATAAACTTCGTTCGTTAAATTCTTGAAAAACATTTCTTGTGGATTTTCTGAATTATATTTCGAATTGTTGAATGAAAATTTAGAACCAATTGTCCATTTATCGGTTAATTTATAATCAACAGAGAATCGTCCTCCTAGATATTTGTTGATATAATCTGTGTAAGAAATGTTGTGTCTGCGCGCATCAGAGAAAAATAATTCGTTGTTCCATGTTCTCAGAAATCTTCTATCTCCAGCATTCAACGAAGTCTGAACTGTCCATTTATCTTTTTGTAAATTGTAAGCTGCATTGTAGCGCTCTGTGTTTCTTTTACTTCGCGTATATGATGCTCCAATAGTGGAATTCCAGCTATTATTTTTTATTTTTTTTGTTACAATATTTATAATTCCACTATTTCCTTCTGCTTCATATTTTGCAGGCGGAGTCGTGATGACTTCAATTTTTGAAATATCAGAAGCGCTAATACTTTCCAAATAATTAATCAAATCCGTTTGTGACATATAAGTTGGTTTGTCATCAATCAAAACCATTACAGAATTTTTTCCAGAAACCGCAATATTATCATTTGTTACATTCAAACCAGGAGTGACGCGCAAAACATCCATTGCAGTTCCGCCAGCCGCTGAAGTAGAATTTTCTACATTGAAAACAAACCGATCGATTTTTCGTTCCATGATTTTCTTTTCTGCTCCAACGACAACTTCTTTCAAGTTTGTAGATGTTTTAATTTCAATCTTTCCTAAATCGATAGAATTATTCAATTGAATATCTTTCTGAAAAACAATTTCTTCAAAATAGTTGATTTCAAATTTGTACGTATTTTTCTTTGCTTCAATAGCGAATTTTCCAAGTTCATCTGTTGTTAAATTGATAATTGTGTCTTGATTAGATAAGGTAATGTCAACATAAGGAAGCGCTTTATTTTGCTCCATAACTTCGCCTGTTAGTGTATAGTTTTGAGCAAATAGAAAACTAGCGCTAAATAAAATGATAAGTTGAATAAATGTTTTCATGTTGAATTAATTTTAAACAAATATTCTCCAAATCGATTCTTTTTGAACTTTAAAATCGACAAACCCTACTATATTATCGACGAATTTGATTAAAATAAAAAACTCGAGAGTCTCTCGAGTTTTTTTTGTTTAATTTATTTTTCCTTCATAATAAACAAGATTTCCTTTTTCATCGAAACCAATTATAGTTAATTGATAATCTTTTGGTTTATCGTTGTTGAAATATTCTATTTCTGTGTTTTCTCCTGGAGCTGTATACAAATTAGGATTCCAAAATAAAGTACTTCTTATATCATTTGGAATATCGTTGTAAAGCGACTCGTAATCATCATTACTAAAATATGGCAGCGATTGATTGTAACCTCCAATTTGAATTAAATTATTTGGTAACATCGGCGTGTTATCAACTGGCGCATCACTTCCTCGTTTCGAGTAAATCGCAATTGCATTTCCAAGTAAACCAGCACCTTTGAAAATTTTTACCATTGCAATATCTCTAGGATTAATGCTGGTTATATTATCCGCAGTCATTTTCATTTCGTTCCAATAAATTGCAACTTCAGAATTTCTAATTTTTGGAACTCCGTTAGAAACCGTTAATCCTGCAACTCGTCCAGCTAAAAAGTCCATAATATTTGTATAACCTTCTATTGGCTGAGATTCGTTTACGAAATCTATCACAGTTTCGTTTATGTTATTGAACATTCCGCTACTTAATTCATTGTTCAGCTTCTCAGTTTTCGATTTTTTATCCGCTTTTACAACAACTTCTTTCAGACGAATACTTTTATCATTGATGATTTTGATGTTCTGTTTATACGTATTCTGCTTCTCGACTTCTTCTTTATTCGTAATTTCTTCTAATAAATAAGGCGTTGCAGGCAATTTGGATTTATAACTTGTACTTTTATAATTTGGCACAACAGATAAAGTTAAAGTTCCGTTGTTGGCAGATTTTCCATTTTCCGAATTCAAGAAATAATTCATCGCCATTGGCCCATAATAAAACAAATTATTCATCTCGAAGTTTCCTTCATAATCAGTATCAAGCGTTGCAAATTCTTTTCCATTATTTTGCATTTTATAGATAATACTCAACGAAGCATTGCTCAATTCTCTTCCGTTATTGTACGCTTTTACTTTGTACGAAAGATATCTACGATCATTGTCAATAGTAGGTTTTACGATGTTTCCAACCACTAAATCTTCCCAATTAAATCTTTTCCATTTTTCTGTTATTAAAAGCGCATCAAGATTTTCTGAGAATTCATTATTTTTAAAATATTGAGTTGGATGATTAATTTTCGAACTAAAATCTCTTGTCAACAACATCGCAGAAATTAAATTGTCTTCATCATTATTTTTTTGATCTTTGATAACAGCCGAAAAATTAATTTCTTCAGGATATTTTACCTTAATTGTATTTAATTCTCGAGGATTTGTTGTTGTTTCGAAAGAAATTTCTGGTTTTTTGTATGATTCTTTTGGATTGATAAATATCAAACGATTGGCAACTTCAATATCATTTGCATCAAAAATGGCAATGTTCAAAATACCTTTATCATTGTCTAAAACCTCTTTTGGAACATAAGTCGAAACCGATTCCACACTTTTTACAATTTGAGAACTCATCACAAGTTCGTTGTTAATTGTTCCAATAATTTTATAATTCAATAAAGGATTTTCTTGATTGATGCTTTTTAATTGGATCACAATGTCTTTGCTATTTCGAACAACTTTCATCAGAATCCCATCTTTTTTAGCTTCAGGTAAATCAATAATTTGTTGATTTCCTTTTTCGTCATTTAATTGTACTTGATAAGATTTGCCTTCTTCTGCTCTCAACGCAAAAGTCGCAACGTTTTCATCTAGATTATCAAATGTTGTAATTTTATTGGTAGGATTATTTTTCTCGAATACAAAACCATTCCATTTTTTTGGTAAATCTCCGTCCGATTTTAATCTTACAGCAAATTTAGTTGTCTGATTTTGAATAAAATTTCCACCTTCCGCAAAAGCTTTTGCATTCCATTTTAAATTTGGATTTGGAACAAGTTTTAACTTAGAATTTGGATTATAAATCTTGACTTGATTGATATGTTGAAATTCTTCTGAGAAGAAAGTCATGTACGTTGTGTAGGCTCTTACAAAGTAAATTCCTTCCTCGTTTTCGTTTTTGGTATTTAGCGTTCCGTCACTTTCACCGTTCACAATCGGAACCAGTTTTCGGTCGATTAATTTTTTGTCTTTATTGTATAATTCTACAATAAGATTTGTAGAAATTAAGCTTGGTTTGTAGCCATTTAATGTATAAGCTTTGAACCAAATATTGTCGCCAGCAATGTAATTTTCCTTATCAAATAATAAATAAACTTTTTCTTGAGCGTAATTTGTATCCAGACTTTTTATAGCCGTTTCCAATTTTGATTGCGCAAAAGTTGTAATCGAGCAAAAGTATAATGCGAGTAAATAAATATATTTCATGCGAGAATGATTAATCTAATAGAATGAATTTGAATTCTTAAAATTATCATTATTTAGATGATTTTCATTCAAATATTTTATTAAAGTTTATCATAACTTTTGATTGAATGACGATTTTTCTTCTCGAATAATGTTAATTTTTGTTAATGAATTTAATTAAAAGACTTTAAACAAAAAAAAACCTCGAGAATTTCTCGAGGTTTTAATTTATAAAGAAATGTTGTTGGATTAAATTCCGTCAACAATTGCATTTAATGTTGCAGATGGACGCATTGCAGCAGTTGTTTTAGCAAAGTCTGCTTTGTAGTAACCACCAATATCTTGAGGTTTACCTTGCGCACCAATTAACTCTTCGTTAATTTTTGCTTCGTTTTCTTCCATAGCTTTTGCAACTGGAGCAAATTTAGCAGCTAAATCAGCATCTTTTGTTTGATTTGCTAACGCTTCTGCCCAGTACATTGCTAAATAGAAGTGAGAACCACGGTTATCGATAGTTCCTAATTTACGACCAGGAGATTTATCTGTAGCTAAGAATTTAGCATTTGCTTCATCTAAAGCATCAGCTAAAGTTTGAGCTTTTGCATTTCCTTGTGTTTGAGAAACGTGCTCTAAAGAAGCTTGTAATGCTAAGAATTCACCTAAAGAATCCCAACGTAAGTAACCTTCTTCAATAAATTGCTCGATGTGTTTTGGAGCAGATCCTCCCGCACCAGTTTCGAATAATCCACCTCCGTTCATTAATGGAACGATAGATAGCATTTTAGCAGAAGTTCCTAATTCTAAAATTGGGAATAAATCTGTTAAGTAGTCACGTAAAACGTTACCAGAAACAGAAATAGTATCTTTTCCTTCTCTTGCACGGCTTAAAGTTTCTTTCATAGCATCTTTAACGTCCATGATACGAATATCTAAACCTGTTGTATCGTGATCAGCTAAGTATTTTTCAACTTTTTTGATGATTTGTTGATCGTGAGCTCTTCCTTTATCTAACCAGAAAATTGCTGGAGTATCAGATAAACGAGATCTGTTAACCGCTAATTTAACCCAGTCTTGAATAGGAGCGTCTTTAGTTTGAGACATTCTGAAAATATCAGAAGTTTCAACTTTTTGCTCTAATAAAGTGTTTCCGTTTGCGTCTTCAACTTTGATTGTTCCGTTTGCAGGAGCTTGGAAAGTTTTGTCGTGAGAACCATATTCTTCCGCTTTTTGAGCCATTAATCCAACATTAGGAACTGAACCCATTGTTGTAGGATCTAATGCTCCATTTGCTTTCATATCGTCTACAACAGCTTCGTAGAAACCAGCGTAAGAACGGTCTGGGATGATCGCTACAGTATCTTCTTCAGCACCATCTTTGTTCCACATTTTACCTCCGTTTCTTACTAATGCAGCCATAGATGCATCAACAATAATATCAGAAGGAACGTGGAAGTTAGTGATTCCTTTATCAGAATTAACCATTGCTACACGTGGTCCGTTTGCTAAATCAGCTTCAATTGCAGCTTTAACTTCTGCTTCTTGAGGTTGACCTTTTATTTTTTCGAATAAATCTGCTAAACCATTGTTTGGATTAATATCTAATGCTTTGAAAGTATCAGCATATTTTACGAAAACATCTTTAAAGAAAGTTTCTACGATAGCTCCAAAAATAACTGGATCAGAAACTTTCATCATTGTTGCTTTTAAGTGAGCAGACAATAATACGTTTTTGTCTTTTGCTTCTTGAATAGCTTCTTGAACAAATGATCTTAAAGAGTTTAAGTTCATTACAGAAGAATCAATTACTTCTCCAGCTTTTAAAGGTGCTGCTGATTTTAATTCTTGAACAGAACCATCTTCTCCGTAAAATTTGATTGTATATTCAGTTGCGTTTTCTAATGTAGTTGAATTTTCAGTACCATAGAAATCACCGGATTTCATGTAAGCAACTTCTGTTTTGCTGTCTGTAGCCCAAGCTCCCATTTTGTGAGGATTAGCTTTTGCATAGTTTTTAACAGCTTTCGGTGCACGACGGTCAGAGTTTCCTTCACGTAAAACTGGATTTACAGCAGAACCTAAAACTTTTCCGTATCTAGCTTTGATTGCTTTTTCATCTTCATTTTTTGGTTCAGCTGGATAATTTGGTACAGCAAAACCTTTCGCCTGCAATTCTGCAATCGCTTCGTCTAACTGAGGAACAGAAGCCGAAATATTAGGTAACTTAATGATATTTGCTTCCGGAGTAGTCGCCAAATCTCCTAATTCTGCTAAAGCATCAGGAATTCTTTGTTCTTCTTTTAAGAATTCAGGGAAATTAGCTAAAATACGTCCAGCTAAAGAAATATCTGGAACTTCGATTGTAATATCAGCTGTTTTCGTGAATCCTTGTACGATTGGCAAAAATGAGTGAGTTGCCAACATCGGAGCTTCATCCGTAAGTGTGTAATGAATTTTTGACATTATGTTTTAAATTTTTTTGAGACTATTTTAATAATAGTCAATTAAAAATACATTTTTTCAATTTTGAATGCAGAAACTGCAAACTTTGCAAATATACAATATTTAGCAGATTAAGTTGACCATAAATCAATCATTTACACTAATTTTAGTATAATATTTAACATGATTTTTGATAGGTCGTCAAGTTGATAATTTATTGAAAGAAAATTGTTCAAGTTGATAATTTTTGATTGATTTTTTTTTCAACTTCATGTATAAGTTCACTTTTGAAAAAATCGTCTTTTTAATTCTTCTTAAGAAACCAATTTTTATGAACTTAGTTTCTTTCTTAATTTTGCATAAAACAATTCTTTTGAAACAAAATTTAGCGACAATCGCATTTTATAATGTCGAAAATTTTTATTCTAAATCATCAGACAAATCTTTTTTGCCAAGTAATTTTATCAAATGGAAAGATAATCGTTACGATACAAAGGTGAATAAGATTGCATTTTGCATCTCTAAAATTGGCAAATTAGAAACAAATGAGTTGCCATATTTGGTTGGTTTGGCTGAGGTTGAAAATGAAGAGGTTTTGCAAGATTTGATTCAAAATGATTTTTTGAAAGATGGCGATTATAAAACACTTTTATATGAATCATTAGACGAACGAAAAATAAATGTTGGATTAATTTATCGTCAACAATTTTTTGAAGTTCTAGAAAGCGAACCAATTAGATTTATCTTTAAAGATCAGTATGATACGAAATCTTATACACGTGATATTTTGTATGTAAAAGGAATTTTAGTTGGCGAAATTGTTCATCTTTTTATTGTTCATTTACCTTCTAAAATTGATAAAGAAATCAATCAATTAAAGCGTCAACATATTTTTAAAACGATTCGAAAAAGAATTAACGATTTGTTAACCGAAAATTATTCGGAGAAAATTGTTATGATGGGAGATTTTAATGATGCTCCAACAAATTCTGACTTAATTGATGAATTGGATACACGCTCAAAAAAAGAAGAGATAAACCGAAATGAATTATTCAATCCAATGGTCAGTCTACAATCGTATAAAAGGGGTTCGATGATTTTTAGAAAACAATGGATGTTGTTTGATCAACAGCTTTTTTCGAAAGGATTTTTTGCTTCTCAATCAAATTTAGAATATATAAAAACAGATATTTTTGATGCTGATTTTTTGAAGAATACAGGCGGAAAATCAACTGGTTTGCCATTCAGAACTTTTGTTGGCGGAAAATATTTCGGTGGATATAGCGACCATTTTCCCGTTTATACCATTTTAAAATATTAAATTTGTAGCGGTATAATTTTAAGAATAGGTGAGAATCCACGAAAATGGTCAGGTAGAGATTGATGGAATCGATAAATTGATTCTGAATGCGTTTATGGATAATGCAAACATACCTGTTTCTCAATTGGCAAAGGAGTTGGGTATCTCAAATACGGCTGTTCATCAACGCATCAAGAAGTTAGAAGCTTCTGGTGTGATTGATTCAACTAAAGTAATTGTAAATCCAGCAATTTTAGGTTATTCAACGATGTCATTTGTTGGTGTTTTTATGGACAAACCTTCTTCTTATAAATTAGTTGTGAAAGCTTTGGAAGAAATTCCAGAAGTAGTGGAAGCTCATTTTACAACAGGAAATTATGGGATTTTCCTTAAAATTTTGAGTCGTGATAATCTACATTTAATGAATGTGTTGAACAAAAAAATTCAGCAAATTGATGGCGTTACACGTACAGAAACTATAATTTCGTTGGAACAACCAATAGATAGACAAATAAAACTTTAATATACAAAGATGAATATTAATCAATATTTAGACTCGACGTATCTTAAAACACCTGAACAAGCAGGTATTTCGAATTCTGATACATTAGAGATGGTGCATAAGTTAGCACAAGAAGCTATTGATAATGATATCTATGCGGTAATGATTCGTCCTGATTATGTAAGATCAGTTCGTGAATTATTGGATGAGAAAAAATCGAATGTTGTTTTGGGAACTGTAATTGGCTTTCCTGAAGGGACTTACGATTTGAATGAAAAGTTGAGAGAAGCGCAAAAAGCAATTGCTGATGGAGCCGATGAATTAGATTTTGTAGTAAACTACGAAGCGTTCAAAAAAGGTGATAGTGATAAAGTAAAAGAAGAAGTAGAAGCTGCAACATTAGTCGCATTGCGTGAAGGTAAAGTTGTAAAATGGATTATCGAAACTGCTGCTTTAACAGATGAACAGATTGTTGGTATAACACAATTAATTCGTGATACTGTTTTAGAGAAAGCAGGTGAAGAAAATGCATCAAAAGTTTTTGTAAAATCTTCTACAGGTTTTTATAAAACTGAAAATGGAGAACCAAATGGAGCAAACGAGCATGTTATTAAATTGATGCTTGAAAATTCAGGTTCGCTTCCAGTGAAAGCTTCTGGCGGAGTTCGCACAACAGAAGAAGCTGAAAAAATGATCGCTTTAGGCGTGAAAAGAATTGGAACATCGTCTGCATTGGCGATTTTAAAAGGAGGGCAAGGAGCAAAAGGTTATTAGAAAATTTCTACATTAAAATACATTTAAAAGTCTCAATATTTATTGAGACTTTTTTTATTCATTAAAAATAAGCTTCCTTTTTTAGTTAATTTTTTAAAATACTTAAATAGCATATTGTATTTTATTATTTTTGGAGCACTAAAATTATAACTTGGTTTATATCAAGTGATTTGATTAAAAATGGTGTAATTTTGCATTGATAACACTGATAAAATAGTATAGACGTATGTTGTTCAATAATCGAAATGTTTATAATAATTTGGTTTTTGATGTAGGTATAACTGCATTTGAATTGAATGATATCCAACATACAGAAAAATTGAGAAAAGAGTTATCTGTTGATGAGTATTTTGGAATAATCTGGTCTGGTTCTAAAAAATTTGTTCATAAAATAAATGGAAAAGAATATTCGATTCCTAAAAACCATTTTCTTTTTATAGCTCCCAATATCTCTCAAGAATTTGTGAAACAAACTACTCGTACTGATGCTTATTATATTGTTTTTAAACAAGAATTTTATTCAAAATCAATCGAAGAGAACTTGAAGTTAGAAAATTCTACACTTTTTTCGCGAGATATTATAAATATTGTTGAGAATACAATTTGTTCTGCTCCAATTTTTGAGGCTAATTATTTGCAATATTTCTTTACTGCATTCGAAAATGAATTAGATATGAAGCTTGCTCATAATCTTTTGGAACGTATTATTATCAATGGTCAAATGGAAACATTTGATATGCAAAGCCAATTTATACAAGATGATTTTGATGTAGAACTTGCGACAAAATTCAAAAAACTTTTGCAAGAAAATGTCAAGGAAAATAAACAAGTATCTTTTTACAGTGATAAACTTTTTATTACAAAAAGAAGGTTAGATAAAGCAACTCAAATCGTTTTTGGAAAAACAGCAAAAGGAATGATTGTTGAAGAATTGATGAAAAATGCAAAGATTTTATTAGTCAACTCAAAAATGTCAATAAAAGAGATTGCGCTGGAACTCAATTTCCTTCAAGAAACCAATTTTACTGCGTTTTTTAAGAAAAACACGGGGATTTCTCCGACTAAATTCAGACAAAGTACTCCGAATTAAATAGTTAGAAATGTCGTTTTTCATCATCTTTTGGTATGATTTAATCTTTTTTAGAACAAAAACAACTTCTAGATTTGCAATGGAATTTGAGAATAACCAATTATAAATATATAAACTACCAGATTGTTTAACAAATATTTTTTAATAAATTTTTAACAAATTATAAAATCATGAAAAAATTAGCATTTTTTTTAACAATTTTCTGTGGATTAGTTTCTGGAACAGCTTTCGCTCAAGATCCGACTACGCCTGGGCCTGGGCCTAAAACAGCAACAGCAACATTAAACGTAATGTTATACCCAATTCAAACAATTGTTATTGGTGGTGATAATACAGTTAATTTAGAGTATAAATCTGAAAAAGATTATTTAAATGGTGTTACATCAAACATGAACAACCACTTAATTGTATATAGTACTGGTGGTTTTGCTGTTAAAGTAAAATCTGAAAATGAAAATTTAGTTTTTACAAAAGACGGAACAACTGATAAAATCGATGTAAATACAATTAACTTAGTAGCAACTTTAGGTACAGGGAATCAATCAGGATCAACTTTCAGTGCAGTTACATTAGATAAATCAGACAAAAACTTGATTTCTAGCCAAGTTGGTGGTACAGATTTAAAATTCAACGTTGCGTATAACGGAAAAGGAAACAACGATTATGTAAACAAATATTACAATGTTGAGAATCCTAATGTTTATACAACTACTGTAACTTATACAATTGAGGCACAATAATATAAAAAACAGGAAGTGGTATTGAAAAATATCACTTCTTTTTTTGCTTATGAAAGTTCTTCGTTTTTTAACAATCGTTTCTTTTTTAGCATTAATCATTTCAACTAAGATTAGTGCACAATCAGGTATTACTGTAAGTCCACCAAGGACTTATTTTGCGTTAAATCCTGGTGAGTCTGAGCGTAAAAAGATTTTGGTAACCAATGTAAGTGATGCACATACATTAGAGTTGTCAGTTTCTTTTAATGATTGGAAGTATGATGAGTTTGGAGGTAATGTAGTCTCTGAACCTAATACTTTACCAACAAGTAATGCAAACTGGCTCACAGTTTTACCAAGTAATACATTTACACTTTTGCCAAAAGAATCAAAAGAAATAGAAGTTCTGATGCAAGTTCCTGAAAAGATAAATGCAGAGAGTGTGCATACAGCAATGATGTACATCACGCAAACAAATCCGATTGCTGGACAAAATAAAAGTGGAGAAAATATTATATTCTCGATTCGTACAGGTATCAAAATTTATCAACGATTAAATATTGCACGTGATACAAATGTAGAGTTTACAAATTTTGTTTACGATAAAACTGAAAATCGTTTGGTGCTTAATATTTCCAATGAAGGAAATGTTTGGAGCGAAGGAACGATTACAAATGAAATCATTAATCAAGAAAATGGTCAACAAACAAAATTGCAAGATGCAGTTTTCTATAGTTTACCCAATGATAAAAGAATTGTATATATACCATTGCCAAAGGATTTGCCAAAAGGCTCGTATATTGTTACCTCAACTTTAAGTTTTGAGAAAGATGATCAATTGAAAATTGCTGAATTGACGTTCTCAAATGATAAATAGTAACTTGTTTCAGAAGATAGTTTCAACCATAACATTATTGTTGACAATGGCAGTTTCTGCTCAGTTTACGTTAAATGCTCATAATAATGGTTGGGTGCAAGTAAATGGAAGTAATGGAGTTACGACGGCTAATGTTGTGGCTGTAGAAATGCACATGTCTGGTGCTTTAAATTATAAAAATTGGTCTTTAGTTGCGCGTGTTGTTTCGCCTATTGTAAATTCTGAGAAAAAAGAATTTCCTGTCGAAAAACTGAAGCTAAAATTTAATAATTATACAACTTCTCAATATTATTCAGAGAATTATCCTACAATAAATCAATTAGGAGTTATTCAGAATAACATCGCGATGAGTTTTTCTCCAAATTATTTTATCCGAAATTCTCCTTTAACAATTGCAACACCAGCAGGAAAATATGGTGCAATTGTACTGAATTATGATATTGTGATTGATGCAGGAGCATATCTAAATCCTCTAAAATCATGGAACAATTATCCAATTCAATTCGAGTTTTCTTTATTGAATGAATTTGGAACCCTGATTGGTAAAAGTCTTTTTTCGATTGAAATGCAAATTAGTCCAAACGGAAATTATGAACCAGTTCCGACGCTTTCTATTGCGGTCGATGGTTCTGCTGTAAATGGAGAATTGGTTTTCAATACGATACAAGATTATAAAAATGGTGTGAAGAAAGAATATCAAAATGGCTTAATTGTTTCTTCTGATACAGCTTACGATATTCAAGTTTCGTCGATTAATCAATATTTACAATCAAGTGATGCGCAGAATTTGGAATTAAATTCAATCAATGTTCAGATAAAAGACATCGAAACAAATAATCTTTCTAAGGTTATAAAACTTTCGAATTACAATCAATCATTGATGACGAATAGTTCTAAAACAGCTTCAAAAAAGTATAATATTATTTATTATACAACTCCGTCGGATAATAAAATTTTGAATAGCAAACCGGGGAATTATTCAACTTCTTTGCTGTACACAATTACACCTTTGTAAAACAATATGTTCTTTTCAATCAATTATTTTCGAAGCGTATTTTTTATACTGCTTATCCTTGTTAGCGGACAAAATTTGCGTGCTCAAACTATAAATAATGGATTGAAATTTAGTACAATAAAAGAAGTTAAATTAGAAGATAGCAACAACTTTTCTGTTATTCTTCAATTAGAAAATACAACCAATGATACGATAAATGCTCGTCTGGCACTTAAAATCCCTTCGGCTATAAAATCGTATTCGCAAGATAATCTTCAAATAAAAATCAATCCAAACAAGAAGGCTTTTATTCCTATGCAATTTACGGTGAGTAAATCGCAAATGGCTGGAAAATTAGATTTAGAATTCAGTATTATTGATTTTTTAAGTAAAAAAGAAATAGGAAAATCTGTTACTTCAGTTGTTGTTTTGCAAAAGAGAAACATCAAAATTTTTCCTGTCCAGAGTAATATTTTTTACCGTCAAGAAGGAGATTCTATTCATTATGAATTAAAAGTAATGAATATGGGAAATCAAGCCGAAGAAATTTTGTTAACCAATGTACTTCCTGATTTCAGAGGAAGTTATACTTATAATAACAAACGACTTATAGTTGAAGCTTTTCAAGAAAAAATTGTTCGATTTTCTAAATATGTAGACCGCGATATGATGAAAATTGAAAGTTTTCAGGCAAATGTTTCGGGTTATACAACGACCAAAGATTTTGCAGGAAATGTGTTTTTTACGATACAGAATGCAAGTTCCAATCGTGTGTATATAGATCCAACAATGCTAAATCAGAATTGGACCAATTTTTCTTCAAATTATGTTCGATTAACTGCTCGCGATATTAATTCTGCTAATGCGAATTATAATTTAATGGCGCATCAAGAATTTTCGGTTGGGTTGAATGAATTTGCATATAATATTAATGGAACAACTTGGAATAACGATCAAGACATGGTTTTGACAGATTCTTGGGTGAAATATCAACGCAAAGACAAAGGAATTTTAATCGGATCAATCAATAACAACGATTTTGATATTCCAGTTAACGGACGAGGAGTGATGTTTTTTAATAATTATGATAAGAATGATAACCGAATTGTAGTCGGAACGGTCGAAAAAAATTATAATTTATTAGATGATTTGACGAACGATGTTTTCAAGAATAGCAACACAACTTTTGCGAATGGACGATTTTTGATAAAAGATAAAAACGAATTAGAAACAACCGCTTTATTTGATAGAAATTATTCGACAACGGACTTTGTTTTGACAAATGGTTACAAATGGATTACGCCAAATAAGTGGAATCACTCGGTGAAATTTGGGTATGGTTTGTCAAAATTTAAAGAGACAAATGATGTCGAAAATTCATTATCAGTTTCTGCAAATGTTTCTGGAACAATTGGTAAATTTGATTTTTATAGTTCCAATTATTACAGCTCAGGATATTATCCGGGGACGCGACGTGGAGCATTGTATCTTAATCAGCGTTTTCAACGAACGTTTTCTAAATTTTCGTTGTGGTCTTCGTTAACGATTACGAATAACAATCCGAAATCTATCGATCCGTATTTGATTAATTATATGCAAGCAAATGAGTCGAAAACGTTGCGTTTTGAGACGGGAATTTCGTTCAAATTAGCAAATCATTTTAATCTTTCGATTTCTCCAAAATTCAATATAGAAAAATCAAATATTCTGAATTATGAGACGTTTACGTACATGCCGATGGATTTTAAATCGACTTATTTAAACGGAACATTTACTTGGTTGTCTAATTCACGTGTGCATCAGTTGGTGTTGAATGCTTTGGGAGGGTTTTCTGAGCTAAACGAATTGAGTAAGGTTGATCCAATTGTTTATGGACAATTAACGTGGAATGTGAAAAACTTTCAGTTAAACTCAATTTATCAACGAGGAAGTATGATGATTGCAGAGGTTTATTCGACGAATAATTTAAATCATCAATTAGAACGTTTTACAAATTCGGCGAGTTTTCGTCAAAGCTTTTTTCAAAGAAAATTGAATACGGCAGTTTCTACTTATTATAATATTGACAAAAATTTTGGAAATACCCTAACTTTTGGAGCTTCTGTGGATTATCAACCAATTGATAATTTTATTGTGAGTACACAAACGAATTTTAGCCATTACGATTCGAAAACATTGAATAGCAAACAAACTTATTTGCAAGTTGGTGTACAATATAATTTGCCTGCGAAACGTACTGTGACAGATGTAAAAGACGGAACATTAAATTTGTTTGTGTTTTATGATTACAATGCAAATGGTATTTTTGATGAAGGTGATAAAGTGGCTGATAGTCGTAATGTGAAGATAAATGAAACTAACTTTATTACAGATTTAGAAGGAAATATAAAGTATAAAAAAGTTCCTTATGGTAATTATATAATCAAACTTCCTGGACAAAAATGGTTTGCACAAGATTTCGCGGTTAATATCAATGCGAAAACGACTTCTATTTCTATTCCAATGCAACAAACTGGTATTGTGAGAGGAAAAGTTGAGTATGAATTATCTTCAAATTTGGAGTATCAGGTTTCGGCAAATTTATTCGGATTTACATTGATTTTTAATCACGAAAATGGACAGGTTTTTACAGTTAAAACAAATGATAGAGGTGAATATACAGCTTTTTTACCTGTCGGAAATTATACGTTTCATCTTGTAGAAAATAGTTTACCAGAACATGTTTATGCAAAAACATATTTGAATAAAGTAACGGTAGAAAAGGAACAAAATACAGAATATGAACCGCTTATTTTGAAAATTAAGGAGCGAAAAGTTAACATCAAACGTTTTGGTAATTAATGGATATTTTGATTTACTTTGCATCAAAATAAAACCTAAATGCCACTAACTTTTTGCCATCCAGCAATTGTTCTTGCGCTAAAAAAGCTAAAATCGAATTGGTTTTCGATGACGGGATTAATCATTGGTTCGATGTCGCCAGATTTAGAATATTTCTCTCGAATGGAGATTGTAGCGACGTATATTCATTTGTTTTGAGGCGTTTTGTATTTTGATTTACCAATTGCTCTTATTTATTGTTTCGTTTTTCACTTATTTGTCCGAAATGTTTTAATTCATCATTTACCTTATTTTTTTAAAGAACGATTTGCTCAATTCCTAATTTTTGATTGGATTGATTATTTCAAAAAACATTTGATAATTGTAATTCTCTCAATTATAATAGGTGCATATTCACATCTTTTTTGGGATGCTTTTACCCATGAATGGGGATTTTTTGCGAAACATTTTCATGCTTTACAGAAAACTTGGGTTCAAATTCCTTTCAAAAATTTCGAAGTAAAAGGGTATAAATTTCAACAACATTTTAGCAGTTTTTAGGTGCAATTTTTATTGCTTTTTGGATGTATAAAATGCCAAAACAAATTCTTCTAAAAACTAAATTTGATTACATTTTTTTGGTTAAAAGTAGTTCTATTTACAACTATTATTTCCACAATACGATTAGTTTTCTTCCCAATAGAAATTGCTTTAGGAAATATTATTGCTGTTATCGGAATGAGTATTTTTTTTGAGTTTGGTTATTTTTGGGTTAATGGAGAAACTATTAATAAAAAAATAAAAGGTTATCAAATAATTGACAACCTTTTATTTTAGAAGTGATTAAAAACTCACTTTATCTTTTATATAATTTCCGTTTTGACAGAATTGTTTCAATTCATTTTCGATGAAAATTTCAATAGCTTCCGCATCTTGCGAAGGATACAATAAATGTACATTTGCGCCAGCATCTAATGTAAAATACAAATGATTTCCTGTTTCACGACGGAACTCCCACAATTTTTCTAAAGCAGCAACTGTATTTGGTTTCATCAAAATAAATGCAGGATTCGACATCATCATCATGGCGTGCAATGTCAAAGCTTCATGTTCTACCAATTCTCCAAACGCTTTGATATCGCCAGATTTTAAAATTGGTAATAAAGCTTTTAAGTTTTCATTTGCTTCCACAAAACGACGTTCTGCATACGGATGTCCGTTCATTAAATTGTGACCAACAGTAGAAGAAACCGATTTTTGACCTTCGTGAATCAATAAAATGGTATCATGAAAAGTTTTGAAAACATCATGAATTTCGACATCTGGATATTTTGTTCCAAATAAATCTGAACTACCTTCGATAAAATCATTTTCTCCCCATTCAACCAAACCTTTGTAAACCGAACGACAAGCACTTCCAGAACCTAAACGAGCCAAGAAAGAAGCTTTTTTCTTGGCGTCTTCTTCTGATAAATTTGCGCCAAGAATATTCTCAATTTGAACTAAACATAATGCCATTGCCGACATTCCAGAAGCTGAAGAAGCAATTCCAGAACTATGTGGGAAAGAATTATGTGTGTGAACTTCAAATTTGAATTGATTCAAAAATGGAATGTAAGCCGTAATTCTTTCGAAAAAAGTAATGATTTTTGGAGTAAAACTTTCTTTCAATTCACCTTCTAAATAAACTTCAACTTCGAAAGCATCCGATGTTTTTGGCGAAAATTTTAATTCAGTTTCTGTATAGCTATTGGTTAACGTATAACTAATTGAACTATTGGTTGGAATTTGATTTTTCTTTTTTCCCCAATATTTTACCAACGCAATATTTGATGGACTTTTAGCAGAAACGCTTCCTGATTTTAATTCCGAAGCAGTTGTTGAAAGTGTTGAAATGAATTGTTGTTCCATAAAACAAAAGTAAACTATTTTGTAGAATTCAGCTTTTGAAAGCGTTTATAATGATAATCAATTGCTTCTTTGATTGGAATAAATTCGTATTGAAGCAAATTTTTAACTTTAGAATTGTCGTATTTGGTATAAGTTGTCAACGAATAATAATTCGCTTTTGTCATATATTTTCCACCAAAAATACGACTAAAAATAGATAGATTTTTAATGATTTTCAAGGTTGTATTCGAAACATTTTTGATTGAACGTTTGCTATTGATCGAAACAAAATCAAATACTTCTCGGTAACTTTTATTTTCAGAAATTACCACAAATTTTTGATTGTAAGCTTGTTGATTAATTAATTCTAAAAAAATCTTCACCACATCGCGAACATCAACAAAACCAGTTCCACCAGAAGGTGCATAATCGCTTTTTGACGAATTTTGTTGAAATAAACTTTCGCTTGCACGTTTAGTATCCAATGTTCCGATGATTACACCAGGATTAATAATAATAACTTTAATGCCTTCTTGTGAAGCGCGCCAAACCTCCATTTCTGCTCTAAATTTTGAGATAGAATAAGAAGAATGTGTTAAGCCATTATTCCAACCAGAACGTTCGTCAATCATTTTAGTTGCGGGATTCAAATCATCCATCGAAGCAATAGAACTGATGAAGAAAAATTCTTTCACGCCAGAATCAATAGCTTCATTTACCAAAGTCTCAGTTCCTAAAATATTCGTATTGAAAATTTCTTCTTCTTGACGTTCATCAAACGAAACAAAAGCTGCAGCGTGATAAATTGTTTCGATCCCGTCTAATAAATTCGGAAGTTCAGTTACATCCAACAAATCACCATCAATCCAATGAATAAATTGATAAAACTGTAAAGCGTTTTGTTCTGCAAAGAAATTTTTGATGATTGCTGTGTTCGATGTTTTTCGTTTTAAGGCACGAATAGGTTGTTGCTTTTTTGCCAATTCTACCAACAAATGCGCGCCAACCAAACCTGTTCCTCCCGTTACGAAAATCATACTGAATTATAAATATTTTTTTTTCTTGAACCAAAAGTAAATAAAAATTACCACTAATAACATGACAAGTAAACAAATTGGATAGCCTAATTTGTAATTTAACTCGGGCATGAAATCGAAATTCATTCCATAAATTCCGGCGATAAAAGTTAAGGGTAAGAAAAATGCTGAAAAAACGGTAAGCATTTGCATGATTTCGTTCGATTTTTGTCCATTTAACGAAAGGTAAATTGTTAACAAACTTTGTACATCATCTACAATTTGCGAATGCAAGTGTAACATTTTTACGTTTTCTTCGTACAAATCCTGTGATGAACTTGTCTTTTTGTTATCCGCGCGATATTCTTTCAGAGCTTCAAGCGTATAATCTAATATTTTTTTGCAAGCTGTAGCTTCTCGTTTGATTTTATATAAGGTAGGAAGTTTAATTTTTCTAAAATCATCCGTAAAAATCAAATGCTCGAGTTGATTAACTTCTTCGTCCATTTGATATGCAGGCTCTTCGTAAGTTTTGATGGTTTCGGAAATAATACGATATAAAATTCCTTTGATAATGATTTTAGAAGAATCAGTATTAGCTAAATACTTTTTCTGAATTTTGTCAAAAATATCCGTTTCCTTTTGATGAACAGTCACAATAAAATCTGCACCGATGTAAATACTGATTTTGTGACTAAATTCTCGAACAGTGTTTTTCAACATACGGTGTTCTTTATCAAAAAAACGAATTAACAAAAACGAAACTTTTGAATCATCTGATTCATATTTAGGTAAATGTCCAGGCTCCAAACTATCTTCAATCGTTAATTTCTGAAAACAATATTTTGTGGCAATTTCATTCAACTCAACTTTTGTTGGATTTTGTAAGTTTATCCATTTAAATTTTTCGTTCTCGAAAAGTGTTTGCATGTATTCCTTTTATTCAAATTTTAAATAAATATATCAAATAAGTTTTATTTTGACAGATCATTTATAATCTACTGAAAAATCATAACTTTGTATCTTGTAAAAATTAGATAAAAAATATATTAAAATACTATGAATCCATTAATTGAAGAATTGACTTGGAGAGGACTGGTTCACAATATTATGCCAGGGACAGAAGAACAACTAAATAAAGAAATGACTTCTGGTTATGTAGGTTTCGATCCTACAGCAGATTCTCTTCACGTGGGAAGTTTGGTTCCTATTTTCTTATTGGTTCATTTGCAACGTCACGGTCATCGTCCAATCGCCTTGGTTGGTGGTGCAACTGGTTTTATCGGTGATCCTACTGGTAAAGCAGCAGAGAGAAGTTTATTAGACGAAGAAACATTGAATAAATATGTTGCTGGAATTAAAGCACAATTGTCTCGTTTCTTAGATTTTGATACGAATAATGGAAATTCAGCTTTATTGGTGAATAACTATGATTGGATGAAAGATTTTTCGTTCATCGATTTTGCGCGTAATGTCGGAAAACACATTACTGTAAATTACATGATGGCGAAAGATTCTGTAAAATCTAGACTTTCTTCTGAATCGAATGTCGGAATGTCTTTCACAGAATTTACATATCAATTGATTCAAGGATACGATTATTTGCATTTGTACAAAGAATTAGGTGCAAAATTGCAAATGGGAGGTTCTGATCAATGGGGAAATATCACAACTGGAACAGAATTAATTCGTCGTACAGTACAAGGTGAAGCTTTTGCTTTTACATGTCCATTAACAACTAAAGCAGACGGAACTAAATTTGGAAAATCAGAAGGTGGTGAAAATATTTGGTTAGATAAAAACCGTACATCTCCTTATAAATTCTACCAATTTTGGTTAAATCAAGCGGATGCGGATGCAGAACGTTACATCAAAATTTATACATTCTTAGAAAAAGAAGCAATTGATGATTTAATCGAGCGTCATCGTCAAGAGCCACATTTACGCGAATTACAACGTAAATTAGCAACTGAAATTACAATTTTAGTTCATGGTGTTGAAGAATTACGCAAAGCAGAAAAAGCATCTCAAGTTTTATTCGGAAAATCAACTTCAGAAGATTTGAAAGAATTAGATGGAGATACTTTCTTATCAGTTTTCGAAGGTGTGCCTCAAGCAACTATTGCAAAAGCTGATATCGAAGCTGGTTTGGATATTGTAACTGCTTTAGCTGAAAAATCAGGTTTCTTAAAATCAAATTCAGAAGCGCGTCGTGAATTAAAAGCAAACGCAATTTCTGTAAACAAAGAAAAAGTAGCGGAAGAATTTGTATTAACAACAGAAAATTTAATTGCTGATAAATATGTTTTATTACAAAAAGGTAAAAAGAATTATTTCATCTTAATTGTTGAATAATTTTTTAGATAAAACATTTCCAAAATAGAAAGCAAGCTGAATTAAGCTTGCTTTTTGTTTTGAAAACTATTTTTTTATCTCAATTCTGAAAGATAATTTTTTATGGCTTCTGAAAGATTTCCGGTTGAATTTTCTAAAACGCGTAAAAAAGCACTTCCTATAATTGCTCCATTTGCGTAATTCCAAGCTTTTTCTACATCAGCCTTTGTCGAAATCCCAAATCCAATTTGATGTGGTTTTGTTAAGCCTAGATTTTTAACATTTGACAAAAAATCTTCATTATAATTAGATTCTGTTGCACCAGTTGTAGCTGAACTCGAAACGATATAAACAAATCCAGAAGTTGCATCATTAATCTCTTTAATGCGTTTTTCTGTTGTTAAAGGTGTAATTAAAAATGTAACTTTTTGATCGTATTTCTCAAATAATTCTTTGTGTTGCGTCAAGTAAATTTCGTACGGCATATCAGGTAAAATCAAGCCTGAAACTCCACTTTCTTGACAGTTTTGTAAGAATTTTTCTAATCCGAATGTCATTACTTGATTGTAATAACCCATCAAAACAATTGGCGAAGATATTTGATTATGAACCGATTTTAATTGCTCAAACAAAATGTCCAATGTCATTCCATTTGCTAACGCTTTTTCACTTGTAGCTTGTATTGTTGGACCATCAGCTAAAGGATCAGAATATGGAATACCGACTTCGATAATGTCAACATTATTTAGATCTAATTCTTTTAAAATAACAGGGGTATCCGATAAATTCGGATACCCAGCTGTTGTGTATATTGTAATGAGGTTTTTATTTTTTTTACTAAATAATTGCTCTAACTTGTTCATTTTTATTTTGCTTGTTTTAATAAGATTGTATAGACTGGAAAGTGGTCAGAATAACCGTTTGCACGATAAGTATCGCCGCTCCACATACGGTTAGGGAAGCCTTTATATGCACCTTCTGTCGCTTTTAAATAATCTTTGTTGTAAATTTCAGTTTTGAAGATTTTATACGTTGAATAATCTTTATTTTTTGTAACCAATGATGAAGTTGAGATAAACTGATCAAATAGATTCCAAGCATCACGATAAGCTAAAGTACCAACACCTTTTTTATATAAAGGTAACATAGGATCGTAATATCCGTTATCCGAAACTTTAGCAATTTCTCCGGCCGGATCAAATGTGTTTTTAATACTTGGAGAAATAGGATCATCATTAAAATCACCCATTGCAATTACTTTTGCATTTGGATTTTTAGATTTTAACTCATCAAAAATTCCTTTCATCACCTTTGCTGCTTCCATACGAGCTGGCATCGAAACTTTTTCTCCACCACTACGAGAAGGCCAGTGATTCACTAAAAAAGTGATTTCTTCACCGTCTAATAAACCTGTAACTTGTAGAATATCACGCGTATATTTGCGTTTACCTTTAGCATCATAATTGAAAATTGGATGAGGTCTTGCATCAATTACCTTGAAACGAGATTTTTGATACAATAAACCTGTATCAACTCCACGAGCATCAAACGAATTGAAATGAACAACACCATAATCGTATTTTTTCAAAGCAGAGCTTTTTGCTAAATCTTCTAAAGTTTCTCTTGTCTCGATCTCACAAATACCTACGATTACTGGAGCAGAGCCTGTAACATCTGCGCCTAATTCGCTAATAACTTTTGAAATATTATTGACTTTTTGGAAATATTTTTCTGTATTCCATCTTTTATTTCCGTTTGGTAAAAATTCTTCTTGAAGAATTAATGGACGGATAATTTTCTTTCCTTTTATATTTTCGTACGTATAACTTTGTTTGAATTCTTCTGTTTCGTACTTCGATATGTCAGATTCTGCAATCTGAATGTGATAATTTTTGTCATTAAAAGGTAAAGTTCCATTTACATATCCAACTGATTTTATGGTGTCAAAAAGATTCTCGACATTGTAAAACGCTACAGTTGCACTTGAATATTTGCTTTGAGCTTTAACATTTAACGTTAAGAATAAATTAAAAATTATTAATAAAGTTAAAGATTTATTAATTTTAAACATATGTTATTAATTATGAATTTACTAAATTTGTTGTCCTATTTTTTCTGATGAAGGAAATAGAGAGCTAATTTATAAATAAAAATTCGTTTGAATGAACAAATTATTGTTAAGTCTTTCAGTCTTTGCTGCAACTGTCGCTATGGCGCAGGCGCAAACAAAGGTTACTGGGGTAGCAAAAAATGCTGCTACAGGTGAAGAGGTTTATAACCTCACTGTACGTTTGGACGGAGGAGCAGTAAGCGATGCTGCTATCACCGATCGTATAGGTTATTTTCAGTTTGTAGATATTCCGGATGGAACATACAAATTACAAGTTTATGGCGTGGGCTACGACCCATATGAAAAAGAAATCACTGTAGCAGGACAAAAAGAGCTTGACTTAGGTGATATTAAATTAACATTTAATCCAAATACAGCAGAAGTTGGAATTATTACATTAACAGATGATGAATTATCTGATGATGAAAGTTCGACAGCTTCAAATTCAGGACTTTTACAATCTTCTCGCGATGTTTTTGCTCGCGTTTCTGCGTACGAATTAGGTTCGTATTGGTTTAAACCAAGAGGTTTAGATAACAAATATAATGACGTATTATTTAATGGAGTTCGTATGAACAAAATGGATAATGGTCGTGCAACTTTTAATAACTGGGGAGGTTTGAATGATGTAACTCGTCGTCCAGATGAGTTAACATACGGAATTGAACCTTCTAATTATGCTTTTGGTGATTTAGGTGGAGTTACAAATTTTGATACTCGTCCTTCAACAATGCGTAAGGGAGTAAGTTTGGCTTATTCTAGTACAAATCGTTCATACAGAAACCGTGTAATGGCTACATATAATACGGGATTGATGGATAATGGTTGGGCGTTTATGGTTTCTGGAAGTAGACGTTGGGCAGAAGAAGGTATTATAGAAGGTACTTTTTATGATGCATACGCTTACTACTTAGGAGTTGAGAAAAAGTTTAATGAAAAACATACTTTAAACTTTACAAGTTTTGGTGCGCCAACTCGTCGTTCTACAGGTTCACCTAATACACAAGAAGTTGTGGATATGATGGGGATTTATTACAATTCTTATTGGGGATGGCAAGATGGTGAAAAACGTAATGAGCGTGTAAAGAAAACATTCGAGCCTATTAATATGTTGACGCATCATTGGAATATTAACAATAAATCAAAATTAACAACAACAGTTTCTTATCAATTTGGTAAAGAAAGTAGTTCTCGTTTAGATTGGTTTGCAGGAAATAATCCTTCTCCAGTTTACTATCGTAATTTACCATCTTATTTTGCATATAGTGGAGCAAGTCAAAGTGCTATAAACAATCAAACTGAATTATGGAGAAGTGGCCAAATTTCTCAAATAGATTGGACAAGTTTATATGAAGCTAATATTAACAATGCTGGGAGATCTGTTTATTGGTTGACTGCAGATGTTAACGAAGATAAAACAGCAACTGCTTATACGAATTTTCAGACAGAGTTAGCGCCTAATATAGATTTGACAATTGCAGCTTCTTATCAAAATACGAAATCTCAATTATATCGTGAAATACAAGATTTATTAGGTGGACAATATGTTGAGAATAAAGATAACTTTACTCATGCTAGATTTAACATTTTAGACCCTGACTATCAGCCAACAAAAGGGCAGCGTCAAGGGTATAATTATGAAATTAATCGTGATTATGCAGATTTATTCGCTCAATCTAAAATAAAAGGAAAATTTTTAGATGTAACAATTGGAATGAAAGCTGCTTTGACGAAATTTTATCGTGATGGTAAATGGATGCACGAATCTTATCAGACTAATTCTTATGGAAAAAGTAAAACTTACGATTTCTTAGATTTTGGAGTGAAATCTAATTTCTTAGTAAAATTAGATGGTCGTAATTTTATTCAGGCAAATGTTATGTACCAAACAGAAGCACCAACTTCTGATGAGATTTTTCCAAATGCTCGTGTAACGAATGTAACTGTTGATGGAGTAAAAAGTGCAAAAATATTCTCAAGTGATTTATCATATATTTTAAGAGCTCCACGTATTAAAGCGCGTGCTACGGCATTTTATACAAGAACAAAAGACGAAATTGAAAAAGCTTTTGGTTATATCGACGGAGCAAATGATCAAGTGTTCGTTACAGAAGTAATGACAGGTGTTGGAAAAGAATATTTAGGAACAGAATTAGCAATTGAAGCTCAGGTTTTACCTGTTTTAACTCTTTCAGCTGTAGCTTCTATCGGTCAATATTTATATAAAGATAATCCAAACTATAATTTATATTCTGATGATTATGTGAAACCTGGAAACATTGGAGTTCCTTACCAAAACTTCGGAACTGCTTATCTTCATAATTATAAAGTAGGAAGCGGACCACAATCTGGTTTCTCTTTAAGTGCAGAGTACCGTGATCCTAAATTCTGGTGGATTGGAGCTTCAGGAAACTTATTAGCTAACAATTATATTGATCCAGCCGCATATAGAAGAACTGTAAACTTTTTTACAAAAAGTGAGGCTGAAGGAGGAGAATTATTAGACGTAAACAATGAAGATTTAAAAAAGATTTTAAAACAAGAAAAGTTAAGTAACGAAATCATGTTAAATATTAACATGGGAAAAACATTTCGTATAGGGAAATATTCTGCAGGTATTTCAGGAACTATTAATAACGTGTTGAATAATAAAAACTACGTTACTGGAGGTTTTGAGCAATTAAGAATTGGTAACTACGAGAAAGCGATCGATACAAATTATAGAACTTTATTTGGTCCAAAGATGTTTTATGGAATGGGAACAACTTATTTCGCGAACATTTATTTCAGATTTTAATTTATTAACAACGAATACAATTTAAAATGAATACAATATCAAAATTAACAATAGCAAGTCTTTTGAGCTTAGGCTTATTTATAACTCAATCTTGTGTACAAGATGATGATTATTCAACTCCGCCAATCGATTGTGCTGATAAATTAACAGCAAATATTACAATAGCTGATTTAACAACTAAAGTAACTTCAGGACAATTAAAACTTGACTCAAATGGAGCAGTAGCAGAAGATCTTGTAATGGATGCTTATGTAATTTCAAGTGACGAAACAGGAAATTTTTATAAAACAATTTCATTACAAGATAAAGTAGAAAACCCAACAACAGGAATCCAGATTGAAATTGATGGATCTAATCTATATACAAGCTATCCTTTAGGAGCGAGAATCCAAATTAGATTGAAAGGTTTAGTTGTAGCGAAAGATAGAGGAATTATGAAAATAGGATCTGTTGACCCACAATATGCAGTTGGTCGTATACCTTCTATAAATATGAAGAAATATATGATCAAAACATGTGACCCTGTAAAAACAATTACTCCAAAAGTATTTAATAGTTTGTCGGAAGCTTTAAATGCTGGGAATTTGAATACATTGGTAACAATAAAAAATATTCAGTTTCAATCTCCAGATACAGATAAAACTTATGGAGTGGAAGCTACAACTGTTAATCGTGTATTAGTAGATAAAACAGGTAAAACAGTTGCCTTACGTAATTCTGGATATGCTAAATGGTACAATGAAGAATTACCTAAAGGTAGTGGAGAGATTACTGTAGTTGTTAGTATTTACAATTCAACTTACCAATTATTTATCCGTGATACAAAAGATGTAAAATTCGATCAACCTCGTTTTGATGTAGGTGGAGGCCAAAATCCAGGTGGAGGCAATAATTCCGAAGCAGCAAATTTATTGTTCAAAGGTTCTGATTTTAATGTTTGGGCAGACTTTTTAGCTTCTATTAATACATCATTCGGATTAAAAGGTTATGCTACAAGTGGAGTTGGATTAGGAAGAGATAATAGTAATGGATTACAAATAAAAGGAACTCCAGATGCTAATGATTACGTCTTTACAGCGATTAATACGTTAACTCCAGCTTCAACTTCTAAAAAAATTACATTCTATGTGAAAGGTACATCTGCAAAATCATTGTCTTTAAATGTTTATAGAGCTGCAGGAGGTTATGATGTGTACAACGTAGGAGATTTATCTTCTTCTGTAACTTTAACAAAAGCTGCTTTAAATAGTAGTAATAATGGTACAAATAGTTATACAGGAACTATTGACACGAAAGGAGAATGGGTTTTAGTTACACTTGATCTAACAGGAGTTGATTTAATGAAAACATCAGGTAAAGATGTTTTTGCATTAAAAGTAGGATCAAAATCGGCATATGATTTAGTTATCGATAATATCAAAATTGACTAATTAATCAGTTTCAATACTATAATATCTAAGGCAACCAATTGGTTGCCTTTTTTTGTTTTTATTAGGTTAATAAATTCCTAAATATTCTTCATTTTTTAACGTGATTTCACATTCTGAAATGTATAAAATTCAAATAAAAATTATCTGTTAATGAGTATCGATTTTAATTTTATAAAAAAAAATAAAAAAAAGATTTATTAATCATTTAATAATGGATAATTGATAAAAATAAAGCAATGTATGTCTTATTTGGATAAAATGTTAATTATGTATCATTCGTTTTTTCTATAGAAAATAGTGTTCAGATTTGTTACCCTATTTTATAAAAATAAGACTATGAAGAGAATTGGATATCCTAACAAAACTTCCGTAGTAAGAAAAGATATAAGACACCCGTTGTGCATTTTGATTGAAAATAATAAAGTTGTTCATTAAATTGAAAATAAGTAAATTAATTTAACTTGATAGTATACCATTGGAGGTGTGTAAAATAGCAAGAATTAATCACTCTAAATTTTGCAAAGAACATCAGTACAGTGCACCAAATAGAGGTTTTTGTGCTTCTCAGCAAATGACTTTTTATGGCTATAAACTTCATGCTATTTGTTCTTTAAATGTTGTTTTCCAGAGTATTGATATCAGTCCCGCATCTGTTCATGATATTCATTTTTTGAAAGATATAAAATCTCAACTATCAGATTGAGTGCTACTTGGGGATAAAGGTTATTTGTCACAAACAATTCAAATTGACTTATTTAATGAAGTTCATATTCGATTAGAAACACCGAAAAGATCCAATCAAAAAGATTACAAACCTCAGTTTTATCCATTTAAAAAGTATCGAAAAAGAATTGAAACTTTATTTTCTCAACTATGTGATCAGTTTATGATTAGACGCAATTATGCAAAGACTTTTGAGGGGTTTAAAACCAGAATTCTAGCTAAAATTACTGCACTAACATTGAATCAGTACATTATTAAAATACACTTAAATCGAAATATTAATAATCAAAAAACTCAAATTATTTAAAATGCACAACGGGTACTGAATATAATAATGTAAAGTTATTTCTTTAAAGATGTTGATAATAAAAAAAAATACTTAACTTTTTGGAAATCTTAAAAAAAAGTTAGAGTTTTGTCTAAAATGTTATAAAATATTAAAACTATGAGGAGAAGATTAACATCTTTGGGCTTATTAGCTTTCCTAGGATTAGGAACAGTGGCTTTTGCTCAAGTAACGGGTGTAGTTAACGATGCTAACAATTTTCCAGAGTCAGACGTAGAGGTAACTGTAAAAGGGACTGATAAAGTTGCATATACTGACGAGAACGGAAATTTTAACATCGATGCTAAAGTTGGTGATACAATTATTATCAATGGAAAAGAATTTAAAGTAACTTCTACAAATTTAGGAGCTTTAAAATATTCAGATGAAACAGCTTTAGAAGAGGTTGTTATTACAAGTATTTTTGATTCTCCTTCTAAATCAGGAGAAACAGTTGTATCTGGTAAAAGTTTAGAAAACTTTAATCCTTCATTATCTGTTGATCAAATGTTAGGTGGTAAAGTTTCGGGATTAACTTCTCAAGCTCAGAATGGAGCGCCTGGAGCTACTTCTAATGTAACAATCCGTGGAGCTATGGGATTAGGTGGAGGTAATAAGTCTCCATTATTTGTAGTTGATGGTACTTATATGTCAGTTACAGATATGAATACTATAAATCCACAAGATATTCAGGATGTTACTGTTTTGAAGGATGCTTCACAATTAGCTATTTATGGTGCTAGAGGTGCAAATGGAGTTATTATAATCAAAACTAAAGGAGCTAAGAAAAATTCTAAATCATTTTCATATTCATCAAGAATTGGTTTTACTGAGATGATGAAACAAAATGATATGGATGTAATGAACTCAAGACAATTATTAGATTATCAAAATGGTTTATCCTCAATCAAAGGAGTAGCAGGTGGAGTGGCTAGAACACAAGCTCAAATGGATCAGTTAGCTAAGATTGATACAGATTGGAATGATTCATTCTTTAAGAACGGTTTAATAACATCTCATTATTTTAATATGGCTAGTAATATTGATGGAGATTCTCAATCTTTTTCAATTGGTTATGATAAAAATTCAGGTGCTGTTAACTATTACAAAGGTTTAGATAGAATTACTGGAACACTTAATATTTCGTCTAAATTATCAGATAAAGCTAAATATGGTATTAATGTAAATGGATCTTATCAGACATTAGATGAACCTAGAGATATTAATAATGGTCAAAATGCTTTTTATAGTGTTTTACAAAATAGACCATATGCTAGTGTTTATAAATTAGATAACAATGGTAATGTTATATATAAAGCTAATGGAGATCCTACATTCAATCAATCTGTAAACGCTATGGGTTATAATGCATTAGATGAGATGTATTATACTAAAAATCAAACTAGAACGTTCAGATTATATGGGTCAGCATTTTTTGAATATGAATTAGCTAAAAATTTATTTGCTAGAACAACATTTGGAGCAACATATAGAAGACTTCAATATGAGAATTTTATAGCGCCATCTGCTAATTTAATGGCTATTTTAGGTTCTGGTGGATCGAAAAGTGATCAGAGTCTTGATAGACTTGATTATAACTGGAGAAATGAGGTTAGTTATATAAAGTCATTTAATAAACATAATATTAGAGCAACTATAGCTTCAGAGTATATTAATCAATCTAGTTATTCTATGACTTTAAGTTCTCAAGGATTTCCAAATGATTATCAAGATGTACAAAGTTTAGCTACAACTAAATTACAGTCTTCAAATACTGCAAGATGGGCTGTGACTCGTTTTGGGTATTTAGGGTCAATTAATTATGACTACGCAAGAAAATATTTTGTTGATGGTTATGTAAGAAGAGATGGAACTTCTTTAGCTGGATTAGATAATAAATATGGAACTTTTTGGGGAGCGTCTGTTGCTTGGGATATAGCAAAAGAAGACTTTTTAAGATCTAATAAATTTGTTAATAGTTTGATGTTGAAAGCATCTTATGGTGAAGTAGGAGATGATTCAGGTTTAGCAAGATATTCTAATTTGACTTTAATGTCTATGACTGGAACATATAATAATCAAGGGATTGCTGCTCCATCTTTAAATATTGCAAATCCTAATACTACATGGGAAATTAATAAGAAATTAAATGTAGGATTAGACTTTGCTTTGCTTAATAGATCATTAACAGGTAACGTTTCGTATTTCAAAGATACACGTACAGATTTCTTATTTACTAAAGAGTTACCAATAGAAACAGGTTCATTTACAACAACTATTAATGCTGGAGAGTTAGTTTCTAGTGGGGTAGAGGTTGAATTAAATTATGACATTATTAATAAGAAAGAGTATGGTTTAAGTATATATGGTACTTTAACAAAAATGAAGTATAAAATAAATGACTTAAATGGTTTAGACGAATTAATAGTTTCTGGAACTGTTGAAGATATGAAACATATAAAAGGAGGATCTCCGTATCAATTTTATATGGTGAAATTTGCAGGTATTAATAGAGATAATGGTAATGCGCAATACTATGATTTAGATGGGAATATTACTGAAACTTATAATGCAGGAGATGCAATAGCGACAGGTAAATCTCCTATGCCTACTTTAACAGGAGGTTTTGGATTGAATGCTAAGTTTTATGGATTTGATTTAAATGCAGATTTTGTTTTTAGTGCTGGAGGTTATACTTATAATAACACCTATCAAATATTAACTAGTCCTACAACAACTAATAATAAAGCTGTTCAAGCAAATGATTATTGGAGAAATCCAGGTGATCAAACAGAATTTCAACGTCCAACGTCAGCTGGATTTAGATATTCGACTCAATTCTTAGAGAAATCTGATTATTTAAACTTTAGAAGTTTATCTCTTGGATATACGTTTGACGAATTATTAAAAGGTACTGGTTTAAAAGGAGTTAGAATTTTTACTCAAATACAAAACTTGGCTTTATGGACTAAATTCCATGGTAATCCTATTGCTGGTACTGCAAGTAGTAGATATGCTGTTCCTGGTGATGCAGGATTTATTGCAAACGCATATTCATTATTTTCATATCCAAATACAAGAACTTATTCATTAGGTTTAAATGTTAATTTCTAAAAAAAAAAGATGAAAAAAATTAAAATAACATTTTTAGCTTTGTCGTTATTGTTATCATTTAATAGTTGTAGTGATGATGATATTATGCAAGATTCTCCTACAGGTATAGCTGTAGATAACTTTTATCAAACTCCGACTGATTTTACAAGAGCTATATTAGGAGTTTACCAAGGTTTTAAACAATCTGGGTATTATGCAGCGTCTAACGGATCTTCAGATATAAATGTTTTAGGAGATATATTAGCAGATGATGTAATATTTAATACTAATGGTCGTCAGGCAAATAGATTAGCATCTACTCAATGGGAGTATGATGGAAATATGACTCCAACTTCAAAATATAATTCATCGTATAATATTATTATGCGAGCTAATTTAATTTTATCTAAAATAGATAATCTACCAGAAGGAGATTTTAAACGTCAAATAAAGGGTGAAGCTTTAGCTTTAAGAGCATTGGTACATTTAGAGGTTGCAAGAACTTATGCTAAAATACCAACTCAAAGTGCAGATGCTTTAAGTTCTCAAGGGATACCATATGTAGATAAATATATACCTTTTGAATCTCCAGGTAGAGAAGAGAATGTTAAAGTAGTATATGATAAAATACTTAAAGATTTTACTGAAGCTTTGAGTAATTTAAACGCAATTGCTGGTACTGATAGAATTAATAGTAATACTGTACAAGCGTTGTTAGCTAGAACTTATTTATATTTAGGGAATTATACTAAAGTAATTGAGTATGCACAACCTGTTGTAAATAAGGTTAATCCTGTTGCTAAAGACCAATTGTTAAATATGTGGAAAGGTGTAAATAGTAATGGAGTATTATTTGAAATTCCTTTTGTTTTAACAAATGATCCTGCAATTGGAGTAAGCTATAGTCAAGGAATAAGCGATGCTAATATTAATATGGAATATTCTGTAGATAAAAGATTTTATGCGTTATTTAATCCAACTACAGAGCCTGAAAGAATGTCGGCTAGTGTTAAATTATTTAGTCCAGCTAATGCAAACGGAAAGTCTACAATTGCTGTTAATAAATATATTTCAGGAAATAAAGCTACAAATATTCCAGGAGTAAATAATGGACGTTATTTGAGAGTTGAAGAGACTATCTTAGATTTAGCTGAAGCACAATATTTATCTGGTGATCAAGGAGGAGCTTTAGTAACATTAAATAAATTAAGAAACAATAGATATTCTTCTTATGCAGGAGGGGAAACAGGAGTAGCTATATTTGATGCAATTATTCTGGAAAGACGTAAGGAACTAGCTTTTGAAACTGGTGATAGATGGTTTACATTAAAAAGATTGCAAAATGTAAATGTACCTGCGCAATATAAAAATGGTATTCAAAGATCAGGAAATGGTTTTTATGCTGATGGAAGTGGAAGCGTTCCTGTTGGACAAACTTTAACACCTACTAGTCATAAATGGCAATTGCCTATTGATCAAGGTACAATAAATAGAAATCCTAATATGACACAAACGTCAGGATATTAATTTAAGTAATAAAAAAGACTATCTTTTTAAGATAGTCTTTTTTTTATTGACATAATATTTGTAAATTCAATTAAATATAATTTGAATTATGAAAATTAAATATAGTATTATTTTTTTATTTTTTATATGCTATGTAAACGGTCAAGTTAATCTCGACCCATTGACAGTAGGTGTTTCTCAAGGTAGCCATAGAATTCAATTATCTAAAATTGATTTGTCAATAAAAGGTAATCCTTATTTAAAGGATGGACTTTCACCATTTACTATAGAAGGTGCTAATTCTAATGTAAAGTTATTGCGTTATAATCACTACTCTGATGAAATGGAGTATCTAAACGAGAATGTTTCTTATGACTTAGATAAGCTGCAGAATATGATTATTACTTTTATAAATAGTAATAAAAAATTTATTTATATAGAGCATTATAAATTAGAAGATGGTAATTTAGAATCTGGTTTTTTACAAATACTTTCAGAAGGAAAAAATATTAACCTTTATAAAAAGGAAAAAGTAATTTTAAAAGAAATTTTACAAAAAGAAGATATAATGGATGTCGGAACATTAACGAAAGAATATACATCTGATAAGCCAATTTATTTTATGAATTTTAAGAATGATATTATTTTAATTCCTAACAAGAAAAAAGAATTTATTAATTTTTTTAAAGATGATAAGATAAAAGCATATATAAATAAAGAAAAAATTAATTCTACAAACGAATCTGATTTAATAAAATTAACAAAGTTTATAAATAAATAATATCAAAACCTCGAAGTTTACTTCGAGGTTTTTTTATTTTATAAACTCCCAAGCTCTAATTTCGGCCCAAGAATGTTTATTGTTTTCTAATGGAAAACCACAATGTCCACCATATTTTGGCATTTCGAAAGTGCAAAATGTATGATTTTTAAAACGTTCGATAGGATAACAATCTTTCCCTAAAAAAGGATCATTTGCAGCGTTGACAATCAAACATGGTGTTTTGATATGATCTAAAACAGTTGCAGGCGAAGCTTTGTGATAGTAATCTTCTTTGCTGCTATAACCATGCATTGGTGCAGTAAAATAATCATCAATTTCATCAAATGTTTTGATCTTATCAATCATTTTTTCATTCAGAACTCCTGGAAATTGTTTTGCTTTTATTTTAAATTTTGGAACTAAAGTGCGTTTGAAATTTTTAAAATAAATTGTATTCGGAAATATTTTCAATGTATCGGCACAAGATTTCAAAGAAATTGGAGCAGAAAATACAACAGCAGATTTTATTTTGTTCAAAACTTCATAATTTCCAAGATAATTCAAAACCAAAGCACCACCCATCGAATAACCAATCAAATAAATTTCTTGGTAATTTTCTGCTATTGCTTTTTCAACCACGCGATGTACATCATCAATCGATCCATGATGATACAAACGACAAGTTTTATTCATTTCACCTCCACAAGTTCTGTGATTCCAAGCCAAAATATTAAATCCTTTGTTATAAAAATAATCTGAACACGAATTAAGATATGTTCGTTTCGAATCGCCTTCTAATCCGTGAAAAAGTATAACTAATTTGTCTTTATTATTTTGAAATCGCCAATCTAAATTCAGAAAATCACCATCATCAGTTTCCATTTTTTCTCTAGTGTAATTTGGAACAGGATATTTCTTAAATTTCGCCGGAATAATGGTAGAAAGATGAGCATTTCGATTGATGAAATTAGGTTTCGGATAACTCGAATGTTCAATGTAAGGCATTTAAAATATTTTTACGTCAACTAAAAAATCCTTTTTAATTTCTTCATTTATATTAGTTAAAATCTTTGATTTTCCCATCAATAATTCTTGTCGCATTGCAGGAGAATTAATTTTAACATATAAAACTCGTTGTCTTACTTCAACACGATCAGTATATTTCTCGAAAAACTTTCCCATCACCGTTTGCCAAGCCTCTTCTGCTTTCACTTCCCAAATCAATTCTTCCTTTCCACTTTGTTTAATGAAATGCTCCAAAGCTTGACCAAGCGTTTGCTGATTACTTCTTTTTTCGTACTTTTTCATAAACGGAAAACTTTACTTTCAGAATTAATTTGTTTAATGATTTGCTCTGTTCTTTCGGGATGTGTATCGGTGATAAAAATTTGACCGAATCGTTCCTCGTTTACTAATTTAATCAATTGTGTTACACGATGTTCGTCCAATTTATCAAAAATATCGTCCAATAATAATAAAGGAGTGATGTTTAATGAAGATTTGATAACTTCTAATTGGGCCAATTTCAAGGCAATTAAATACGATTTTTGTTGACCTTGCGAACCAAATTTCTTGATTGGATAATTGGTAATTGTAAACAATAAATCATCTTTATGTATTCCAGCTGTTGAATATTGTGTCGAACGATCTTTGTACAAAGCCTCTTTCAGAACCGTTTCAAAAGGTGCGTCATTTAATTGTGAAACATATTCGATGTTAACTTTTTCTCGACCTTCTGAAATTTCATTGTAATATTTTAGGAAAGCTTCCAAAAAAGTTTGAATAAATTCTTTTCGTACTTCATGTATTTTCTTTCCTAAATGAATCAATTCTTCATCATAAATTTCCAAAGAAGTTGAATCAAATGTATTATTTGCAGCAAAATATTTTAGCAACGCATTTCGTTGAACTAAAACCTTGTTGTATCGCATCAAATCAGCTAAATATTGTTTATTCGATTGCGAAATAATATTGTCTAAAAACTTACGTCTAACTTCACTTCCTTCTTTGATTAGATCACTGTCGTAAGGCGAAATCATAACCAAAGGGTATTGCCCTATATGATCAGAAATACGATCGTACGATTTCGAATTTCTTTTTAATTGTTTTGCTTGCCCAGATCGAACTAAACAAAAAATAATATCTTCTTTTTCAATCTTATCAAAAGTTCCTTCTAATGTAAAATAATCACAATCAAATTGGATGTTCATCGCATCTGAATGATTTAAATATGATTTGCTTAAAGCCAAGTAATGGATTGCATCCAAAATATTGGTTTTTCCTTTTCCATTTTGACCTACAAAAGCATTAATCTTTGGTGAAAATTCGAAATTATTTTCATCAAAATTCTTGAATTGTCGTGCTTTAAGTTCTTTTAAATACATAAAAGCAAAATTACGATATTAATTAAGATTTATAAGATTGATTTGTGTAGTGATTGTCAAGCTGAATTTATTTCAGCTTCTCATCCTCTTTTTAATTTTGTATAGAATTATCATTCAGAGCTTGTTTCAGAATCTTTCTGCAGCATAATTTATTTTTTAATAACGTGATGTGAACCTGAAACGAGTTCAGGTTGACTTTATGAATTTTAATTAAATTCTTTCTAAAACAATGATTTTGAAACAAAATGTCGAGTTAAAAATCAAAATGATGTATTTTTGCATCTTTAAAAGAAAGATATAGAAAAATGGCAATTCAAAAACCATCGATTCCAAAAGGGACAAGAGATTTCTCGCCTTTAGAAGTGAATCGTCGTCAATATATTATCAACACGATCAAAAAACAGTTCGTGTTATTCGGATTTTCTCCAATCGAAACTCCATCATTCGAAAATTTATCAACTTTAACGGGTAAATATGGAGAAGAAGGAGACCGTTTAATTTTCAAGATTTTGAATTCTGGAGATTATTTAGCAAAAGTTGATGAGCAATTGTTGACAGATAAAAATAGTCAAAAAGTAATTTCGCAAATTTCTGAAAAAGCATTACGTTACGATTTAACTGTGCCTTTCGCACGTTATGTTGTACAGCATCAAAATGAGATTACTTTCCCATTTAAGCGTTATCAAATTCAACCAGTTTGGCGTGCCGATCGTCCTCAAAAAGGTCGTTTTCGTGAGTTTTTTCAATGTGATGCGGATGTTGTAGGTTCGGATTCGTTGTTACAAGAAGTTGATTTTGTACAATTATATGATTCAGTTTTTACAGAATTAAAAACGCCAGTTGAAATTCATATCAACAATCGTAAAATTTTATCAGGTTTAGCAGAAGTAGCAGATATTTCGGCTCAATTGATTGATTTTACAGTGGCTTTAGATAAGTTGGATAAAATTGGTGAAGAAGCGGTAAAAGAAGAAATGCGTGGAAAAGGAATTTCTGATTCTGCGATTGAAATTTTATCACCTTTATTCTCAATGAATGGAGATTATGAAACACAATTTGCTCAATTAAAAGAAATTTTAAAATCTTCGGAAACTGGATTAAAAGGAATTGAAGAATTAGAATTTGTTTTTGAAAATACAACAACTATTGGTTTACAATCTGCTGAATTAGTATTAAACTTAACATTAGCTAGAGGTTTAGATTATTATACAGGAGCTATTTTCGAAGTGAAAGCGAAAATCGGAGAATTCTCTTCATCTATTGGTGGAGGAGGTCGCTACGATGATTTGACAGGAATTTTTGGATTGAAAGATATTTCTGGAGTAGGAATTTCTTTTGGATTAGATCGTACATATTTAGTTTTAGAAGAAAATAATTTATTCCCAGCTTTAGAAGATTCAACAAATATCCAAGCATTGTTCATTAATTTCGGAACGAAAGAAGCTGCTGAGGCAATGAAATTGGTAAAACAATTACGTCAAAGTGGAATTAATACAGAGGTTTATCCTGATGATGCAAAAATGAAAAAACAAATGGGATATGCTGATAAAAAAGGAATTAAGAAAGTAATTCTTTTGGGTGAGAAAGAAATTGCAGAGCAAAAAGCGACTGTAAAAGATATGATTTCGGGAGAACAAACTGAAGTTGCTTTTGCTGATTTGGCTAATGCGTTATAGATTTTGGAAAGAATCTAATTGTATTTGTTTAATATATAACAAGTTAAATAAGGTTTAGATACAAAATAATAAATAGGCATTATGCCTTAATTCAAATCTATTCAATATATTTGCAAACTATTTAATCAAGAATATAAAATGAGTTTATTAACAGTTGGTACAGTTGCCTTTGATAAATTAGAATCTCCTTTTGGGAAAACAGATAAAATCTTAGGTGGTGCCGCTACATATATCGGTATGGCGTCTTCTTTATTGGGCGTGGATACAGCAATCGTTTCAGTTGTTGGTGGAGATTTTCCACAAGAATACATCGATTTATTAATTTCAAAAGGAATTAATTTAGATGGTTTAGAAATCGTAAAAGAAGGAAAAACATTCTTTTGGGAAGGTAAATACCACAACGATTTGAACACACGTGATACGTTAGCAACAGAATTGAATGTTTTAGAAACTTTCAATCCAGTTGTTCCTCAAGATCGCAAATCTCCAGACGTTTTGATGTTAGGAAACTTACATCCATTGGTACAAAAAGGAGTGTTGACACAATTAGAAAAGCGTCCAGGTTTGGTTGTTTTAGATACAATGAACTTTTGGATGGATTGTGCTTGGAACGAGTTGATGGATGTGATCAAAGATGTTGATGTAATTTCTATTAATGACGAAGAAGCGCGTCAAATGTCAGGTGAATATAGTTTAGTGAAAGCTGCTAAAAAAATCATGACATTCGGACCAAAAACAGTTATCATCAAAAAAGGTGAACATGGAGCTTTATTATTCCAAGAAGAACATGTTTTCTTTGCACCAGCTTTACCATTAGAAGATGTTTTCGATCCAACAGGAGCAGGAGATACATTTGCAGGAGGTTTCTCCGGATACTTAGCAAAAACAAACGATTTTTCTTTCGATAACATGAAACGTGCAATTGTTTACGGATCTGCATTAGCATCTGTAACATGTGAAAAATTCGGTACTGAATCATTAGGAGATTTAACACGTGATGGTTTAGCTGAACGTTTGAAAGAATTCAAAAAATTAATGGATTTCTCAATTAATTTATAAGAGAATTATTCATCAAAATATTTAAAGCCTTGCATTTGCAAGGCTTTTTTGTTTTATATTAGATTGTAAATTATTTATATGCAGATTATTCTTGAAATAATTTTTATTGCGATTAGTGAACTTATAATAGAAATTTTTGGAATACGAGTTCGATATATTATTTTAAAACTATTTAATCCAAAGTTAAATTTTGAGGAATTTTCTCAAAATGAATCAGGTTGGCATAAATTTTATAATGCAGTAGTAGGTTTGTTAATTCTAATTGGATTAATATTTGGTGTTGCTTTCTTATATTTTAATTAAAATGAAAAACAAAATTATACATCTTCTCATATTGGCATTTTCCTCTTTACTTTCTGGAATAATGATTTCGAAAATGTCATTCATCGGTAAAATAGGAATCACAATTATTTACAACGAATATACGATCCTGAAATCGTGGTGGAAAACAGCCTTGTTATTATTCGCTATACAAGCTGTTATTTTTATTGTATTATCCATTTGGAATGAGAAAACAACGAAACGTTTTAAACGTTTGTTATTGCCTCTCATTTTCCTTTTTATGGGAATTATTGGATTAATTTATTGCTATTACGATTTTACTGAAACCTCACATCGTTTATTGAAAAAGACGTTCCATTTCGGATTTTATATTTTTTGGTTTACGTGGTTTGGGAATTGTATATTTTTTATGACAAAAAAATCTCAAAAAGTAGAAGAAATTCCGCAAGAAACAGAAGTGTATTAAAATAAAAAGCTCATCAAATTTTGATGAGCTTTTGCTTTTGTGACCGAGACAGGATTCAAACCTGTAACCTCTTGAGCCGTAATCAAGTGCGCTATTCAGTTGCGCCACTCGGCCATTCCGGATAAGAAACTATTGTTCTTATTTTGGACTGCAAATATAAAGACTATTTTTGAATCTGCAAATATTTTTTTAAATAAAATTATCCTCGATCTCTATCGCTTATGAGCATCATCATAAAACTCAAAACAAAAAGTGTATCATTTTCGGATGATTGATATTGATTTAGTTTAAATTTTCGTCCAAAGAATGAAGGTTCTTTTGATACTTCCATCATTTCTCTTCCTTGTAAATCAGTTAAAACATATTTTGGATTGAAAATATAACCGGAGAAAAATCCTACAACGGGAATTTCACCAACCATTCCGTCCATCATGCGTGTAAAACCACTACGTTCGTTGATTGTAAATAAATGATTATCATTTGCGTCGTAAATATGAAAAGTCGCTTTCCAAAAGGATTTGAAAGTTTTTCGCTTTGCTTTACCAATAACATTTCCGTTCGCATCTGTAATGGTAAAAGTTTGTTGAAAGTCGATGATTTTATTCGAACGAAGTTGAAAAAGTTCTTCTTTTTTCGATGAATCACGGTAGATTTTAATCACATCTCGCCACGAAAGAATTTTTTCGCGTACATAAAATACAGGTTGATTATTAGCGTCTGTTACAGAAAAATCATTCGAAAAAGTTGCAATATGAAACTTTATATCAAGCGGAAATTTTAGGTTGCTTAAATTCATAAGTGTTGAGTAATTTTTATCAAAAATAGATTTTTTTCGGACATAAAAAAAGGTTCAGAATTTCTGAACCTTAAGTTTATAAATAATTTCTTACTTCATCTAAATGTGTAATCGTTGGAACATCATCCATCGAAAAATTATCATCTAATCGATCAAAGAAAATCGCCGACATTCCGAAAGCTTTTGCGCCAACAGCGTCCGCAATCCAATCGTCACCAATGTAAATTGATTCATCTTTTTTAGCACCAGATTTTTCCATTGCCAAAGAAAAAATACGAGGATCAGGTTTCAAGATTTTGATTTCGTCTGCATAAGTTACCGTATCAAAATAACCATTTAATTCTGATGTTTCAATTTTACGTTTCGAAACTTCGATAAATCCATTTGTGATAATGTGTAATTGATATTTTGGTTTCAAATAATCCAACAATTCCATTGCTCCATCCACCACTTCATTGTAATTGGTAATCGTTTCCATGTATTCTTCTTCAAAAATCTTTGCTAGAGCATCATTATCAATCCCAAGATTATCAAAAGCTTCTTTGAAACGACGAGCACGTAATTCTTCTTTTGTAATTTTTTTGTCACGAATCAAAGCCCAAAGACCTTCGTTGCTATCGTGATAAAATGGATGAAATTCCTCGAATGTAAAACCATATCTATTTTCTACATCATACTTTTTGTAAAGCTCATCTAGCGCGAGTTTTGCATTTTTTCTGAAATCCCAAAGTGTGTTATCAAGATCGAAAAAAACGTGTTTTATTGTGTTCATAAATGCAAAGCTAAGGATTTTATGTAGATTTGCTGATGAAGAAAATATCAATTGAAAGCGAAGTTAGAAAAATTTAAAACGAAGAATGCCAAAGGTGTTTTGTCTTTGTTGGCAGGTAACACAATTGCGCAAGTGATTATGTTTATTGGCGGAATTATTTTGGCTCGAATTTATGGTCCAGAAGCGTCGGGAACTTACAATGCTTTTTTAAGTTTTGTGGCCATTCTTTCTATTTTGACAACGTTTCGTTTAGAGAATATTTTCGTGATTTCGAAATCATCAAAAGCGATTCGAAATTTGTTTACAACCCTATTATTAGTGAGTAGTATTGTAACGATTTTATTCTTTTTGGGTTATGCTATTTTAGAAAAAATTTTCACATTCAAAACCTCCTTATTTATTGTTTTCTTAAGTTGTGTTGCAGGATTATTTACAGCTTGGAATAATGTTCAAAATACATTGTTTACGAAGTATAAATTATTCAAAAGTATTTCAACTGGATTTGTGATTAATGCACTGTTTTCGGTCTTTTTCCAGTTCATTTTTTATTGGATAGGCTACAAAGAAACAGGATTGATTTATGGAACAATTTTCGGAACTATTTTGTCTTGTGCATACTATTTTTCAATTACAAAAGGACGATTTTCTTCGATTGATTTTGGGTTGGCTAAACGAACAATTTCTAAGAACAAAGAAATCCTAAAATATACATTACCCTCAGAATCGTTGAATGCAATTGCGAACAATTTGTTACCAATTATGATTGCGATTTATTTTATGAAAGAAGATGTAGCTTTTGTGGGAAATTCAGCTAAAATTTTGGTTGTTCCTTTGACATTACTTTCCAATTCGATGTCGAAAGTTTTCTTTCAGAAATCTGCTGCAATGATTGATCATCGTTCGCATCAATTATATGATTTATCGAAAAAAGTGGTACTGTACAACGTTGGAGCAATTGCTGTTTTTCTTTTGTTGATGAATTGTATCGGAATTTTTATTCTCGAGTGGATGCTTGGACCAGAATGGCGAGGCCTGCATATTATGACGTGGATACTTTCATTTTGGATTTTGTGTCGTTCTGCAATGAATCCTATTCAGCAAATAGTCGTGGTTATCAAGAAAAATCATTACGCACTATACTTCAATATTTATTTGGTTTTCGTCACATTGATTACTTGTGTGATTGGCGGACTAAATAAAAACATACTTTTGACGTTATCTCTATATTCTTTCTTTGCAGGAATGGGCTATTTGGTTCAACTTTACTTTGTAATGAAAGAACTGAAACGTTATAAAAAGTTAGGTGAATAATTCGAGAAAAAATATTTTAGCTTTAGCATCTTGGTATCCGAGTAGAATTTTTTTAGATAATGGAGATTTTATTCAGCGCCATTTACGTTCTATCTCTACTTTAAATAATGTGACGCTTGTTCATGCAGTAAAAGATGAAAATTTAAAATCTAATTTTGAAATAGATGATTCTATCAACCAAAATGTAAGAGAAATAATTGTTTATTTTAAACCATCTTTTTTTCGCCCGTTTAATTTAATCAAACAATTTATAGCTTTTCTGAAAGGAGTTTCTTTGATTAATAATTTTGATATAATTCATCTCAATGTTGTTTATCCGGCAGGTTTAGTTGCTTTATTTTTGAAAAATAAATACAAAAAACCAATAGTTTTAACAGAGCATTGGACAGGATTTTCTCCAGAACGTTTTATTTCATTTCCATTTTACAAGAAGTTTTTAATTAAAAAAATACTTAGAAAGGTAGATGTTTTAACGCCTGTTTCAAATGATTTAGCACAGAAAATACTTAAAATTTATCCTATAACAATTGTAAAAATTATTCCAAATGTTGTGGATGTAGAATTGTTTTCGGTAAAAGAAGATTGTAAAATAAAAAGAATAACTTTTTTACATCTTTCGCATTTAGAAAATGAACATAAAAATATTTTAGGAATGTTGAATGTTGTTAAAAAGTTAGTTGATAATGGCTATAATTTTGAATTTCAGATTGGAGGAAATGGAGATTTAACTTTGATTAATAATTTTGTTGAAGAAAATAATTTGTCTGCTTTTGTAAAATCTTTTGGGCGATTACAACATTTTGAAGTGAATCAAAAGATGAAAAATGTGAATTGTTTTGTACTTTTTAGTAATTATGAAAATCAACCTTGTGTACAAATAGAAGCTTTTGCTTCGGGAATTCCTGTTATCGCAAGTGATGTTGGTGGAATTAAAGAATTTATGCCAAATAATTTTGGATTTATTGTGAATAAAAATGATGAATCAGCACTTTATAAAGCAATGGTTGAGGTGATAGAAGGTTATGAATTTGCAACGCCAAAGGAATTAAATAATTATGTTTTGAATAATTTTTCTAAGGAAGAAATTGCTCAACAATTTGATGAAGTTTATGTAAAAGTTTTACAATGAAAGGATTTCAATTTCATATAAATGAATCAAAAGTAGATTATAATATTTTTGTAAAAGCCGATGATTTTGATAATTATATTGTTGATTATCAAAACGTATTAATTGTTATAGAAGGTGTTATTTTAAATTCGAAACAATTTGATTCTAAGAATAATTCGTTTTCATTTCATTCACTTTACAATTCATTTGGAAATGATTTTGTCAAAGAATTAGAAGGTGAAATTGTAGGGTTTATTTATGATAAAAATATTAATAAACTATATACATTCACGAACTTTACAGGAACACGAAAATTATTCTATTATAAACATCAAGAAAATATAGTCATTGACACAAGTTTAATACGTTTAGTTGATAAACTTAAAAGGACTCAATTGACATATTCTTTGGATGAATTTTCGATGTATTCTTTATTGGTTTGCGGAAATACATTAGAAGATTATACGCCGGTAAAGGAGGTGAAAAAATTGAATGAAGCACAGATTTTAACGATTGATTTAAATAATTTAGCATCAGATATTTCATCTTATTATTCATTTTACTCAAAGTTCAGAGGCTCAAAAAAGGAAGCATTAGAAGAAATTGACCGATTATTTAATCAAGCGGTTTGTTTGGAATTTGAAAAAGATAAGGATCTGAAGAAAGAAAGTTTTGCTTTATTAAGTGGAGGCCTAGATTCGAGAATGACGTTATTGGTAGCTTTAAAAAATAAGTATACAATTGACGAAGCATTTTGTTTTTCTCAGAAAGGATATTGGGACGAAATTATTGCAAGACAAATCGCAAAAGATTATAATATTCCTTTTCATTTTGTAGAATTAAATGGTGGAGATTATATTACCGAAATAGACGAAATATTCAATATTTCTAATGGGTTTATTGTTTATTCTGGAGCTTTACATACAAACTTTGCTTATAAATCGATTAATCGAAATCGATTTGGATTAATTCACAGTGGACAATTAGGTGATGGTGTTTTGGGAATGTTTAATAGAAAAAGAATGAAAACTCCTCCAACAAAAGAAAAAATCGTGGTTAATAATCGATTGTTTCATCAAATAGAAAATGAATTCAATCAAATTATTTCTCAATATGATAATGAAGAACATTTTTTAACTCGAAATGTTGGATATAATAGAGCGGTTTTAGGTTCTTATATGGCGGAAGAATTTTCGTATCAGACTTCGCCTTTTATGAATTCAGATTTTATAAAATTTGTGCATAGTTTGCCTGAAGAATGGAAATATAATCAGGAGTTATATATAGAGTGGATCAATCAATTTCATCCAGATGCAACGAAATATATTTGGGAAAGAACACTTTTGAAACCAACATCGAAAAGGAATACTGTTTTAGGAGATAAAATTGTAAAACGTTCATTTAATTTATTGGTAAATCGAATTTTCAAAAAGCAAAATTTTGGAAAGATGACAGCTTATGATTATTATTATAAGCAAGAAAAGAAATACCAACAAAGGATGGACGATTATTTTGAAAATACTATTTCGTTGGTAACATCAGAAATGTTAAAAAATGATCTTATTTCACTTTATAAGACGGGCGATTTTAATGAGAAATCAACTGTTTTAACCGTTTTATCTATCATAAAACATTATTTTTAATGCGTAATCTAGTATTATTCCTAAAAGATTTTTTTCAAAACAAAGGTTTTTTTGTATTTCTATCCATTTTAATTGAGAAAGTGGTTGGCTTGCTAAATACCATTTTTGTTGTTCGAATGATTTCGTCAGAAGATTATGGCTTAATTACAATTATCGCTTCTCTTTTTGGCGTTTTTATAACCTTAAATGGTTTTGGGGCTGTACAAGGTTTACTACGTTATGGAGCATTAGAAAAAGATGAAAAAAATAAAACTCAGCTTTCAAATTATATCTTCAAACAAGGTTTAAAAAGACATTTTTTATTAATTGTTGCATTTTTTATAACGGGTTGCTTTTACGAATTTAAATATTTTAATATTTGGATTGTGGTATTTTTTTTTAGTATTCGAATGTTAGGTTACTATTTGTACACCTTTGTGCTAAATTATTATCGCATTCAAAATTCGAATGATAAATTTGCTCGAATTTCAATATTGATTAATCTTGTTGGATTGTTGTTGGCTCTTACATTGACTTATTATTTTGGAATTTATGGCTATTTATTTGGTTTATCTATTACACCTTGGATGGCTATTTTATTTTATAAAAGAGAAATACTTTCTTCCATTTCTTTTAGACTAAATGATTTCAATAAAAAAGAATTTTGGAAATATTCGATCAACTCATCATTGACCTATTTTTTATCAGAATTGCTTTTCATGATTGATATTGTTTTGATTGGATTATTATTAAATGAAAAGGCTGTTGCAAACTATAAAGTTGCCATTATTTTACCGATGAATTTGATGTTTATTCCCTTGATTTTCATGCAAACAGATTATCCGAAAATAGTATCAAATTCAAGAAATATTGATTATTTAAAGTTTTATATCCGAAATTATTATAAACTATTTGTTCCAATTAGTATACTGATTTTGATAATAGGTTTTGTTATAAAAGATTGGATTTTACCTTTTGTTTTTGGGGCAGAATACAATGAAAATGGTTGGATTTTTTTCGTTATTTTAACTGCAGTTGCGTTTAATATGTGCTTCAGAAATTTGTATGGTAATTTATTGTCAGCTGTTGGTTTGGCCAATAAGAATTTCCGAGTGGCCCTTTTTTCTATTATAATAATGGTCGTTTTAGGTTTTGTCTTAACACAATCTTTAGGGAATTTAGGTGCGGCGATTGCGTTAGCCATTACATTTATATCAATGGGATTTTATTCGGCTTACATTTTCAATCAATACTTACACAAACTAGAAAAAAATGAATAAAATAGAGAAATTAGTTAAAGGAGCTCGTTTACTTTTAAAATAAGTTTCTTTGATTGCAGATTTATTATTATTTGAAAAATGGATGTAAAAGAATTTGAAGAATGCATACTTTGAAATAGGGATTTGAAAAGAGGAAGTATTGTGCATTTCGCAAAACATATCAATCATTAGATATGCCTATTTAGCATATATTTATTACAACTTTTTTATTTCTTCTTCTGTCATTGTTTTGGATTTTAGATCAATTAATTTTTGACCTGTTTCTTTCATCCATTCAATATCTTCATTTGTTTTTTCATTATTTAAAATAACTTCCAGGATACCTTTATTGTTATTCATCCATGGAAGCAAGTAATAATTTAATCCATCTTTGTATGCTTTTTGTTGATGAAATTCCTTCCCTTTTGTTGTTTGCATAGCAAGTTGTTTAGCAGAATAATAATAAAGCGGTATTGAGAAAATAAGGATGGAAATTAATGATGTGTACTTCGGGAATTTTATAATAAAATTGTTTAAACCAACACTTAAAATAATCAAATAAGCTAAATTAAAATTTAAGAAAAAGACATAATTGTCGCTAACAGCATAAATAGTAGAAAAACAGAAAACAGGTAAGCCGAAAATAATTAAAAAAAGTAATGATTTGTCTTTGATAAAATTTCTAATTGGAATAAAGAATAAGGCAAAATTAAGAAACCAAAAATTATAAATAATATAACCTAATGCTTTCATTAAATCTTTTGAATAGCTTACTAAATCTTTCTTCAATGAGTCAGAAACCCATGATTTTTCCGAAGATGATAAAACATTTTTCAGAGATTCGTTATTAATAATTGGATAAATATAAAGCAATGCTAAAAATAGAAAAGGTAGAATACAATAACATAAAATATGAGATTTCTTTTCATTGCTTTTATAGGCCAAAAAACATAAATAAAAATAAGAAGGAATTAATAGAATTCCTTGTATATGAGAAAATAAGCTAATTCCAAGTATTATTCCTGTAAATAAAAGAGTTTTAGATTGTTTATTTTGAACAAATTTTATAGCAAATAAAACGTAAAGTGAAATCCAAATTAAACAAAAAGTGTAAACTTCTATATTTTCGGTATTTTTCCAAAAAGTAAAGCTAAATCCAAACGCAACTGTACCTAAAAGAGAAATCCAAAGCTTTTTATTTAAGAGTTTAAGAATTGAAAATAAAATATTCAAAACAATTACAGCAGAAATAATATTTACCCAACGTCCAATCTCAATGGTATTTATAAAAGGAAATAATTTGTGAATTAGAATATTGAAATTGAAATACAAAAAATGAGTTAATGAATATGTTTCATACGTAAATTGATTTCGTTCTATATCCAATATTTTTCCAGCAGCATCACCAAAAGTTATTTTACTAAAACTTCCTAAACGATAAATGATTAAGAAAAATAATGTAAGAAATAAATGGTAAAATTTTTTCACTCTTTTTGTGTTAATGAGATACAATATGTTTTTGTAGTAACTTTTGAATATAGAATTTATAACGATTTTTTTGGATAAAAATTGTGGGATCAGAAATACAATTATCCATCGGAAGTCGCTGAATATTTGTTGAAATCTCATCGTTTTTTATTCCTGCCGTACCAAATGTAAAATCGGATTTTATAGTATTAAAAAAGTTTATAGAAACTCCATCATCTGTAAAAGGAAAAGAAAAAACTCGATAATCCAAATTAAACTTTTGTTGGATAAAATCTAAACTTTCATTTGTCTCTATAAGTTGTTGTTCAAAAGAAATATCGCGATAATAAGGATGATTCATTGAATGTGCGCCAATTGTAAAGCCTTGATGAATTAATGCTTTAATTTCATTTTCATTCAAATAAATTTCAACATCATTTAGTTTTATTTCTTGTTTTAAAATTAATGAATTAATTTTTTTAAGATCATGAATAGAATAATTTAAAAGTTCTTTTTTAAGGTTATTGTCTGTAATGTTTTCTAAAATGAAAGCAACTTTATACCGATAAAAAACTTCTTGATTGTCAATAAAATTTGGATTGATAAAAAAAGTTGCATCTAAATTTCGTTCTTTTAATATTGGAGCAATTATAGAGTAACATTGTTTCAAACCATCATCAAAACTAAGATGAAAGTAATTTTCTTGAGGAATAGAACCATTTTTTTCGTATAAATCAATTAATTCAATCATAGAAATATTGACATAATTTTTCTGAAAAAAATCTAATTCACGTTGAAATTGATCAATAGATTTTAATGGATATAATTGATCGATATGAATTAATCTTTTATCTGAAACTGTATGGTAAAAAGGAAATATATTTTTTTTGAATAAATTTAATATCATAAAATAGCAGTCTTAACGTTTGTAAGTAATGAATGCAATTAAAACATTTTATAAAAAAATATTTTCCGAAAAGATAAGAATTAATAATAGAAAAAATTTAAAGAAATTGAATGGATTATTTCTGAAAGGAAATAATTTTTATTGTAATTGTTGCGAACAATCTTTTTCTAAGTTTTTGGATAAATCAAACGGTATAGATAACCGAGAAAATGCTGAATGTCCAAATTGTGGTTCATTAGAAAGGACAAGAGTTTTGTTAGAGTTTATAAAAAATGAAACAGATTTATTGGTTAAACCGAATAAATTATTGCATATTGCTCCAGAAGACGCATTGAAAAATATTTTTAAACAGACCGATAATTTACGTTATATCAATGCTGATATTAACATTAATCTTGCTGATGAAGAAATGGATATTACTTCAATAAATTATCCTGATAACACATTTGATTATATAATTTGTTGTCATGTTTTAGGGCATATTCCAAACGAAAAAAAGGCAATTGATGAATTGTTTCGCGTTCTAAAAAAAGGAGGAAAAGCTTTGATTCAAACTCCTATTCATCCAATAAATAATACGTTTGAAAATGCTGAATTTAAGACAGAAGAAGAACGATTAAAAAATTATGGCGAAAAAGATTTATTGAGATTGCATGGACAGGACTTTCAAGAAAGATTAAAACGTGAAAATATAATTGTCGAAAAAATAGATTATCGAAATAAAATTGATCATAATTTAGCAAAGAAACTTTCTGTTGGAAATGGCTATCGTGAATTAATTTTTCTTTGTCAAAAAGTCTAAATTAGAATAGTTTGTATAATGATTTTTTATAGCACCAAAACCTTGCATAAATTTAGCTATAGAAGGAATCATAGAACCTTCGAAATCAAGTGTTAATTCTGAATTAGAAAAGTTTTTGATAATGTAATCTATTATGTAAGCTGATCCAAAATTACTTTTTGAATTCTTATTTCTTGCAAAAGCAAAATTATAAACTCGATTTTTAGAAATCATGATTAGTTGACAACCAATTAAATTTTCTTCTTGATCAAAAATTTCATAAATATTAATAATTTTTTGATTAAATAAACTTTGAATTTTTTCTTGCGAGTAGTTTATTAAATTATTTGCGATCAAATATTCATAAGATGAATTTATTTTGAAAAATCGATTTAATTGAGTAACTTTTTCAATGTTATAATTGGATTTTTCTACTTTACGAATTTCATTTTTTCTATTTCTACTGTAATTTGAAAATAAAATTTCATAATCTTGATTCAAATCTAAAATATAATTAACCTTTTTCTGTCCCTTCGGTTCAAACATCTCTGTATTTTCCTCATTAAAAGCATAAGCTCTCACTAAATTTCGATGTAGTTTTTTCTCAAAAAGTTGAAAAGTTTCTTTTGAGAAATTTTCTTGATGAAAAACTCCTAATTGTTGACAATAAATTGGTTGTGTAATAAATTTTATACCAATTTTTTTTGTATATGGCAAAGGCATTATGGCTTCATAATCGTTCAAAACATAACAATCCCAATTGTTTTCAACTAAAGCATCCAAATAAAAAACTTCGGCATAAATGCGGTAATTCACCGATTTGTTGAGACATTCGGTATATTTATTAACATCTAATTTTTTTCGAGAAACTCTTTTTATCATTTAAAAATACTTTCGTAAACTTTTCGCCATTCAGTCCAATCTTCGTTCAAGTTTGATTGGTGGAATAATGTTATAAACGTTCCGTTTGTGGCTTTAATTGTTTGTTTCAATCGTTTTATTTCCTCTAAAGCTTGTTGCGGTGTTAATTTTAAATAATTTTTCAATGTAACATCCATTGCGACAAAAGGATATATTTTTAACAATGTTTGTTGATTTCTTGATAAGTCAAACCATTTGAATGGAGTAGATGTTCCAGCTCTAAAGCCTAATTGATGTGGGAATCCCATGGTGTAATCTTCCAAAATTTCATTTATTAACAATTGTTGATAAGCGTAAGGGAAATTCAATTTAATGAAATGTTGACGTGATTTTTTTATCGGTTGATTGCTAATTTTTTCTAATCGATTAATTTCAATTGTTAATTTATTTTCATCAAAATTAGATTGATAAGAAGGGTGAATTCCAATTTTTGCCCAAGTTGAAATGTTATTTATTAAATTTTTTTGAGCATTATTTTTCCAATGATGATTTTTATCGAAAGTAGAATAATCGCCCAATAACCAAAAGAAAACTGTTTCGATTTGATGTTTTTCAGCTAAAACTTTCAAATAATCAAATGTATCGTAAGGATCTTTTTTTTGCTGATTTAAAATTTTGATTTGATTCTGAAATTCTTTGAAATCACCTTTTAAAATTTTCTTTGAAAGTGAACCAAATTTTATTTTAGGAGAATGATGAAGATATTTCCATGCATAATCTACGTCATGAGTATTAATCTGTTTGAAAACTCTCTGTTTAAAATAAATTTCAGGAAATTTAGACTTTATCTTTTTTTGAATTTCAATACAAATTTCATCTACAATTGGTTTCGAATAATCTAAATCCGAACCTAAAAAACGATTGTGTTTATCAAATTTTTCTGGTTTTGCAATGTATTCTTCATAACGAGAAAGCCAATAAAAACATTTCCCAAATTCGTTTAAAATTGAATAATCAACATTTTCTTGAATGGTAGTTTCCAATAAAATATCATCAACTTTATAATTGATTTCATTTTCTAAAAATTGATTTGAAAAGTTGATTTTTGGTAAAATTGATTGTGAAAACTCATCAAAATCTGTAGTCGTTTTGTAGTCAATTCCAGAAAAATTATGAAAAATAAAATCGAAAATATATTCAATTCGATTCGTTATTTTTTCTGTAAATATGATGATTTTTTGACTCAAAATAGTTTTCAATAAAGCTTAAAGATATCAAATTAGACCATCATCCGCAAATGAATAAAAATCTTTTTGAGAAACAATAATGTGATCTAAAACTTGAATATCTAAAAGAGTGGCACCTTCTTTTATTTTTCGAGTAATGTGTATATCAGACTGACTTGGAGTAAGATTTCCAGAAGGATGATTGTGAGAAAGTATCATTCCAGTTGCCATTAACTCTAAGGCACGTTTAAAAATTACTCGAATATCGACAGCGGTTTGATTAATTCCACCTCGTGAAATTTGCTCAGTTTTAATGATTCGATTTCCTTGATTGAGAAACATTACCCAAAATTCTTCGTTTGGTAAATCACCAATTTGTTGTTGTAAAATTATGGCTGCGTCTTTGCTTGAAGTAATTTTGTCGCGTTCTAAAATCTCTTGCGAATTTCGTCTTCTTCCAATTTCCATTGCTGTGATTATCGAAATTGCTTTTGCTTCTCCAACTCCTTTGAATTTGCATAAATCTACAATTGAATATTTTGCTAATTCATTCCAATTATTGTTTGCAGAATTTAAGATTCGTTTTGCTAACTCCACGGCAGATTCTTCACGATTTCCACTTCCCATGATAATCGCTAACAATTCCGCATCAGAAAGCGACGAACGCCCTTTTAAAGCTAATTTTTCGCGAGGACGATCATCTTCATTCCAGTTTTTTATCGAATTTTTATTCTCTAAGTAATCCATTTATATTAAGGGATTGATTTTGTATTTTACAATATAATAAAAAAAGCTCGAACAAATTTGTTCGAGCTTGATATTTAATAAAATAGATTTTTTATTTATTGACTTTTGCCCAAGTATCTTTAAGCGTAACAGTTCTATTGAAAATTAACTTTTCTGTAGAAGAATCACGATCTAAAGCAAAATATCCAATACGTTGAAACTGGAATTTATCCTCCACTTTGGCTTCTTTCAAAGCAGGCTCAGCAAAACCTTCTTTTACAGTTAAAGAATTTGGATTGACAAATTGTAAAAAGTCAACATCTTTCTCTGCATCTGGAGATTCAACTGTAAATAAACGATCATATTCACGCACTTCGATTGGAATATTCTCTGTTGCAGAAACCCAATGCAATGTACCTTTTACTTTACGTTTAGAAGCTTCAGTTCCACTTCCTGATTTCGTTTCAGGATCGTAAGTTGCATAGATTGTTGTGATATTCCCTTCAGCATCTTTTTCTACTCTCTCTGCTTTAATGAAATAAGCACCTTTCAAACGAACTTCATTTCCTAATGATAAACGGAAGAATTTTTTAGGCGCTTCTTCCATAAAATCTTCACGCTCGATGTAGATTTCTCTTGTAAAAGGAACGATACGAGTTCCAGCTGTTTCGTCTTCTGGATTATTCTCAATTTCTAATTCCTCTACTTGTCCTTCTGGATAATTTTCGATGATAACTTTCACTGGATCTATAACAGCAAAAACACGAGGAGCAATTTTGTTTAAATGATCACGAACAGAAAATTCTAATAACGAAATATCCAATACATTATCACGTTTTGCAACACCAGCTGTATTCCAGAAATTTTTAATCGATTCTGGCGTATAACCGCGACGACGCAAACCTGAAATTGTAGGCATACGTGGATCGTCCCAACCTGTTACAACTCCTTCTTGAACCAATTTCATCAACTTACGTTTACTTGTAATCATGTACGAAACATTACCACGAGCAAATTCGCGTTGTTTTGGTTTTTGAGGTTGATTTGGTAGTTCCACATTGTTCGCGTACCATTCGTATAAATCGCGATGATTTTTGAATTCTAATGAACATAATGAGTGTGAAATTCCTTCGATATAATCAGATTCTCCATGCGTCCAATCGTACATTGGGTACATTTTCCAAGTGTCTCCAGTACGGTGATGAGGACGTTTCAAAATACGATACATAACAGGGTCGCGCATGTTCATATTAGGAGAAGTCATATCTATTTTTGCACGTAAAACATGTGTTCCTTCTTCAAATTCTCCCGCTTTCATTCGTTCGAAAAGATCTAAATTTTCTTCAACAGAACGATTTCTGAAAGGTGATTCAATTCCTGGTTCAAAAGGTGTTTTACGTTGTTCATTAATCACTTCTGAAGACTGGTCGTCGATGTACGCTTTTCCTTCTTTAATTAATTGAACAGCCCAATCGTAAAGCTGCTGGAAATAATCAGAAGCATAGCGTTCTTCAGCCCACTCGAAACCTAACCATTTCACATCTTCGCGGATAGAATCTACGAATTCTTGCTCTTCTTTGTCAGGATTAGTGTCATCAAAACGTAAGTTTACAGGCGCATTGTAACGCTGTCCTAAACCGAAGTTTAAGCAGATTGCTTTTGCATGCCCGATATGCAAATAACCATTTGGTTCTGGTGGGAAACGAAAACGTAAATTTTCTTTCGGCATCCCGTTGGCTAAATCATCTTCGATGATTTGCTCAATAAAATTCAATGATTTTTTTTCTTCTTCCATTTTTTAATTACGATTGAGTTTGCAAAGGTACGAAATTGACAATAAATATAATGTCGAAAATTTCGGATTTTACAAATAGAAAAATTCAATCAAAAAATAGAAGTAAATAATTTATTTATAATGGATAAATTACCCCAGATAAATCTCTAATAATCCGTTAGGAACTTGGATAAGCATTGCTTTTTCTTCTCGATTAACTTCAAGAATCCATTCGTCAATCATCGGAATTAAGATTTCTTTTCCATTCGCATCTACTTCGAAATAAGCTTGCGCTGCAGAATCGTTAACAGATTTTATTGTCCCAACTTCTGTATTTGTTTGATCGTAAATTGTGAAACCAACAATTTCGTGGTAATAAAAATCTGTTCCAGAAAGTTCTGGTAATGATTTTAGAGGTAAATAAAGTTCGCGATTGATTAATTTGTCGACATCTTCGTCTTCAACATCTTCAAACTTTACTAATAATTTTGTGCCTTGATAAGGTTGAGAAGTTTCGAAAAAAAATGGAACCAGTGTACCATCTTGCTCGATGAACACTGCTTCCAAAGTATCGTATAATTCTGGTTCGTCTGTATCCAAGTGAATGATTAAATTACCTTTGAAACCATGTCTCTTTGTAATTTTACCTAAATAATAGCAATCATTTTTTGTCATTTGGAACGTCTCTGAACTTAAAAATTATTCTTCTGTAGCAACTTCTTCAGTTGTACCTTCTGCTTCTTCAGCAGGAGTTTCTTCAACTTGTGCAGCAGCTTCAGCTTCCTGAGCAGCTTTTACACGAGCTTCATTAACAGCTTTTTCAGCTTCTAATGCAGCAGCACCTGAAGTTAAACCGTCTTTTTTAGCTTGAACTTTTTCACCTTTAGCTTCTAACCAAGCGTCGAAACGTTTGTCAGCTTCTTCTTGAGAAAACGCACCTTTAGCAACACCACCTAATAAGTGTTTTTTCATAAAAGCACCTTTGTAAGATAATAAAGCTTTAGCAGTATTAGTTGGCTCAGCACCAGTTTGTAACCATTTTACAGCAGAATCAACATTTAATTCTACAGTTGCAGGGTTAGTAATTGGGTTGTAAGTACCTAATTTTTCGATGAAACGACCATCACGTTTTGCTCTTGAGTCAGCAACTACGATGTGAAAGAATGGTTTTCCTTTACGACCATGTCTTTGTAATCTAATTCTTGTAGCCATAGTATAACTAATTATTTGGGGAACTCGTCCCGTTTTACAAATTTGAGGTGCAAATATACAATATTTTTATTAAAAACACATTGTTTTGTATATTGATGACTTTTATTATCTTAGTAAGATATTTTTATAATTGATATGAGTATGAATCTATTTATTAAAAGTCTAGCCATCTTGGTTGTGATCGTTTTTTTTTCACAATGTAAGAACAGAGAGGTTAGTAAGTCTTCAAATTTGGTAACTAAAGATACATTAAATATGTCTAAGAAAGAGTTGTCAAAATATTTTGATGAACAACAAAAGAAATTGGAAAAAAAATATGATAGTCTAAATATAAAAGGAGATTCAACTAAAAATAAATCAACTGTTACAGACATCTTTGATACAACACCAATATATAATGAAACGACTAATAAGAAAAAATAACAACAAATATGAATATAAAACTACTTTTTACAGGATTACTGTCTTTAGCATATATTAATACGTATGCGCAATCTAAAAAAGAATTATCTACTTTTTTTAAAGAACAAAATGAAGTTAAGACAAATAAGTTTAAACAAAGATTAAGTAAGAGTCATTCTAATCATTCATTTAACATCTCAAACTTAGCTGAAATTACAGATTATTCTGCAGTGTTTTATCAAACGGATGATTATAGAGCAAACAATGCTTCTAATATTGATTATTTACAAAGTGGTCAAGTAGGAGGGTTCGCGTTAAATGGTGACAATATGGATATTGCTATCTTTGATGGAGGCGCAACCTTTGCTCCTCATAAAGAGTTTGGAGATAAATCTTCTACAGGACTTACAAGGGTTTCTGATCTAGAGAATAAAGTTCTTGCAATGTCTACACATGCAACGTCAGTAGCTGGTTTTATTGCTGCAGGAGGTTATTATAATGTTACATTTACTTATACAGATGGTTCTAAAGTTACTTTTAATCAAGCTGCAAAAGGAGTATTACCAAATGCAAAGATAAAATCAGCAGGTTTTTCTACTACAACGAATGGAAATATTTTTAGTAAAATATTAAATTATAATTATTATATATCGAACCATTCTTATGGAGTTAATTATGGATGGTCATATGATGCTAATGGTAGTTTGGGAAAAGGTTGGTATTATCCAGTTAATACAACGATATTTACGAAATCAAGTGATACTTTTTTCGGAACTTATTTAACTAATGATGAAAATTATGATAAAATAGTTTATGCGGACCCTAAATTTACAATAATTAAATCAGCGGGTAATTATTATGGAGATGGACCAGCCGCGAATGATACTATTCCTAAATATAGATGGGGAAATGGAGCATATCAAGCTTTTGATGGAAAAGATATTATGCCCGATATAAATTGTAAATCAGGAGCATATTGCATAGGTACAGGATCTTTAGCTAAAAATATTATTGTAGTAGGAGCTGTAAATGTACCAAATACTTCAAATAACAGAATCACATCTAAAAATGAAATAATAAGATCTAGTTATAGTAGTGTTGGGCCAAGAAAAGATGGAGCTATAAAACCAGATTTAGTTGCAGTAGGAACAAATGTAATTGCACCGACAGCTATTGCGACTGATTCAACTTCTGTAACAAGATTTACAATGGGTAGTGGGACTTCATATTCTGCACCAAAAGTGACAGGTGCGATAGGAGCGATAACGCAATTAAAAAGATTATTAAGTGGAGATAATCAGTATTATTTTTATGCAGACGAAATAAAAGCTTTATTATTACATACTACAATGGAAGCTGGTGATTTCGAAGGTCCTGATAATTGGTTTGGTTGGGGTATGTTAGATGCTAAAAAAGCTGCAGAAACTTTAGTAGATATACATAATAAAACAGGAAGTATATTAGAAAGAAATGATAAAAAATCTGGTGTAGATTACAATAAAGAAATTATAGCAACATCTAATACTGATAATGAATTAAAGGTAACACTAACCTGGATTGATCCTGCTGGTACTCCTGCTACTACTAATGATGGAGCAATAAATGATAAAACTTCAAAGATTGTAAATGATTTTGATCTAAGAGTTATTGATACTCAAACTAATGAAGTGTTTATGCCTTGGAAATTAGATTTATCAAATCCTACTGGAGCAGCAATAAAAGGAGATAATTTAGTAGATAATGTTGAACAAATTTCAATAAAATCTCCAGTTGTTGGAAGAAAGTATAAAATAGTTGTTTCGAATAAAGGAACTTTAGTTAATGAGAACAAAGTAGCTTCAGATCAAAAATATACATTACTCATTACAGGTGGTAATCCAGCAAATTTGGACACAAGTGAACTAGATAAATTAAATTCTATTTCAGTTTATCCAACAGTTACAAAAGATATTGTAAATGTACAGACGAATGAAAAAATGATAGTTGTAGATATTTTTGATATGACTGGAAAAAAAGTTTCGTCTTCGGATAAGAAGCAAATTAATATTTCAAATTTACCGACAGGTGTTTATATTATTAATATCAAAACAGATAAACAATCGGTTTCTAAAAAAATCGTAAAACAATAGAACAGTATTTTTTTCTATTAACTTAAAACTTCAATAACATTGTTATTGAAGTTTTTTATTTTAGCGTGAAATAGATTATTAAAAAATGAACAAACAAGAAATACTTATTCAGACACAAGCTTATATCAAAAAAACTTTTTTAGATGAAGGAACAGGACACGATTATTTTCACATAGAACGTGTGGTGACAAATGCGAAGAAGATTTTAGAAACTGAAAATGCAGATTCTTTTTTGGTTGAATTAGCAGCTTGGACACATGATATCGGTGATTATAAATTGCATAATGGAGTTGATAAATCGGAGGAATTAATTAGAAAATTTTTAGAATCAATTCATGTAGAGGAAGAATCAATTCAGAAAGTATTGGAAATAGTCTCGCAAGTTTCATTTAGTAAAGGAAATAAACCAACAACTATCGAGGCTGAAATTGTGCAAGATGCTGATCGTTTAGATGCAATTGGAGCGGTTGGTATTGCGCGTTGTTTTGCATATGGCGGAAGTGTAGGTAGTATTTTATATAATCCGTACGATAATTCGAAAGACGCTTCTAGCGTGCAACATTTTTATGATAAATTATTTAAATTAAAAGAGTTGATGAATACCAAAACAGCAAAAGAAATTGCTTTAAAACGTCATCAGTATATGGAAAATTTTATCGAAGAATTTTATCAAGAAGTGAAATAATATTGTAACTTATTATTCATTTAATTATCCTTAATGCAACTAAAATTTACTCTAATTTATTTGTCACTTTTATTGATATGCAGTTGTGCTTCTGTCGAGAAATATAATGCACATATTGATAAAGAGATTCCTGCGAATAAATTGAAAAAAGATGTAGATTTTGTTTATAAAAAACTAAAAAGATATCATCCAAAATTAGATTTATATACTTCTCAAGAACAAATTGATTATAAATTTGATAGTCTTAAAAAGTCAATTGATAAACCATTGAAACCAAATGATTTTTATGTCAAGTTTTTTCCGATTTTCGAAAGTTTAGAACATGGTCATACAGATATTTATCCGATATATAAACGAATAGAAAAGAGTAAGGAAAAAAAATACAAAGAATCTAAATCTGCTTTTAGTGATTATAGTTTTTTTTGGCAAAATGATTCAGTTTTTTTAGTGGCAGATTACAGTAAAATCAATCCGATTAATCAAGGTTCAGTTTTGCTTTATATAGATAGTGTTTCTACAAAGTATTTATACGATAAATATAAAAAAAGTATTTATGGAGATGGTGAAAATCAAACTTTTTCGGATAATGTCTTTAACCGAACTTTTCTCAATTATTTTACTTTAGAAAATGGAATTAAAGATTCGGTTGAATTAACTTTTAAAATGGGGAATTCAATCATCCGAAAAAAAACATTTCGTACCTATCCAAAACCTAAAAATGATAAGATTTCAGAACTACCAAAAATTACAAAAGAGCAGAAAGAAGTTGAGCGAAAAGTTAGGATAAAACAAAAGAAATACGGCTATTCTAAAAGTTCCAAAACCTATTCCAAAGATTTGACTTTTCCTACGAACGACAGTACGATTGCGGTGTTAAAAGTAACTGATTTCAGGAAAGGAAAAATACGTGAACTATATAAAGAGGTTTTTACGGATATCAAGAATCATAAAGTTCAAAATTTAGTTCTTGATCTTCGCAACAATGGTGGTGGTTACCTAAAAGATTCGCACTATTTATACGCTTATTTGGTCGATGATTCCAAGGCATTTTTAGGTGAAAAAATCGTCGCGAACAAAACCTCTTTTGGCAAGTCGTTGTACAATCTTTTTCCCGTTTATTCCTATCCGTTGCTTTGGTTGGGATCGGGTTATACTTATTTTTCGACGTCAAAAAATGCTAAAAATGAATACGAATTGCACATGCCTTTTTCGCATGTCAAAATAGATAAAGAGCTCGTGTATCACCACAATTTGTATGTCATTATAAATGGTGGTTCTTACTCTGCTTCGGCGTTGATTTCGGCTAATCTTCAACTAAAAAATCGAGCATTTTTTGTAGGTGAAGAAACGGGAGGAGATTTTAATGGAACGGTTGCTGGGTTGATGCCAAAATTTACGTTGCCCAATTCCAAACTCAAAATTTCGGTTGGTACAGTTTATCTTTCTCCTATTGAAAAGCGAGATGAACAGGCGCATGGTGTTTATCCAAACCAAGTTATTCAACCTAATTTGCAAGATAAAATTAAGCGTACGGATGCTGAACTGAAATGGATTTTAAATGATATTAAAAAAGGAAATATCGAATACAATAAAGCTTTAAAAATATAAAATCATCTCCTGAATTAAGGAGATGATTTTTATATTTTTAGCGTTTGAGCGGGCTATTCGTTACAATCTTTTTTGTAGACACCGCGTCTACAAAAAAGGATTTCCACTACTATCCCTAACGCATTTTATTTTTTGTTGAAACTACAAAAAATAAAGTTCTGAATCGTATCAAATGGCGTTTTATGATCAATTGTAAAACATTCTATTTTCTCAAAATTAGCTTCAAAAGTTGAGGTTAACGACGTTTCATCATTTTGTTTTATTTCCAAACCACTACATTTTAATGGTCCATTTGTCGAAAAAGTTCCAATAACCATTTTTCCTTTTACAGCTTTCGAGACCAAATTTTGGTACTTTTTGATGTCATTTTCTTCTATTAAAAAATGAAAAACTGCTCTATCGTGCCAAATATCGTATTGTTCTGTAGGTTCAAATTCGGTGATATCAGCAACAATCCAAGTTACTTTTTCTGCATTATTTCCTAAACGCTTTTTTGCTCTTTCCAACGCATTTGCAGAAATATCCAAAACAGAAATATTTTCATATCCTTCTTCCAATAAAAAATCGACCAACTTACTATCTCCACCACCAATATCAATAATTTTAGCTGTTTTATCAGCTCCAAAAGAATGAATAAAATTTAAAGAAGTTTCTGGTTTTTCTTGTGTTCAACTCACTTCTTCTGGAGTTTTTACTTCATATATATGTTCCCAATGAGATTTTTTATTGTCGTTCATAGCTTTTGTATTTTGTTTAGGTGCAATTTCGACTTTTTATTTAAAATGAAGCATAACAAAAATTACAGAACTGAGTCTATTTTTTCTATAAAAAACACCTTTTACTAAATATAATGGTTATTATACACTTAAATAATTTAAGCTAAATTATTGATATTGCGAAAGTGCTGTTTTGGATAAATAAAATTGATTCAGAAACTTCTTTGTAAGGAGCATTTTTACGTTGAAACTGCATATCTAAATCACCATTTTTAAGTGTTATTTCTCAAGTTTTCGTTTAATCTTCTTGTAGTTTTTTGAACGAATAATTTTTCCTTTATCTGTAATCAAAAGAGCAGCGTAATCTTTTTGTTGATTGATAAAATTCAATCCTTTTTCTTTTCCTAAAACCATGATAGAAGTGCTAAAACCATTACACATTTCAGCATCCGTCCCAATAACTGTAACCCCTGTTAATCCTGTTGAAGGATAACCAGTTTTGGGATTAATAATGTGTGAATAGCGAACTTCATCAATCAAAATAAATTTTTCGTAATCACCAGAAGTCGTAACAGCAGCATTTTTCATTGAGAGAATATCCAACATTTTATGTCGATTAAATGGATTTGTAATTCCAATTTTCCAAGGTTCTCCATTTGGTTGATTTCCCCAAGTTGTCATATCACCAGAAGCATCAATTATACCCGCTTGTATTCCTAAGTCTTGCATGAAAGTTCGTGCTTTTTGTGCTGCATAACCTTTTCCTGTTGAACCAAAACCGATTTTCATTCCAGCTTTTTTTAAGAATATTGTTGAATTTTCTTCATCTAAAATAATGTTTTGATAACCGATTTTTTCGATGGCTTTTGAAATCTCTTCCTGAGTTGGAATCTTTTCCATTGAACCATCAAATTTCCATATTTTGTCCATTGCCGCAAAGCTAATGTCAAAAGCACCATCGGTTAGTTGCGAAAAATAAATCGCACGCTTTGTTAAGTCAAAAACTTCTCGATCTACTTTTATCGCCTTTATTCCTGCATTTTGATTGACAAGAGAAACTTGCGAAGTTGGTTTCCAGTCAGAAATCAAATTCTCAATTCTAATCATTTCATCAATTGCTTTATTGATGTTTTTTTCAACGGAAATAGAATCGGAATCAACCAATGTAATTTTGAATTTACTTCCCATTAAAATTGTATCTCTAACTCCAACCGTTTGAGCATTCATCGGAGTTAGAACATACAATAGTATAAAAGTGAATATATTTTTTAGAATGAATTTCATTTTGGTTTATTCATTTGTTATTCTGAGTTTATCGAAAAGTATAAAGCTTAAAGATACCTCGACAAGCTCGGTATGACAGGTATTAGGTTATTCTGAACTTGTTTTAGGATTGCATCAAAATTATTTTTCTAGTAACAATCCGTCAAAAATTGCCCATTTGTTTTGAATTCTTCGAATGATTTATTCAAATGTTCTTGACAGATTTGTTCCAAAACTTTCTCTACATCATGTTGCATTGTGAGAGCACCACAAATCATAAGAATTCCACCATTTTGTAATGTTTCAGCAAAGAATTTAGCATCACGATTGACTAAATCCATCACATACTGTTTATTTTCTTCACGAGAAAATGCAATGTGAAATTGACTCAAATGATTCGTAAAAATTTGTTTCGTAGCAAATTCTTGATAAGATTTTGTTGTTTCATTATCATGTCTGAAACCACAGTATAAATGCGTTTCAATATTTTTTGAATTCTCATCAATCATCCCAAGAAAAGGTGCAATTCCTGTTCCGTTTGCAATCATCACAACTTTTGAAGCTTTTGGAAATCTAAAGGCTTTATTTTTTACAATTCGAGCTTTAATCGTAGAATTTTGAACCAAATTATATAAATATTGAGAACCTAATCCAAACTCATGCAATTTTACAATTAACTGTAATTTATTATCTACTTTTCCAACCGAATATAAGCGTTCTTTGTGATCACTTTCGGGATAAATTGCTAATAAATCTCCAGATTTGAATTTCTCTTTTACATCTAAAATAACTTTAAATGTAGCATCTTCTTGTGTGATTTTAGTGGTAGAAATAACCTTAACATTTTTCAGTTCTAGTGCTTTTCCAACATACATCGCAGGCGTTGTTGCTAACGGAATATCTGTCGTTTCTTTGTATGCAATGACCCAATTTGTGAATTCTTCCGGCGATTTATCATTTACTGTTTTCAAATCCAATAATTGAGTAGCCCATTTTTGATCATTCAACCATTTGTCAACTTTAACTGCATAGCCACAATAATCTGAATATGCTCTTGATCCAAATCCTACAACAGAAAATTCGATGGATTGGTTTTGTGGAAATTGTGTGATTAATTGTTCAAATTTCTTAGCATTCGCAGGCGCATCACCAATTCCATAAGTTGAGGTAAAAATGATGAGTTGTTTTGCTTTTGGATAAATTTCATATTGATTCATCTGAGCAATGAATGATTTTTTTCCGTTTGCTAAAAATTGCTCTTGAATTTTTGAAGCAAATCCAACAGTTGCACCATTTTCTGAACCAACTAAAAGGATAATTTCAGCTTCGTTGGCTTTATATTTATTTTTGCCAATTTTCGTTTTTGTACGTTTGAACGTAATTACAAATCCTGACCAAATAAAGAATAAAATGTTAAGCGAAGCAATTCCTAAAATCGCTGCCCAAATAACATTGGTGCGACCTGTATGTAAATCGATATTGAATTTTTCTACAATTGCTGAATAAGGATTCAACGATTCTGAAATAATCGCTCCATTTACTTGATTAACCGAAACCGATTTTTTTCTTAAATGAACGATAAATGGTTCTGCTTCATCATCTGGAATAAAAGGAAATTCAATCTTTTCAACACTACTTAATTTCGTGTTTTTGAAAAATTCAATGTCTTTTAAATCTTTTGGTTGTAAATTTTCTTTAGCTTGATGCTCAATTTCTTTTGGTTGACCAACTAAAGGTTCTAATCGCGCTAAGAAAATCAATGTTCCTGTTAATGCAATGATTAAAACAGGAATTAATAACCAACGTCCAGTTACAACATGAAAATATTGTGAAAAGGAGTCTTTGTTAACTTTTGTAAAGAAATTTAGAATTCCTTGTTGACGTTTTACGATTAAGATTAATCCACTTATTGAAATTAACATCAATAAAAAAGATACGACACCAACAATTGCTCGTCCTGTTTCTTTTAGAAATAATGAACGGTGCAAGGCTGTGACCCAATTGATGAAATCACTTTTTGGAACAATCTCACCAATCTTTTTTCCTGTTGTAGGATCAATGTAAGATTTGATCGAATTTCCATCTTCGTCCATCGCATCAATTGTCACAAAATCATTGTGATCAACTTTTACTTCTATTATTTCAAAATAATGCTCGCGCAAAGTTGGTAAAACTTGCGCGAGTGTTATGTTATCGAAATTTTCTACTTTGTATGCGGGCGATTTTTCGTTTATTGCATCAACAGCCAAAATTACTCCTGTGATAGATAGAATAACTAAAAATGCTGAAGATAAAATTGCAAGACTCAAATGCGCATATCTCCAAATAGATAATGTCATTTTATTGAACTTTTATAAAACGTACGGCTTTAATATAAACTGAACCTTTGATACCTGCTTTGTTGTCTAAATCCGAAGAATTTAATGCAACTTCAGCATCTTTTGCGACGTATTTTTGAGTTTCTACAGCAGATTCAAAACGTAATTTGTATCCTTTATTCAATTTTGCAGTATCAAACTCGATGACACGTGTCGCTCTCGCTCCTCCAGCAACTGAAGCACCTGTAATTCCGTTTAATTTTTCTTTTTTCTTACTATTAAATTTGTGCCATTCTTTTAACGTGTTATACCACTCGTTATCTGTTCCCAAAACACCTAAAGTTTTTTCGTATTGTCCTTTTGGATTGATTAATGAAATCACTACATAGGCTTCTTTTCCCGTGTAATTATTCATCTGAATCATTGTTTTGTATTTTGTTGTTTGTGCAAAAGTGGCAGTTGCCATTAAGATTACAACTAATCCAACTAATTTTTTGATTAAGTTAAATTTCATCTCCTTTATTATTTTAAAAAGTCAATAGACACATTATTTTTCTTTAAGAATTCGTTTTCTCCAGCCAAATCATAAGCTGTTTCGTCAAATTCTGTTTTAATATCTTTTTTCGCTCCAGCAGCAACCAAAGTTTTTAAGATTGCATCATCTTTCGCAATCAAAGCTGCTTTGTGTAACGCTGTATTTCCGTCTTCATCTTGTGTATTAAGATTCACACCTAATTCAATCGCTTTTTTCACCAAATTTACATTTCCTTTATCAACAGCGATGTGTAACAAAGTTGCACCTTTGCTTTGAGTAGCTTTAAAATCAACTTTTGCATTTGTTAATAAAGCTTGTTTTTCTGCGAATGATTCATCATTTGGTTTGAAAGAATTGAACCAATAATAAGCCAAATTATTTCCATCTTTATCTACAATATCAGCTTTAGCGCCTTTTTCTAACAATAAAGAAACGATTTGAGATGTTCCAGAAGCAACAGCTTTTGTTAAAGCTGACTCACCATTTTTATTAACCGCATTTACATTGTTTGCTTTTGATAAAAATGTATTGATTAAATCTGTATTTTTTCCTCCAGCAGCAACCATTAATGCAGTGTTTCCTTCTTTATCAGCAATTTTAGCATCAACACCTTTTGATAAGATAAAGTTGATTGTTTCTGAGTTTCCCCTGCGAGACAAAGCGTGTAATAATGTTTGTCCGTCTGGATTTAACGCTTTCGGATTTAATTTATATTTTGTAATTAATTCTTGGAAAACTTCTACGCCATTTTCTTTTGTTCTCGAACCTTGTGTGGCAAAAAATAAAGCTTGATCAGTAGGTTTAATTCCTTTCGCGATTAATTTATCTATGATTGATAAGTTTCCTAATTTTGCAGCATAATCTGCTACAGTACGTCCATTAGCGTCTTTATCACTTAATGATAAACCTTTTGAAATAAAATATTCTGTAACTTTTAAATCATCATCATTCGCAATCGCTTGCATGATTAAGTTTGAACCATCTTCTCCTTTAACTTTTGGATTGGCACCAGCTTTAATCAACGCATCGTAAACTGCGATATTCTGATTTCCAGCACTTGCTGCATATGTAATCACATCGTAACCATGGCTATCTTTGTAATGAACATCAGAACCTTTGGCTAATAAATAATTTACTAATTCTAAATTCCCCGCAGCAGCTGCCCATTGAAGATAAATTCTTGAGTGATGCGTTTTTTTATCAACAGAATTTCCTTCTTGTTCAATTAAAAATTTAGTCACATTAAAATCTGCTTTGTTGTTAATCGCTATTACAACTGGATCAAAGAAACCACCATTTTGAAAAGAAGGACTATTTCCTTTCGAAATTTCAGTTTTTACAGTTTCTATTGTTGGATTATTTTTCCAAAAACCAGCGTCCATCAACGTGTTCGTCTGAGCTTGAATAAATGAAGCGACAAGGATAGCAGCAGAAATGAATAATTTTTTCATATGAATAGAATATATTGTAATAATTATTTAGACTAATTTTAATTTGATTTCAAAAGTATTATTTTTATTTATATTAATTCTAATTAAATCAAATAAATTTGGCTAATTCTGCTAAACATCAGTTTTTTGAAAACAAAAAAGATTGCTAATCTGCAATCTTTTATATTTCTAAACTACTTTATTCAGCTCGTCTTGGACCATTTTCTCTCGATTTCAAAACGTTTTCAACATCTTCCAATTTGAAACCTTTGGCTTTCAATAAAATTAAATAGTGATACAACAAATCCGCCGCTTCATTAATAAATAAATCATCGTTGTTGTCTTTGGATTCAATCACCAATTCAACTGCTTCTTCACCTACTTTTTGTGCAACTTTATTGATTCCTCTTTTGAATAATTTATTGGTATACGAATCTGGATCATTGTCTAAATCAATTCTATCGTTAATGGTTTGTTCCAATTCATATACAAATCCATGATTTGTTTCTTCTTTAAAACAAGTCGTAGAACCCGTATGACAAGTTGGTCCAAAAGGTTTTGCTTTGATTAAAACTGTATCGTTGTCGCAATCAACTGCGATAGATTTTACTTCCAAAAAGTTGCCTGATTCTTCACCTTTTGTCCATAATCTATTTTTTGAACGAGAATAAAAGGTCACTTTTCTAATTTCTTGGGTTTTGTTAAAAGCTTCTTCGTTCATGTAACCTAACATCAGAACCTTGTTGTTAAGATAATTTTGAATAATAACGGGAACTAATCCGTCGTTACTTTTATTGAAATCGATGTTCATCGTATCGGAATATTTTGTTCTTTTAAATAACTTTTAAGTGTTGGAATTGGAATTTCACCAAAGTGAAAAATACTTGCAGCCAATCCACCACTTGCATTTGTTTGGGTAAAAACTTCTGTAAAATGCTCCATTTTTCCTGCTCCACCAGAAGCAATTACTGGAAGATTTACAGCATCAGCAACCGCTTTTGTAATATCAATTTTGAAACCAGCTTTTGTTCCATCGCCATCCATAGACGTTAACAGAATCTCGCCAGCGCCTAATTCTTCTACTTTTTTGACCCAATCTAACGTTTCCCATTCGGTTTCAATTTTTCCACCGCTTACGAAAACTTTTTGTGTTCCATTTACATCGCGAGTATCTACTGCAACGACTACACATTGCGATCCAAATCGAGCTGCTAAATCTGCAATTAATTGAGGATTTTTGACAGCCGAAGAATTAACGGAAACTTTATCTGCACCAGCTTTGATGACCGCCGAAGCATCTTCCACAGAATTAATTCCGCCACCAACTGTAAACGGAATATTAATAGCTGAAGCAATTTTTTCAACCATTTCAGCTAAGGTTTTACGTTTTTCTAAAGTCGCTGTGATATCCAAAAAGACTAATTCATCAGCACCTTCTTCTACATATTTTTTTGCTAATTCCACTGGATCTCCCGCATCGCGTAAGCCCACGAAATTAACACCTTTTACCGTTCGTCCATCTTTGATGTCGAGACATGGTATGATTCTTTTCTTCAGCATATTAGTACAATTGTTTTAAGTCTTTCAACTGAATTCTCCCTTCGTAAATCGCTTTTCCAAGAATTGCTCCTTCACAACCTAATTCTTTTATTTTGATTAGATCATCGATTGAAGAAACGCCACCAGAAGCAATTAATTTGACCTCCGAAGTAGCTAAAATTTCTGCATATAATTCGTTTGAAGCTCCTTCTAACATTCCGTCTTTCGCGATGTCTGTACAAATCACATAATCAATACCTTTGGTTTTATATTCTTGAATAAAATCTATCACATCTAATTCTGACGTTTCTAACCAACCATGTGTTGCTATTTTTCGATCTTTAGCATCCGCGCCTAAAATGATTTTATCGCTTCCATACTGTGAAATCCATTCTTGAAATAATGTTGGATTTTGAACCGCAATACTTCCTCCAGTAATTTGGTTTGCGCCACATTCAAAAGCAATTCTAATATCTTGATCTGCCTTAATTCCACCTCCAAAATCAACTTTTAAATTGGTTTTAGAAGCAATTAATTCTAACGTTTTATAATTAATGATTTCTTTTGATTTAGCTCCATCTAAATCTACCAAGTGCAAATATTCGATACCGTAATCCTCGAATTCTTTTGCAACTTCCAACGGATTTTCGTTGTATATTTTTTTTGTATCATAATCGCCTTGTGACAATCGAACGCATTTTCCGTCGATAATATCTATAGCTGGGATGATTCTCATAACTGTTATGTTAGATTTACTATTTTGGAATTACGATTAAGAAACAATCGTAATTCGTAAATTAACCTTCGTAAATTATTTTAATTCTTTCATGACCTCTTGGATTGCACGTTCCAATTGTGGGTCTTTATTTTCTAATCGATCTAAGAACGTATTTTTAATATAAATGTCAGGTTTAACTCCAGTTTTTTCTAAATTTTGTCCGTCCAAAGTATAAGTTCCCCAACTTGGTAAACGATAAAATGAGCCATCAACTAATCCTTTTCCAGAAGTGAAAATGATCCAACGATACGTTTCTTGCCCGATGATTTTTCCTAATTTCAAGGCTTTGAATCCTGCAGCTGTCATTTCTGCATCGCTCAATGAGTATTCGTTAATTAATAAAACAATTGGTTTTCCTGAAGGAGCAAAATTTGGTTGAACAGTTAATTGTCCTTCACGATATTTCCATTTCAAATAAGGTCTTTGCGATAAAAAGTTCAAAACTTTATCATGTACATTTCCACCTGTATTGAAACGTAAATCTAAAATGACACCATCTTTTCTATTCTCTTGCTCTACCATGTCCAATAAAAACACATCCAATTCAGAAGTAGACATATTTTTCATGTACGAATAAGCAATTCTATCGTTGCTTAATTTTTTTACACGCTGACGATTTTCATAAATCCATTCATCATATAAAAGCGATTTCAATTCATTATTTGAAATAGGATGAATCTTCGTAGAAATTGTTTTTCCTTTTCGATCAAATTCAAGAGTTAATTCTTCTAATTTTTTAGGCGTTGTAAAATAAGTTTCACGATTTTGGTTTTGATCGATTTTTTGTCCATTCACACTTACTAAAATATCACCTTCTTGAATATCAACATTTTTAAGGAAAGCAGGAGATTTTCGTAAGATTTTTTCAACTGTAAAAGGTTGATTTTTCTTGAAAATAATTCCCGTTTCGTTTGTGAAATAATTCAATCTTCGACTTTCTTCTTTTCCGAAAGATGAAAAACCTAAATGCGAAGAATTTAATTCACCTAGCATATCATTTAGCAAAATTCTTAAATCATTTCGATTGTTTACATAAGGTAAAAACGTTGCGTATTGTTCTTTTTTCGCTTTCCAATCAATTCCATGAAAATTCTCATCATAGAAATTTTCTTCTACTCCAGCCCAAGCTTCTTCGTACATTTGATTGAATTCTGAAGCCAAGTTTTTATTGAAATTATATTTAATACTAACTTTTTCAGGATTTGTAGAATTAATACCAAATTTGTAAACAGAATTATCGATTAAAGCGTAAAGATTTTTTTCATTTTTCAAGATAAAATCAGCGCCTTTGTTGAATATTTTGTCTGTTTTATCTTCTTCAAAATCAGCGGTCGTTTTTCTGTATAACTGAAATTTACCATTTTCTTGGTTAGTATTATAGAATAAAAATTGCTTTTTATCATCCGCAAAAACAAAAGGATTTGTCTGATATCCAAAACGGTCTGTTACCAATTCAATTCTTTCTAAGAATCCTTCTGGATTAATAGTTAATGCTTTAAAATCGTTCTTTTCTTCTTTTTTCTCTTTCTTCTCAACCTTTTTTTCTTCGACAAATAAATTATCAAATTTTTCTGATTTATAAGCTTGATCAAACCAATCTAAAGAAGCACGATAAATACTCGATTCTTGCATTCCCAAAGGATAGGAAGGGTTTTTTCTGTCGCTTGAAAAATAAATGTATTTTCCGTCTGGTGACCAAGTAGGGTCAGCTTCTGAAACACCAGTATTTGTTAAATTAACCGTTGTATTTTTCTTGATGTTGTGAATAAAAATATCTAACTCGAAATTACGTTTTGCAGAGAATAACACATATTCATCATTTGGAGAAAAAGATGGTTTCGAATTTTGGAAAGCCCAAATTTCATCTTTAACAATTGTTGATGATTTAAGTGATTTCAAATCTAATAATCTTACTTCATCGCGTCCGCTTAAATAAACAGCTTGAGATAAATCATTGTTGAATGTAATGTCTCGATTATTTCTTAAATCAGAAGTTAATTGTTCAACTTTTCCTTTTCCGTCAGCCGAAATTTTAAACCAATTTTGGTAACCTTTATATGTTTGGTTGAAGATTAAATTTTTGTTGTCTTTTAACCATTTTACTTCTAAAACACGCTCTTTTCCATCAGAAATTTGATTGACAAACTTTCCTTCATTATCCGAAACAAAAATAATTCCTCTGCTTACAAAGGCCATTTTCTTTCCATCAGGAGAAATGTCAAAATAATCGATGTTATTATCAACTTCAAAATTTTGCTCTTTTTCTAAAGATTTATTCGAATTAACATTAATTGTAAGAGGTTTCGACGTTTTAGTTTTTACATCGTAAACAAATAATTGATAATCTTTTTCGAAAACAACTTTTGAACCATCAGCCGAAACAAAAGGTTTCTTAATTGAAGTTTCAAATTTTGTTAACGCTTCTTTTTTACCATTTGCTAATTGATATAAGTTGTATTCGCCATTATTTTCGTCCGAAATAAAATAAATAATTCCATTTTTATCAACCGTAGGATTAAAATCTTTTCCGTTATAATCGGTATATTGTTTATAACTTTTTGTGGTTGGATTATATCCTAATAAATCTGGATTATTTTCTCCTTTGTATCTTTTTCTTGTAACTTGACTTGCACTTTCAGACGAGTTAGTGAAAATATATTCACCTTGAGGAGTTTCTACTAAACCATTTGTTGTATTAAAATAATTTGTAAAAAGCGCTTCTGGTGTTTTTCCATCTAAATCAATTTTAAAACTTCCAAATCCATTATTTTGATTTGATGTAAAATAGATCGATTTACTGTCCCAACTCCAACTCTCGACTTCATCTTTGGCTTGATGAAAAGTCAATTGCTTAATTTGTCCACCATTTATAGGCATTATATAAATATCGTAATTTCCATATTGATTAGAGCTGAATGCCAGCCATTTTCCGTCTGGTGAAACACGAGGATTGATTTCTTCTCCTTCTAAAGCTGTTATTCTTGCAGCATTCCCGCCATTTATATCGGTTGACCAGATGTCGCCATCGTAACTAAAATAAACCGTTTTAGCATCAGGACTTAAAGAAGGAGTAGAAGTGAAGTACACTTTTTCTTGAGCAGAAACCTGCGAAATTGCAAAAGCACTAAGTATAGTAAAAACTATTTTTTTCATGTGTGTGAATTTATAATTACTATAAACTTAGAAAGTTTTTTAGTATTTGTTCTCCTATTCCTGCAGATTTCTCTGGGTGAAATTGAGTTGCGTAAAAATTATCTTTATGTAAAGCTGCTGAATATTCTAAAATATAGTCTGTTTTCGCGATCGTATATTCTGAATTTTCGCAATAAAAACTATGTACATAATAAATGTCGGAGTTCTCTTGAACGTCATTAAACAAAGGTGTTTTTAAGTCGTAAATCGTATTCCAGCCCATGTGAGGAACGATTTCGGTTGATGGAAATAACTTGACTTGAATAGGGAAAATTCCTAAACAATCGGTATTTCCTTCTTCCGAATAAGCGCACATTAATTGTTGTCCCAAGCAAATGCCTAAGGTTGGTTGTTTTAAGTTTTTAATGACTTTATCTAATCCTTTTACTTTTAAATAAGTCATTGCGGAACTTGCTTCTCCAACTCCTGGAAAAATTACTTTGTCAGCATTTTGCAAAGTTTCAAAATCGTCTGTAATTATAGCTTCGAACCCCAAACGAGTTACTGCATTATATACCGATTTTACATTTCCTGCATTGTATTTTACTATTGCTACCATATTCTTTGATTTACGACTTTTGATTTACGATTGATATTAATCTTAAATCTTCATTCGTCAATTATAAAAGTCCTTTTGTTGAGGGTAAAATCATTTTTTCAGGATCGCGTTTTACAGCTACTTTAATGGTTTTTGCAAACGCTTTGAAAATCGCTTCTATTTTGTGATGTTCGTTTGTTCCTTCTGCTTTGATATTTAAGTTAGCTTTTGCTCCGTCTGTAAATGATTTGAAAAAGTGATAAAACATCTCAGTTGGCATTTGACCAATCATTTCGCGGTTAAATTCAGCTTCCCAAACCAACCAGTTTCTTCCACCAAAATCAATTGCTGCTTGTGCTAAGCAATCGTCCATCGGTAAAGTAAATCCGTAACGTTCGATACCTAATTTATTTCCTAGTGCTTGCGCGAAAACTTCACCTAAAGCAATTGCTGTATCTTCAATCGTGTGGTGTTCGTCCACTTCTAGATCTCCATCCACTTTTATCACTAAATCCATTTGTCCATGACGAGCGATTTGATCTAACATATGATCGAAAAAGTGAATTCCTGTCGAAATATCCGATTTTCCTGTTCCGTCAAGATTTAAATCAATTTTAATCTTTGTTTCATTCGTATTACGAACAATTGAAGCAGTGCGATTTTGAAGTTTTAAGAACTCGTAAATCTCTTTCCATGAAGTTGTTTTTAAAGCAATCGCATCATTTAATCCTTTGTTATCATTGATTTCGTCTGCGCCTAAAGCTTCATCATTCGCGATAAAAATTCCTTTTCCACCAAGATTTTGAGCTAATTTAACATCCGTTATTCGATCACCGATTACAAACGAATTTGTTAAATCATATTCAGGGTTATTGATATACTCTGTTAATAAAGCCGTTCCAGGTTTACGCGTTGGCGCATTTTCATGAGCAAAAGTTTTATCAATGTAAATATCCTCGAATTTCACGCCTTCATTTTCGAATGCTTTCACTACGAAATTTTGTATTGGCCAAAATAATTCCTCAGGATTAGAAGGCGTTCCTAAACCATCTTGGTTGGTCACCATAACTAATTCGTAGTCCAATTCTTTTGCAATTTTACCTAAATAAGTAAAGGCTTCTGGATAGAATTCTAATTTGGAAAAGCTGTCAACTTGGTAGTCAGCTGGCTCTAAAATCATTGTTCCATCACGATCTATGAATAGTATTTTTTTCATTTTAGTTGTTTTTGATGTCATTCCGATGTTAGGAGGAATCTCAGAGATTTCTCATTTCACTGTCGTTTCATTCGAAATGACAAATTATATTATTTTAAGTGTTTGTATTAATTTCTGATTTTCAACTTCCGTTCCAACTGTAATACGTAAACAATTTTCGCATAAATCGTCGTTGTTTCTGTTACGAATTACAATTCCTTTTTCGACCAATTGATTGTAACGTTCGTTTGCATTATCAACTTTAATCAAAATGAAATTCGAATCGCTTGGATAGATTTTTTCTACAAATGAGATATCAGTTAAAGCATTTTCTAGAACTTCTTTTTGTTGAATAATCGTATTTGTAATAGCTATCACTTTATCGTAATCGCTTAAAATTTCAATCGCTTTTAATTGTGTTAATTGATTGATGTTATAAGGTGGTTTTATTTTATTTAAAACATCCACAATTTCTTGTGAAGCATACAAAATTCCTAAACGAATTCCTGCTAAACCAACCGCTTTCGACAAAGTTTGGGTAACAATTACGTTTGGATAATTTTTGATTTCTTCTATCCAAGACTGTTCTGTGGCGAAATCGATATAAGCTTCGTCGATAATTATTAAGCCATTGAAACGATTCACAATTTCTAAAATAGTTTCTCTTTTGATGATTTCTCCTGTTGGATTATTAGGAGAGCATAAAAAAATCATTTTTGTATTTTCATCTACTTTTGAGAAAATATCTTCGATGTTTGGTTGAAAATCTTCTTTGTTTAATAACGATTTTCGGTATTCAATAGCATTTAAATTCGCTAAAACACCATACATTCCATAGGAAGGTGAAATCGCAATAACATTATCTTGATTCGGTTCGCAAAATGCTCGGAAAATTAAATCTAACACTTCGTCACTTCCATTTCCTAATAGAATCTGATTTGCAGGAAAGTTTTTGATTTCACTTAAAATCGATTTTACATTACGTTGTAAAGGATCAGGATAACGATTCAATCCATTATTGAAAGGATTTTCGTTCGCATCCAAGAAAACGAAATCGTTATTTATTTCTTGAAATTCGTCACGAGCTGATGAATAAGCTTTCAGCGTTTTTACGTTAGGACGAATGATGTTATTTATGTTGAATGAATTCATGTACGATTTTTGATTTACGATTTTAGATCATTTAGTCTTAAGGTTACTGCATTTTTGTGCGCAAATAACTCTTCGGCTTCAGCCATTAATTCGATTGCTGGACCAATGTTTTGAATTCCTTCTGCTGATAATTTCTGAAACGTGATTTTCTTGATAAAACTATCAAACGAAACTCCTGAATAATTTTTTGCATAACCATTAGTTGGCAAAGTGTGATTGGTTCCTGAAGCATAATCACCAGCCGATTCACACGAATAATTTCCTAAGAAAACTGAACCTACATTAATAATTTTATCGATATAATTTTCAGCCATTTCGCAAGCGAAAATTAAATGTTCAGGTGCATAAATATTTGAAAAAGTTACACATTCTTCGATAGAATTTAAAACAATTCCTTTTGAATTTTCTAACGCTTTAGTCGCTAATTCTTTTCTTGGCAGAACTTCTAATTGAGCATTGATTTCTTCAATCGTTTCATTTAATATTTGTTCGTTTGTTGTTAATAAAATCACTTGTGAATCGATTCCGTGTTCGGCTTGTGATAATAAATCGGCAGCCACATATTTAGGAACCGAAGTTTCATCTGCAATCACTAAAACTTCGCTTGGACCAGCAGGCATGTCGATGGCTACACCAAAGTTTTGAGCAACTTGTTTTGCTGCAGTTACATATTGGTTTCCTGGACCGAAAATTTTATCCACTTTTTGAATCGTTTCTGTTCCAAAAGTTAACGTTCCAATCGCTTGAATTCCGCCAACTTTGTAGATTTTTTCAATTCCGATTAAGTTCGCAGTATATAAAATTGCAGGGTGAATTTTTCCTTCTTTATTTGGAGGTGTACATAAAATAATATTTTGGCAACCAGCTAATTTGGCAGGAATTCCTAACATTAAAGTTGTAGAAAATAACGGAGCTGTTCCACCTGGAATATAAATTCCAACATTTTCGATACCGCGAGATTCTCTCCAACAATTTACTCCTTTTGTGGTTTCAATAACTTTTACTTCTTCACGTTGTTCAGTGTGAAACTTCTCAATATTAGAAGCTGCTAATTGAATTGCTCCTTTTAATTCTTCAGAAATTAAAGTTTTTGCTTCTTCAATTTCTTGAGTAGAAACTTCTAAAGAAGTTAGCTTAACTTGATCAAATTTTTCTGTAAAATCAATTAAAGCTTGATCTTTCTCGGTTTGAATTTTTCCAAAAATATCTAAAACTATTTCTTGTAAATCTTGTGCTTCTTTCGTTGGTCGAGCTGTTAACGTAGACCAATCTGAAAGTTGAGGTTTGATATATGTTTGCATTTTGTTACGAATTACGATTTTAGAATTACGAATTACGATTCAATCGTAAATTGTAAATCGTCAATCAAAAATTATAAAATCATTTTTTCAATTTCTAGTACTAAAATTCCTTCCGCACCCAAAGCTTTCAATTGCTCGATGATGTCCCAAAAAGTATCTTCTTTAATTACAGTGTGGATTGATGACCAACCTTTTTCGGCAAGTGGTAAAACTGTTGGAGATTTCATTCCGGGTAACAAAGCAATGATTTCTTCTAACTTTTCGTTGGGCGCGTTTAATAAAATATATTTGTTCTCAGAAGATTGTTTTACCGCTTCAATTCTAAATAAAAGACGATCTACAATTGCTTGTTTTTCATTGTCGAGATTTTTGTTAGAAATTAAAACTGCTTGTGATTCAACCACTGTTTCCACTTGTTTCAAACCATTTGTTAATAATGTTGAACCTGTAGAAACGATGTCAAAAATAGCATTTGCCAAACCGATACTTGGAGCAATTTCTACGCTTCCACCAATTTCTTCAATCTTAACGTTGATACCTTTTTCTTGGAAAAATTTTTGTAAAATACGTGGATAAGAAGTGGCAATTTTTTTGTCTTGAAAATAACTTAAATCTGTATAAGCTTCATCTTTCGGAATAGCTAAACAAAGTTTACAACCTGCGAATCCTAATTGACGAATTTGAGTGACATTTTTATCTTTTTCCCAAACTTCATTTTCTCCTAAAATACCGATGTCAGCAACGCCTTGTTCTACATATTGTGAAATATCGTCGTCTCGTAAGAATAAAACTTCGATAGGGAAATTTGGAGATTCGGTTCTTAATTTTCGATTACTTGTAGAAATTTTAATTCCGCAATCTTTCAATAATTCGAGTGATTTTTCACTTAATCGACCACTTTTCTGAATGGCTATTTTTAATTTACTCATTTTTAATGTTTTATATTTTTTAAGTTTGAGTAAATCGATGATTAAATCTTGAAGTAACAAAAAATCCCGTTCGATTTACTCAAACGGGATTTAGATATTGTGATAAAATCATTACATACCACTATCTGCTCGCTTGAGTGCAAGTATGATGGTGATGATGATGTAATTGATTTGTGTACATTTTTACTTTTTTGTCGGAACAAATGTAGAAAGGAAATTTTAATTGACAATAGATTTTTTGAAAATTAGTAAATAAACTTGTTATTAATTATGAAAACCTTATTTTTTTCTATTTTTATCCAAAAGAACTCAAATATTTATTGAGTTTTATTGATTTGATTAATTCTCAATATTTTATAGAAAGTTCGGTTACATCCAAAACTTTCTTTTATTTTTGCAGTAATATATGTTAGAAAAACAAGAAGCACAATACGAAAAAGTAGTTTTAGTTGGGTTGATTACACGTGAACAATCCGAAGAAAAACTGACGGAATATATGGACGAATTGGAGTTCTTAGCTTATACAGCTGGAGCTACAGTTGGAGAACGTTTTACGCAAAGGATGGATAAACCTGATTCTAAATTCTTTGTAGGAAGCGGGAAATTAGATGAAATCACAGCTTTTGTCGAAGAATATGATATTGATACAGTTATTTTTGATGATGAATTAACGCCTTCTCAGTTGAAAAATATTGAGAAAGTTGTCAACAAAAAAATCATCGACCGTACACAATTGATTTTAGATATTTTTGCTCAACGAGCGCAAACTTCATATGCACGTACGCAGGTAGAATTGGCTCAATACCAATATTTATTACCACGATTAACACGAATGTGGACACACTTAGAGCGTCAACGTGGAGGAATTGGTATGCGTGGTCCTGGTGAAACGGAAATTGAAACGGATAGACGTATTATTCGTGATCGAATTACGTTATTGAAAGAGAAATTGAAAGGAATCGATAAGCAAATGGCGACTCAACGTAAAAATCGAGGAGCATTGGTACGCGTTGCGTTGGTTGGGTACACAAATGTTGGGAAATCAACGTTGATGAATGTCTTATCGAAGTCCAAAGTTTTTGCCGAAAATAAATTATTTGCAACATTAGATACAACGGTTCGAAAAGTGGTAATTGGTAATTTACCTTTCTTATTAACGGATACGGTTGGGTTTATTCGCAAGTTGCCAACACAATTGGTAGAATCGTTCAAATCTACATTAGATGAGGTTCGTGAAGCGGATTTGTTGGTCCATGTTGTGGATATTTCGCATGCGAGTTTTGAGGATCATGTGAATTCTGTGAATCAAATTTTAGCTGAAATTGAATCGAAAGAGAAACCAACGATTATGGTTTTTAATAAAATTGATAATTTTTCTTATGTCAAACAAGATGAAGATGATTTGTCTGAAAAGAAATTTGAAAATTATTCGTTAGAAGATTGGAAACGTACGTGGATGGCGAAAACAGATTATCCGACATTGTTTATTTCGGCAACGGAAAAAGATAATTTAGAAGATTTGCGAAAAACGGTTTATGAAGAAGTGAAAGAAATTCACATGAAACGTTTTCCTTATAATAATTTCCTTTTTCAATATTACGATGAGGAAGAAAATGATTCGGAAGAATAAAGATAGAAAGAGTTCAGTTTTTGGACTCTTTTTTTGTTAACTTCAACATCTTAATTGATAAAATATGATAGAGCAATTAAAATCAACTTTACAAGATTTAGCGGACGATGATAAAGCGAAGATTATGATGCGTTTTTTCAAAACTGGAAAAGGAGAATATGGTGAAGGAGATATTTTTCTTGGGATTTCTGTTCCGAATCAACGTTTGATTGCGAAAGAATTTTATCAACAAGTTTCATTAAATGACATCAAAAATTTATTGAATTCCAATATTCACGAATATAGATTAACAGCTTTATTGATATTGGTCTTGAAGTACGAAAAATCAAAAGATGAACTTGTAAGAAAAGATATCATCGATTTTTATCTTGCTCAAACTTCTCAAATCAACAATTGGGATTTGGTTGACACAAGTTGTTATAAAATTTTGGGACATTATTGTTTTCATCAAAAGCGAGAGGAATTGCTTTTTGAATTAGCGAATTCTGAGGATTTGTGGGAAAAACGAATTGCAATTGTATCAACGATGTATTTTATCAAACAAAAATCATTTTCAATTGTTCCAGAAATTGTGTTGAAAAATCTTAATCATTCACACGATTTAATGCACAAAGCAAATGGTTGGATGTTGCGTGAAATGGGAAAAATGGACGAAGAAAAGTTGATTGAGTTTTTAGATGAATATACATTACAAATGCCAAGAACGACGTTGAGATATGCGCTCGAAAAAATTGATCCAATTCTCAAAGATTATTATATGAAATTGAAATAGTTTGCATAAAAAAAGTCGCTCACAGAGCGACTTTTTATTTTATATAAAGAATAAATTCTTACAAAATAACATGACCTAATTTCGTCAACTTTTGATGATCTAAAACTTTTATTTTTCTTCCTTCAACTTCGATTAATTCATCAGTTTTGAATTCAGAAATCAAACGAATTGCAGATTCTGTCGCTGTTCCAATCAAATTTGCCATTTCTTCGCGTGTCAACGAAATGTTGATAAATCCGTCTTTGTCTGTTCCTAATTTTCCTTCTAATAAAATTAAAACTTCAGCCAAACGTTCGCGAACTGTTTTTTGTGCTAAATAAGTGATTGTTCTTGCATATTCTCCCAAATCTTTAGCAATTCTTTGTAAAATATTGAAAGCTAATTTTGGATTAACTTCTAATAATTTTAAGAAGAATTTTTCTGGAATATAATATATTTCAACAGGGGTCATTGCAGTTGCAGATGCACCAAAAACTTCTTGACTTAAAATTGAGCGATAACCGATAATGTCACCTTCGTTGATAAAACGTAGAATTTGCTCTTTTCCATTAAAACCAATTTTGAACAACTTAGCAGTTCCTTTCATGACGCAATATATACCTTTTGGTGTGTGACCTTCCTGGATAATTTCGTCTCCTTTTTTTAGGTTGATGATTTTCTTCTCTTGCTCAAACTCCAATAATTCTTCCTTACTAAAAACCCCGAAAGACTCTTGGTTATCAAACATCGCTTTAATCGATACTACATTCTCATTAAACTCTGACATATCTTGTTGTTATGACTTAATTCATACAAAGTTAACGTTAATTCTGATAAAAGGAAAGTAATTTTGTAAAATAGTATGGAAGAGAATTGTTTTCACTGTGGTCAACGAATTGAAGAAGAGTTTATTCAGTTCGATGAAAAGGATTTTTGTTGTCAGGGTTGTAAAACGGTTTACGAGATTTTAAACGTAAATAATTTAAAAGATTATTACGACCTTAATCGTAATGCAGGTTTGCGTCCTGATGGAAAAAGTAATCATCAATTTGATTTCTTAAACACAAAAGAAATCTTTGATAAAGTTGTAGATTTTTCAGATGACGGCGTTACAGTTGTCTCCTTTTACGTGCCTGTAATGCATTGTACTTCGTGTGTTTGGTTGTTAGAAAGTTTGGATACGATTAATCCAAATATTATATCTTCTAATGTCAATTTTACGCAAAAAACTGTTCAGATTACGTATCGTGATGCGGATTTGAAATTAGGTGATTTGGCAAGATTTATTACAAATTTAGGCTATAAACCTTCGATTAATCTAAAAACATTAGACAAAAAGAAAAAAAGCAAAGTCGATCGTTCTTTAGTGAGCAAATTGGTTATTGCAGGATTCTGTTTTGGGAATATTATGCTTTTATCATTTCCAGAATATGTCGAAGTTTTTGGAGACGTAAAAGAACAATGGTTAGATCAAAACAAAGGATATTTTCGTTGGACGATGTTTGCATTGTCGTTGCCTGTTTTCTTTTATTCATCTACCGATTATTTTGTTTCGGCTTGGCAAGGTCTGAAAAATAAATATATCAATATCGATGTGCCAATTGCGTTAGGAATTATCGTGATTATGTTTAAATCGACTTATGATATCATTTTCGATATTTCGCCAGGTTACTTTGATACATTAGCGATGCTTTTATTTTTGATGTTGACAGGGAAATGGTTTCAGCAACAAACAATGCAAGCGTTGGCATTTGATCGAGATTACAAATCGTTTTATCCAATTGCAGTTGCGAAATTAGAAAATGGTTATGAACAACCAATTTTGTTGGCTGATTTGAAAAAAGGTGATCGAATTTTAATTAGAAATGAAGAAATTATTCCAGCCGATGCCATTTTGATGAAAGGTGAAGCGATGATTGATAACTCGTTTGTAACGGGAGAATCTCGCTTGATTCATAAAAAAGCTGGAGATAAAATATTTGCTGGTGGAAAACAATCTGGTAATGCAATTGAGCTGGAAATTATTTCGGATGTTAATCAAAGTTATTTAACCCAATTATGGAACAATGATGCTTTCCAGAAAGAAGAATCTGAGTTGAATGCTTTGACGAATAAAATCAGTCATTATTTCACATTAATCATCCTTATTATTACAGCAATTTCTGCTGTTTATTGGTATTTTCACGATTCTTCAAAAATATTAGAAGTTGTTACATCAATCTTAATTATCGCTTGTCCTTGTGCGTTAGGTTTATCGTCTCCGTTTATTTTGGGACACATGATGCGTATTTTCGGGAATAAGAAATTTTATGTAAAAAATACATCAACAGTCGAAAGAATGGAGAAAATTACAGACGTAGTTTTTGATAAAACGGGTACAATTACGGAAAGTGATGAAGCGCAAGTGCAATACGAGGGGAAAGAACTTTCTGAGTATCAAAAGCAATTGGTGAAAGCATTGATTAGAAACTCTAATCACCCTTTAAGCCGTACATTATATAAGAAGTTGACGGTTGATGATCATTTGCCAATTTCTAATTACGAAGAAATTGTAGGAAAAGGTCAGCAAGCTGATGTAGATGGACATCAAGTAAAAGTTGGTTCGAGAAGTTTCACGAATGCAATTTTTAATGAAAATAGATTAAATCAATCTCAAGTTTTTATAGCGATTGATGGAGAAGTTTTTGGTAAATTTGTGTATACCAATCGATATCGAAAAGGTTTAGATCGTTTATTGAAAGAATTGGATACATATCAGTTACACGTTTTGTCTGGGGATAATGATTCTGAAAAAGAATATTTAGAAACTATTTTTCCAGCCAATGCAAAATTGATTTTTAATCAATCGCCAACTGATAAGTTAGAATATATCAAACAATTGGAACAAGAAGGGAAGAAGGTGATGATGCTTGGAGATGGATTGAATGACGCTGGAGCTTTGAAACAAAGTACAGTAGGGATTTCTATTTCTGAGGATATTAACAGTTTTTCGCCTTCGTGTGATGGAATTTTGGATGGAAAAAGTTTTTCGGCAATTCCAAATTTCTTGAACTTATCGAAGACCACGATGAAATTTGTAAAAATTGCTTTTTTCATCAGTTTCTTGTATAATATTGTTGGACTTAGTTTTGCTGTTTCTGGTTATTTACAGCCAGTTGTAGCGGCTATATTGATGCCAATAAGTTCTATTTCAGTGTTAATTTTTGCAACGACAAGTACCCGAATTGCAGATAAATTAACAAAATGGAATTTAGATTGATTTTAAATTAGAGTTATACATACTGCTCTGACCAAAATCATTGTGATAAGAACTTAGGGCTTTGTAATTTTGTGGAGCTATGGGGATATTATTATTAATGATATTAGTTAGTGTCTCTTTGGGGGCAATTTTCCTTCTTTTATTCTTTTTAGGGTATAAGAAAGGACAATTTGATGAGGATGAATCCCCAGCAGTGAGAATGTTAAAAGATGATAAAAAAACACAAGATAAAATCGACTCATAATGCAAATGCAGACTTTTAGTTACGACAATAAGATCGTAAAGTATTTCCTTTATGCCACATTGTTTTGGGCAGTTATGGCATTTTTCTTTGGAGTATTGGTTGCAACTTTGTTGTTTTTTCCAACGTTACCAGAATACATCTTCGGATCGGATGATGGTACAATCGGAGGGAACATCCAAGGCTTAATCAATTCACAAGGGACACTTGGTTTTGGTAGATTAAGAATGATTCACACAACATTTGCGGTGTTCGCGTTTGTTGGAAACTCGTTCTTTACCGGAGCTTATTATTCAATGCAAAGGTTGTTGAAAACCAGAATGTACAGCGATGTTTTAAGCTGGATCGTTTTCTGGGGATGGCAATTATTTATTGTATTATCATTTGTAACATTTATCTTAGGATACAACACTTCTAAAGAGTATGCTGAGCACGAATGGCCAATTGATATTTTAATCGCTTTAGTTTGGGTATTGTTTGGAGCACAAATGTTCTTAACGATTGCTAAACGTCGTGTTCGTCATTTGTATGTAGCAATTTGGTTCTTTATCGGAACTTGGGCTGCAATTACAATGTTACACGTGTTTAACAATTTAGAAATCCCTGTAACATTTAGCTTAACGGCTCCGAAATCATATTCATTGTATTCTGGAGTTCAAGATGCGTTAGTACAATGGTGGTACGGACACAATGCGGTAGCATTCTTCTTAACGACACCTATCTTAGGATTAATGTATTACTTTGTACCAAAAGCAGCTAATAGACCTGTATTCTCATACAAATTATCTATTATCCACTTCTGGTCATTAATCTTTATTTATATTTGGGCTGGTCCTCACCACTTGCTTTATACCGCATTACCAGGTTGGGCACAAGCTTTAGGAACAGGTTTCTCTATCATGTTAATCGCTCCATCTTGGGGAGGTATGTTAAATGGTTTATTAACATTACGTGGTGCATGGGATAAAGTACGAGAAAATCCTATTTTGAAATTCTTCGTAGTTGCCTTAACTTGTTATGGTATGGCTACTTTTGAAGGTCCAATGTTAGCAACAAAAACATTAAATAAAATTGGTCACTTTACAGACTGGGTTCCTGCTCACGTACACGTAGGTACTTTAGGATGGAATGGATTTATCGCTTTTGGTATGATCTATTATTTAGCACCAAAATTATTCAATACAAAATTAGCTTCTGTTAAGATGGCTAATGCGCACTTCTGGATAGGTACTTTCGGTATCTTATTCTGGGTAATTCCTATGTATGTTGCAGGATGGACACAAGGTTTAATGTGGAAACAATTCGCAGCAGATGGAACATTAGAATATGGTAACTTCTTACAAACAGTTACAATTCTTAAACAATGGTTATATCCATTGCGTGCATTTGGTGGAACATTATACTTAATAGGAGCAATCTTAATGATTATCAATGTTTGGAAAACTGTAAAATCTGGACACTTTGTTGCAAATGAAGAAGCAGAAGCTCCTGCATTGGCTCCAAAAACAGCAGCGCGTACACAAGGAGAAGGCGTACACTCTTGGATCGAAAGAACACCAATCGTGTTAACAATCGGAGCTGTATTAACTTTAGCAGTAGGTGGATTAGTAGAGATTGTTCCTACAATCGTAGTAAAATCTAACGTACCTACAATTGCAAGTATCAAACCTTACACTCCATTAGAGTTAGAAGGACGTGATTTATATATTAGAGAAGGATGTAATGCTTGTCACACGCAAATGGTTCGTCCATTCCGTGATGAAGTAAAACGTTATGGTGAATACTCAAAAGCAGGAGAATTTGTTTACGATCACCCATTCTTATGGGGTTCTAAAAGAACTGGTCCAGACTTACACCGCGAAGGAGGTAAAAACCCAGACGCTTGGCATTACAAACATATGTGGAATCCACGTTCTACATCAGATGGTTCTATCATGCCACGTTACCCATGGTTAATTGAAAATAAATTAGACCGTGAGTTAACGCGTGATAAAATGAAATCTATGGTTGCATTAGGAGTTCCTTATCAACAAGAAGATTTTGACAGTATGCAAGTTTCTATGAACAAACAAGCTTTAGCAATTGAGCAAACTATCTTTAAAGATGCATCTGACTTGAAAGAGTTATACGCTAAGAAAGAAGCAGAAGCTAAACAACAAGGTAAAGAGTTTGTTCCGTTAAGAGATCGTGAGATTACAGCATTAATCGCATATTTACAACGTTTAGGAACAGATATAAAAGCTGAACAAGTAGAGACAGCAAGTAACTAATGTTAAAATATTATAAAGAATTCCTTTCTCAGTATGAGTATGCATCTTTCTTGCAGACATTGATCCTTATTGGATTCATAGCAGTCTTTGTAACGATATTTGTAAAAGTAATGAAAAAACCGAAAGGTTATTACAAAGACAACGAGTCAGCAGCTTTAGATTTAGAACCAGAAGAGAACGAAAAAAATAATACAAAATGAGACAACGTACCCCAGCTTATATATTTATCCCATTAACGCTATTAGCAGTAATCTTAGCGTTTACAATGGTGACGCCAGTAGATGTGGTGCCAGAACCAGGTTTTCAAGGAATGATGCACAATTTATTGGAGCACTTGAAACATGTGTTTGCGCAAGGAATTTTCTGGGCAGTATTAGCAGTTGCAATCGTGATGCTTTTAATTATCAATGCTTTAAATAAAGTTGTTGAAGCAGAGAAATTTAAAAGATTATCTGAAGAAGAACAAGCTAAATATTTAGAAGATGGTAAAATAGGTTACTTCAAAAGATTGTTCAGTAGTGCTGGTAAAAAACAATCAGACGAAGAAGAAGAATCTATTATCTTAGATCACGGTTTTGACGGAATCAAAGAGTTAGACAATGCTTTACCACAATGGTGGTTATCATTATTCTACTTTGGTGTTGTGTTTATGGTGGTTTATGTAATGGCTTATAGCTTTACAGACTTTGCTCACATGGACAAAGAATACGAAAAAGAAATGGTTTACAAAGATGCACAAGATAGTATTTGGGCAGTTGCAAATGATATTGATATCACAGGAGCTGTAAACAAATCTAATGATCCTGCAATTGTAGAACAAGGTAAAAAGATCTTCGAACAAAACTGTACTCAATGTCACATGGAAGGTGGTAAAGGAGGTATTGGACCAAACTTAACTGATGATTACTGGGTGAATCATGTAGAAGATAGTTTATTCAAAAATATTTATCACATTGTTTACAATGGATCTCCACACAATCCTCAAATGCGTGCATTTGGACAACGTAAAGAGTTATCTGGATTAGCAATTGAGAAAGTAGCTTCTTACGTATATTACATCAACCAAAAAGAACCTACGAAAACAGTTGCAGAAGGTGCAGCTGCTCCTCAAGGTGACTTAATGGAAGCATGGAAACAAAAGTAATTGATTGAATAATTACAACAAATATCATATTGAAAGAGAGCTTATTTATAAGCTCTCTTTTCTTTTTTAGTCGTAAATTTGTATATATTTAAAATTCACTATAATGAGTGTTCAAAATTCTGACCCAAAAGATGAATTTAATTTAGACGATTATTTGGATGAAAACAGCCAAATGAACGAAGATGTACGTACTTCCATTGGAACTATGGAGCGAACAGGAGAGCGTAAATGGGTTTACCCTAAAAAACCAAAAGGTAAGTTTACAAATTATAGGACGTATGTAAGTTATGTATTGTTAGCAATATTAATCTTAACGCCTTTCTTTAAATTACCTAATGGAAATCCATTGTTCAAATTTGATGTATTGCACAGTCAATTCATTTTATTTGGTTTTCCATTTTTTACATCAGACTTCTTCCTTTTAGCTTTAGGAATGATCACGACAATTATTTTCATCGTATTATTCACCATGGCTTATGGTCGTTTATTTTGTGGATGGGTATGTCCACAAACTATTTTCTTGGAAATGGTTTTTCGAAAAATAGAATACGCCATAGAAGGAGATAGAGCAAAACAAATAAGATTAGATAAGCAAGATTGGGACGAAGAAAAAATTCGTAAAAAATTACTGAAATGGACCATCTTCGCAATCATTTCATTTATTATCGCAAATGTATTCCTAGCTTATATTATTGGAGCTGATGCATTGTATGATGTAATAAAAGAAGGTCCTGCAGAAAATGTAGGAACATTGGTTGGATTAGTTTTCTTCTCAGCTACTTTCTATTTCATCTTTGCATGGTTTCGTGAACAAGCATGTACATTGGTTTGTCCTTACGGACGTTTCCAAGGCGTATTAATTGATGCACATACAATCAATGTAACATATGATTTCAAACGTGGTGAAGGAACAGCTGGTCGAGCAAAATTCAAAAAGAACGAAGACCGTAAAGCAGAAGGAAAAGGAGATTGTATAGATTGTGGTCAATGTGTAGTTGTTTGTCCAACTGGAATTGATATTCGTAACGGTATCCAATTAGAATGTGTTAACTGTACAGCTTGTATTGATGCATGTGACGAAGTAATGGAAAAAGTTGGTTTACCAACAGGATTGATTCGTTATGCTTCTGAAGATGATATTAAACGTGGAGAAAAATTCAAATTCACGAAACGTTTAGCAGCTTATACATTTGCCTTATTATTATTAATTGGAGCAATGACAGCATTCTTGTTCTCTCGTTCTGATGTAGAATCTAAATACCTTAAAGTTCCTGGAACAGATTATAAAGTAGAAGGAAAATACTACGTTAATCAATTCGAGTATACATTGTACAACAAAACGAATGCAGATCAAATTGTAACTGTTCAATTGCTATCACACAAAAACTCAAAAGTAGAAATGTACGAAGGTGAGAATAAATTGAACATGGAAAAAGGTCAAATCATTCAAGGAAAATTCTTCTTGAAAATTCCAATGAATGAAGTCAAATCGTACAAAGAAAAAGTAGTGATTGGCTTAGTTAATCAAAAAGGAAAAGTAATCGATAAATACGAAACGAGCTTCTCAGCTCCATTCAAATATTAATCATATGAAGTTAAATTGGGGACATTATGTAGCAATTGCTTTGGGATGTTTTATGATATTCATTCTATCATTGTTATATTTTGCAGGAGATACAGGCGGAATGGTAACCGAGGATTATTACGAAAAAGAAATTCATTTTCAGGATGAAATAAATGCTGAAAAACGTGCAAATGCTTTAGCTGAAAAACCTGAAGTTCTTGTACAAGCAAATGGATTTTTATTTCAATTTCCAGCTAATACAGCTGCCGATTTTAAAGGGGATATTTATTTGATGCGAAATGATAACGAAACGAAAGACGTTAAAACAGCAATCAAATTATCAGACAGAAAAAATTTCTTAGTACCTTCTGTTAAGTTAATTGACGGAGAATACGAATTAACTTTAAGCTGGAAAGAAAATAATCAAACTTATTTGATTAAAAAGTCCATTCGATGGATTTCACAATAGTTATCATAGCATTATCCATAGGTCTTACATCGTCCCTGCATTGCGTGGGGATGTGCGGGCCTATTGCTTTATCTTTGGGATTAGAATCTCAAAACAAACTAAAATTTACACTTCGTAATTTGACGTATCAATTAGGACGTGTAACCACTTATACAATTTTAGGCGCAATTTTAGGATTGATTGGTGAATCATTTTCATTTGTTGGATTACAAAATTACTTAAGTATTTTGATTGGAGTTTTGATGATTATTATGGTCATGATTCCAAAATTCTACGAAAATGGTGCTACGCAACTTCGCCCTGTTAACGCCTTGATGGTAAAAGTAAAACTCTCTCTTGGTAAATTCTTAATCAAGAAAGATTCTTCCTCACTTTATATAGTTGGTCTATTAAATGGCCTTTTACCTTGCGGAATGGTTTATGCTTCACTTACAGCTGCCATTGGTTTAGGATCAGTTTACAAAAGTGCGATGTTTATGTTCTTCTTCGGATTTGGAACTTTGCCTTTGATGTTTGCAACCGTTTTATTTGGTAATTTTTTATCAGTGAAACAGCGTCAAACGATCTTAAAAATCTTACCAATTATCACACTTATTTTGGGTGTATTATTTATCCTTCGCGGATTAGAATTAAACATTCCTTTCATTTCACCAGCCAAAGAAGCACTTCAGCTAAATGGAATGGATGAGCATTGTATGTAAATTTATTTGTAATTAATTGAATTTTTGAATTTGAAAAATTCAAAAATTATTATTTTATCCTTATTAATTTCAATAATAATATTATTTATAGTTCAACATTTTGGAAAAGTATTTGAACAAAGTCCATTAGAATCTGACGGATTATATCCTTGTGAAAAAAATTATGAGGGTTATTTTGAACCATTACCTTATTCATTTGATAAAAATTATGATGATAAATTAAGATGTTCTAGTCTTAAAACGAGAGTAACGTTTAATAATCCTATTAGTGAGTGATAAAGGGTATTCAAATGATTATTTTAAAACTGTATTTACATTTCCTCCGTTTAGTACTGACGGTTATATTTCAAACCAACAACAATATGAAAAACTAAAAATTGATTTCTCAAAATATTTAATTCAAATCAATTGAAGCCTTGTTAAGATTTAAATCTTGACAAGGCTTTCATTAAAATCAATACTTTCATCCTTACAAAATAAATCGTATTTTTGACGTTATCACTATATGTAGTGTAACTAAATAAACGTCAAAATGATAACACAATTAAGAGGTAAATTAATCGAGATTTATCCAACAAATGCTGTAATAGATTGCAATGGGGTCGGATATTGGGTCAATATTTCACTAAATACATATTCTACTTTAGAACACGAAGAATTGGTTACAATTTTTACACATTTGATCGTTCGCGAAGATGCGCATATACTTTATGGATTTGCAACAAAACTAGAACGAGAAATTTTTCAGAAATTAATTAGTGTTAACGGTGTTGGTCCAGCTTCTGGAATGATGATTATTTCGACACTTTCTTCCAAAGAAATTGCAACTGCAATCGCTCAAGAAGATGCCAGATTATTGCAAAGTGTAAAAGGAATTGGAGCTAAAACAGCGCAAAGAATTATCATTGACTTGAAAGATAAATTGGATCAAAATTTAATATTAGATGTTAATTCTACTTCGGTTAAAAATAAATCTAAGAATGAAGCGTTATCTGCTTTAGAAGTTTTAGGAATTCCTAAAAAATCTGCAGAGAAAATTATGGACAAAATCCTACAAGATCAGCCAGATGCAGACGTGGAATTCTTAGTAAAAGAAACCTTGAAGAAAATTTAATGAAGATTCATAACGAACCAAAAACTATTCGTAAAGGCTCTACTATAGCAGCTTTGTGTTTCCTTTTTGCAATGGGAACTATGAGCGATGTTATGGCTCAGGAAAGTGATACGCTTAAGTTTCCTATCCGAGATCAAAAAGGTGGATTGTTTTTAGATAATCAAATAAAATACGATGTACAATATGATGCGATAAAGCGTCAGTATATTTTATATCCTCAAATTGGAACAAGTTTAGTTTCCGAACCTATCTATTTGACACGTCAAGAATACCTGACTTTGGTTCAGAATCAAGACATGAAAAATTATTTCCGTACAAAATCTCAAACCAACGATCAATTTTATCGTGAAGAACGTTTTGGAGATAAGGAAGGAAAAAAAGAAGGAAGTATTTTACCAAGTTTTAAGGTGAAATCGAAAGCTTTCGAAACTATTTTTGGTGGATCAGAAATCTCATTGATTCCGCAAGGTTATGCAAATTTAGAATTGGGTGTTTTCTTGCAAAAGATAGATAACCCAATGTTGTTGCCACAAAACCGTCAAACGCTTACAATGGATCTTAATCAACGTATGCAATTGAGTATTTTGGGTAAAGTCGGAGAAAATCTTCAGATGAAAGTGAATTATGATACGCAAGCTGGTTTTGGCTTCGAAAATCAAATGAAACTTCAGTGGAGAAAGGCTTTGGGGAATAAATTGGATCCATTTGGAGGAGAAGATGATATTCTTCAAAATGTAGAAGTTGGAAATATTTCTATGCCCCTTAGTACTTCTTTAATTACTGGTGCTCAATCGCTTTTTGGAGTTAGAACTGATCTTAAATTTGGAAAAACAAATGTTACTGCTGTATTCTCTGAACAGAGATCAGAATCTAAAAATATTGTTGTTCAAGGTGGAGGAGCAATGACTGATTTTAAGATTGCTGCTGAAAAATATGAGTATAATAGACACTTTTTTTTAGGACAATATTTTAGAAATAATTATGATAGAGCTCTATCTAATTATCCAGCTATAAATAGTAATATAAATATACAACGTATAGAAGTATGGAAAATAGACAAAACAGGTGGTAACCAGCAAAGTAGGCGTTCTATTATAGCTTTAAGAGATATTGCAGAAAGTAATGGTGTTCCAAATAATGTAAACAACCCTCTTTATAATTCTATAAAGTCTCAAAACTTTAATTCAATCAGTGATGCAAGAAATTTCTTAAATTCATATTCTTATAATGGAGAGCAATTTCAAGATGGAGAAAACTTTGTCGTAAATGAAAATGTAAGAAAATTAGATGCTTCTGAATATACATTTTATCCAAAATTAGGATATATATCTTTAAATACTCCGTTGGTTGATGGAGATGATTTATTAGCTGTTTCTTTTCAATATTCTCTAAGTTCTGATCCTATAAAATTATATTCTGTAGGTCAAATGTCTGATGAAACAGCATTACCTCTTATTACAAAATTAGTAAAACCTAATTCTGTTGTTAACGTAAATTCTCCTTCATGGGATTTAATGATGAAAAATATTTATTCATTAAATGCTTATGGTCTTTCTAGTGAAGATTTTTTATTAAATATTAATTTTAAAGATAATGGAGAACAATCTTCTGGTAAATTAAATTATTTACCAAATTCAGCAGTTTCTGAACAATCTTTATTACAAGTTTTAAATATGGATAGATTGAATTCAAACGGTCAATTACAACAAAACCCTGACGGTAGTTATGGTGATGGATTATTTGATTTTCAATCAGGATTAACAATAGATACTGAAAGAGGAAATATTGTTTTTACATCTGTAGAGCCTTTTGGTAAATATTTAGATAATAAGTTAAAAGGTCAAAATCAAGAATATGTTTTTGAACAAATTTATAAGCAATTACCAAATACATTATCAGGAGAAAAACTTGCAAACAGATATACATTAGAAGGTAGATATAAAGGGACAGTTTCTGATGGAATTCCATTAGGAGCTTTCAATGTTCCACAAGGTTCTGTAAAAGTGACTTCAGGAGGAGCTACATTAACAGAAGGAGTAGATTATACAGTAGATTATCAATTAGGTCGTGTAAAAATTATAAATGAACAATTAAAAAATTCTGGTGCTGCTATCAATGTAAGCTTAGAAAATCAATCTACATTTAATTTGCAGAAAAAACGTTTTATAGGTTTGAATGTAGAACATAAATTTAGTGATAAATTTATGTTAGGAGGTACATTAATTAATTACCAAGAACGTCCAGTTACACAAAAAACTCAATTTGGATCAGAACCTGTGAATAATACAATTTTTGGTTTAAATACTCAATATAATTCTGAGGCTGAATGGCTAACTAGATTAACAAATAAAATTCCAGGAATCAAGACAGATCAAATGTCAAATATTACAGTTCAGGCAGAAGCAGCTTATTTAATGCCTGGTGTAAATAAGGTTACAGATGGATATTCTTATATTGATGATTTTGAAGAAGCTCAATCACGTATTAGTCTATTAGATGTAACTTCATGGAAATTTGGATCAACGCCAGGAAAACCTGCAGGTTATTCTTTAAATAACTTTCACCCATTTTTCCCTAATGGAAATAAAAATGATGATTTATCATTTAATAATGGTAGAAAGATGCTTTCTTGGTATAATATTGATCCACGTTTTTATGGATTAAGTGGAAGTAAGCCGTTAACTGATCAACAAATGTCAACAAATAAATCTCGTCGAGTAAAATTGAAAGAGATTTTTAATCAAATGGATGTTATGGCTGGAACAAATTCATACATCAATACATTAGACATGACATTTTATCCAGACGAAAGAGGTCCATATAATGTAAATCCAAATGCTACAGATACAAAGAATTGGGGAGCAATGATGCGTCCAATTACTGTATCTAATTTTAAAGATTCAAATGTTGAATACGTTGAATTTTGGATGATGGATCCTTATGCTGATGGAGATGGAGGAGATGGAGAATTATTGCTTCATTTAGGAAATGTTTCAGAAGATATTCTGAAAGATGGAGAAATGATGTACGAAAATGGTTTACCTCACTCAAATAATGGTGCAAGTACTGTAGAAACAAATTGGGGGGTTACACCACAATTAAATCCTATATTGTATGCATTTGATACCGATGGACAAGCTAGAAAAGAACAAGATTTAGGTTTTAATGGATTAACTGATCAGCAAGAAGCACAAAAATATGGAATATCAAGTAATAACATTGTTACAGGAGAATTAGATCCTGCAAATGATAATTATTTATTTTACTTAGATGATAGATATAATTCTGCTCCTATAGGAAATACTGTTCAAGGTCGTTACAGATTCTTCCGTAACCCCCAAGGGAATAATTCAACAGACAATCCTTTACATGCATCTTCTTTAGTGCCTGATACAGAAGATATAAATGGAGATTTTAATTTAGATCAAACAGAAAATTATAATCAATATACATTCAAGATAACTAGACAAAGTTTAGCTGATACAGAAAATAATTTTATTGTTGCTAGAAAAGAAGTTGATGCTGAATTTCCTGATAAGACAACTAAAAAAGTAAAATGGTATCAAATAAGAATACCAGTTGATAGCTATGATTTAGATATTGATGGAGATGGTGTTGAGGAATTAAATAATCCAACTTCTATTTCTCAAGCAGAAAGTGTTCTTAATTCTGTTCGTTTTATGCGTGTTGTAATGAGAGGATTTCAAGAACAAACAACTTTACGTTTTGGTACATTTGACTTAGTTCGTTCTGAATGGAGACGTTATCCAAAAAATATTTATCCTTACATTATAAGTAATCAAGAAGGTTATGAAAATGATGTAAATGTTGGAGATTTAGAAATAGGAGAAGTTAGTGTAGAACGTAACTCTACAGATAGACCAGCGTATATGATTCCTCCAGGAGTTAATCGTCAACAAATACAAGGAACAACAGGTTTTCAATTACAAAATGAAGCTTCTATGACAATGAAAGCTAAATTTAAGCCTGGTAGTACATCAAAAGCTATTTTTAAGAATACAAATCTAGATTTAAGAAGATATAAAAAATTACAAATGTTTGTATCTGCTCAAAACTTATTAGATAGAGCGTCAAATGCGATTGATAATGGGACAAAATTATTTATTCGTTTAGGTAGCGATTATACAGATAACTACTACGAATATGAGATGCCTCTAAAATATACACCTCAAAGTTCTACTACAGAAAGTGCAGTTTGGCCAGATGATAACTTTATAAATTTAACAACAGATTTATTTACAGATGCCAAGAAAAAAAGAGATTTAGATAATTTTAGTACATTACAACGTTACAATTATCCATTTGATACAGATAATCCAAATAAGACTGTTTATGTAAAAGGTCGACCAACATTGGGTAATGTCTCTTCAATTATGATTGGAGTTCGTAACACATCAGGAGCATCAGATAAAGAAGTATTGTTATGGATTAATGAATTACGTTTAGGAGAAATTGATAATAAAGGTGGTTATGCAGGATCAGCAAATATTCAATTTAATTTAGGTGATTTTGCAAATGTTCAAGTTTCAGGAAATACAAGTTCTGTTGGTTTTGGAGCGATAGATCAAGGACCTTCATCTAGAAATCAAGATCAAACAATACAATATGCTTTAAATACAGAAGTAAAACTAGACAAGTTTTTACCTAAAAAATGGGGAATGGAAATTCCATTTAATTTTACAATTCAGGAAAGTTTTGTCGATCCAAAATATAATCCATTAGACAATGATATTATTTTTGATGAAGCGCCTAATAAAGCTGAATTAGAAAAAGTTGTTCGTACTTATACGCAGTTCAAAAGTTTTGCTTTTAATAATATTCGAAAAGTTAGATCAACAAATAACAACAACCCTGTTCGTTTCTATGATCCATCTAACTTTTCAGTTTCGATGATGTATTCGGATAATTATTACCGTGATATTTACACGCAATATAACATCAACCAACAATTAAGAGCGTCGATTAATTATAATTACGGATTTAGAGGAAAATCGTACGAGCCTTTCAAAAAATGGCGTGCGGTTCAACCAAAAGAGGAATCAGGAAAATATTTACAATTTATTCGTGAATTTAATGTGAATCCTTTGCCAACACGTTTCTCTTTCCGTACAGAGATTGCGCGTACATATAGCGAAAGACAATATCGAGATATCAGTCAATATTTAGGAGGAGGAAGTTCTTCGAGCTTAATGCGTCCGACATATAGTAACAATTTCTTGTTCAATTGGCAATATAATTTAGGTTTTGATTTGACAAAATCGTTGCGTTTAGATTTAACATCTTCGACAATGACGTTGAATGATGGAACAACTTTCCAGCGTGCAGATCAAGATATGATTTGGCAAAATATGTTTACAATTGGACGTCCAGTTCAGTATGATCAACAATTTCAGGTGAATTATAAATTACCTTTAAAATTCTTCCCATATCTAAATTGGATGAATGTTGAAGCTAGATTTACTTCGAATTATAACTGGATTGCAACTTCTACTGCTTACAGAAATTTTGAGACAGAAGTTACAAATCCTGATGGTTCTACATCAACACGAATTGCGAATTTAGGTAGAGGTACAGCTCAAAACTCGAATTCGATCAACTTGATGGGAGATTTAGATTTTGCAAAATTTTATCCGGAATTTAAAGGATACAAACGTTACGATTCGATCTTAAAAGGACGTCGAGCAGAAATAGATTCGTTGAATACAGTTTATACAAATTTATTTGCTAAAAAACGTCGTACAAATAAGAAATCAGCTTATAAATTCAAACATAAATTTACAGCAAAAGATTATGGTTGGATGGTTTTATCATCACTAAAGCGTGCTAATTTTACGTATAATCAGACAAATGGAGCTGTAATTCCAGGATTATTGTATGAGCCAGGTTTCTTTGGTGTTGATGGTAAAAATGGACCAACTTTAGGTTTTGTTTATGGAACGCAATTCGATATCAAACGACAATTAGTTGAAAGAGGATTGATTGTAGGAGATGAATTGATGACGGATGCGTATCAAATAACAAAAGGTTCTGATTTTAATGGAACTGCTTTGATTGAGCCAATTCCAGATTTACGAATTGATTTGAATGCAAAACGTACAAAAGATCGTCGTATTTATCATTCAGGATTCAATTTAGCAGTCGAAAATCCTTACATCGATGAATTAGCAAATCTTAATATTTCGACCGTAAATATCAAAACAGCTTTCAAAGATGGAGATGCAATTTTTGAGCAATTTCTAACAAATACTAAAACTATTTCTGGACGTTTAGCACAAAAAAGAGGTAGCGGAAATGTAGATGGACTTGGTTATTACGAAGGATTTAATGCAAGAAGTTCTGATGTACTTTTACCAGCCTTTTTAGCGGCAGTCCAAGGAAAAGATGCAGGTTCGTCTAAGTTAGGGTACAATCGTTCTATTCCAGTTCCGAATTGGCGCGTAACGTACACAGGATTGAAATCTGTTCCAATTATTAATAAATATTTTGATAATGTTGAGGTTTCGAGTTCATATAATTCGACATATACAACAACTGGTATTCAGTCCAATCCAAACTTTATGTTAGATACAGGAATTATGGGTGGTGGACAAGTGACTGGTAAAGATGAAAACGGAAACTTCTATACACAGAATTTATATGGAGCGGTTACGATGATCGAATCATTTTCACCATTATTGGGAGTGGATTTAACATTCCGTAACAGTATGCAATTACGTGCACAATATAACAGAGATCGTTTATTATCATTAAGTACAACAAATTATACGTATACAGAAGATTATGGATCTGAATATATTATTGGATTTGGGTATATTTTCAAAGATTTCAAAATGAAGATTCGTTACCAAGGAAATCAGAAAACAATCAAAGGTGATTTAAATATTCGTGGAGATTTCTCATTAAGAGATAATCAAACAACAATTCGAAAAGTAATTTATAATTTTGATGACGCACAAAATCCAAACATACCAACAAGTATTTATGGAGATTCGCAAATTACAGGTGGACAGCGAATTATGACGTTTAAGTTAACGGCAGATTATAACGTAAGTAAGAATTTGAACTTGAGATTCTATTGGGATCAGATGATGAGTAAATATAAAATTTCAACAGCTTTTCCAATTTCTCAAATTCGTGCCGGATTTAGTGCTACCTTTACATTCGGAAATTAAAAAACAATAAAACAAACATTATGAGCATTCCAAACAATTTAAAGTACAGTAAAGATCACGAGTGGATTTCTGTAGAAGGAGACTTTGCAACAATCGGTATTACAGCTTTCGCACAAGGAGAGTTAGGAGATATTGTTTATGTTGACGTAGAAACAGAAGGAGAAACTTTAGGTCAAGAAGAAGTATTTGGAACAGTAGAAGCAGTAAAAACAGTTTCTGATTTATTTATGCCAATTAGCGGTGAAGTTGTAGAATTTAACACTGAATTAGAAGGTGAGCCAGAATTAATCAATACTGATCCTTACGGAAAAGGGTGGATTATCAAAGTTAAAATTGAAGATGCTTCTCAATTAGATACTTTATTAGATGCAGCTGCTTACGGAGAATTAATCGGTGCATAAGACAAAGAAAATAATATTTTTTGCATATGTAGCGTTGGTGTTTTATCTGACGCTACTTCCACAAGAAAATTTCTCTAAATTAAGTACAATCGAAGAATTAGGAATCTTTTTTAAGATTGATAATTTTGATAAAATAGTACATTGTGGAATGTTTGGGATGATGACGATTTTGTTATTTGTCGCATACAAATTAACAAACCTACGCTTGATGATAATTCCGTTTTTGGTAAGTTTCCTCATCGAAATTTTACAAGGAATTTTAACATCGCTTCATCGTAGTTTTGATTTTGTTGATTTAATGGCAAACTTATCCGGAATCGCCCTCGCATATATTGCAATAACATATTATTTACAACATAAAAAAACTCAGTAGTATTACTGAGTTTTTTGTTTTTAGTATATTTTTTTGATTTCTCAAATGTAAACTAAGAAAATGTCATTCCGACGTCAGGAGGAATCTTAGATTCTTCATTCCGCTAGCGCTACATTCAGAATGACAGAACCAAAATTTATTTTTTTTGAGATTTTTTATTAATTTTATGTAATTAATATTTAATATGAAAAGCCAAAGAATAACAAAAGGAAGTATTCTAGAGATATCTATTGATAATAGGTACTATATATATGCTCAAATTTTAGGAAAATCGAGTTACGTATTTTTTGATTATAAATCGGTAGATAAAATAGTAGATTTAAACTTATTAAAAGATAAAAAAATATTATTTATAATTTCCGTTTTTGACCAAATTATTACGAAAGGAGAATGGCCAAAAGTAGGGAAATTAGATATAAGAAAAGAATTGGAGGTTTTACCAATGAACTTTATTCAAGATGCTTTAAATCCAACTAATTTTGAATTATATAATCCAAATACAGGAGAGATAGTTCCAATAACAAAAAATGAAATCATAGGATTAGAAAGAGCAGCTGTTTGGGATAAAAACCATGTTGAAGATAGAGTAAGAGATTTCTATAATAATGTTCCTTGTGTATGGTTAGAGAATGATAGAGAACTGTTTAATAGAGTTTTTCCTTAAGATTGTAAATGTATGAAAGGTTCATTTTTTATAGAAAAAGTTGAAAAAAAAAGCAAACTTTCGCTTGCTTTTAAACTATAAAAAATAATTTTTGCTTACCGCTACTTACTTCATCAATTCTTCTGGAATATCACAAATCGGAATCGGAACCATTTTATGTTGGTTAATACGATTTAATCTCGAGTAAATTTCGAAAACTTCCTTTTCTCTTCCTTCAAATTTATCTGCAGTTTTTCCTGCTTCTTTCGCTTTCATCGCCCATTCCAATTCATCGTAATTTGCACCCAATTGATCTTCATCCGAACGGTCATCGCCAAACAAACCATCAGTCGGTTTTGCTTTTTGAATATCGGTATTAATGCCTAAAAACTCAGCAATTTCATACACTTCCGATTTCATTAAATCTGCAATTGGACTAAGATCTACACCGCCATCACCATATTTCGTATAAAAACCAACGCCAAAATCTTCGACTTTATTTCCTGTTCCTGCAACCAAATAATTATGTAAACCAGCAAAATAATAAAGTGTCGTCATACGCAAACGAGAGCGTGTATTGGCCAACGCTAAATTCACTTTATCCGTCGTTTTTGTTTCTGGTAAAGCCGAAACCATTGCGTCAAAAGTTGAGGTTAAATCAACTTCTATCGAGTCGATTGGCGACGAAAACTTATTTTTTAACCATTCAATATGACGTTTTGCTCTATCCGCTTGATTTTTTTCTTGATGAATTGGCATTTCCAAATTAAGTAAAGGGGAGCCTGTCATCGCACAAAGTGTTGAGGTTACAGCCGAATCAATTCCGCCCGAAATTCCAATCACAAAGCCTTTTTGGTGCGCTGTTTCCAAATAATCTTTCAACCAAGAAACAATATATTCTACAACTTTTTCAGTTTGCATAGTTTAATAATTTATTTCAAAGATAGCAGATTATGAAAAAAATTAGGGTTGAAAATACTACAGATTATTTTACTATTTTTGTTAGCTAAATAACCAAGCAATGAAATTTGTATATGGCTTAGCTTTTGCGAGTTTAATTTTATTTACTGCGTGCAAAAAAGAAAAATCGTGGGAAGTGGATGTCAAAGAACAAAATGTTCAGTTGAATATTCATGATATCAGCCAAGATTTTTTTAACGATTCGATTCCTTTAGCGACTTTACGAAAAGATTATCCTTTCTTTTTTGATGCAAAAACTGCGGATGATGTATGGGAAAGTCAACGTCGTAATAAAGAAGAATTGAGTATTTATGGACAATCTCGAAAGGTTTTTGGAGATTTTAAAAACTTAAATGAATCGTTAACTCCGATGTTTCAACGTTACCAATTTTATTTTCCAGAATATAAAATTCCGACGGTTTATACCTATTCATCAGGTTTACAAAATATAGATTATCCTGTGATGTTTAGTCAGCAATCTGGCTTGATGTTTATTGCGATGGATGCGTATTTGGGGTCAAAGAATAAATTATATGATAGCATTGGCGTAGAACGTTATTTACGCACAAATTTAGATTTTAATCGTTTGCCTTCTCAAGCTGTTGATGCAATTGCGAATGATGTGGTAACATTTAGCCCAAGAAATCAATTATTTATTGATAAAATGATTTATGAAGGGAAGAAATTGATTTTGCAAGATGCATTGTTAACAGATACACCAGACGAATATAAAGTTGGTTACACGCCAGAACAAATTCAGTGGTGTATTGAGAACGAAGGTCAAATTTGGAACTTTTTTGTGGAGCAAAATTATGTATTCAGTTCAGATGCTTCTTTGGATAAACGCTTTTTAGCAGTTAGTCCATTTTCAAAATTTAATAATGAAATAGAACAAGATTCTCCAGGAAGAATTGCGGCTTGGATTGGTTTGCAAATTATTCGCCAATACATGAAAGAGAATCCGAAGGTAGAATTGAAAGCTTTGTTAGATGATATGGATGGTCAAAAAATCTTCAAAGATTCTAAATATAAGCCAGCTTTAGAAAGTAATAATTCAACAAATTATACAACAAAAACAATTGATGGTAAAGTTTACCATTTTGTGAAATAAACTAATAATTAGAAGTTATGAGAACAACAAATATTACGGTAGAGATTGAATTGGACGAAAATCACGTACCAGAAAAAATGACTTGGAATGCACCAGACGGTGGAATTAGTCACGAAGAAACAAAAGCAATGTTACTTTCTGTTTGGGATGATAAAGCAAAAGAGGCTTTGCGTATCGATTTGTGGACAAAAGAAATGACACAAGATGATATGAAACGTTTCTTTCACCAAATTTTAATTTCAATGTCTAGTTCTTACGAAAGAGCAACAGAGGAAAAAGAAGTTGCAGAAAGAATCGCTGCTTTTGCAGAAGAATTCGCAATTGCTTCAAAAATTAAAGGTTAAGATTTTAACCAAATAAAAACTTTAAGTCGAATTTCGTAACATTTTGGTTAGAAATTCGACTTATTTTATATCTTTAATTTTCTGACAAGAATAGTCTATGAAACAATTATTTTTTACTTTACTATTTATTACTTCTCTTCCTTCGTTTGCCCAAGAAGGATGGACAATTGAAAAATGTATTGAATATGCTTCGAAAAATAATTTGACTGTTCAACAGAATACCATCAACCAAGAAATTTTTAATAAAAATTTAGAATTAACCTATAACGCTTGGTTGCCAACGGTTTCGGGTTATGTAGATACTAACTTTACAATCGGAACTTATAATCCAACAATAGAAAAGGGATATTATCAATTTGCGCATTCATTTGGCGTACAATCTAGCATCAATATTTACAATGGTGGAGTTGTTCAATTGAATAAAGACAAAGCTGCTTTGGAATTAGAAGCGTCGAAAGTACAAACTGCGATGACGATAAATGATATTTCGTTACAAGTTGCAAATTATTATTTGGCGGTTTTATTGAACAAAGAATTGAAACAAGTTGCAGTAGGAAATCTAACTATTTCGAAACAATTATTGGATCAAAATCAAAAGAAATTCAAAGCTGGTTCAGTAGCTCAATCTGTTGTTGCTCAATCTGAATCTGAAGTCGCGACAAATACACGTGAAGTGGTAAATGCACAAATCGAAATAGAGCGTGCATTGTTCAATTTAGCGATGTTGTTGCAATTAAATGATTACCGAAATTTTGCTGTAACTGATGTCAAAATTCCAGATAATGTAACGTCTCAATTGTATAATTTGGATGATGTGGTAGAAACGGCTTATCAAAATCAGCCTTCTGTAAAACATGCCGAATTGCAAATTGATGTTGCTGCGAAAGAAACTCAAATCGCGCGAACTTCATTATTTCCAAAAGTGACAGGAAGTTTCAATTTCGGAACGAATTATCTACAATATTTCAATAAAAGATTACGTCAAGATGCATTATTAGAGCAATTAGGACATAATGTAACAGGCGTTTTTGGAGTTGGTGTGAGTATTCCAATTTGGAATCAATATTCCTATAAAATTAATATTCAGAAAGCATTAATCAACGAGGATTTAGCAAAAGTTGATCTTTTACAATCGAAACAAGATGTGTTGAAAAACGTTCAGTCGGCTTATTTCGAATTAAATAGTTCGTTTGCGTCATATGAATCATCGAAAGAAGCGGTAAAATATGCGAAAATTTCATACGATTTTGCGCAAAAATCTTACAATGCTGGAGTTATTAATCAATATGATTTTAACCGTTCGCGTAATGACATGATGGTTGCAGAATCGCAAATGTTGCAAGCGAAATACAACTACATTTTCAAACAAAAAGTATTAGATTTCTATGCTGGCGTTCCTATTACGTTGGAAGGGAAATAAAAGTTAAATAAAGCTTATGAAAAATATATTTTTATTGTTCTTATTCAGTTTTTTATCGTGTTCAAAAATAGATGAGGTTAAAGATAATACTATTCAGAAAGTAAAAAATAAAGCATCAACTACGACTGAAGTTGTGTGGAAAAAAGGTATTGACAAACTATTTCAAAATACTACAGCTATTAATTCCATTAAATTAGGAGATGTTTATGATAAAGGTTTAATATTTGAAATTAAAAATCAAAAAGGGGTTAAAATAGATTTTTTAGGAGGTTTTTATCAATGCTTTTTTAAATATCAATCAGATAAAAATGATTTATTCAAATTTTTAAATGATTTGAAAACAGATAAAGCTGACATTTCGGATAATGAATTAATGAAAACAAATGAAGTTACAATTTTAGAGAAAATAAATTTTATCAAGAGTAAATTTCCTGAAATATATAATAAACTTGATTTTTTTACAGAATTTAATAATATAGGAGAATTAGAATATTATCAAATTGCGAAATATCCTCATTATAATATCCTTATATATGATAAATCAAATAATACTTTTTATCATTTCGTAGAAAATTATCAGGATTAACTCCATTTCCGATAGAAAATCATCTTATCAAACATAAATCATCTAACTTTCGTGATGTATCTTTGCAGCATGGCAACAATCTTAAATTTAGAAACTTCAACAAAAAATTGTTCGGTTTCGATTGCTAAAGATGGCGTTCAACTATGTTTGGTTGAAGAAAGTGATGAAAATTATGCACATGGCGAAAAACTGAATCAGTTTGTGGATTGGTGTGTGGAAGGAGCGCAAATAAATTGGAAAGATATCGAGGCGGTTTGTGTATCAAAAGGTCCAGGTTCTTACACAGGTTTGCGTATTGGCGTTTCGTCTGCCAAAGGTTTTGCATATGGATCTGATATTCCACTTATGGCAATTAATTCGTTGCAAATTTTGGCGGAATCACAATTAAATCAAGAGATAGATTATATTATTCCAATGATTGATGCAAGACGAATGGAAGTCTATACAGCTTTGTTTGATAAGCAAGGAAATCAGTTGACAGAAACTGAAGCGAAAGTAATCGACGAAACTTCTTTTGAAGAATTGAAAGGAAAGAAAATTATTTTTGTGGGTGATGGAGCTGAAAAATGTCAAGAAGTTTTAGCACATTTGGATGCTACGTTTATACAAACTTTTCCATCGGCAAAGGATATGATTCGTGTTGCGGAAGAAAAATTTAATCAAAAATCATTTGAAGATGTTGCGTATTTCGAGCCATATTATTTGAAGGATTTTGTGACTGGAAAAAAGAAATCTGAATAAAATAAAAGATATAATTTATGAAAAATCTTGTGTTAACAATCGCTTCATTATACGGAATGACCGCGGTTATATTAGGCGCTTTCGGAGCTCATGCGTTCAAGAAAATTTTACCTTCCGAAAAATTAGCAAGTTTTGAAGTAGGGGTACGTTACCAAATGTATCACGCAATTGTTTTGTTAGCTGTTGGAATGTATTTTCAATTTAATAACGGATTAGAACGCTCAGCTGCTTGGTGTTTAATTGCCGGAACATTTGTTTTTTCTGTAAGTATCTATTTATTGTCATTCGCAGAACATTGGAATGCAAACCTTAAATTTTTAGGACCAATTACGCCACTTGGAGGATTATTCATGATTATCGGTTGGGGTTTATTGGCTTGGATTTTTATGAAAGGAAAAATATAATAAAAAAGACACTTTATAAAGTGTCTTTTTCTATTTTTAATCTTTACCATTTATCATTTTAGAAACAATTCCAGAATTTTTATTGACTTCATCGATAATAACTCCAATGAGATGAATAAGAAAAAAGATAGGAAACCAATAAATTGCAGTTTTATGCAGTTCTTCCATTGGGTCTTTGTAAGTTCCATTTCCCCACATTAAATAAAATCCTGTCACAATATTAATTAGCATTAACAAATAGAAAATCATATAAATTATTCCCTGAAACTTTTCGGATGTTGAATGACTTTCAAAGGATTAGGAAATCGGATTCCCTTTACCAGCATATAAACAATTCGGACAGCAAAAAGACCTAAAGCGATATAAGCAAATATTTCGTGCCATTGCCACATTGGTTCTAAAGAACTTCTTCCAATTGTTTTTAAAGTAGCGTCAGAAATGTTTAAACCTTCTTTTGAAACTTCATTGGTAATTAAAGCAGAAAGATTTTTCTTGCTCATCCATTCCATTCTCAAAAAACCAGTTAAGAAAAGCATTATCATCGATATTCCGATTGTCCAATGTAATAATCGATGAGTTAAAGTAAACTTTTTCATAATTTATAGTGATTAAAAAAACCTCTCTAAATTGAGAGGTTTTTGTTGTATTTTTTTTATTCAAAATCGTCTTCCGTGAATTCGAATTCTTCAAATGTACATTCTATTTCGAAAGGAATATCTTTTTCAGATTCTTCTACAAAATCTTGCACTTCACCTTTCCAATTCAAGGTCAAAATTCCTTTGTCATTCACACTAAAAGTTAATTCGTTGTTTACCGTTTCGTAATCTTCTTCCGAAACATTCAACGTTGTGTAATATACTTCCACAGTTTCACCTTCTTCGTCTTCTTCCTCGGCAAAACCGTAAGGAATAGAAACTTTTTTACCGTTTAATTCCTCCACAGATTCTACATCCAAAGGAAAATCATCAATAAATAAAGAAAGTTGAGGAAAATCGTTTTGTAACGAATCGCCTTCTACGTGTTCTAAGTCATCAGTCGAATGTATTTCGACCAACAAACATTTTTTATTTCCTTGAAAAACGACTTTGCATAACGATTTTTCAATATTATAATTAAATGTTTCATCCGGATGGAAGAACTTAATTGTTTTCATTGTTTTGTTAATGTATGTTATTAATTATGAGTACGAATATAATTAAGTTCAATTAATTATCACAAAAAAAATGAGAGAAATTATATTTTTTCACCTCTAAAACAAAAAAGCCATCTATCTAAGATAAATGGCTTCTATTATTTTATGAATATTCAATTCGATTATTTTGCAGCTTCTTCAGTTGCAGCAGCTGGTTTAGCTGATAAATCTACTTGTAATAAAACTTCGTCTTTTACAATAGATCCTCCACCACCTGTGAAAACAATTCCGAAATCTTTACGGTTAATTCCGAATTCTTCAGATTTGATTGTTACACCATTCGCATCAACAGTTACATTAGCTTTGAAAGTTACATTTTTAGGAACTCCGCGGAAATCTAAGTTTCCAGAAATTTCTGAATTGTAATCTCCACCTTCTAAAGCTTTAACTCCTGTAATTTCGAAAGTTGCAGTTGGGAATTTTTCAACGTCTAAGAAATCAGCAGATTTTAAGTGTCCGTCTAATTTTCCTTTGCTTTCTGCATCAGCATCTAAATCTTTAGATTCGAAAGAAGCAAAATCAGCAACAAATTTCCCTGATTCTAAAACTCCATCGTGTACTTTTACAGAACCTTCTTTTAATTTTACAACTCCGTAGTGACCTTCTTCTGGTTTGTTGATATCGTCAAAAGTTTTTCCACCTTTCCAATTTACAACAGATGCAGTTGTATCAACAGCATATTCTGCCGCTCCTTCAGTTGATGTTGCTCCTTCTTGAGCTTCAGTTGCAGCTTTAGTTTCAGTTTTTCCTCCACAAGAAGTTAATGCAACAGCAGAAACAACAGCCAATCCTAAGAATAATTTTTTCATATTGCTTTTTTTAATTTTTTCTTTTACAAAACTATAATATAAATTAATAGTTGATATTGATTTATATCAATAAATGAAATAATTAAACAATTATTTCATATTGAATAAATCTAATACCTTAGCCAAACATAAGAAAAATTATTCAATCGTGCTAAACGTAAAACAACTCAGTTATAATTATCCTGATTTCGAAGAAAAAGTACTCGATAACATCAATTTTGCAGTTAACAAAGGCGAAGTGATAAGTATTATCGGAGAAAGTGGAAGTGGAAAATCAACTTTACTGAAATTGATTTATGGTTTGCTAGATTTTAAAGAAGGAGAAATTTACTATCATACTAAGAAATTACGTGGTCCTGCTTATAATTTGATTCCAGGTCATAAAATGATGAAATACGTAGCGCAAGATTATGATTTGTTAGATTTTGTGACTGTTGGTGAAAATGTCGGAAAATTCTTAAGCAATTTTGATTTAGAACTTAAGCAACAACAAATTGACGAAGCGTTAATGGTGGTTGAAATGTTAGACTTTAAACATATTTTTCCAAATAAACTGAGTGGAGGTCAACGACAGCGTGTGTCTATTGCGCGAGCTTTGGCACAACAACCCGAAATTTTGTTGTTGGATGAACCTTTTTCTAATTTAGATCAAACATTAAAATTAACCATTCGAGAAAAAATTATGGATTGGTGCAAGGTGCATCAAATTACAGTGATTTTTACAACGCATGATTTGAATGATGCTTTTTATACTTCGGATAAAATTTTAGTTTTGCAAAACGGAAAAATGATTCAGTTTGATGAGGTCGAGAATGTGCGAAATTCTCCTGCGACAGCTTATGTGGCCAAACTTTTTGGTTATGTAAATGTGTTGGATGATTCGCAAGCTTTAGGAATTGATTCGTCTAAAATTGTGATTTATCCAGAAGAAATTACAATTTTTGAAAATGGAAAATTTGAAGGAAAAGTAATTTCATCAAAATTTCAGGGAAGAGATTATTTGGTAAGATTTACATTCAAAAACATTGAATTGTTGATTTATTCTTCTCAAAAATTAATGAAAGATGAGTTGATACATTTTGAAGTTATAAAATTTCATCAATTATGCATTTAGAAAGTTTACAAGTAACGGAATTGTGTAGCGAACGATTAATTTTGATGCCGTTCACGATTTCCATTTGCGAAAATATATTACAGAATAATTATACCGAATTAGAACAATTAAATTTAGTTAGAGGAAAAGGTTGGCCAGATGCAGATGTAATAGAAACATTGCCTCGAATTATTGTAAACTTGTCTAAAGTTGACGCACCAACAGGTTTCGAATCGTGGATGATTATCAAGAAATCAACACGAGAAATAATTGGTGACATTGGTTTTAAAGGTTATAATTTTGTTGGAAGAAGTTGTGATATTGGTTATGGAATTATCGAAGCAGAAAGAAAACAAGGTTTTGCCGTTGAAGCAGCTGCGGAATTGATAAATTGGGCATTTACAAAAGAAACTTTAGAAGAAGTAACCGCTTGTTGTTTGATAGAAAATATTGGTTCAACGAAACTTTTGACAAAACTAAATTTCTCTGAATTGAGTCGAGATTCAACTATGATTTATTGGTCGTTGTTGAGAGAAAATAAATTGAGTTAAAAATAGATTCTTCGACAAGACCGGAATGACAATCAGATATAAAAAAAAGCGAGGTTCAAATTTTGAGCCTCGCTTTTTTTAATTATTTATTCAACAAAAAGTTCAAAACCTCTGCTGTAAAATCTTTCGGATTTTCAGCATGTAACCAATGTCCTGCATTTGCAATTTTCTTGATTTTCGCATTTGGAAAACGCTCTTTGATAATCATTCCATCTTCTGGCATAATGTAATTTGAATTTGCACCACCCAAAAATAAAGTTGGACCATCAAATTCTCCTTTCAACAATTCAGAACCAATCATTTCTTGATAAAATTTATCCAAAATATCTAAATTGAATCGAAAAGCATATTTACCATTCTCGGCGTGGTAAACGTTTTTCAATAAAAATTGTCGCACACCAATTTCAGGAATATATTGTTCTAAAGTCGTTTCTACATCTTTTCGAGTTTCAACTTGATCAAAATTGACAGATTTCAACGCTTTGAAAATCGCATTATGATGAGGTTGATACGCTTTTGGTGCCATATCCACAACAATCAAATGATCTAATCTATTTTGATGAATCATCGCAAAATCAATCACAATTCTTCCGCCAAGCGAATGTCCCAACAAATGTGCTTTTTCGATAGAATTTGCATCCATATAATTCACAATATCTTGCGTCATTGCTGCTAAAGAAGAATCTTCGCTATGAAAACTACGTCCATGATTACGTAAATCAATCAAATGCGTTGTAAAATATTCGCCAAAATGTTTTCCTAATGTGCTCCAATTATCCAATTGCCCGAATAATCCATGAAAAACCAACAAATGTTTTTCACCAGAACCGACAATTTTGCTATGTAAGATTTTTATCATTTTTTACAAATTAGCTAATTCAATTTTACGTAAATACGCTTGTATCGTATTTTCTAAACCTAAATATAAAGCTTCAGAAATTAACGCGTGTCCAATAGAAACTTCTGCAATTGTTGGAATTTCGCGAATAAAATATTCAATATTATCCAAACTTAAATCGTGTCCAGCATTTACAGCCAATCCATTTTCGATTGCTAATTTTGCTGTTTCTTTATAAGGATTAATCGCTTCAAGATTTCCTAAACCGTATTGCGTCGCAAATTCTTCTGTGTACAACTCGATTCGATCAGCACCAGTTTTCGCAGCACTTTCAATTAAAGTAGGATTTGGATCTAAGAAAATAGAAGTTCTGATTCCAGCATTTTTAAACGTTTTAATCACATCTGTTAAATAATCAAAATGTTTGATTGTATCCCAACCAGCATTTGATGTAATCGCATCTTCTGCATCAGGAACTAAGGTAACTTGTTCTGGTTTTGAGTTTAAAACCAATTCCATAAAACTATCAATCGGTTTTCCTTCAATATTAAATTCAGTTGTTACAACAGGTTTCAAATCGTAGACATCTTGGTAACGAATATGACGTTCGTCTGGACGCGGATGAATCGTAATTCCTTGTCCTCCGAATTCCTGAATTTTGATTGCCGCTTCTACAAGATTTGGCGTATTTCCACCACGCGCATTACGAATTGTAGCAATTTTATTTATATTAACACTTAATTTAGTCATGATTTTATATTATAATTTTTTTATATCAGAAAGCGAAATGCTTTGCATAATTTCTAAGTCAAATTTACGACAAGCTGTTAGCAAATGATCGAAAATATCAGACTGAATTCTTTCAAACTCCAAATTGCTTGCCGAAGTTGTAAAACATCCAATTTCTAAGGGCATTCCAAGCGGAGAAACAGGTAATTGTTTTACGATAATTGGATCATTTTGCGAAACTGTTTTCAAACTTTTTAAATAATGTTCAACATAAATTCTAAAAACACCAATATTGGTTAAGTTTTTACCATTAATATCTAAATCAGAATTTTCAATGTTTTGATTATAGATAGAGATTTCGTGACGTTTTTGTTGAATATAATGATGAATTAAAGTAATATTTTCGAAACGATTTAACATTTCTTCGTTACAAAACTGAAACGAATTTACATTAAACGAAACTGAACGTTTTATTTGACGTGTTCCAGTCGCCAACATCGCCATATGATTGGTTACCTGAGATGAAACCAAATCTACAGTAGGAACCGTTGCAATAGATTTATCAAACTTCTCAATTTTCACCAAATTGATGTTAATTTCTTTTACTATTCCTTCAATATCGCCTTTGGAAACGGTAATCCAATCGCCAACTTTTACAATTTTAGAATAGGAGATTTGCAAACCAGAAACAAATCCGAAAATTGCATCACGAAAAATCAATAAAACAGCTGCGGTTAAAGCTCCGAGAACGGTAATAATTGTGTTTTTATCAACCGTAAACAAAATCATTATTCCAGAAATAATCGCAAAAAATGTGATAATAAACTTCAACATTTGCCCAAAAGTTCGCACTCCAACTGTTGTATAACTATTTTCTTCGTTGTACACATCAATAATTGTATTGATAACTCGGAAAATAAGTTGCGTAAAAACGATTAATGAAATAAGTTGTGTAATGCGTTGAACAACATGAAAAATATTTCCTTCATTCTTGAACAAAATAACATTCATGCTTAATGCAAAACTGATTGGAATGAGATGAATAGCTGAAACAAAGACTTTGTTTTTGTACAAAAACTTCAACCAATCGTTTTCGGTGAAATTTTTCAGTTTTTTTAGAAGCGGAAGAATAATAGCTCTTAGCACAAAATCTAACACAAAAAGAATAGCTATCCAAGAGACAATTTCTAAGAAATTAAAAAGATTTTCAGACAAATCAATTTTGAAATATTGATTGAAAAAAAATTTTACACCATCAGAAAATTCTTCATAAAAAGATTTATCTTGCATAAGCTGTTAATTGAGTTTAAATAGATTTGTTTGTGCAAAGTTACAGTTTTAAAAATACTAAAATAATGGATAACGATAGTATACTAAATCTTATTAGTGGAATTTTATTGGTTGTTGGTTTGGTCGGAACTGTTTTGCCAGTTTTACCAGGAGCACCTTTGGCATTGGTCGGATTATTGGTTTTCAAATTCAGTGGTGATTGTAGTTACAATTGGGGAACGATAATTATTGCAGGACTTTTTGTGTTATTAGGTGCGCTTTTAGATTATTTATTACCAGCTTACATGACCAAAAAATTAGGTGGAACCAAATACGGAATTTGGGGATCTATTATCGGATTAATCATCGGATTATTTTTTCCACCAATTGGTTTTATTGTAGGTCCTTTTCTGGGAGCATTATTAGGCGAATTAATTTTTACTGCGGCTTCGCCAAAAGTTGCATTAAAATCTGCTTTCGGATCTTTTGTAGGATTTATTTTAACAACAGGTTACGACATTATTTTAACGTTAATATTTATCGGAATATTTGTATATCAATTGATGAATTAATCAGATTAAATGGTTGAAATTAGGTCAATAAAAAAAAATGACCTATATTTGCAAAGAATTTAAAGGAATAAATGGAGGAGGGCTGGTTATAGCTCTCTTTTTCGTTGTATATGGATTCAAGTAAAGTAAAACAGCTGATAGACGAAGCAATTGCGGAAAATCCGTCATTGTTTCTTATCGATTGGAAAATCACTCCAGATGATAAAATTGTAATTTTAGCAGATGGAGACGAAGGTCTTTCAGTCGAAGAAATTGTAAGAATAAGCCGACATGTAGAGCATAATCTTGATAGAGAAGAATGTGACTTTGCATTAGAGGTTTCCTCTCCTGGTGTAGGAAGTAACCTAACCATGCCACGTCAATTTGCCAAAAATGTAGGAAGAACTTTAGAAGCTACATTAAGCGACAAAGTGATGGAAGGCGAAATTGTAGAAGCCGATGAAGAAGGTGTTACAATTTTTTGGGAAGCACGCGAACCAAAACCTGTAGGAAAAGGAAAAATTACAGTAGAACACGAAGAAAAAATAAATTACGCTGACATTAAGAAAGCGATTATAAAAGTCACCTTTTAAAAAAATTAAAGTTTAATGGACAATCTTGCATTAATTGAATCTTTTGGAGATTTTAAAGACGATAAGAACATCGACCGTATTACGCTGATGGCAATCTTAGAAGAAACCCTGAAAAGTGTTTTGAAAAAGAAATATGGTACAGATGATAACTTTGATATTATTGTAAATCCTGATAAAGGAGACTTAGAGATTTGGCACAACCGTATCGTTGTAGAAGACGGTTTCTCAGAAGACGACGCAACAGATATCGAATTATCTGAAGCACGTAAAATTGAGCCAGATTTTGAAGTAGGTGAAGAAGTATCGGAAAAAATTCCGATCGAAGCATTAGGTCGTCGTGCAATTTTAACTTTACGCCAAACATTGGTGTCTAAAGTAATGGAGCATGATAATTCTAATTTATACGAAAAATTTAAAGGTTTAATCGGAGAAGTAGTTACGGGAGAAATCCATTATGTACGTCACAAACAAGTGATTATAATGGATGACGAACAAAACGAAATGATTTTACCAAAAGAAAATCAAATACCATCAGATTTTTTCAGAAAAGGAGATACATTACGTGCTGTTGTAGATGACGTAAAATTGAGAGGAGCAAAACCTCAAATTATTTTATCTAGAACATCACCAAAATTCTTAGAGAAATTATTTGAACAAGAAATTCCAGAAATTTTAGACGGATTAATTACAATCAAAAATGTAGTTCGTATCCCTGGAGACAAAGCAAAAGTTGCAGTAGAATCTTATGATGATCGTATCGATCCAGTAGGAGCTTGTGTCGGAATGAAAGGATCTCGAATCCATTCAATTGTACGCGAATTACGTAACGAGAATATCGACGTAATTAACTACACAAATAACATGAGTTTGTTTATTCAACGTGCTTTAAGCCCAGCTAAAATTTCGAATATCGAAATTAATGAAGAAGAAAACAAAGCCTTAGTTTACGTAAATGCAGACGAAGTTTCGAAAGCAATTGGTAAAGGAGGTTACAATGTTCGTTTAGCTTCTAAATTAGTTGGAATGGAAATTGATATTTTCAGAGAAGGAGCCCAAGACGAAGACGTAGAATTATCAGAATTCTCAGACGAAATCGATGCGTGGGTAATCGATGCATTTAGTGCTATCGGGTTAGATACTGCCAAAAGTATTTTAGAACAAGATGTTGATGATTTAATTAAACGTACGGATCTAGAAGAAGAGACGATCTTAGACGTAATCCGTGTGTTAAAAGAAGAGTTTGAAGATTAATTCATACTCAAGTCATAAACAATTCATACATTTGCAAACATTAAAATAAGAGATTAGCTTCATATGTCGGAAACAATAAGATTAAGTAAAGTATTAAAAGAATTAAATATATCAATAGATAGAGCTGTTGATTTTTTAGAAGGGAAGGGTACAACAGTAGAAAAAAATCCGAACTCTAAAATCGACGTGCCAACTTACGATATTTTAGTTAATGAGTTCCGATCTGATGCTAAACAAAAGCAAGCTTCCGGTGAAGTAGTCATTAACAAAATTTCAGATATCAAAGCCGCTGAGAAAAAAGAAGCAGAGGCAAAAGCTGCAACTGAAAAACCAGTAGAAAAGAAACCTGAAATCATTGAAACGACGAAAGTTGAATTGGAAGGACCAAAGACTGTTGGAAAAATAGACTTAGATGCTTTGAAACCTAAAGCCAAAGTAGAAAAACCTGCGGCAAAAGAAGAGGTGAAGAAAGAAGAAATCAAGAAAGAGGAGGCACCAAAAGCTGAACCTAAAACTGAATCAAAAGAGGAACCGAAAGGACCGAAAGTGATAAAAGTTATTGATCTTGATAAAATAAATAATACAGGTAAACCTAAAAAGCAAGATTCTCCAGCTCCTAAAAAAGAGCAAGCAGAACCTAAAAAGGCGGAAGCACCGAAGGCGGAAGTTAAAAAAGAGGTGAAGAAAGAAGAACCTAAAAAGGTGGAAGAGGTTAAAAAGCCTGAAATAAAAACGGAAGCGAAGCCTGAAGTGAAGAAAGAAGAAATTGAAGAAGTAGCAGCAGTTGAACCTCAAAAAATTGAAACTGTCTACACAAAATTAGATGGACCTAATTTTACAGGTGCAAAGATTGACTTATCTAAATTTGATAAGAAAAAAACTGACGATAAAAAAGGGAATCAAAAAGGTGCTAATAACGCTGCTGACAAGAAAAAGCGCAAACGTATCCAGAAAAACGTTAAACCAGAAGATGTAGCAAAAGCTGGAGAAAACGGAGGAAACAATAATAATCGTCAAGGTGGTAACAACAACCACGGAGGAAATAATAATAACCGCCAAGGTGGTAATAACAACCATGGAGGAGGAAATAATAACAACCGTCAAGGAGGTCAAGGACAAGGAGGAAATCGCCCAGGAGGTCAAGGTGGAAATCGTCAAGGTGGTGGAAACTTTAGAGGTGGAAACAACCGTGGACCAAGAGTTCCTCAAGTAGAACTTTCTGACGAAGATGTTAAAAAACAAATTAAAGACACTTTAGATAAACTTACTAACAAAGGAAAAGGATCTAAAGGGGCTAAACACAGAAGAGACAAACGTAAAGAACGTCGTGAGTTTGCTGAGCAAGAGCAAGAAGCAATAGACATGGACAAAACTTTACATGTAACAGAATTTGTAACGGTTAACGAATTAGCTTCGTTAATGGATGTTTCTGTTACAGAAGTTATCTCTGCATGTATGTCATTGGGAATCATGGTTACCATGAACCAACGTCTTGAAGCGGATACAATTCAATTAGTTGCAGATGATTTCGGATTCGAAGCAGTATTTGCTAATGCTGAAGAAGAAATCTCAACTGAAGAAGAAGAAATCGATAACGAAGAAGATTTAGTAACTCGTGCGCCAATTGTAACTGTAATGGGACACGTTGACCATGGTAAAACATCTTTATTAGATTATATTCGTAAAGCAAACGTAATTGCTGGTGAGTCTGGAGGTATTACACAACACATTGGTGCGTATAACGTAACATTGCCAAGTGGTAAGCGTGTAGCGTTCTTAGATACACCAGGTCACGAGGCCTTTACAGCGATGCGTGCTCGTGGTGCTCAAGTAACGGATATTGCAATTATTGTAATTGCGGCCGATGACCAAATCATGCCACAAACACGTGAAGCAATTTCTCACGCTCAAGCAGCTGGAGTACCAATGGTATTCGCTATCAATAAGGTTGATAAACCAGCAGCTAACCCAGAAAAAGTAAAAGAGCAATTAGCTCAAATGAACTTATTAGTTGAAGACTGGGGTGGTACTTACCAATCTCAAGAAATCTCGGCTAAATCTGGTTTAGGAGTAGAAGATTTATTAGAAAAAGTATTATTAGAAGCTGAGGTATTAGACCTTAAAGCGAATCCAAAACGTAAAGCATCTGGTACAGTTGTAGAAGCTGCATTAGATAAAGGACGTGGATATGTTTCGACAATTATTGTACAAACAGGTACATTACACATCGGAGATTATGTATTAGCAGGATCTCACCATGGTAAAGTTCGTGCAATGTTAGATGAGCGTGGTAACAATATCAAAGTTGCTGGACCATCAACACCAGTTACGATATTAGGATTAGCGGGTGCGCCAACAGCAGGTGATAAGTTCAAAGTTTACGAAGATGAACGCGAAGCGAAACAAATTGCAACTCGTAGAGATCAATTACAACGTGAGCAAACTATTCGTACACAAAAACATATTACACTTGATGAGATTGGACGTCGTATTGCTTTAGGAGACTTCAAAGAGTTGAATATTATCTTGAAAGGGGACGTGGATGGTTCTGTAGAAGCATTGACAGACTCTTTACAAAAACTTTCGACAGAAGAAATTATTGTTAACATCTTACACAAAGGAGTTGGACAAATTACAGAATCTGACGTATTATTAGCTTCTGCTTCAGATGCGATTATTATTGGATTTAATGTTCGTCCTGGTGGATCTGCTCGTGATATTGCAGAAAAAGAAGAAGTTGAAATTAGAACATACTCAATTATCTATGCTGCGATCGAAGAGATCAAAGAAGCGATGGAAGGAATGTTATCTCCAGAGTTGAAAGAGCAAGTAACAGGTAATATTGAGGTTCGTGAAACATTCAAAGTAACGAAAGTTGGTACTATTGCCGGATGTATGGTCTTAGACGGTAAAGTTTATAGAAACTCTAGTATTCGTATCATTCGTGATGGAGTTGTGATTCACGATGGTGAATTAGCTTCATTGAAACGTTTCAAAGATGATGTGAAAGAAGTTAGTAAAGGTTACGAATGTGGTCTTAACATCAAAAACTTCAACGACATTCAAGTAGGTGACATTATCGAAGCTTACGAAACTGTAGAGGTTAAAAAGAAATTGAAATAATCAATTCTCAACAAATATTTTAGAAAGGAGCTCAATTTGAGCTCCTTTTTTTATGAAATTTTATTTAATAAAAATCAATACTCTACTTATTATATAGAATTATATTCTATTATTAGTTTTATTTTTAGAATAGAATTTTTGTTTAACATTAATTTAAAGTTTTCTTTTATTTTATTTAAAAACGACTTGTTTTATATTCTATAAAGTCTATAAATTTGCTAGACTTTAAAATTGTAAATATGAACAAGAAATTATACTCACTCAAAAAAATATTTTTTCTCACTGCTCTTTTTGGTGGAACATTTTTATTTGCTCAAACCAAAGTTACAGGTACGGTTGAAGATGTAAATGGACCAATCGATCAAGCAACGGTTAATGTAAAAGGAACGAATATCACGACAACAACAGATGCAGATGGTTTATATCAACTAACGTTAGAACCAGGGAAGTATGAAATTATTGTTTCAAAAATAGGTGAGCCAACAACGACGCAAACAATTAATGTGCTTGATGAAAATGAAGTTTCTTTAGATTTCTTTTTACAATCAATCAATTCGGAGACTGATCTTAGCGAAGTTGTTTTAATTGGTTCGCGCGCAGTGGGACGTACACAATTAGATTCTTCAACGCCAGTTGATGTGATAGATATTAAAGAGGTTACAAAAGATGTAGGACAAGTTTCGTTGAATCAAATCTTAAATTATGTTGCACCATCTTTTAGTTCGAATACGCAAGTTATTTCTGATGGAACAGATCATATAGATCCTGCTTCTTTGCGCGGTTTAGGACCAGATCAAGTATTAGTTTTGATTAACGGAAAACGTCGTCATACAACATCATTGGTTAATATTAATGGTTCGTTTGGTAAAGGTTCTGTCGGTACAGATTTGAATGCAATACCAACTTCTGCAATTAAACGAATTGAAATTCTTCGAGATGGAGCCGCGGCTCAATATGGTTCTGATGCGATTGCAGGTGTGATTAATATTGTCTTGGAAGATTCGACAGATAAACTACGCGCGTCAATTTCGTATGGAGGAAATCTTTCGAAAAATGCAGAAGATAATTTTGATGGCGAAACTTTTCAAGCGAATGTGAATTATGGTGTAAAAGTTGGAGAAAAAGGAGGATTTGTAAATGTTGCAGGTTCTTACGACAAGCGTCAACCATTCAATCGTCAAAAAGAATTTACAGGAACAATTTTTTCAGATTATAATCGACCAGATTTATATCCAAATCCAACTGGAAAAGATATTACAGAGGAGGAATTAGCCCGCCGTGGAGAAACGCGTGCTGATTATGTTTCGCGTATTGGACAATCAAAAAATGAAGGAGGTGCGATTTTTATTAATTCACTTTTCCCAGTTTCAGATAAAACCGAAATTTATGCATTTGGAGGATTAAATTATCGTTTAGGAGAATCAGCAGCCTTTCGTCGTCAGCCTGCTCAGTTGCATCAAACTGTTGCGTCAATTTATCCAAATGGATTTTTACCATTGATTCAAACCAATAATTACGATCGCTCTTTAGCAGCGGGAATTCGTAGTGAAATTAACGGTTGGAAAGTTGATTTTTCGAACACATACGGAAATAATACCATCGATTTTGGAGTAAAAAATACAGTTAACGCATCGATGAAAGAATCTTCACCAACATCTTTTGAAGCTGGTGGATATCGTTTTACGCAGAATACAACCAACCTGGATTTTACGCGTTTTTTTGATGATGTTTTAGCTGGAATTAATGTCGCTTTTGGTGCAGAATTTCGTTATGAAAATTATCAAATTGTAGGAGGTGAAGAGTCATCTTATGCGAATTATGGTAAAGTTCGTCAAATTGGTGTAGACGGAAATGGAAAGCCAATTTATGTACAAGATTTTAATGGAAATATCAATACATTATTCGCTGTAAATGGTACTGCTTTAGCAGGTGGAGCGCAAGCTTTTCCAGGATTTTTACCAGCGAATGAAGTCAATGCAAATCGTCATTCTGTTGCGGCGTATTTAGATACTGAATTTAATTTTACGAAAGATTTCTTAGTGGCTGCTGCGTTACGTTATGAAGATTATTCAGATTTTGGTTCAACATTAAATGGAAAAATTTCGACTCGATACAAATTAGGAAACTATGTGTTGAGAGCCGCAGCAAGTACAGGATTTAGAGCGCCATCTTTACATCAATTATATTTTAGTGCAACATCAAGTTTATTCTTAGATGGAGCAATTTCTAATTCAGGAACTTTTACAAATGATAGTCGTGCTGCAAAATTATTAGGAATTCCACAATTGAACGAAGAAAAATCGAAATCAGTTTCGGCTGGAGCTACGGCAAATTGGGGAAAATTCAAATTGAGTGTTGACGGATATTTCATTAGAATTGATGACCGAATCATTTACACAGGATCTTTCACAGGAAGTAATGCAGCAAATGCATCAGCACAAGATAAAGAGATTTACGAATTATTGCAACAAGCAAATGCAACTTCAGCTCGTTTCTTCGCAAATGCAATTGATACCGAAACGAAAGGAATAGATGTTGTTTTGACGTATCAAGATCGTTTGGGAGCAGGAAAATTACGTGGAGATTTATCGGCGACTTTTAGCAAGACAAATGTTGTGGGTGATGTACATGCTTCCGATTTATTGAAAGGAAAAGAGTCTACTTATTTTGATCGTTCAAGTCGTATTTATTTAGAATCGGCTATACCTCGTACAAAAATTAATTTATCCATGAATTATTCATTGGATAAATGGAATGTTTACTTAAGAAACGTGTATTTTGGAGAAGTTGATGCAGCGACAAATACGGTGGCCGATTCGCAAACATTTAGCGGAAAAGTTGTAACAGATTTGAGTTTTGGTTATGCTTTCAACAAAAATATTTCGTTAACAATAGGAGCAAATAATTTGTTTGATATCTATCCTGATGAAACGAAAATTGGAGGAAATAGAGGAGCAGGATATTTTGTGTATTCACGTACTGGACAACAATTCGGAACTGGAGGACGCTTTGCTTTCGCTCGTTTATCATTAAGTTTATAATTTAAATAGTTTATATGTTTTACCAAATCTTTGTCGTAATTGATGAAGGTTTGGTATTTTTGTTTAAATCGATTTTATGAAAAAAATATCATTTATTATAGTTTCATTCTTCGCGATTATTCAGTTGAATGCGCAAGAATCTTACAAAAATGGAGCTGTTGTAACAGCTCATCCCGAAGCTTCAAAAGTTGGAGTTGAAATTCTAAAAAAAGGTGGAAATGCGATTGACGCTTCTATTGCAGTTCAGTTTGCGTTGGCGGTTGTTTATCCAAATGCAGGAAATATTGGTGGCGGTGGATTTTTGGTTTATCGTGATTCAAAAGGAAAGACCGATGCGTTAGATTATCGTGAAAAAGCACCTTTGAAAGCGAGTGAAGATATGTATTGGGACAAAAATGGAAATGCAATTACTGATCTTAGTTTGTATGGACAATTTGCTGCAGGAGTACCCGGAACAGTCGATGGAATGGTGAAAGCGCATGAAAAATATGGGAAATTAAATTGGAAAGAATTAGTTCAGCCAGCTATTAATTTAGCTCAAAAAGGATTTAAAATAACAAAACAACAAGCGAGCGAACTGACAAATAAGCATAATGATTTTGTAAAATATAATTCAAAAACGAATGCTTTAACGTCTAAATCATCTTGGAAAGAAGGAGATTTGTTGGTTCAAAAAGATTTAGCAAATACATTAAAATTAATTCAACAAAAAGGTCGTGCTGGTTTTTATGAAGGAAAAACGGCTGATTTAATAGTGAAAGAAATGAAACGCGGAAACGGAATTATTTCGCACGAAGATTTAAAAGAATATCAATCGGTTTGGAGAACGCCAGTTTCTGGAAATTATAAAGGTCTTAAAGTGATTTCGATGCCGCCGCCTTCAAGTGGAGGAATTGCATTGGTTTCGTTATTTCAATCAATCGAAGATTATCCAATCAACAAATGGGGATTTCAAGCAGATTCTACAATTCAAGTGATGGTAGAAGCAGAGCGTCGCGTTTATGCTGATCGCGCAGAGCATTTAGGTGATCCAGATTTTATAAAAGTTCCGCAAAAACAATTGTTGGATAAAAGTTATAATGTAAATCGAATGAAAGATTTTTCGTTTGATAAAGCAACACCAAGTTCAGCAATTAAAGCGGGAGAAATAATTGGTAAAGAGTCAATGGAAACAACGCATTATGTAATTGTTGACAAAGATGGAAATGCGGCTTCTGTAACGACTACTTTGAATAATTCCTATGGATCTTTGGTTGTAGTAGAAGGTGCAGGATTTTTGTTGAATGATGAAATGGATGATTTTTCTGTAAAACCAGGTACACCAAATTTATATGGTTTAGTTGGAGGAAAAGCTAATGCGATTGAACCTTCGAAAAGAATGTTAAGTTCGATGACGCCTTCTATTTTAGAGAAAGATGGTAAATTGTTTATGGTTGTGGGAACGCCAGGTGGCTCTACAATTATAACGTCAGTTTTTCAAGCCATCTTGAATGTTGTTGATTTCGGAATGACGATGCAAGAAGCTGTTGCAGCACCAAGATTTCATCATCAATGGTTGCCAGACCAAATCGATTATGAGCCAAATGCAATTTCAGAAAACGTTCGTGAATCGTTAAAACAAAAAGGTTATACATTGAAAGAACGTAAACCTTACGGGCGTGTGGAAGGAATTTTGGTCAACACTAACGGAACATATCAAGCTGGTGCAGATCCAAGAGGAGATGACAAAGCAGTGGGATATTAAGAAATACAAAAGGAACTCGATTCGAGTTCCTTTTGTATTTTTAAGAGAAAACTTTATGATAAAACGTCTTTAATTTCTGGATTTTTATCAAACTGCGCTTTTGCGAAAGGACATAAAGGAATTACTTTTATATTATTATTTCTTGTCCATTCAACCAATGCTAATAAAGCTTTTTTTCCTAAACCTTGTCCGCCATAAGTTTCGTCAACTTCTGTATGATCGATAATGATTTTATCATTACCAGCCCAAACGTAAGCCATTTCTCCAGCTTTTTTATCGCCATCTAAAACGACAAAAGCACCATTTTTCTTATCATCAATTTGTTTAATTTCCATCGAATATATTTTTAAGTTGAATATTTAATTTTCTAATGTACCAAATTTTCCGTTATTGTAATCGTCAAATGCCTCACGAATTTGATCTTGTGTATTCATTACAAACGGTCCGTATGATGCGATTGGTTCATTTAGAGGTTCTCCACTCAAAATTAGTACAATGCTATTTTCAGTTGCTTCGATTGTAAAATCTTCTCCTTCGTTAGTAAACAATAATAAATGATCTGTTGGAACAGTTTCTTGTTCATTCACTTTCACCTCACCTTCAATAACCAATAAAACGGTATTGTAATTTGCAGGAAAACTAAAATTCGCTTTTCCACCTTCATTCAATTTTGCATTCAACATATTAACAGGTGAAAAGGTAGATGCAGCACCTTTTGTTTGTTTATATTCACCAGCAATAACTTCTACAAATCCATTTTCTACTTCAACAGTTGGAATCTCTTTGTGTGTTATCGCCTGATATTTTGGAGTGCTCATTTTATCCTTTGCAGGAAGGTTTACCCATAATTGAACCATTTGAAAAATTCCACCTTGTTTGTAAAATTCTTCTGCATGATATTCTTTGTGTAAAACACCAGAAGCTGCGGTCATCCATTGTACATCTCCTTGGTGAATTGTTCCACCTCCACCAGCACTGTCATGATGAGAAACGCTACCTTGATAAGCAATAGTAACCGTTTCGAAACCACGGTGTGGATGCACGCCAACACCTTTTGGTTTGTCTGTTGCTGGAAAATTGAATTTAGAATTGTAATCTAACATAATAAATGGATCCATTCTTCTCATATCTAAATGATATCCACTTGGAATGAAGTTATGAACTCTAAAACCGTCTCCTACAAAATGTGGCTCTCTTGGCGCAATTACTGCTTCTATTTTTTTTGTATTCATAATGATTTTTTTATATGTTTTTATTTTTGTTATACAAATTTACGAAGCTAAATAGTTGATTATATTGATGTAGGTTAAGAAGTTGGTAACGTATTAATTAACATAGATTAATAATGTTTTTGTAAATTTTTATTATTGATTGAATGTTAAATTTATATTTAAAACTTTAATACATAGTTGTGATTTTGTTATAAGAGTTAAATACTTATTATTTATATAATTGTTTGGAAATTAATAGTAATATGAGAAAACATTTATTCATCATTCTTTTTGGAATTAGTTTTTATTTATTTGGACAAGAAAATACGTATCGTTTTTTGTATGATATCCACCAAGAAACAATTTTCAATGATGAAATGAAGAAAAATACACCAAAAGACTTTTTGCCAGAAATAGTAAACGCGTTTAATGAATCTTATGAGTTTGAAGTGTTAGCTTCTAAAAATTATTCTTTTGTCAAATTAATAGAGAAAGTAAAGAACTCTCAGAATGATGCGGTTCGAATTTATCCAGAACCAAATTGGTTACTAAACGATTTTGAACATAATAAATCATATGAGTTTGCTGAATATGGTGATACGTATGTGGTGGATTCTATTAAGATAGAAGGTTTGAAACCTACAAAGGAAATGAAAGAAATTTTAGGTTTACAAGCTAAGAAATTTATCTTCGAAAATGATGAGTTTTACTACGAAATCTGGTTAGCAAAAATGAATGGAATTACGGTAAGCCCTTATTATTTTCAGTTCAAAAACTTTGTTGTAGTAGAATTATTTAAGAAGTTTAAAAAAGTTGAAGAGGGTGGTGGAAAGATGGAAAAAAGATATTTTTTGAAAGAGATTAGTCAAGAGAAAAAGTCTACAGATTTTATTAAATTAATTCCTAAAAAAGTACTTACTCCAAAAGAACTTCAAGAGAAAATTGATAAAATTAATCAGATGAGTCAAAATAATGAAGTAGAGAAATAATAATTAAAAAAGCATCTCAATTGAGATGCTTTTTTAATTTGATATATTATTTACAATAATTCTTCATCCACTATATTTGGTAATGTAACCTTTAACAAAGGTTCATCTTCCATTGCACGTTTTATAGCAAAAATAGCTTCTTCGTTTCTTGCCCAAGATCTACGAGCAATTCCGTTGTTCACATCCCAATGTAACATTGATTTTAAACGATTTTCAGCATCGGAAGATCCATCTAATAACATTCCGAATCCACCGTTAATAACTTCTCCCCAACCAACGCCGCCACCGTTGTGAATAGAAACCCAAGTTGCGCCACGGAAACTATCTCCAATAACATTGTGAATCGCCATATCTGCTGTGAATTTTGAACCATCGTAAATATTAGAAGTTTCGCGGAATGGAGAATCTGTTCCAGAAACATCATGATGATCACGACCTAAAACAACTGGTCCGATTTCACCTTTCGCAATTGCATCGTTAAACGCTTTCGCAATTTTAATTCGTCCTTCTGCATCTGCATATAAAATACGAGCTTGCGAACCTACAACTAATTTGTTTTCTTGTGCACCTTTTATCCATGTGATATTATCTTGCATTTGTTGCTGAATTTCCTTTGGAGAATGTTGCATGATTTCTTCTAAAACTTGACAAGCAATTTCATCTGTTGTTTGTAAATCTTCTGGTTTTCCTGAAGTACAAACCCAACGGAAAGGTCCAAATCCAAAATCGAAACACATTGGTCCCATAATATCTTGTACATAAGATGGATATTTGAAATCAATTTCGTTTTCTGCCATTACATCTGCACCAGCTCGAGAAGCTTCTAATAAAAAGGCATTTCCATAATCGAAGAAATACGTTCCTTTTGCTGTGTGTTTATTTACAGAATCTGCATGACGACGCAGCGATTCTTGAACTTTTTCTTTGAATAATTCAGGATTGTTTGCCATCATATCGTTGGCTTCATCAAATGATAATCCAACAGGATAATAACCGCCAGCCCATGGATTATGCAAAGAGGTTTGATCTGAACCTAAGTCGATATACAGATTTTCTTGGTCAAATTTTTCCCAAACATCCACTACATTTCCATCATAAGCAATGGAAACAACTTCTTTATTTTCTTTGGCTTCGCGAACACGAGCAACCAATTTATCTAAATCTGTAATTACTTCGTCTACCCAACCTTGTTCATGACGTTTGTATGTCGCAGCAGGATTCACTTCGGCAGTAACAGAAACAACACCTGCTATATTTCCCGCTTTTGGTTGCGCACCTGACATTCCGCCTAAACCAGCTGTTACAAATAATTTCCCAGCAGTTCCTTTATTATCGATTTTGCGACAACCATTCAAAACAGTAATCGTTGTTCCATGTACAATCCCTTGCGGACCAATATACATGTAACTTCCTGCTGTCATTTGTCCATATTGAGAAACACCTAACGCATTCATTTTTTCCCAATCATCTGGTTTCGAATAATTCGGAATAACCATTCCATTCGTTACCACAACGCGAGGAGCATTTTTGTGCGAAGGAAATAATCCCATCGGATGACCAGAATACATCACCAATGTTTGTTCGTCTGTCATTTCAGACAAATATTTCATTGTTAATAAATATTGTGCCCAGTTCTGGAAAACTGCACCATTTCCACCATAGGTAATCAATTCTTCTGGATGTTGTGCAACTGCGTGATCCAAGTTATTTTGAATCATTAACTGAATTGCTTTTGCTTGTTCCGAATTTCCTGGGTAATCTGTAATTGGTCGAGCGAAAATTTTATAATCAGGCATCAAACGATACATATAGATTCGTCCGAAATCTTCTAATTCTTGTTTAAATTCTGGAATTAATTCAGCATGATCTTTTGGTTCGAAATAACGCAATGCATTTTTTAGTGCTAATTTTTTTTCGTCTTCCGATAATATTTCTTTACGCTTTGGTGCGTGACTTATATTAGGATCTCTCTCTTTTTTTTGAGGTAAAATAGAAGGAATACCTTGTTTTATTTGTTCTTGAAAAGTCATTTTTTTTGTGTTTTTATGTTTTGCGTGAAACGTTATAAGTTTTACGATTTTTTGTTGTTATTCTGAACTTGTCGAGGAATCTCTAAAAGTTATGTGAAGCTGTAATGAATTCAGCTTGATAATTTTGTGAGTCATCCTGAACTTGTTTCAGGAACACATTATATTTTTTTAAATTCCTCCATTTATTTGGAATGATATTTACTTGATTGTCGTTGTTGTAATTGTCATTCTGAGCCTGTCGAAGAGTCTTCTATATATAGTAGTTTTCTATATTATTAATAGTTTATCCTTCGACAAATTCTGGATGAAAAGGATAATTTAAAAACTTAATATTAATTTTTTGAAATCATCTGTTTGCAACAAATCAATAATATTGTTGATGTCATCTCCAATCAAACGATCGTCTTCTAATTTAGGACATACCGAACGAACTTTTGCGAAAACTTCTTCTAAGAATGCACTTGTTTTACGTGGTCTTCTAAATTCTAAACCTTGACAAGCGTACATTAATTCGATTGCTAAAATACGTTCTACATTGTCTAAAACTTGGTTGAATTTTCGTCCAGAAATACTTCCCATCGAAACATGATCTTCTTGTCCCAAAGAAGTCGGAATACTATCTGCCGATGCAGGGAAACACAATGTTTTGTTTTCTGTACAAAGCGCAGCAGATGTATATTGAGGAATCATGAAACCAGAATTTAAACCAGAACTTTCTGTTAATAATTTTGGTAAACCATATTTTCCTTCGATTAATAAATATTGACGACGATCCGAAATATTTCCTAATTCAGATGCAGCAATTGTAGCGTAATCTAATACCATAGCTAATGGTTGTCCGTGGAAGTTTCCGCCAGAAATGGCTTCTTCGTCCGAAACAACGATTGGATTATCGGTAACAGAATTTAATTCGATTTCAGCTAATTCTTGTAAATGAAAAAATGCATTTCGTGATGCACCATGAACTTGAGGCATACAACGCAATGAATATGGATCTTGTACACGACCACATTCTGCATGAGAGAAAGCAATTTCAGAGCCTTTCAATAAATTTCGCATGCGTTCTGCAACCAATAATGTTCCTTTGAATGGACGAACTTGGTGCAATTCTTCTTCGAATGGACGAGGAGAACCTTCGTAAGCTTCTAATGATAAAGCGCCTGCAACGTCAGCTAAATTCAATAAATATTCAAATTTTTCTAAACCATTTAAAGCATGAGATAAAATGAATTGTGTTCCGTTGATTAATCCTAAACCTTCTTTCGCAGAAAGATGTAAAGGTTGTAAGTTGTGTTTAGCTAATGCTTCTTTTGTCGAAATAATTGTATCGCCATCCCAAACTTTTCCTTCACCAATTAATGGTAAAAATAAATGTGATAAAGGCGCTAAATCTCCAGATGCTCCAACAGATCCTTTTTCTGGAACAACAGGAATAATATCTTTTTCGACCATTAATAAAATTCGTTCCACAACTTCTAAAGTCACACCAGAATATCCTTTTGATAAAGCATGTGCTTTTGCAATTAACATGGTTTTAGAAATTTCTTTCTTGATTGGATTTCCAACACCAACCGCATGACTGATTAATAAATTGTGTTGAAGTTGACGTGTTTCTTCTTCCGAAATTTTAGTATCGCAAAGTGGACCAAAACCAGTATTTATTCCATACACTGTTTGCCCAGAAGCGACTATTTTAGCAACATTTTGTTGAGATTTTAAGATTTGTTGTTTACTTGCTTCATTAAGTTCAATTTCGATGTTTCCTTCTTTGATTCCTTTGTAGTCCTCGAACGAAAGAAAATCGATGCCGTAAGTTTTCTTGATCATTTTTTCGAATTTGTGATACTTCAAAGATAATCTTTTCATCGGTTCAATAAATAATAGAAATCATTTCAGTTGGAATAATTGAGTTTTGATAAGGTTTTATAACACTATCTTTTATAAATTTGCTAAAATTTTTATGTAATGTGTGATAAACATCTTCATGACGAAATGGGGGACGACCATATGTCAGCAAACTTAGAAACGCCTTTGAGAGCTGATGCATTTGAGTTGTCTGCTGAAGAAAAAGTGGAAAAGATAGAAGCGGATTTCCGTAACATCATGGAAACTTTAGGCTTAGATTTAACAGATGATAGTTTGAAAGGAACGCCAAAACGTGTTGCGAAAATGTTCGTAAAAGAGATTTTTGGTGGTTTATTGCCAGAGCGTAAGCCTGGAATGTCAACTTTCGAAAATAAATATAACTACAATCAAATGTTGGTTGAAAAGGATATCGTGGTTTATTCGACTTGCGAGCATCACTTTTTACCAATCGTTGGACGTGCACATGTTGGTTACATCTCGAAAGGGAAAGTAATCGGTTTGTCTAAAATGAATCGTATTGTAGAATATTATGCAAAACGTCCGCAGGTACAAGAGCGTTTGACAATGCAAATTGTGAAAGCAATGCAAGAAGCTTTGGGAACTGATGATGTTGCATGTATTATTGATGCGAAACATTTGTGTGTAAATTCGCGCGGAATTAAAGATATCGAATCAAGTACTGTAACAGCTGAATTTGGTGGAGCTTTTAAAGAAAGTGAGCAATTAAGAAAAGAGTTTATTTCGTACATCGGAATGAAAACTCCTTTCAATGTTTAAATTATAAATCCTATAAAATGGTAAAAGAAAATCAATTAAAATTACATAATTCCTTAACGGGACAGAAAGAAACGTTCGAACCAATTAATCAAGATAATGTTGGAATGTATGTTTGTGGACCTACCGTTTACAGTAATGTGCATCTTGGAAATGTACGTACGTTTATGTCGTTTGATATGATTTATCGTTACCTAAAATTTTTGGGTTACAAAGTTCGTTACGTTCGTAATATTACTGATGCTGGACATTTAACGGATGATGGAAATGTAGAAAATGATCGTTTTGTAAAACAATCTAAATTAGAGAAATTAGAACCAATGGAAATCGTACAGAAGTATACAGTTGATTTTCATAAAGTTTTAGAAAAATTTAATTTACTACCTCCAACAATCGAGCCTACAGCGACAGGTCATATTTTAGAACAAATTGCTTTAGCAGAAAAATTAATTGATTTAGGATTTGCTTATGAAGTAAACGGATCAGTTTATTTTGATGTGGAAGCTTACAACAAAAAAGGACTTGATTATGGTGAATTGAGTAACCGTAACATCGAAGAATTAATCAATAATACAAGAGATTTAGACGGGCAAGGAGAGAAAAAGAATCCAGTGGATTTTGCACTTTGGAAAAACGCTTCGCCTGCTCACATTATGCGTTGGGCTTCTCCTTGGGGAGATGGTTTCCCTGGTTGGCACTTAGAATGTACAGTGATGAGCACAAAATATCTTGGAGATTATTTTGATATTCACGGAGGAGGAATGGATCTTAAATTCCCTCACCACGAATGTGAAATTGCGCAAGCAAAAGGTTCTAATGGTCACGAACCAGTAAAATATTGGATGCATGCGAATATGTTGACGATGAATGGTCAGCGTATGAGTAAATCGACTGGAAATTACATTTTACCTATGCAATTAGTGAATGGTGAAAATGATTTCTTCGAAAAACCATTTCATCCAGCTGTTGTACGTTTTTGTTTCTTACAAGCGCATTATCGCAGTGTTTTAGATATTTCGAATGATGCAATGTTAGCTTCCGAAAAGGGATATAATCGTTTGGTTGAAGCATTAAAAACATTAGAAACAATTACGCCAAAGAAAACATCTACCGTTAATATTGATGAATTAGAAACGAAATTATATACCGCAATGGATGATGATTTCAATACGCCGATATTGATCGCACATTTATTTGATGCAGTGAAAATGATTAATTCAATCAAAGATAGTTTCGAGAATATTACAGCAGAAGATTTAGAACGTTTAAAAGCAATTATGAATGGTTTTGTTCATGATGTTTTAGGTTTGGATACAGAAGCTGCAAACGAAAGTTCAGATAAATTAGATGGTGTTGTAAAAATGCTAATCGAAATGCGTAATCAGGCACGTGTAGATAAAAATTGGGCATTATCAGATCAAATTCGTGATGAATTAAGTGCATTAGGTATCCAACTAAAAGACGGCGCTGACGGAACAACTTTCACTTTTTAAGAAAGATTTATAAAATATTTAACCCACTTAGAAATAAGTGGGTTTTTTTGTATCTCTCAATTTTAGATTACTTTTGTAAGGATTTATTCAACAGGATGAAAAAAACAATCATTGGTTTATTTTTATTAGGAGCTGTTGTAGCGCAAGCTCAGGAGGATTCAATAAAAGTTTTAAAACCATTAAAAGGATCATCAACAAATGATTCGGTTACATATTATAAAACCAAAATAGACGATTATAAGTTTTGGACAAATGGCAGAAAACCAGAGGTTTTGGATACGACATTAAGTATCAAAAACTATTATAATCAAAATTTTATTCGCAATGATGCGTTCGGAAAATTATTTTTTCCGAATGTTGGTGGTGTAGTGGTGGATTTGGAGTATCAAAATACGCCATTCAATCCGTCGATGTTACCAACTGGTAAAAAATACAATTATTATTATGCAAATGATATCAAATATTATGATGTCAAAACGCCATATACCGAGTTTATTTACGAGAATGGTGTTAAAGAAGGTAACTTTTTGTCTTCAACATTTTCGCATAATTTCAACAAGCAATTCAATTATACGTTTCATTATCGTGGATTAATTTCTGAAGGTCGTTATCGTCATGAAAAAGCGCAGAATAATACCTTTGTTTTTTCATCAAATTATAAAACAAAATCGGAACGTTTCAAATTGTGGTGGAACTATGCAGCACAAAATCTGAAAAATAATGAGAACGGTGGAATAGAAGATATCAACGATTTTATTTTGCAAGATGATCGCAGAATGACAAATGTTCGTAATATTCCCGTGAATTCGCAGACAGCAAAATCTGAATTTGATGCACGTCGAATTGAATTGAATGCTTCGTACGGAATCTTAAAAAAAATGAATGAAAAAGATTCGACTTTTTATAATCCAATTGAATTGAAGAATAAATTTTCGTATGAAAAACAAAAATATCGCTACGAGGATACGTCACCAAACGGAACTTTATATTCTACACCGATTATTACAGGAATGGATTATAGAAGTAAAAAGAGTTTTACAGATTTATCCAATACGACAACTGCTGGTTTTCAGTGGACAGATCGTGTGAAGATAGAGGCTGGTGTTAAATTCCAGAATTTGCGCGTTTTTGCTGATCAAGCCATGACGATTGTTGCAGTTCCAAAGCAAATAGAGGAAAATCTTTTTGGAGTTGTTGGAAAAGTGGATTTTGATTGGAATGAAAAATTGAAACTTTACGGAAATGTTGAATATCTGCAATCTGATAATTACAAAAGTGTTTACAATGTAGATGCGGTTTTAGATGTGACGCCGATAGAAGGTTATACATTGAGTGCTGGAGCGGTTATTCAGTCAAAACTTCCTTCGTTGAATGCAGTTTACAATCAAAGTTTCTTTAATAATTTTAATTACGTTAATAAATTTGAAACAGAAAATGTTCAAAATATTTTTGCAAAGTTAAAGTTAGATAAAGTTAATACAACCTTAGAAGCCTCAATTTATAATATTGACAATAAAGTATATTTAAACGAATTGTTGGTTTATAAACAATTGGCGGATAATATCAATTATTTCAAGATAAAAGGTGAAAATCATTTACGTTTCGGAAAGATTAATTTAGTTTCGACAGCGCAATATCAAAAAGTAACGAAAAACGAAGAGTATATGCCTTTGCCAGATTTCTTGATTCGTGAAACATTGTATTGGCAAGGAGAATTATTCAACAAGAATGCTCAACTGCAAGCTGGTATTAATGCAACATATTTTACAAAATATAATGGTCTGCGTTACATCCCGATTCTGAACGAATTTGCATTGCAAGATCCAGCAAGTATACAAGAGATTGGAGGTTATCCTATTTTGGATGTTTTTATCAATTTCAAGGTTCGTAATATGCGTTTTTACATTCGTGGTGAGCATATCAATGCATCGTTTACAAAACAACCTGATTATTTTGCAGCGCCAAATGTTCCGTACCGAGATTTCAAGTTTCAACTTGGCTTGAAATGGAATATTTTTAGTTAAAAAAAAATACATATTATATAGAAAAACGATTTCATGATGAGGTCGTTTTTTCTGTCTAAAATCATTTGTGTAGAATAATTCTAAATAACTATTTTTAGAAAAATTTTATACATGAAAAAATTCCTACTTTTATTTTGTTTGATTTTCTCTCAAATCGGTTTTTCGCAAGAAAAATTATCAATTGCTGAAATCCAAAAAATAAATTCTAAAATCTTAAATACTGAACGAGAAATTTGGGTGAATCTTCCCGAATCATATAATAATTCTAAACTTGAAAAAGTAAATTATCCTGTGATTTATGTGTTAGATGCCGAATCTAATTTTACGTTTTTAACAGGCGTAGTTTCTAAATTTCAATCTGGTTTTTATCCAGAAATGCCCGAATCGATCATTGTCGGAATTACAAATAAAAATGGTGATCGGACAAAAGATTTTACACATGTAAACGATGTTAATTTCCTCAATTTTATTCAAACTGAATTGTTCCCTTTTATGCAGAAAAATTATCGTGTGAATGATTTTCGTTTGTTAATTGGACATTCTTTGGGCGGATATTTTGCGTTGAAAACCTTGTACAATCATCCCAAAACTTTCAATGGATATGTTGCGCATGATCCAAGTATTTGGTTTAATGACAAAGAATTATTGAATCTTTATCAGAATTTAGAAAATCATTCTTTCGAGAATCGATTCTTGATGATAACACAAGTTGGTGAAAGTCAAAATGCAGATCATTTACGCGACCATTATCAAAGTATAAAAAAGGTGGACGAACGTTTGAAATCATCAAAGAATAAATCATTGAATTATCATTACAAACAATATATTGACGAAGAACATGGTTCGGTTCCGATGATTGGCTCGATTGATTATTTGCGTTGGCAGTTTGATGGTTATCGTGTGAATATTAAAGAGATTCCGAATCAACCAAATTTGGTGAAGGATTCTTTTGAAACGATTTCTAGAAAATTGAATTATTCTTTTCAACCAACAGAAACGTATATCAATAATGTTGCAAATTATCTGGTAAAACAAAAGAAAAATGATTTAGCAAAACAGTTTTTTGAACAAAATGTGAAAAATTTTCCTGAAAGTTTACAAGCAAAAGAAGAGTTAGAAAAATTCTTAAATCTATAATAATTTGTTTTTTTGGTTATTTATTTATAGTTTTAGAATATTGATCAATACTAATTTATTAACATTTTAAAATTTAAGCATGAGAAAAATCTTATTAGCAAGTGCTTTTGCACTTTTTGGAACTTTTGCAATGGCAAATGAGGTAGAATTAAAAAATGATAATTCTGAAATTACATCATTAATTGATGATTGTTATTACTATGAGTATGAGGAAGAGTCATTTACTCTTTATTCTGATGGTAGTTGGGAATATGAATACTACTTTGAATCAGGTATATACTGTGATTAATTAGTTTAATCTACTAATAGTTTTAAGGGCCTTTAATAAAAAACAATGAAAATGTATACAGTATTAGTTATTTTAACGTTAATGAACGGATGTTCAGATAAGAAAGCTTTAACAGAAAATGAATTAAATTCAAATAGTATTTCTACTAATGAAATTAAAATGAAAAATGATAAACAAAATATTGGGATTATCAAAAATTCTTATACAATAGAATATGTAGAAACAGTAAAAATAGATGAGGCCAAGGTTGCACAATTACCAGTGCATGCACAGCAAATGATAAAAGATAGACTGTCTAAGCCAAGATACAGTGTTTTGGAAACAAATGGAAATGAATCTATTTATAAGACTTTAGCAACTGAAGATGATAAAAACAATAACCAAGTAGAAAATACGAACGGAAACAAAAGAATTGTAAAAAACACGACCATTTCATTTGTAAGTGATGTATTTTATAAAAATTTGGAAACATCAACTATCTATAAAACAACTGAAATAAAAGGCGAAAAACTTACAGTAATGCAAAAGAGTGATTTGCAAAATTTATGGAAAATTACCAATGAAACAAAATCAGTTGGAGGATATACTGCCCAAAAAGCGACTTTGGATGACCCTAAATTAGGACAAGTTACGGCATGGTATCTTTCTGAGATAGCAATAACAGATGGGCCTGAAATTTTTAATGGTTTACCAGGATTAATAGTAGAAGTAGAAACAGATAAGAAATACATTACTTTAAAATCTATTAATAAAGCAGAAAAAGAAATACAGCTTCCATCATTTTCTAATGTCTTAACGACGCAAGAGTATTCAAAGAAAATGGAAGAACTGAAGCAGTCTTCTATTTCATCAAAAATAGAAAATTCGTCAGGTGTAAAAACAAATAGAATCGTTATTAAAAGTGAATAAAAATAGATGAAAAAAATAGTTTATTTTAAGTTCTTTTTTTTCATCAGTTCGTTACTATTTGCTCAAAATTTGTCTATAAATGGTTATGTAAAAGATAATAACTCCGAACCACTACATAATGCAGTGGTTCAGTTATTTTTAGACGATACGTTTAAAGGTTTTAAAAAAACAAATAGTCAAGGTTTTTTTAATTTTATCAATTTAGAAAAAGGAGTATATACACTAAAAGTTAATGTGCTTAATTATTCTCAATATCAAGAAAATATCGAACTAAATGAAGGTAAATCTATCGAAATATTTTTATCAGAAGAACTTGTTAAATTAGAAGAAGTAATTATTAACAACAAAAGCTTTGGTAAAGTAAAAGAAGATACTATACAATATAATTTAGCAGCAATAAGAACTGGTAATGAAAGAACTTTAGGCGACTTAATAGAAAAGTTGCCTGGATTGCAAATTGATGAAAATGGCGTAGTATATTATCAAGGTAAAAAAATGGATAATATTTTGATTGATGGTGCAGAATTTTTTGGAAACAAACATCAATTAGCAACAAAGAATATTACCGATGAAATGATAGAAGGTATTGATTTGATTTCTAATTACCAACCTAATGATATATTAAAAAGCTTTAGTTCTGGAGGAAAAAAAGTATTAAATATTAAACTAAAAGAAAATTATCAAAATACAATATCTGGGAACGCTTCTTTTGCGTTAGGTAATGATTTTAATACAAATAATAGAATAAACTTATTCAATTTCAATAAAAAAGGCAATATCGCTTTTATCAATCATTACAATACAATAGGAGAAGTCGCTATGACGATGGAAGATTATTTTGAGTTGAACCAAACCATTAAAAGAAATGGTAATGGTGTGTCTAAAATAGATGAAAAGGATATTCCCAGTTTTCTTAGAGAACAACGGAATTTTTATGATCGTAAAAACTTCTTTTCATCACTAAATTATAATCAGAAAATTAACGACAAATTATTAATTAAAAATTATACTTTATTTGATTTTAATACTTCGATTAAAAGACAAGATACATACAAAAATTATGGGATTTTCAAATTAAATGAAATTCAGCAAATTGATGAAAAACCCTATTTTGTTCAAAATGTATTCAATTTGGATTGGAAAATTAACAAAAATAATTACGTAGTATTAGATTCAAAATTTGATTATACTCAAAACACAATAGATTCTGATATTAATCAAAATTTATATTCTGAAAATAGTAAAGAACAAAATTTTATTCAGAAATTAAATTGGTTTAATGTTTTAAATGATAATTTATTGGGAGAATTGACATTAGATTTTAATTCTCAAACAAAAAATTATCTAATAACAGAACAAGAAGAAATTAATACGAACCAATCAAAATTTAATCTTTATAAAATCGGGTACTCAGTAAAATCTTCAAAAAATAAATTTACATATAATTATTATACCAATACATCATTACAAAATTATAATTTATCAACCTTAATAAATCAAAAAAATAAAGAAGAAAATAGATTGTTTAATGCAGTAATAGGAGGTGTGTTTAGTTATTTATACAATAAAAATCTTTTAATATCTTCAAGTTTAATTGTTAATTACTATAATTCTAATCAAAAATCATTAGAACAAAATTTTAGTATTTCTCCAGTAGTATCTCTTGCATATACATTAAATAAAGGAGGAAAATTAACCTTAAAGTATTCCTATTTAGATGCCGGAATTCCAACTTTAGATTTTCTAAATACCTACGAAAGAAGAGTAGATTATTTAACAATATTAGACCAATCATCAATAGACGAACTATTTATAAAAAGAACAAACAGTGTGTCGATAAATTATTTAAAACTAAATCTAAGTAAAGGAAGAACATTTTTTGTAAATGTAAGTTATGATCAAAATAAAAATGATATAGCTGAAGATATACGTTATCAAAATAATTTAATTTACAAAGCGTTTTTTAAGGCAGAACAAACAGATAATTTGTTACTTTTTATTAATTATGATTATATTTTTAATAAAATTCCCATAGCTTTTAAAGCGAATGGAATTCTTAATTATACAGAAAATGTTCAGAAAATTAATAATGAATTAAATAATCTTTATTCAACTAATTTTAATCTAAAAACTAATTTTACATCAAGATTTAAGTCAAATTTACAAGTTTATTATAAAAACACATTCCAAGTGTTTGTTAATGATAATAAGAAAATTGATAGACAAAATATATTTAC
>NZ_JAAGKM010000039.1 GCF_019308355.1 Empedobacter falsenii | reverse complement strand
TAAGAAACTGGGGAGTTATTATTGATCAATTTTTAATCCTATATCAAGAAAGGGTTAGACTCTAAAAAGTAGAACCTAACCCAAGCTTAATTTTTGAACTTACACACTTTAAGAGACAGTCCTTTATAAAACAAAAAACCACTTCAATTGAAGTGGTTTTTTGTTTTATTTCTTTTTGATGGAAACTAATTTTGAATCTTCTTTGCAAATTTCTAATACAAAATCATAATCCTTTGTATTGTCTTTGCTTTTATAGTTTGCCAAATATTCTCTACAAGGAACTTGATCTTTTTTCGAGTGATCAAAATCAACTTTACTTCTTTTGAATAATTCTTTTTTCAAGAATGTCGAATCTAAATTTTCTGCTTTTAAAAATGCTTGAGCTTCTGGTGAAATAGCTAATCTTTTTGAAAAAGCTTCATCCAAAACTCTTGCATTTGGAAAGTAATTACATGAGAAAGCACGAGGTCCAAACGCCATAGCGACGAAAACTAACCCAATTCCAACTCCCATCAAATACTTCATAAATCTTTGCGTAAACGTCATATAATCAATAAATTAATGTCGTGAAATGGTAAATCAAACCAATCACATAAGTTCTTTTTTACAATTCTTCCTTTGTACAAATATACGCCATTTCTTATAGTTTTATCCGATTGTACCACATTCGCAAAACCAGATTCTTCTGAAATTTGGAATAAATACGACAAGAAATAATTGCTCAACGCTTTGGTAGAGGTGCGTGCGACGCGAGAAGTGATGTTAGAAACCGCATAATGAATTATATCATTCTTAATAATGATAGGGTGATCATGAGTTGTTAATTCAGATGTTTCGAAGCATCCTCCTTGATCAATACTTACATCAATAATCACAGCTCCAGCTTTCATATTTTGCACCATCATCTCAGTTACAACACAAGGTGTACGTGTTTCTCCGCGAAGAGCACCGATTGCTAAATCGCAACGTCGTAAAGCTTTTCCTAATTCTTTTGGATCTAATGTAGAAGTAGAAACTCGTTGTCCTATATTTTGTTGTAATCGTCTTAATCTTGTTAATGAATTATCAAAAACACGCACCGAAGCACCTAAACCTAAAGCTGTTCTTGTCGCATTCTCTGCAACCGTTCCAGCTCCAAGAATCACAACTTCTGTTGGCCGAACACCTGTTACACCACCCATCAAAATTCCGTTTCCTCCGTTTGTAGAAGACATCAATTCACTTGCAACCAAAATTGCTGTAGTTCCAGCAATTTCACTTAATAAACGAACAACTGGTAAATGATTTTGTTCATCACGAATAAATTCAAATCCAACCGCATTCACACGTTTTGTAATTAATTTCTGAAAATATTCGCGTCTTAAAGTATTTGTAGGGACAGATGAAATAATCAAAGCATTTGGTTTTACCCAATCAATTTCATCTAAAGTAAGTGGACCAACTTTTAGAATAATAGGTTTCTCGAAAACAGCTTGCGTATTGTAAGAAATTTGCGCACCAGCTTCCGAATATTCTTTATCTGAATAATTTGCACTTTCTCCTGCTCCGGTTTCTATCGTAACTTGATGTCCATTATTGACTAAAATTTCGACTGCATCAGGAGAAAGACAAATTCTTTTTTCTTGATTATTTGTTTCTTTTGGAATTCCAATATCAAAGCGTTCTTTCTTATGAGGAATCTCTAAACGCTCGGGTTGAGGAATAAGATCTTCCTGAGAAAAAGGCGTGAAAATATTTTTTCCGTCCATATACTATTAACTAAAATTTAAATGACGAACGCCATCTACATTTTTCAATGTAATTGTGTGGTGCTCATCTGGTATAAAGTTAGCAATTTTATTTGGCCATTCCATTAAACAATATTGATTAGAATATAAATATTCTTCAATCCCAAAATCTAAGGCTTCATCTTCATGATTTAGACGATAAAAATCGAAATGATAAACTTTTCCTTTATCTGTTTCATATTCATTTACAATCGAAAAAGTCGGGCTCGAAACTTCATCATTTGTTCCCAAAGCTTTTACAAACTCTTTGATAAAAGTTGTTTTTCCAGCTCCCATTTCTCCTTCGAAAGTGATTAATTTATGCTGAAGTTGATCGATTATTTTTTGAGCAACTTCAGGTAATTCGTCTAAATTATTGATGATAAATTCCATTTAATTTTTTGGTGTTAAAACAACCATTGGGATAATTATTTCCTCCAACGAAATTCCACCGTGTTGGTAAGTGTTTTTGTAATAATTAACGAAATGATTGTAATTTTTTGGATACGTTAAAAATAAATTTTCTTTTGCAAAGATATACTTTGACGTAACATTAACCTTAGGTAAAAGGAATTTTTCTGGTTGCTCAACCGCCAAAACATCTTTTGGATCGTATTGCAATTGTTTCCCCAATTTATAACGCAAATTTGTACTCGCTTCTTTGTCGCCAATTACCTTCGTAGGCTCTTTTACGTAAATTGTTCCGTGATCGGTTGTTACAATAATTTTCATTTTTTCTTGCGCCGCTTTTTTCACAATTTCCATTAAATATGAATTTTCAAACCAATGTTTTGTGATCGAACGATACGTTTTATCATCACGAATAATTTCTCCAACAATTTTGTTGTCTGTTTTCGCATGCGAAAGAATATCGATAAAGTTATAGACAATTACATTCAAATTATTCTTTTTGTAATTATTAAAATCATCTGCAATTTTTTTCTCGAAATCAGAATTTAAAATTTTAAAATAATTATACGATAAATCGCCAAAACCAAGACGTTTTAATTGTTCTCCTAACAATTCTTTTTCGTACATATTTTTATTTCCTTCATCGGTATCATTCAACCAATATTCAGGATATTTTTTCTCAATTTCCAACGGCATTAAACCCGAAAAGAACGCATTTCTAGCATATTGCGTTGCCGAAGGTAAAATACTATAATATAAATTTTCGGCTTCTGAATTATAATAACGATTGAAAATTGGCTCAATAACTTTCCATTGATCGTAGCGTAAATTATCCACCATAATCAATAAAACATTTTTATCTTTTCCAAGATGAGGTCGAACCAATTGATTGAAAATTGTATGTGATAAAACGGGACGATCTTCGTCGTCGTGCAACCAATCTTCGTAATTACGTTCTATAAATTTGAAGAAAGCTGCATTTGCTTCACTTTTCTGATTTTCGATGATTTGAGAAAGTGCTGTATCTTCGATATTTTCAAGTTCAAGTTCCCAAAAAACTAATTTTTTATAAATCTCTTGCCAATCTTCAAAATCGCGTGCATTCATCATATCCATTGTGATATTTCTGAATTCCTGTTGATAATTAATCACTGTTTTTTCAGAAATAATTTTCGATGCGTCCAAAATCTTTTTCAAACTCAATAAAATCTGATTTGGATTAACCGGTTTAATTAAATAATCTGCTATATGTGAGCCAATTGCATCTTCCATGATATGTTCTTCCTCACTTTTTGTGACCATAATAACAGGAAGATTTGGACGCAATTCTTTAATTTTTGGTAAAGCTTCCAATCCGCTCAAACCGGGCATATTTTCGTCGATTAAAACCGCTGCAAAGCTCTCTTTTTCTATTTCTTCTAATGCATCAGTCGCATTATTTATCATTGTTGTATCGTATCCTTTCTTCTCTAAAAAAAGCTGGTGTGGTTTCAATAAATCGATTTCATCATCAATCCATAAAATTTTTATAGCCATTTGTTATATTTTTATTTTTTATATTGATTTCTACTTTTAGAATTATTCCAAATATAGCGATTACGGAAATGTTAAAATCAAAATTGTATGTTAAACAAAATTGTAGTTTTCCCAAAATTTGCGATGATTATTTAGCATAAATAATTCCAAAAATGATTTTTATCTAAAATATTTTATAAAAACCATTCTTAATCAAAAAAGTAACGTTCTGAATGAGTAAAAATTCTTATCTTTGCCGACAAAACAGTACGTTTGAATCCATTAAACAATAATAAGTTGAAGATAGTAAATGATCCAGTTCATGGATTTATTACGATTCCAAACGAGCTTATTTATCAGATTATTCAACATCCATATTTTCAGCGACTTCGTAGAATTACGCAAACTGGATTAACAGAAATGGTTTATCCAGGAGCGAGACATTCTCGTTTTCATCACGCTTTAGGTTGTATGCATTTGATGCAAAAAGCCTTAAATATTCTCAAAAGAAAAAACGTCGACATTACTCCAGAAGAAGAAAATGGAGCTTTAATCGCGATTTTATTGCATGATTTGGGACACGGACCTTTTTCTCATTCTCTTGAACATTCTATAATTAATGGTTCGCATCACGAAGAAGTTTCGCTTCGTTTGATGGAAGAATTGAATCAAATTTTTGATAATCGATTAGCTCTAGCTATTCAAATTTTTAAAGGAAATTATCCGAAAAAGTTCTTGTCACAATTAGTTTCGAGTCAGTTGGATTGCGATCGCATGGATTATTTGAAGCGCGATAGTTTTTACACAGGAGTGGTAGAAGGAAATATCAATCCGGAACGAATTATCTCAATGATGAATGTCTCGAATGATGAGTTGGTGATAGAAGCAAAGGGAATTTCGTCGGTCGAGAAATTTTTGATGGCGCGTATGTTTATGTACATGCAAGTGTATATGCATAAGAAATCGTTTACAGCAGAGAATTTTTTGATTAGCGTTTTGAGAAGAGCGAAAGAATTGACAAAAACGGGAGAAAATCTTTTTGCAACGTTTGCTTTTAAATACTTTTTAAAAGAAAATGAAGTTGGAAGTTTATCGAAAGAAGGTTTAGAAATTTTCACACGTTTGGACGACTCGGATGTTTTATCAGCGATAAAAGAATGGCAGTTTCATGATGATTTAATTTTGAGTAAATTATCAAAAAATATCATTCAGCGTACATTACCAAAATCATATTTGATGGATACAAAATTATCCGAAGAAGAAATTTTGGTTGAAAAAAATAGAGTAGAAAAAGCTTTAGGAATTGATGATGCAAGTTATTTTGTGGAACAAACAACGATAAAAATTGTTCCGTACGAAAAATCAAAAAGTCCAATAAAGGTTTTATATAAAAATGGTGAGGTAAAAGAAATTTCGAGTTCAGAAAAAAGTTTGTTAACGCAATTTTTGCAACAAGAAATTACAAAATATCATTACCATAGCGTTTAAATATCGATTTGAAGAATTTGACAAAAAAGTTAAATAACTTAAATAATCATTTTATAAATTTAAGAATAATTATTAGTTTTGCAGACTATGAAATTTAAAGCTGCAGAGATTGCGCAATTATTGCAAGGAACCGTAACAGGTGATGCAAATGTAGAGGTTTCCACATTATCGAAGATAGAGGAAGGAAAAGAAGGTTCGATTTCGTTTTTGGCTAATCCGAAATACGAGCATTTTATCTATACAACAAACGCTTCTATTGTGATTGTGAGTAAGGATTTTGTGGCAACAGATTCTATTTCGTCTACATTGATTGTGGTTGAAGATGCATATCAAGCCTTTACAAAGCTGTTGCAGTATTACAATACGATAAAAAATAATAAAGTTGGAATAGAAGAATATACGAAAGTAAATTCTACTGCGCAACTAGGAGATAATGTATATGTTGGAAGTTTTTCTTATATTGGAACTAATGTTTCGATTGGGAATAATGTAAAAATATATCCAAATGTAACGATTGGCGATCATGCTAAGATTGGTGATAATACCGTTTTACATTCAGGCGTACAAGTGTATGAAGAGTGTGAAATTGGTCAAAATTGTATCATTCATTCTAATGTTGTGATTGGTGCTGATGGTTTCGGTTTTGCGCCAAATCCAGATGGTTCTTTCGAAAAAATTCCTCAGATAGGAAATGTTTTGATTGAAGATAATGTCGAAATTGGAGCAGGATCAACAATAGATAGAGCAACAATGGGATCTACAATTATTCGTAAAGGAGTAAAATTAGATAACCAAATTCAAATTGCTCACAACGTTCAAATTGGTGAGAATACTGTTATTGCTTCGCAAAGTGGAGTAGCAGGTTCTACAAAAATTGGACGCAATTGTATGATTGGAGGTCAAGTTGGTATCGCAGGTCATTTGACAATCGGAGATTTTGTACAAGTACAAGCTCAGAGTGGTATTAATGGTGATGTAGAAAGCAAAACGCAATTGTATGGTTCGCCAGCAATGGAGGCGTCAAGTTTTAGAAAATCGTACGTACATTTTAGAAAGTTTCCAGAAATTGTGAAACGAATCGATAAATTAGAAAAAGAGAACAAACAAAAGTAAAAGTTAATGTCTGATAAACAAAAAACTTTAGCGAATGAAGCCGTTCTAAAAGGTGTTGGCTTACATACAGGTAAATTTGTTACCTTAACATTTAAACCAGCCGAACCAGATACAGGATTTGTATTTGTTAGAACAGATTTAGAAGGTCAACCTCAAGTAGAAGCTGATGCACAATATGTTGTGAGCACAGCCAGAGGAACAACTTTAGAGAAGAAAGGAGTTAAAGTACATACAACAGAGCACGTTTTGGCGGCTTTGGTAGGTATGGATATTGATAATTGTTACATTGAAATTGATAATGCGGAACCACCAATTATGGACGGTTCTTCTCGTTTTTTCGTTGAAGCAATAGAATCTGCTGGAATTGTAGAGCAAGATAAAGACAGAGAATATTATAGAATTAAAGAAATTGTAACGTATGTAGATCCAGAAACAGGATCAGAAATCACTGCGATTCCTGCAGATGAATACCAAGTTACAGCAATGGTAGATTTCGGAACGAAAGTTTTGGGAACTCAAAATGCAACTTTAACATCTATCAAAAATTTCAAACAAGATATCTCTCAAGCAAGAACATTTTGTTTCTTACATGAGTTAGAGCAATTGTTGGAAGCTGGTTTAGTAAAAGGTGGAGATTTAGACAATGCAATTGTTTATGTTGACAAAGAAATTACGCCAGAAACAAAAGAAAAATTATGTAAAGCATTCAATAGAGATGATGTTTCTATTCGTCCGAATGGAATTTTAGATCACTTGACTTTACATTATCCAAACGAAGCTGCTCGTCACAAATTATTAGATGTTGTAGGAGATTTGGCTTTAGTAGGTAAAAAATTGAAGGCTAAAATTATTGCAACAAAACCTGGACATCATACCAATACAAATTTTGCAAAGAAATTAAGTAAACAAATTAAATTAGCGCAACGTAACAAAGTGCCAGAATTTGATTTGACAGCAGAACCAGTTTATGATATTAATGATATCATGAAGTTATTACCGCATCGTCCACCATTTTTATTGATTGACAAGGTAATTTCTAAAAGTGCAACAGGTTTAATCGGCGTGAAAAATGTAACGATGAACGAGCCTTTCTTTGTTGGACATTTTCCTAAAGAACCTGTTATGCCAGGTGTATTGCAAATCGAAGCAATGGCGCAATTAGGAGGTTTATTAATTTTAGGAGAATTAGAAAATCCTCAAGATTATTCAACTTATTTCATGAAAATTGAAAGTGCTAAATTTAAACGTAAAATTATTCCAGGTGATACATTGGTGTTTAAATTAGAGTTGGTTGAACCAATTAGAAGAGGAATTGTTCATATGCAAGGAATTGGATATGTGAACAATCAAATCGCTGTGGAAGCAGAAATGATGGCAGTTATTACAAAAGAATAATTAAAGAAATGGAAGTTATGAATCATCCGATGGCATATGTTCATCCAACTGCAATAATAGGTGAAAATGTTACAATCAGCCCTTTCTCTTCTGTTTACGAAGATGTAGAAATTGGTGATGGAACATGGATTGGTCCTAATGTAACAATTATGTCAGGAGCACGTATTGGAAAAAATTGTAAAATTTATCCAGGTACAGTAATTTCTGGTGAGCCTCAAGATTTGAAGTACGAAGGTGAAAAAACTTTAACATATATTGGTGACAATACAACAATTCGTGAATGCGTTACTGTAAACAAAGGAACTAATGCATTAGGTTATACTAAAATTGGTGACAATTGTTTGATTATGGCAACTGCACATATCGCGCACGATTGTGTTGTTGGAAATAATGTCGTAATTGTAAATGCGGTTGGTTTAGCAGGACATATAGAAGTTGGAGATTTCGCTTTTATTGGTGGTTATAGTGCAGTTCATCAATTTACAAAAATTGGAGAACATGCTTTTGTAGCTGGTGCGACACAAATTCGTAAAGATGTTCCTCCGTATGTTAAAGCTGCAAAAAATCCTGTTGCTTATGCGGGAGTTAATGCAATTGGATTGAGAAGAAAAGGTTTTACATCAGAAGAAATCTTCGAAATTCAAGGTATTTACAGAATTTTATATCAACAAAAAAATAACGTATCTCAGGCTGTAGAACAAATCTTAGAAAAATTCCCAGATTCACATTATCGTGAAGTGATCCTTGATTTTATCGATACAAGTGATCGTGGAATTATGAAAGGATATAGCTCGGGAGTTTAATAAAATAACAATAGAATAAATGGCGACAACTTCTGATATCAGAAAAGGTTTATGTATTATTTTTAATAATGATACGTATAAAATTATCGAATTTTTACACGTAAAACCAGGTAAAGGACCTGCTTTCGTTCGTACAAAATTAAAATCATTAACTAACGGAAAAGTATTAGACAATACATTCTCTGCTGGTCATAAAATTGAAGAAGTTCGTGTAGAAACACGTAACTACCAATATTTATATGAAGATGATAATGGTTTCCACTTCATGAATAATGATGATTTCTCTCAAGTTTATTTAAACAAAGATTTGATTGATAATTCACAATTTATGAAAGCTGGTGACGAAGTAAAAATCTTGTTCCGTGCTTCTGATGAAACAGCTTTAGCAGCTGAGTTACCAACTACAGTTGTAATGGAAATTACATACACAGAGCCAGGTCTTAAAGGTGATACAGCTACAAATGCTACAAAACCTGCAACGACAGAAACTGGTGCTGAAATCCGTGTTCCTTTATTCATCAACGAAGGTGATAAAGTAAAAATCAACACAGAAGATGGTTCTTATGTAGAACGTATTAAAGAATAATTATTCTGAAATATAAATAAGAAAAGCGACCTTTTGGTCGCTTTTCTTATTTACAATTTTATTGAGACTTTTTCATTAGAGCATGTAGTTTCTTTATCTATTTTCTTGACAAAAATTGTAGAACCTAATGATTCATTTTTGATTGTGCTAGTTGATGAATCACTTCCTTTATAGATCGTTTTATTCTCTTTTGGATCGAAATTATAGAGTCTATTTTCCTTTTCATCCAACCAGTCGAATTTATATTTTTTATTGTCAGCATTTTTTTAAGAAAGGATAATTGTTCCATCTTTTTTATTTTGTTTAATACTAAATTTTTCAGAAAGATTAATTTTTTCTAAAACAGTAATTTGGATTGCTTTTCGTTCAGATTTTTTGTTGTTCCAATTACTTTCAACATAATAAGTCTTATTCTCAGTAATAGTTGGACTAATAATATTGCTTCCTTTTACAAATGGTTGAGTAGAATTTAGCTCATCATACCAAAAATATTCAACTTTTGCTTCTGGATTTTTCACCGTTAGTGCCTGATGTTCATTGTAACAACTTTCTTGTTTTTCACCCCATGTCAAAACTGGTGGAGTTAAACTCTCATTATTAGGTTTTGTAATTTCCCATTGCGTTGTGTACATATGATTCGCATGATTTTCTTTTCTTACTAATTGCGTTGTATCCGTCACTTCAGCTCTTAAAATATTTTTTTCTAAGTTGAATTGACCTTTGTTTAGATGAATAGAATCTAAATTTTCTGCAATCAATTTATTATTCAAAATCCATTTTACTTTCAGGGTATTTGGAACTGGTTTTACTAAATTAAGAGTAAAAGCATTCATGTTTTCTGTGTTAACAGGAGTATCAACAGCGGGTTTTGTAGAAATAATGGGATTTGTTTTTTGATGAATTACTTCAATAAATTCTTCTTGACAAACATTACAAAAAGGCGCAATTAAATACTGCATTTTACAGAATTCGTGCGGACGAAACCATTGCGCTCTCGCATCTTTTTCACCGTAAGCATAAATTCCAATTCCATTTATCCCAATCCAATTTTTCCAAGGAACATCTTGCATATTTTGCGTTTTATTTGGACCAGGAATCATATACAACGGACCAGACCAATATTCGTCAGACAACTTTGTAAACGAATGTCCAATTTCGTGAACAGCAATATCATTACTTTTAAAATTAACTGTTGTCGTAGTAAATTCTCCCCCAGAACTGCCATAAAAAGGTGAGTTAACAAGAATTACAACTTGACTATAATTGGGAATATTATCTTTCAGAACTTGTAATACCTTTTCATTTTTCGTTGGAACAACTAAACGATGAATTCCAGAAATATCAAAACTACTTCCGAAAATTGTATTTGGATTAGTTTTCGGAACTTCATATTTCTTTACAAATTTATTATAACGTTCAGGTAACTGATCCCAATCTACTTTTTCTGTGGGACATTCTTTGGTAGAATATGGGTGAATTGCACCAGATTCCTCAGAAATACTATTTATAACAAATACATTAAAATAATTGATATATTGACTTAATGGTTCCGTTTTGAAAAAATAGTCTGTAAATCGTTTTGCATCTTCTTTATAATATTTTAATTCGTCTTTTGTATAACCATCTGCTAAAACAACAAGGTTGATAATGTTTTTATCACTTCCCTGATATTGTAAGGTATCAATTTCGAATTTTTGTGCTGATAGAGTTGAAACTGTAAATAGAGTGGTGGCTAGAAAAAATAATCTTGTTCTCATAGTTGTATTTTGAAAAAATAATACGCAATATAGTAAGATAGATTTTTTTAATGAAATTTTGATTTTAAATATTTATTATCGGATAGGAGTTCTTAAATCATTATAAAACTGAAGAATATATTGTATTTTTAACACAAGAAATAATCTTGAACCAACTATGAAAATCAAAACCAAAAAGTTTCTGAAAAAATCTTTTTATACTTTACTTATTTTAGGAATTGGAAGTCTTTTGTTCACAGCTTTTGCAAATTATAAAATAGAAAACTCAACGGAAGAATTTGTCACAGATAAATTAGAGATTTTACCTAAAACCAAAGTTGCGATTGTATTGGGAACAGCGCCAAATTTGGTGAGTGGTTTCCAAAATTATTACTTCACATATCGTATTGATGCTGCAACAAAGTTGTATCAATCAGGGAAAGTGACGCATTTTATTTTGAGTGGAGATCATGGTCGAAAAAATTATAATGAGCCTGAAGCGATGAAACAAGCTTTGATAAAAAATGGAGTTCCAGAAAATGTGATTTATTTGGATTATGCAGGTTTTAGAACCTTGGATTCGATGATACGTGCAAAAGAAATTTTTGGTCAAAATGATTTTATTGTAGTTTCTCAAGAATTTCACAATCAACGAGCGGTTTACATTGCGCGCAAAAATGTAATTAATGCGTATGGTTACAATGCGAAAGATGTCAATAAACATGCTGGATTAAAAACAAATATTCGCGAATATTTTGCTCGAACTAAAGTTTTTATTGATAGCTTTTTTGGTATTCAACCAAAATTTTTAGGAGAGAAAATTGAATTAATTTAAATAAAAAAAGGAGAAACCAAACGAATTGATTTCTCTTCTAATATTTTTACTTCAAACTACTAAAATACCCTCTTAAAATAGCATCATTAGCAGAATTTCGCGTATCAATTTCTAAAATCTTCGGACGATTACTTTCTGCATAAAAATCGTTGAACGAATTTTCTAAATCTGTTAAATTTGAAACAACATTATATTCAAAATCATACATTTTAGCTAAATGTTCGGCAGTGAAATGATGTTTTGTTTCAAAATAATCTTCAACTACATCTGTTTCAGAAGGACCAGGAATAAATTTGAAAATATTTCCGCCACCATTATTAATCAAAATAATTCTGAAATTATTTGGCATATTGACATTCCACAACGCATTCGAATCATAGAAAAATGAAATATCGCCCGTAATCATCACCGTATTTTGACCAGAAGCGATACAAGCGCCAATTGCTGTCGACGTAGAACCATCAATTCCACTTGTTCCACGATTACAGAAAACAGGATTCGAATTGTTATGATCATACAATAATCCGTAACGAATAATGGTTGAATTTCCGTACTGAATTTGCCAATTTTCAGGATAATTTCTAATAATGGAATCAAATGCTTTCAAATCACAAAATGGAATCATATTGATGTAATTTTTGTGTTTGATATTATTCGCTTCTCGTATCGAATTCCATGTGTTGTAATATTCTGATTCTTTTGGATTAACAAACGGAACAAATTGTTCTAGAAACAATTCAGGTTTCGTCTCAATTTTATCTGTTAATGCTTGGAAAGTGTCTGGTTGCCAATATTCATCTAAATGCCAATGTTGCGTTGGCTTTTGATCACGTAAGAATTTTTTAATCTTTTTGGAAACGACATTTTGCCCAATTGTCAATAAAATATCAGGTTTCAACGCTTCTAATTCTTCTTCCGAATAAGGGAAAATAACTTGATCTATTTTATTGAAAAATCGTTCATCATGAATATTTGATGTTACTTCTGTTAACACAACAACCGAATCATCTTGCGCCAATTGTTTTACAAAATGATCAAATTTGGCATCAGGATGATGTAATCCGACCAAAATCATTTTACGCGTCGAAGCATTCCAACGTTTCATCAAATCAATTACATCAATTTCTGGATAATCTTTTGCAGGAATTGTAATTGTATCAATTTCAATATCTGGTGTTGTTACAGATTCGTACAAAGGCTCAGAAAAAGGCATATTGATATGAATTGGCGCAGATTTGTGCATACAATCAATCAACGCATATTTCGTCAACAACATATTTCGCGTTAAATCATCCGTTTCTTCACTTTCGGAAAGTTGTACATTATGAACTGAATGTTTCTCAAAAATATCTTTTTGGCGAATGGTTTGTCCATCAAAATTATCAACCAAATGCTCGGGACGATCTGCAGAAAGCACGATTACAGGAACATTTTGAAAAAAAGCTTCCGTAATTGCTGGGTAATAATTTGCCGTTGCCGAACCAGAAGTACAACAAACAACAACAGGTTTCTGAATTTGCTGTGCCATTCCCAAAGCGACAAATCCTGCCGAACGTTCGTCGATTACACTATAAGTTTTGAAACGTTTGTCATTCGCAAATTGCATTGTTAATGCTCCGTTTCGAGATCCTGGCGATAATACGATATGATCAATTCCGAAAGCCAAAAAAGTTTCAGCAATCAATTGAACATTTAATTTATTTGATATTTTTCTCAACGTAGTTGTCTTAAATTATAAAAGGTTTTGATTAGCAAATTTACTAAACAAAACCTTTCAAAAAGTATGATATTTTTAAGAATTAAGTATGTAAACCTCCGTCTACACTCAAAACTTGTCCTGTTACATAACTTGATAAATCTGACGCTAAGAATAAACATGCATTTGCAACGTCTTCTGTTTGTCCTCCACGTTTTAATGGAATTCCATTACGCCATTCTTCAACAACTTTTTGGTCTAAAACTTCTGTCATTTCAGTTTCGATGAAACCTGGTGCAATTGCATTACAACGAATATTACGAGAACCTAATTCTAATGCAACAGATTTAGAGAAACCAATTAAACCAGCTTTAGATGCTGCATAATTTGCTTGCCCAGCATTTCCTTTGATTCCAACAATAGAAGACATGTTCACGATAGATCCAGAACGTTGTTTCATCATTGGTTTGATCACTGCTTTTGTTAAGTTGAAAGCCGAATTTAAGTTTGTTTGAATTACTTTTTCGAAATCTTCTGCAGACATTCTCATCAACAAATTATCTTTTGTAATTCCAGCATTATTAATTACAATATCAACTTGACCAAACTCAGCAATTACATCTTCCACTAATTTTTGAGCAGCTTCGTAATCAGAAGCATCAGATTGATATCCTTTTACTTTACCGAATTGTCCCAATTCTTCTTCCAAAGCTTTTGCTTTTTCTACAGAAGAAGCATAAGTAAAGGCAACGTTAGCGCCATTTTTCACAAAAACTTCAGCAATACTTTTTCCAATACCGCGAGTTGCGCCTGTAACGATTGCTGTTTTACCTTGCAATAAATTCATGTTTATAGGTATTATATATTGCTTCAAAAATACGATTTTTTGTGAGAGTTAAAAATGTAAAAAAATACTTTATCAATTTTATTTAACATTTTATGGTATTATAATTGAAAATATTGATTGTTATAACCAAATTAAAAATATAAAAACATGAAGAATCTATTGAAATTTTTAGCGGTAACATTTTTTGCCTTATTTGTATTTACGGCTTGTAGCGATGATGATGATCCAGCAAACAATGATTTCTTTGCAGGAACTTATAAAGGAAAAATAAGTTATGTTGATGGATATAATACTCTTTCTGCTGATAATGGAAGTGTATTTGTAACTAAAATTGCAAGTGGAACAAAGTATAATTTTGCTTTTTCTGATAAAATTCCAGATTTGAACGGAGTTGAGTTCGAGAAAAAAGGAGACAATACTTTAGTAAGTGTTGGGGCAACAGAATTATCTTACATTAGAATTGATAATTCAAAATTAACTATTCTTTATACAAAAGATGGTAAAACTTGGACTGCGAATGCAACAAGATAATTTTTAGGAATAATAATAAAAGACGTTCAGTTGTGAGCGTCTTTTTTTTGTACAATATTTTGAGTTGAAAATAGTTAAATATAAAATGATGTTTTATGAGAACGATTGTATGTTTTGCTTCTTTATTAATGCTGATATTTTCTTGTAATAATGAAGATGATGGTCTGAATACTATTTATAAAGAAAAATATGAAAGACGATTTATAATTTTTCAAGATTCTTTAGGAGGAATTGTTCAAGATAGTGTAGTAGTGCAAGTTTCTCAATCTAAGAATTTATATAAATTTGATTTTATCACATCTCAAAAAATTGATCCGATAGAAAATATTCAAATGGAAATGACAGGAAGCAATTCGTTACGAAATGTGGGATGGACACCGAAAAAACTGATTATGCTTTCTAGAGATAGTATCAATATTTCTTACAAAGATGGAAAACGATATTGGTTAGTCAATTCGATTAGTGAAAATTAATCATAAAAAAATCCACTCAATATTGAGTGGATTTTTTAGTATGATTTAAAATTTCAGATTATGATCCGAAAGCTGTTTTAATTTGATCTACGAAGTCTAATTTTTCCCAAGTGAATAATTCAACTTCAACTTCAACAACATCCTGTCCATTAGCAGATTCAAAGCGTTTTGAAACTATTTTTGGTTCTCTACCTAAGTGTCCGTAAGATGCAGTTTCTTTGTAAATTGGGTTTCTTAATTTTAATCTTTGTTCGATAGCGAAAGGCTTCATATCAAAGATTTCAGAAACTTTTGTAGAAATTTCTCCTTCAGTTAACTCAACTTTTTGAGTTCCGAAAGTATTTACTAATAAAGAAACTGGAGCAGCAACACCAATTGCATAAGAAACTTGTACTAAAACTTCGTCAGCAACACCAGCTGCAACCAAGTTTTTAGCAATATGACGCGCAGCATAAGCAGCAGAACGGTCAACTTTTGATGGATCTTTTCCTGAGAAAGCACCACCACCGTGAGCACCTTTACCACCATAAGTATCTACAATAATTTTACGACCAGTCAAACCTGTATCTCCGTGAGGTCCTCCAATAACGAATTTCCCTGTAGGATTGATATGATAAGTAATACTATCTGTAAATAAATCGCGTAAATGAACAGGTAATTGCGCTTTTACACGTGGAATTAAAATACTTACTAAGTCATTTGTAATTTTATCTCTCATTGCTTCTTCGTTTGCGAAGTCATCATGTTGAGTAGAAATTACAATAGTATCGATACGAACAGGTTTGTTGTCATTATCATATTCAATTGTTACTTGAGATTTAGCATCAGGACGTAAATATGGTAACAAATCTTTTTCGTATTTACGGATATGCGCTAATTCTTTCAATAATCTGTGCGATAAATCTAACGCCAAAGGCATATAGTTTTCAGTTTCGCTTGTAGCATAACCAAACATCATTCCTTGGTCACCAGCACCTTGCTCTTCGTCAGATTGTCTGTCTACACCTTGGTTAATATCTGGAGATTGTTCGTGAATTGCAGATAAAATTCCACAAGAATTTGCATCGAACATATATTCACTTTTCGTGTAACCAATTTCAGCAATTGTTTCTCTTGCTACACGTTGTAAATCAATGTAAGAATTAGATTTTACTTCACCTGCTAAAACAACTTGTCCAGTCGTTACTAAAGTTTCACAAGCTACTTTACTTTTTGCATCAAATGCTAAAAAGTGGTCAAGAATTGAATCAGAAATTTGATCGGCAATTTTATCTGGATGCCCCTCAGAAACTGATTCTGACGTAAATAAATATGACATTTCTATACTTTTTTTTAAAATGATAGAGGGAAGGAGAAAACTGAAGTCCTGTTTTAGCAATTGTTTTATGAGGTTGCAATCAGTCAAATCTTTCCTCTCGATTTTTCGAGCTCAAATATACAATGAATAATATGAATAATGAAAGATATTTAACATTTATTAGTATATAAAAATTATAGAGTTTAACTTTTTATCTTTTTTAGAATAGAACAAAAAACGGTGTGTTTTAATAAATTATAAATATATTTTCTGTAAATGAGTAATTTTTTTAATCTATATAGATAATTATTCAAAATAATGTTGTTACTTTAGAAAAAAATTAATTGAAATGAAATTTGACACTCTCGATCAACAGCTGCTAATGTATCTACAAGAAAACAGTAAAATTACCTATAAAGAATTATCTGATAAGTTAAATTTATCGTCAACCGCAATTCATGAAAGAATCAAGAAATTAGAAAAGTCAGGAATTATTTCTAAATATGTTGCGCTTGTAAATAGAAGATTAATTAACAGAGAGCTTTTGGTATTTAGCCATATTAAGTTACAACAACATTCTGCTGATAACATCAAGATTTTCGAAAACGAAATTGTGAATTTAAAAGAAGTTCAGGCGAGTTATCATGTAAGTGGTGATTACGATTACATTATCAAAATGTCTTTCGAAAATATGGACGAATACAGAGATTTTATGGTAAATAAACTAACAACAATAAAGGTAATTGGTAGTACTCACAGTACTTTTGTTATTGGTGATGTAAAAGATGATACCGCTTTCCAATTGGTATAAAAATATAAGAATGGTTCTGATAAATTAGAATTTTTTTTGATTGAATAAGTAAAAATAGAGAAGACATGAGCAAGGAAATAGCAGTTTTAGGAGCTGGTTGTTTTTGGTGTGTGGAAGGAATTTTTAATTCGATAAATGGAGTAGAACAAGCTATCTCTGGATTTGCAGGAGGTAATGTAGAAAATCCTACTTATCGTCAGGTTTGTGATACAGATACAAATCATGCGGAAGTTGTTGAAATTACTTTTGACAATGAAGTGATTTCGTACAAAGAATTATTAGAAATTTTTTGGAATATACATAATCCAACACAGTTAAATAGACAAGGAAACGATGTTGGTACACAATATCGTTCGAGTATTTTTTACACATCAGAAGAACAAAAAAAGCAAGCGGAAGAATCGTTAAAAGAGTTTGATAACGGAACTTTGTATGAAGATAAATTCGTTACAACAATAGAGCCTTTAGATAAATTTTGGCCAGCCGAAGATTATCATCAAGGTTATTACAATGAAAATCCAGATCAGCCATATTGTTCGGCAGTTGTTGGACCAAAAATTGCAAAATTTAAATCTAAATTCAAACAGATTTTAAAATAAGAAAAGCGACCAATTGGTCGCTTTCATTTTATTTTCCTTTTTTACGTGCTTTCGCTTTTTGTTTTTGCTGACCACGGTTTTTAGGTTTAGATTTTGGTGGTTTACGTTTTGTAGGACCACCTAAATTCACCTTTTTATTTTTATCTTTTTTCTCGTGAAATGCTGCACCACGTTCTTTAATTTTTACAGTTGTAAGTTGTTTCATTTTTACAACATCTTTCTCAAATTCACGTTTTACAGGATTTATTTTTACGTCCTCTTCAGGAAAAGGAAGTTCGTTAATCTCTTTATCCATCAATGCTTCAATAGCATCTAAACGTTCAATTTCCTTTTCAGAAAAATAAGAAATCGCTTCTCCTTTTTTATCCGCACGTCCTGTACGCCCAATTCGGTGAATATATTGTTCTGGAATTTCTGGAATTTCGAAATTGATAACATGCGTAACATCAGGAATATCCAAACCACGAGCCATAATATCTGTCGTGATAATTCCTCGGTATTCATCTCTGGTAAAGGCTTCCATTGTTCTCAAACGATAATTTTGAGATTTGTTAGAATGAATTACTCCAAATTCATCTGGATAAATTTCATCTAAATGATTAAAGATTAAATCAGCATGTTTTTTATTGTTTGCGAAAATTAAAACTTTCTCAAATTTTGCTTTGTCTCCTAATTGATGAACAATTAAATTCAATTTTGTATTGAAATTCTCAACTGGAATAGCCAATTGAGTGATTTTTTCTAATGGTGTTCCTGAACGAGCTAAGGAAATTTCAATAGGATTTTTGAAATATTCGTGTAACATATCATCTACTTGATCTGTCATCGTAGCAGAAAATAAAATGTTTTGACGTTTTTCGCTCATCATTGTAAATAAATGAATCAGTTGCGGACGAAAACCTAAACTCAACATTTCGTCAAATTCGTCAACCACTAATTTCTTCATTTCTTTGAATGATAATACATTGTCTATCGCCAAATCTAAAACACGACCTGGTGTTCCAACCAAAATATCAACGCCTTCATACACCAATAATTTTTGAGTATTGATGTTTACACCACCATAAATTCCTAAAACACGAACATTGATAAACTCTGTTAATTGCTCTAAAATATCGGTAACCTGAACAACTAATTCGCGTGTCGGAACCAAAATAACAATCTTTGGTTGATTCGTTTTAGAGTATTGATAAGTATTCAACAAAGGTAATAAGTAAGCCAATGTTTTACCTGTACCTGTTTGGGCAATTCCCATTATATCTCGTCCAGAAAGAATCGGTTTGAATGATTTTTCTTGAATTGGAGTAGGGGTTGTGATATTCAACTTTTCTAAAGCCGAACTCAATTGTTTTGTTAATTCGAAATCCGCGAATGTAGCTTTCATTTTGCAAAGATAAGTTTTCTTGATGACTTCTTAAAAACTCAATGTGCAATCCGTTCAAATTCGTTGAAACTTCGTACTTTTGCATTTCGATTAAGTAAAAAGGAATAAAATGAGTTTAAAACAATACATCACACAGAATGTTTTAGAAGCGATTCAAAACGTTTATCAAATTAACCCTGAATCTGTTGAAATTCAGTTTACAAGGAAAGAGTTTGAAGGTGATTATACATTGGTTGTTTTCCCATTAATCAGAACTTTGAAAGGTAAACCAGAAGAAATCGGTACTAAAATCGGTGAAAATTTGGTTGAAAATAATAAAATTACAGCGTTTAATGTTGTAAAAGGTTTCTTGAATATGAGTTTAAGTTCAGTAGAATTTTTAGAAAATTTTACTCAAAATGCTCAAAATTCAACTTTTGGAATTACAAAAGTTGATGAAAATTCGAGAACGGTAATGGTAGAATATTCATCGCCAAATACAAACAAACCTTTGCATTTAGGACATGTCCGTAATAATTTGTTAGGATTTTCGGTTTCTCAAATCATTGAAGCAGCAGGAAATAATGTGATTAAAACACAAATTATTAATGATCGTGGGATTCACATTTGTAAATCTATGATTGCTTGGGAAAAATTTGGAAATGGTGAAACACCAGAATCTGCAAATATGAAAGGCGACCATTTGGTTGGAAAATATTATGTGGAATTTGACAAACATTATCGTCAAGAAATCAAAGAATTAGAAGCGCAAGGAAAAACGGAAGACGAAGCGAAAAAAGAAGCTCCAATTTTCTTAGAAGCACAAGAAATGCTGCGTCAATGGGAAGCACATGAACCAAAAGTTATTGAGCTTTGGCAAAAAATGAACGGTTGGGTGTATGATGGTTTCGCTAAAACGTACAAACGTCTTGGTGTTGCTTTTGACGAATATTTATACGAATCGAATACCTACATTTTAGGAAAAGATATTGTTGAAGATGGTTTAAACAAAGGTGTTTTCTACAAAAGAGAAGATGGTTCTGTTTGGATTGATTTGACTGCAGAAGGTTTGGATGAAAAATTAGTTTTACGTTCAGACGGAACTTCGGTTTATATCACACAAGATTTAGGAACTGCAGTAGAGCGTTTCAAAAATAATCCAACGTTAGAAGAATTAACGTATGTTGTAGGAAATGAGCAAGATTATCACTTCAAAGTTTTGTTCTTAATCTTGAAAAAATTAGGTTATTCTTGGGCTGATGCTTTACATCACTTGTCTTACGGAATGGTTGATTTACCAAACGGAAAAATGAAATCTCGTGAAGGAACAGTTGTAGATGCAGATGATTTGATGCAAGAAGTTTATAATACAGCAAAAGAGATTTCTGAAGAATTAGGGAAATTAGACGGAATGTCTGATGATGAAAAAGCTGAGTTGTACGAAACAATTGCGATGGGTGCTTTGAAATATTACATTTTGAAAGTAGATCCTAAGAAACGTATTTTATTCGATCCGAAAGAATCTGTTGATTTTAATGGAAATACAGGACCTTTTATTCAATATACTTTTGCGCGTATTCAGTCTTTATTGAGAAAAGAATCTCCAAAAGAATTTGATGCAAATGCAATAGAATTGAATGATGCTGAAAAAGAAATTATTCGTGCACTATACGATTTCGAAGATACAATAGAAAAAGCGGCGACAGAAATGAGCCCAGCTTTGATTGCTAATTACGTATATGAGTTGGTAAAATTATTTAATTCATTCTACCAAAACAATCCAATCTTGAAAAATGAAGATGAAAACGTGAAAAATTTCCGTTTATATCTTTCTCAATGGGTTGCAAATACGATTCAGAATTCGTTACGTTTATTAGGAATTGGTGTTCCTGAAAGAATGTAATCGACTTAAAAAAAAATAAAATGCCTCATCAATTTGGTGAGGTATTTTTTTAACTTTACAATATGAAAATAGGAGATTTACTGAAACAAAAAGATCCCCACGATAAATTTAATTTGAAACGATTTCACGATGCGCAAAGTTTTGTGTACGATGAAATTTTGATGGAAGTTCATGCAGGAAAAAAGCAAACGAATTGGATTGTTTTTATGTTTCCTCAATTAGTTGGTTTAGGTTCTAGTGATTCGTCATTAGAATTTTCAATTTCTTCAAAAGAAGAGGCGAGAGCTTTTGTGAAAGATGAAGAACTTTGGGGAAATTATTTAGAAGTTTTATCTGTATTATTAATGCAACATAAAGGCGTAATTCCGCAATTAATTTTCGGAAAAAATGATGCAATGAAACTGAAATCAAGTTTGACTTTATTCAACTTTATAGTTCCGAAAGAAAAAATTATCAAAGATGTTTTGAAGTTTTTTTATGCAGATCAAGTCGATAAAAAAACATTAAGTATATTGAAACAAATGAATAAATAAAAAAATCTCGAGCATTTGCTCGAGATTTTTTATTTAGACACTGTCCAAAATTTTGTGTAAATATATTTCAGGTGGGTTTGACTTTTTTATAGTTGAACCCTTTTTTCAAATATAGTTAAAAATTGATTTAAAATTATTCCCCAATTATGAATTGGTTGTGTCCATTTTTTTGAGATTTGCATTAACGATAGATAAACTGACTTTTTGAGCGCGTCATCTGTTGGGAATACTAGTTTATTTTTGGTATATTTTCGGACTTTTCCATTCAAATTTTCGATAAGGTTGGTGGTGTAAATAATTTTTCTGATTTCAATAGGAAAGTCAAAAAATACAGTTAATTCGTCCCAATTATTTCTCCAAGATTGCATTGCGTAGGGATATTTTTGAATCCATTTTTCTGCAAAACGATCTAATTCTAAAGCAGCCATCTCTCTGTTTGGCGCATTGTAAATGAGTTTCATGTCTGAGGTAAATTCTTTTTTATCCTTCCAGACTACGTATCGAGCAGAGTTTCTAATCTGGTGAACCACGCAAATTTGTGTGTTCGCTTGAGGGAAAATATTGGTTATAGATTGTGTAAATCCGTTTAAATTATCAGTTACTGTAACCAAAATATCTTCTACGCCACGCGCTTTTAAATCCGTCATCACACCTTGCCAAAAAGCAGCAGATTCGTTCTCTCCAAGCCACATTCCAAGGATTTCTTTGTGACCTTCACGGTTTAAACCAACAGCTAGATAAATCGTTTTATTGATTACTTTTCCGCCTTGACGAACTTTAAACACAATGCCATCCATCCAAACAATGCAATAAATAGATTCTAGAGGACGATTTTGCCAATCCAAAACTTGACTATTTACTTTATCAGTAATGATGGATATTGCTGATGTAGAGAGTTTATAGCCGTATAATTCGTAAAGTTCCTGCTCAATATCCGAAACACTTAGACCTTTAGCGTATAACGAAATAACCATATTTTCAACAGAAACTGATTTGGATTGATGTTTTGGGACAATAATTGGATCAAAACTTCCTTCTCGATCTCGAGGAACCTCTATTGTAGATTCCCCATATTCGCTTTTTAAACGTTTTGAAGTTGTGCCATTACGTGCATTGGAATTGTCACTTTTCTCATTTTTTGAGTAACCTAAATGGGCTTCAAGTTCGCCTTGTAGCATGGCTTCTAATAAATCAGAATGCAATTCTTTTAATAATTTACTTAGATCTTCTTGGGTTTTGATCCCTTCTAAATGACCTTGATCTTGGATGAATTGGGCTACAGATTTTTTCATAATAAACTGTGTTTTATAAATTTAATAAAATAAATAAGGTGAGTTACTAAACCCACCTTAATTTATGTTTACACAGTTTTTTGGATATTGCCTTTATTTACAACGAATTACGACTTTCTATTCCCAAAGTATTGTAAATAACCTTTAAATGATATTTCACGGTATTCTCAGAAATATAGAGTTCAGTTGCAATTTCTTTATTTGTAAATCCTTTCTTCACTAATTCGATGATATCCAGTTGTCTTTCCGAAAGATTATAATCACTTAAAATGATTTTCTTTTCAACTTGATTTGCGTTATTCGAATGATTAATCAAATCAGAAAGTTTATTTCTCATCCGTTCATTTTCATTTTCAACAAGTTTTCTTTTTTCGATGTTTATCTTGTAGAATTTATAAAGAACAATTAATAATATGATTAGAATTGTAGAAATAATAACTAGAAATAATCGGATATTTTTTTGATTTCGAACTTCTAAATCATTTCGTTTATTAATAATTTCTCGTTCTAAATTTTGTAATTTTCCACTTTGATTAATTGCATCATAATCAGTTGCAAGATCATTTACAATTAATCTTGTTTTGTATGCTTTTTCCCAATCTTCATTCTGCGCATAATACTAAGTAAGAGATTCATACATATTCAAAATATAAAGTTTTATACTATAATGTTTTGCATAATACAAACCTTTGTTAAAAGCTTCTAAAGCCTTCTTATTGTCCTTTGTTTCTGTATATAAGTGTAAAAGCTTTCTATAAATATTAGGTAAATGTTTGGGAGATTTTTGCTTCAAAATTTCTATACCTTCCAAATAATCTTTTTCTGCCTGAATATAATTTTTATTTAAACTATTCATTGTGCCTAAAACAGAAATATAAAAGCCATAAGTTTCTGCATCCAAATATTTTAAATTAGATTTATTTACTTTTTGAAGCAATTCCTTAACCTTATCATATTTTAAATAATCAAATTGGATGAAGATTCGTTCAATTAAAACTCTTGTCTCAACTTCGACTTTATATTTCGAACTCTTTAAACCATATTTTTCAGCAACGTTTAAATTTTCTTCTGCTTCTGGATAATTTAATAATGTTTTATACGTAAGATATTTTAACAAATACAAATTATATAAATCGTAATTCGTTACGTTTTTAGAATGTATAATACTATCCAATTTGATAATTGATTTATCAAATGAACCAATTTCATTATAAGATGAAATTTTTTTCTTTAGAATTTCGGAATTTATAGTGTTTCCTGTCCCTGTAATCTTCCCTAAAAAACGGAACGTTTAAAAATATAGTTTATTAACTTAGGGATAATTATGAAACAAAGCAATTTTACAGAAGTTCAGATCGTCAAGATCTTATCAAAACAAAATCAAGGCAAA
>NZ_JAAGKM010000038.1 GCF_019308355.1 Empedobacter falsenii | reverse complement strand
AACCAACTGATTTTGATTGTAATGCTTAAAATTCATAAACAACTGTATGATTATCAGATATAAATATACGAAAACCCTCAATAATAACAAAAAAAAAATCCGCCTCAGTTGTGAGACGGATTCTTTTAATTCAACTAAAAAGGAGCCATAAAACTAATCGTATAATGATCGATGGTTTTTCCCTTCAAATCTTTTAATTCTAAAATAACTGGAACTTTGTAAGATTTCAGTTCTCTTTTAGGAATTTTAATATCTATTAAACCTTGCTTTAATTTTCCTTCATCTATTTGTATATATTGATTTGGTTCTACTAACAAAACAGTTTTTCCACCTTTAAAACCATTTACACGAACAACTAATTTATATGGTTCGTTGGTTTTATTCATCAAACTGTATTGCATTGTATTAATAATATAATCACCTTCTACGACATAATCTTTTCCTGGAACTTGTAGAAACTTCACTTCGACATCACTTCTATTTAACATAAACACCGTCATTGCTCCTATCATTGCAACCAATACAAATGTAAAAGCAATTAATCTTGCAGTAATCTTAAATGATTTTCCTTGTTCGATATTTTCTTCAGAAGCATAACGAATCAATCCTGTCGGAAGATTAATCTTCGTCATAATATCATCACAAGCATCCATACATGCAGTACAGTTTACACATTCTAATTGCGAACCATTTCTAATATCAATTCCAGTAGGACAAACCGCTACACATTGACCACAATCTATACAATCACCTTTTCCTACAGCAATTCGATCTTCTCCTTTTCTAAATTTAGAGCGTCCGTTTGTATTTTCACCTCTTTTGAAATCATACGAAACTTGAATTGTTTTTTTATCAATCAAAACTCCTTGAAATCTTCCGTAAGGACATACCAACGTACAAACCTGCTCACGAAACCAAGCGAAAACAAAATAGAAAAAAATACTAAAAATAAATGTTCCCAATAATAAACCTCCATGCTCTGATGGACCTTCGGTAATTACTTTGATCAATTCATCCATTCCGATGATATATGCCAAAAATATATTCGAAAAGAAAAACGAAATAATGTAAAATATCGTCCACTTTCCTCCTCTTTTCAAAATTTTTTCTTCGTTCCAATCTTGTTTATCCAAACGAATTTGTTTGCTTCTATCACCTTCTATCCAATACTCAATTTTACGAAAAACACTTTCCATAAAAATTGTTTGCGGACATAACCATCCACAAAACAATCGTCCATAAACAGTCGTAAATAATATAATAAAAACCACACTTACAATCATCCCGAAAGCAAGTAAGAAAAAATCTGTTGTAAAAAATGGATAACCAAAAAGAATGAAATTCGTATTGAACACATCAAATTTAAAAATAGGATTTCCATTTGTTAATTTTATAAAGGGTAACCCAACTAATAAAAGCAATAGAACCGAAGAAACAATTGTACGATAATTAGTGTATCTCCCAGAAGGTTTCTTCGCATACACCCATTTTCGAGTTCCTTTTTTATCCATTGTTGCGACCTCTGTTCTGAATTGCTCATTCTCTTTTTCAAAACCAAGTTGCGTTGAATCTTGTTTTATATCACTCATATACCTTACTACTTAATATCTATGCAAATTTACCGTTACAATCAGGTTAGAGCTTGGCACTATTTATGGTATTTATGGTAATATTTACGGATTGATATAAATCATTAATTTATAAATATTTACCAAATAAAAACATAAACCACCTATTATGAAAAACTTACTAAAGCTACTAGTATTTTCTATTTGTACTTTTACTTTTTTACAAAAAATATACACAATAAAAATGTGACTCAGTTCGCAATTTATCCAAGATGTGAAGAAAAAACAGATAATTACGTAGAATGTTTTAACATGAAATTGAGTCATGATGTTGAAGAAAGATTATCCAAAATAAAACCTGCTTTAATTAATTAACGAAAATCCTTTAAAAATCTATTTTAATATTCCTATTCGATATAATAATAATTAATCTAAGCGTAATATTGTTTTCGAAATTGTTCTGGCGTAAATTCAGTATATTTCTTAAAGAATTTCACAAAATAAGATGCATCCTGAAAATTAAGTAAATAAGCTATTTCAGTCACCGAAATTTCTTTATTAACTAGCAAACGTTTTGCTTCTAATACCACACGACTTCTGATCAACTCTCCTGCCGAATTACCCAAAATATCTTTACAAAGCGCATTCAAATGATTGGGCGTGATGTACAACAATTCGGCATATTCTTTTGGTAGTTTTTTGTTCTTAAAATTTTGATCGATAAGCTCCTGAAAATTATTCAACAATACCGATTGATAATCACTTGTTTTAATTTTTACCGCTTCTAAACTTCGTTCAATATCAATGAATAAACTCATCAAATAAAAACCAATTTTTAAATTCGAGAATTGATTATTTTGTTGATTTTCATTTATCATTTCTTCAAAATAACTTGCAATTTTTCCTTGTAAGTCCTGCGAAATTTCAACCACATGATCTTTCACCAAAATAGATTGTAAAAATCTAAATTTCTGTAAAATGGAAGAATTAATCCCAATCCAATCAAAAAAATTATCAAAAAAATTCACGACAAAACCATCATATTTTTCCTTAAAATACCATTGGTGCACCTGTCCAGGTTTCATAAAATACATTGTCCCAGATTTCGCCTCAAACTTTTCAAAATCGATCAAATGTTCGCCACTACCTTCGGTAAAATAGACCAAATGGTAATAATTATGACTGTGAACTTCCTGCAAATGAGGATTACTATCAACATAACCTCTAAAATGATCGATGGAAAACAACTCATTACTATTTTTTTTCGTGTTCAGATTACAGATATCGTATGTTGGGAAAAGTTTTTTGGACATAATACAACGAATTATCAAGTGTAAAAATAAAGAATATTTGAAATGAAAAGTTTAACTTTAAACAATAGAACATCAAAAATGGAATTTAAAGAGAAAAAAATTGTCTTACTTTCTTTGGATGGAGGCGGAATTAGAGGAATTATATCTTGTGTCATTTTAAAATACATCGAAGATAAACTAAAGGAAATTCATGACGAAAATGCCAAAATAGGCGATTATGTCGATTTTATTGCAGGTACAAGTACTGGCGCTTTAATCGCTTCTTTGTTATTATCTCCTTCTACCGAAAATCCAAAAAGAGCAAAACACTCGATCACAGATGCACTGAATATTTATTTAGGTGAAGGGAAAAATATCTTCTCAAAAACATTTTGGACAATTCTCAATAATCCGTTGAGTGTGCTAAAAGATAATTTACCAACGCTTGTATTGGAAGAGCAATTAAAAATCGTTTTTGGAGATACAGAGTTAAAAGATTTGATTCGTCCTTCCGCGATAGTATCTTATGATACTGAGCATCAAAAACCAAAAATTTTCAATTCGATTGATGGAATCTCTCCTTTCCGAAATTTCTATGTAAAAGATATTTGCCGTGCTTCATCAGCTGCGCCAACTTATTTTGAACCTGCAAAAATAAAATCATTCGCTGATCAAGAATTTAGTTGCATTGATGGTGGTGTTTTTGCAAACAATCCAACTTTTGTTGGCTTTATCGAAACGCAAAAAATAAATTTTAATAAATATTTCAAAGATGAATTAAAATATAATGGAACAGCACCTTTACAAGAATTTATTATCATTTCTCTCGGAAATGGTTCACGTGCAAAATCATATAAACACGAACATTTAACAGGAATTTCAAAATCGAAATGGGTAGATCCTTTGGTAGACATTTTTATTTCGACTGGCGTTGATATGGTCGATCAGGAAATGAGAAGCATGTTCGCTTTATTGAAGCCAAAATATCAACAAAATTATTATCGATTTAATCCTGAAATTCCAGAATCTGCATTGGATTTAGGAAATGTTTCCAACAGCAACATTAAAACATTATTGGACGTTGCCAATGATTATGTCGCAAAACACAAAGAACATTTGGATGAAGTCGTTCAAAAATTAATTTTCAATCAAATTGAAATCTCATAAAAAAAGGCTTTGAGTAAAATTTCAAAGCCTTTTGTAATTTCTATTTATTTCGAACATAAACAAATATTTCTTGTTCTCTATTCAATCCTCTATTATCCACAATACTTTCTAAACACGCATGACAATCTGTTACAATTCCCTCTCCATTGTAATTCGTGTAACTCCCATTCTCTAGCGCAACAACATGTGGTTTCAACAAATCTGCATTCAGTTTTTTGCGTTCTCCAATCAAGGTGTACACATATTCACGTCCAGTTTCGTCAGTAAAATTATCTACTTTATAAATTTGATCCAATTCTCTTTCGTGATCAATTATAACAAATAAGTAGTCTTTGTGGCTATCTTTTTCAAAAAAAATTCTTCTCATAGCTTCAATTGTTTGACTCAAATTTAATAAAAGAATATTGGTTTTACCAATGAAAATTAAAAAGTTTTAAGAGAATTTTAAAATATTATCAATTTCAAAACAGATAATATTTTACTTTTACATTAGCCAAAACACAAAAATGAAAACTCTTCTAAAAATCTTGACTTTAGGATTAATTTGCCTTATTTGTCAACCAATTTTTGCGCAAAAAAACGCGAAATTAAAACATGACTTCGAAAAAATTATCCGTTCAAAACATTCATTTCCTTTTAATGGAGTTGTGATTGTTTCCAAAAATGGTAAAACGATGTATGAAAAAGTACATTTCTGGTATTATCCTTGTAGGAAATTTGTATCTTGAATCCAACTAAAACGAATAAAATCTAACCAATTGGAATTCAATACAAAAAAAATACTCAAATATTTCTCTCTTACGCTTTTATCAATAATTTTATTGCTGACCATTGCAATTTTTAGTTTACAGTTTCCTGCTGTACAAAATTTTGTAAAAAATAAATTAGTTAATTACCTCGAAAATAAAATACATACAAAAGTTCAATTAGATCGTATTTATATCGATTTTCCAAACAGTTTGGTCATGGAAAATCTTTTTTTACAAGGACAAGATGTCGACACACTTTTATCGGTCAAAAAATTTGACGTTGGTTTAGATATTTGGCAATTGACCAAAAGTAAAGCCGATATAAAATCTATTGATTTAAATGGTGTTCACGCGAATGTTATTCGTAAACCAGATGGAAAATTCAATTTCAATTATATTATCAATGCTTTTGCAACAGACGAAAAAGACGAAAGTCCTTCAAAGCCATTTATCATTTCGTTAGATAAAATAAAACTGAATGATATTAATGTTTCCTTCAATGATCAGCAAGCGGCAAATAACATCAAAGTTTATCTAAATTCGTTTGATACGCGTGTCAAAAAATTCGATTTAGAGCAAAATTCGTATGGAATTGGCGATTTCAATTTGGATGGTTTAAAACTAAAATTGAAACAAGATATTGTAAAAGAAGTTGCGAAAAAAGTAGAAGAAAAAGTAGATTCTTTGAATGATCAAAAGCCAATGAAAATTGAATTGAACGGATTTAATTTAACCAATTTTGATATCGATTATGGCGATGATATTTCTGGAATGTTTGCTAAAGTCAAATTCAAAGATTTCAAAACGCGTGTTAAAAAACTTGATTTACAACAAAATTCTTATGCGGTTGATGATATTTTAGTGAATGGTTTGTTGGTTGATTTTGATCAAAAAATGGTTAATAAAATCAAAGAAAATAATGTTGATAAAATTGATCCAAAATCTAAGCAAAACCCTCTTCAAATTGCATTAAACAAAATTAATTTGAATGATATAAAAGTCAATTATGGTGATGAAAACTCTAAGACTTTTGCCAAAATTAACTTAAACGAATTCGAAACGAAAATCAATAAACTTGATCTTGAAAATTCAATTTTCGACATCGAAAATATTTTGTTGAAAGACGCTGATATCGAAGCGAATTTATTCCTTTCTTCGAACAATTCTACTTCCACTTCATCTACTTCTTCAACCCCAATGAATTTGGTTTTGAACGAAACGAAATTTGAAAATGTAAAAGTAAAATACAACAATACTGCAGAACGTCGAACAGCACAAGGAATGGATTTTAATCATTTGGATTTTTCTAAATTAAATCTTGATTTGCGCGATTTCGAAATGAAAAATAGCACATTTGCTGGACAAGTAAAAAGTGCAGAAATAAAGGAATCAAGAGGATTGAATATTCAGAAATTGACAACAAATTTCTTGTACGCAGATACACAAGCGTATCTGAAAAACCTTTATTTACAAACACCAAGAACTATTCTTCGTGACGAAGTTATTTTGCACTACAATACAATTAATGAGTTAACTTCTCATCCAGAAAATGTTCTAGTCAATGCGAATATCAAAAACTCAAAAATTGGTTTTGCAGATATTCTAAATCTTGCACCAACGCTTAGAAATACAATGCCTTTCGATAAATATCCAAACGCCATTCTAAGTGTTAACACCAATGTAAAAGGAAAAGTAAACGATTTATTGATTAATAATTTACAAGTTTCTGGTTTAGATGATTTGCAACTTTCGGCTTCTGGAAGAGTGAAAAATGCGATGAATCCGAAGAATTTATTTTATGATTTAAACATCAAAAACTTTTCGACATCATCAAAAACGATTTATAATTTAGTTCCGAAAAATACTATTCCAAATAACATTAGAATTCCTTCAAAGCTTTCTGTCAAAGGAAAAGCGAAAGGAACAACCGAAATTATCAATACACAATTGGCAATAAATTCTACGTTGGGAAATGCTAAAATTGATGCAATTGTGAACATGCTGAGAAAGGATGCTGAGAAATATAATGTCAAAGCAGATCTACAAAATTTGGATATTGGAACACTTGTTAGCAACAAGGATTTAGGTAAAATAACAGGAAAAATTAATGCTGTTGGAACAAGTTTCAATCCAGAAAAAATGGTTACAAAACTTTCGGGAACCGTTTCATCCGCTTATTACAATAAATATACTTATCAAAATATTGCGCTCGACGCAAAAGTGAATCGTGGTGCGTTTGATGCGCATGTTTTCTCAAAAGATCCAAATGCGAATCTTAATTTAACTGCTTCTGGTGTGTACAAAAAGGATTTATCAGATGTAAAATTGAACGGAAATATTGTCAAATTAGATGTTCAAAAGCTTGGTTTTTACAATGAACCAATGATTGTTGCAGGAGAAATTGATGCCAATTTTGCTGATTTAAACCCAGATTATTTAAATGGTTCTTTATACCTGAAAAACTTTGCATTATCCAATACAAAAGATATTTTTCCAATGCAAGAAGTGAGCTTGATTGCGACTTCAACTGCTGATTCGAATCAAATTAGTTTGACTTCACAATTGGCCGATTTGGATATGAAGGGAAAGTTTAAATTGACGCAAATTTTCGGTTCATTAACTTCAACAATTAACCAATATTATGAATTTCAGAAACCAAATAAAGACGAAAAAATAGAACCTCATCAATTCTTTACTTTGAATGCAAAAATTAAAGATGATGAGTTGATTCGAAGATTTGTTCCCGATTTGAAAAGCTTCGAAACCATAACACTTGACGCAACTTATAATGCCGATTCAAAACAAATCAATGTTGATGGAAAAATTCCGAATTTAACGTACGGAACAAATACGATTAACAATGGATTGATAAAACTATCCAACCAAGATGAATCCTTGTTGTATTCGTTGAATGTGGATGCATTAAAAAGTGAAAGTTTTCAATTACAAAAAATTGATTTGAATGGTGATATTACAAATAATGTGATCAATTATAACGTTTCGACAAAGGATGCGAAAGATGCAACACAATTTTTGGTGGCTGGAAATCTAAAAACGCTAAACGATATCACGGAAATTAGTCTTAATCCGAATGGATTGGTCTTAAACTACGATCAATGGCAAGTTGGTGAAGGAAATTTAATTCAGTTGAGAAAAGATGGAATTGTGGCGAATAATTTCAGTTTGATGAACAATGGAAGTCAAATTTTATTGCAATCTGAATCGGAAAAAGGAACAAGTCCGCTGAATATTACCATCAAAGATTTCAAAATTGAAACCATTGCAGAAATCATTAAAAAAGATGATTTACCTGCCGAAGGAATAATCAATGGAACAGCTCAAATTAGAGATTTAAACAAAGAAATGACCTTCAATGCTGATTTGACCGTTTCAGATTTAAAAGCTTTCGGAAATCCTATTGGAAATATTATAGCAAAAGTACAAAACACTTCTCCAACCATGATTAACGCTGATATTACCTTAGATGGAAACAGCAACAACATGAAGATTTTTGGAGATTATAATACCAAAGAAAGTGCGTTTGATTTAGCTTTAGATATCAATCGATTAGAAATGAAATCGGTGCAAGGCTTTACAATGAATCGAATCAAAGATACAGAAGGTTATATTTCTGGAAATCTAAAAATCGTTGGAACAATGGATAAACCGAGCATTTTAGGTCAAGTCAAATTTAATCAAGTTGGTTTAACGATTGCTGAAACAGGAAGTAATTTCAGAAAAATTGATGACGCGATTGATTTCACGAACAAAGGAATTGAGTTCAATCGATTCAAAATTAATGACAACGATGGCAATTCATTAACGATAAGAGGAGAAATTTTAACGGAAACTTACCGTGACTTCGCCTTCAATTTAACTGCAAATGCACGAGATTTCAATGTGGTAAATTCAGAAAAATCGAACGATGCGATCATGTACGGAAAGTTAGCTGTCAATGCAAACTTAACGATAAAAGGTGATTTAGATTTACCGAAAGTAAACGGAATTTTAACCGTAACTGATGACACGAATTTTACATTTGTTTTACCTCAATCCTCGCCTTCTTTACAAGAGCGAGAAGGAATTGTCGAATTCATCGATCAAGATCAAGTGGCGCTTCAAGAAACAATTAAAACAGATGAATTAATAGCCGAATCTAAAATAAAAGGGTTAGATGTAAGTGTCAATATTGAAATTAGCAAAGAAGCCAAGACATCAATTATCATCGACAAAGCAAACGGAGATTTTGTAGAAATACAAGGTGAAGCCGAATTAACAGGCGGAATGGATCCTTCAGGAAAAATGACGTTGGTTGGCGTTTATCAAGTAGAAAAAGGTGCGTACGAACTTTCGGTGAGCTTGTTAAAACGTCGTTTTGATATTCAGAAAGGAAGTAGCATTACATGGACTGGTGAGCCAACTACAGCCAATTTAGACATTACGGCGATTTACAAAACAAAAGCCGCTCCTATTGATTTAATCGAACAACAAATTTCGGGCTATTCTTCTTCTGAAATGAACATGTACAAACAACGAATTCCGTTTAATACCGAGTTAATTTTGAAAGGTGAATTATTAAAACCTGATATTAAATTCAATATTTCAATGGATAAAGACAATCCTTCCATTGCAACTGCGGTGATCGAAAATACACAATCGAAATTGGATCAGTTGAAAAATGATGAAGCCGAAATGAACAAGCAAGTATTTGCCTTGTTATTATTGAATCGTTTTATTGGCGAAAATCCATTCGAAAGTAAAACAAGTGTTTCTGCAGAAACAATGGCGCTACAAAGTGTAAGTAATATTTTGTCGCAACAATTGAATAATTTGGCGGATGATTTAATCCAAGGAATTGATATCGATTTGGGATTAGATACACAAGACGATTATTCTTCAGGATCTAAAAACACACGTACTGATCTGAATGTTGCCGTGAGCAAACGATTACTAAACGACCGATTGAAAGTTTCGGTTGGAAGTAATTTTGGTTTAGATGGTGATGCGCGAGAAAATGAAAACATGACTAATATTGCGGGTGATATTACAATTGATTATAGCTTATCTCGTGATGGTCGATACATGTTGAGAGCTTATCGAAAAGATGAATACCAAGTCGCATTACAAGGACAAATTGTAGAGACAGGCGTTGGATTTATCATCACATTAGATTACGATAAATTCAAAGAAATTTTCGAGAAAAGAAGAAAAAATAGAGCGAACAGAGCAAATAGAAAAACACAAAATCAAGAAGTGAAACCATGAAAAAATCAACCTTAACGTATATTAAAATTATTGCATATTCATTTTCTGCTCTAGGTATTTCTTCTTGTAGCAATACACGTTTTCTGAAAGAAGGTGAGATGCTTTACACAGGTTCTAAATTAACGATAAAAGGCGATTCGTTAAGCAAAACTGACAAAGCAGAATTAAAAGATAATCTCGAAAAAAATATCATCCCCAAACCTAATTCAAGTTTTTTTGGACTTCGTCCTCGTTTGTACATTTACAACATCACGAGCGAACCTAAAAAGCAAAAAGGATTGAAATATTGGTTGAAATATAAAGTGGGTGAAAAACCTGTTTTATTGGGTGATGTCGACATCGAATTCAATAAAGATATTTTAGTTAATTATTCTGAAAACAAAGGTTATTTCAATGCCAAAGCACAGGGTGATACAATAAGTACAAACAAAAAAGCGGAAGTGCATTATGTCTTACAACCGCGCAAACGTTATTACATCAACCAAGTTAATTTCCCAAAAGATACCACTTTAGCGATCAACAAAGAAATTAAAAAAACGCAAGCAAATACGTTACTGAAAGATAAGCAACCTTTCGATTTGGATGTGATCAAGGCAGAACGAGAACGAATAGATGCGCGTCTGAAAGAAAATGGTTATTATTATTTTCATCCTGATAACATCATTGTGCAAGCGGATAGTACAGTTACGAATAAGCAAGATGTCGAACTATTTGTCAAGTTAAAAGATAAGACACCAGAGCAAGCCAAAAAACAATATAGCATTGACAAGGTTATTGTTTTCCCAGATTATAACATTCGAGACGCACGAAAAGGCATCTATAAAATGCCGATGAACAACGATTCCTTAGCAAAATACGAGCAAAATGGTTTTTACATGGTTGATCTAAAAAATAGTTTCAAACCAAAAGTTTTTGACCGTGTGTTATATTTTAAAACGGGAGAGATTTACAACCGAGCAGATCATAATTTAACCCTGAATCGATTAATTAATTTGGGTGTTTTCAAATTTGTGAAAAATGATTTCGTGATTTCTGATTCGGTTAACCATAAATTTGATGTGTATTATACCTTAACACCACGCGAATTTCAGTCGTTGAGATTAGAAGTTTTAGGACGAACAAACTCGGCGAATTATGGTGGTGGTGAGTTAAATCTCAATTGGACACATCGCAATATTTTCAAAGGGGCAGAACAGCTTAAAATGGCTTTATATGGAGCATTTGATATGCAATTAGGAGGGCAAAAAGATGCCAACAACATTTTTAGAGCTGGTTTTAATACGCAACTTTCGATTCCAAGAATTGTCGCGCCTTTCAAATTTCATTCGTCAAGTGCGTTTGTACCGAGAACCAATATTGAGATTGGTTACGAATATCAAAACAGATCGAGATTATATACACTTCATAATTTCAATACTTCTTTTGGTTACGTTTGGAAAGAGAATGCGCAAAAAGAATATAATTTAAAGATTTTTAGTGCGACTTTAGTCTTTCCAGAAAAAGTGACAGATGAATACAACAGCAAAATCTACGATTCAATTGGAAATATCATCAACCCAAGTTTGAAACGCGTTGTCGACAAACAATTAATTTTTGGTCCACAATATTCGTATACGTATACCACAACAATGTTACCTCGAAAAAGCACATTCTATTACCGAGGTTTAGTTGATTTGGCTGGAAATTTAACAGGATTAATAACAGGTGCGAATGCGAAAAAAGACAAGGAAAAAGAAATTTTCAAAATACCATTTAGTCAATATGCAAAAATGGAACATGACTTCCGTTTTTATCACAAATTTTCAGAAAAATCATCAATAGCCACACGATTCATTGGAGGAATAGCCTATCCATATGGAAACTCTGAATTTGTTCCTTATTCAAAACTATTTTTTGTAGGAGGAAGTAACAGTATTCGTGCATTTAGAGCGCGAACATTAGGACCAGGAAGTTATGATCCTCGTAACCAAAATTCGAATTTCTTTTTTGATCAATCAGGTGATATTAAATTGGAACTAAATGCAGAATTTAGACAAAAATTATTCAGTTTTCTTAACCTTGCGTTATTTGTTGATGCAGGAAACATTTGGTTAATCAACGAAGATAAAACACGTCCAGGTGCGAAATTCACAAAAGATTTTATGAGCGAAATAGCAGTTGGAGCTGGTTTAGGATTACGTCTTGATTTTAATATCTTAATTTTAAGATTAGATTTAGCAACTCCACTTCGAGTGCCTTATTACGAAAAGAATGACCGTTGGACTTTTGATAAAATAGATTTTGGAGACAAAGCATGGCGAAAAGACAACTTGATCTTGAACATCGCGATTGGCTATCCGTTCTAAGCAAAGCGTTAAGCGTTAAGCGTTAAGCGTTAAGCGTTAAGCAAAAATAAAAAAACCGGATTCTAAATTAGAATCCGGTTTTTATTTAATGATATATTTATTTCAAATCAAAACGATCTGCATTCATCACTTTGTTCCAAGCTGCCACGAAATCATTCACAAATTTATCTTGCGCATCTGCTTGTGCATAAACTTCTGCTATGGCACGCAATTCAGAATTTGATCCGAATACTAAGTCTGCACGAGTTCCTGTCCATTTTGGCGCTCCAGTTTTACGATCAGATCCCATGTAGATTTCTTTCGTTTCATCAGTCGCTTTCCAAACAGTACCCATATCCAATAAATTCACAAAGAAATCATTTGTCAATTGACCTGGACGATCGGTGAAAATACCATGTTTAGAACCATCATAATTCGCATTCATCGCACGCATTCCACCAACTAAAACTGTCAATTCTGGTGCAGTCAACGTTAATAATTGTGCTTTATCAATCACTAATTGCTCTGTCGAAACAGATCGTCTTGTATTTTTACGATAGTTTTTAACCCCATCTGCAATTGTTTCCAAGTACGCTACAGATTCAACTTCTGTTTCCTCTTGCGTTGCATCTCCACGACCTGCTGCAAACGGAACTGTAATTGTTTTTCCTGCATCTTTTGCTGCTTTTTCAATCGCTGCATTTCCTCCTAATACAATTAAATCGGCCATAGAAACTTGTTTTGAAGAATTCGCTGAATTAAATTCTTGTTGAATGTTTTCTAAAGCTGTTAAGACTTTATTCAATTGAACTGGATTATTCCCTTCCCAATTTTTCATTGGTTCCAAACGAATACGCGCACCATTCGCTCCTCCACGTTTATCCGATCCACGGAAAGACGAAGCCGAAGCCCAAGCTGTAGAAACCAATTCTGAAACAGATAATCCTGAAGCTAAAATTTTAGCTTTCAAATCAGCGATATCAGCCTCGTCAATTAATTCATATGTAACTGCTGGAATTGGATCTTGCCAAGTAAAGACTTCTTTCGGCACATCTGCACCCAAATAACGAGAAAGTGGTCCCATATCACGATGTGTCAACTTGAACCATGCTTTACGGAAAGCATCTTCAAATTCTTCTGGATGTTCTAAGAAACGACGACCAATTTTTTCGTAAGCTGGATCCATACGTAACGCAATATCCGATGTCAACATCGTTGGTCTTAATTTTTTTGAAGCATCATGCGCATGCGGAATAATTTCACCTACATCTTTTGCTACCCATTGATGAGCACCAGCTGGAGATTTTGTTAATTCCCATTCGAAACCAAATAAATAACTTAAGAATAAATTTGACCATTCTGTTGGTTTACTTGTCCACGTGACTTCAATACCTGATGTAATGGTATCACCTGCATTTCCTGTTCCGTACGAATTTTTCCAACCCAATCCTTGCATTTCCAAATCAGAAGCTTCAGGATCGGGTCCTACATGATCAGCCGAAGCCGCACCATGCGTTTTTCCGAAAGTGTGCCCCCCGGCAATCAACGCCAATGTTTCTTCATCATTCATCGCCATACGCGCAAACGTATCACGAATATCGCGTGCAGAAGCCAAAGGATCTGGATTACCATCTGGTCCTTCTGGATTCACGTAAATTAATCCCATTTGTACCGCAGCCAACGGATTTTCTAAATCGCGATCACCAGAATAACGGCTATTTGCACCACCACTCTCTTCTAACCATATTTTTTCAGAACCCCAATAAACATCCATATTTGGTTCCCAAACATCAGCACGACCACCAGCAAAACCTAAAGTTTTGAATCCCATCGACTCTAATGCTACATTTCCTGTTAAGATAATTAAATCTGCCCACGAAATTTTATTACCATATTTTTGTTTGATAGGCCAAATTAAACGACGCGCTTTGTCCAACGAAACGTTGTCTGGCCATGAGTTAAGCGGCGCAAAACGTTGCTGTCCTTCACCTGCTCCACCACGACCATCTTGCACACGGTATGTACCCGCACTATGCCACGCCATACGAATGAAAAATGGACCATAATGCCCAAAATCTGCTGGCCACCAATCTTGAGAATCAGTCATCAAAGCTTTTAAATCAGCTTTAACAGCTTCTAAATCTAATTTTTTAAATTCTTCGGCGTAATTAAAATCTTCCCCCATTGGGTTCGATTTATTTGAATGTTGACGTAAAATATCAACTTTTAATTGATTTGGCCACCAATCTTGATTTTGTGTTCCTTCTCCTGCCACTGGTTTTGACATTGTACCATTGTGGAAAGGGCATTTTGAAATATCACCTCCTTGATTCTCCATGAATACTATTTTTTTATGTTTAATAATTTTTGTTTTGTAAATATCATAAATATAGTAATTTGTCTTATCAATTAAAAATCAAATTGTTTTATCAATCAATCAATTTATTTTATATAGAATGTAAATTAAATAGTTATTAATTATATTATAAAAATTGATTCGTTTATTTTTAATGAATAAAGAGATTTCTAGAATCGACAATCTTTTAAGTTTATATTTGTATCAACATGAAACTACATCTCAAATAATTCTTAAGACATAGAAATTCTCAATCTTAATTTTCAATATATCTTAACATCGTAAAATTATTATAGTCAAAAAAATGTTTATACATTTGTAACAATGAAATTTATGATTTTCATAATCGCTTTATATGTTAATGTTCTATCATTTATTCCGTGTCAGGATACAAATAGTAATGGAGCACTAACTTCTATGGTACATAGTGAGAATGAAACACCTAATCATAAAGATAAATGTAGTCCTTTGTGTGCGTGCAACTGTTGTCAAATTACAATTTCTTCGATAAAATTTACACGACTACTAAAAACACCTAAAGTATTTGAACCAAATACTTCCAAGAAAATACAATTCAAAAAGAATACAATTCAAAACCAATTGTATGCCGATATCTGGCAACCTCCTAAAATAAATATTGCTTAACGAGACGATTTCTATTTTTCGTCTACACATTGATTTCAATTGATATAAAATTGAAGTCAACACTTTTTTGTGCTCATTTATTTTGATAATAAGTGGGTAATGTTAATGCAATTAATCAAATTATCTGTGTTAGATAAAATCATAAAATTTAGTATCCAAAACAAAATTGTTATTGGAATTATGACTGGTTTATGGATTATCTGGGGTGTATGGAGTGCAACAAAATTGCCAATAGATGCGGTACCAGATATCACCAATAATCAAGTCCAAATTATTACGGTCAGCCCTACTCTAGCTGGTCAAGAAGTAGAACAATTGGTCACTTTTCCAATTGAACAAAGCATTGCGAATATTCCTGATATCGAAGAAACACGAAGTATTTCTCGTTTTGGATTATCTGTGATTACGGTAGTGTTTAAAGAAGATGTTGACATTTATTTTGCGCGTCAATTAGTCAACGAAAAATTAAAAGAAGCACAAGAAGACATTCCGCAAGGTGTTGGTATTCCTGAATTATCACCTGTGAGTACTGGTCTTGGCGAAGTCTATCAATATATTTTACATCCTAAAAAAGGAAGTGAAAAAAAATACAATTCAAAACAATTGCGCGAAATGCAAGATTGGATTGTTCGTAGACAATTAAACGGAACACCAGGTGTTGCTGAAATCAATAGTTTTGGTGGAGAATTAAAAGAATACGAAGTTGCTTTAGATCCGAATAGGTTACGCGCAATGGGAATTAGTGTATCAGATATTTTTGATGCCTTAGAAAAAAATAATCAAAACACAGGAGGAGCTTACATCGATAAGAAGCCAAATGCTTACTTTATTCGAGGAATTGGTATGGTAACGTCTCTAGATGATGTAAAATTAATTCCTGTAAAAAATGCGACGGGAACTGTTCCTATTTTTATAAAAGATGTTGCTGAGGTAAGGTTTGGTCATGCAATTCGATATGGAGCTTTAACTTATAATGGCGAAGTAGATGCGGTTGGTGGTGTTGTGATGATGCTGAAAGGAGCCAATAGTAACGAAGTGGTTAACCTAATTAAAGAAAAAATACCTACAATTCAAAAATCATTACCAGATGATATCGTCATCGAACCTTTCCTTGATCGAACGAATTTAGTCAATCGTGCAATTAAAACAGTAGAAAAAAATCTGATCGAAGGTGCTTTGATTGTCATTTTTGTATTGGTTATTTTTCTTGGTAACCTAAGAGCTGGTTTAATCGTTGCTTCAGCAATTCCGTTATCCTTATTATTTGCATTAGGAATGATGAATATTTTTGGTGTAAGTGCGAATTTAATGAGTTTAGGAGCTATTGATTTTGGATTGATAATCGATGGAGCAGTAATTATTGTAGAAGCGACTTTACATCATCTTGGACTTAGAAAATCAACGCATCGATTAACCCAAAAAGAAATGGATGAAGAGGTTTTTCTTTCAGCTTCAAAAATTAGAAACTCAGCCGCTTTCGGGGAAATTATCATACTTATTGTCTACATTCCTATTCTTACATTGGTTGGTGTAGAAGGAAAAATGTTTACACCAATGGCTAAAACAGTAGGCTTTGCAATTCTAGGTGCATTGATTCTTTCGTTAACATACATCCCAATGATGAGTGCTTTATTTTTATCAAAAAAGCCTACTCTCAAAGCTTCTTTTTCAGATAAAATGATGGTGAAAATACATAAAATTTATGAACCATTATTAGAAAAAGCAATCCAAATTAAATATTGGTTAGTTGGTATTACAGTTGCAATTTTTGCAGTATCAATTATTCAATTCAGGAATATGGGTGGCGAATTTATTCCGCAATTACAAGAAGGTGATTTTGCATTTCACTGTATTTTACCACAAGGAAGTTCCTTAACCCAAAGTTTAGAAACATCCATGCAAGCTTCTCGAATTTTAAAAGAATTTGATGAAGTAAAAATGGTCGTTGGTAAAACAGGTTCCGCTGAGGTTCCTACAGATCCTATGCCTCCTGAAGCAACAGATATGATTATTGTTCTAAAACCAAAGGACGAATGGAAACGTAACATTTCTTATGAAGAATTAGGTGATGAAATGATGGAAAAACTAGAGGTTATTCCTGGTGTTTTCTTTGAAAAAAATCAACCAATTCAGATGCGTTTTAATGAATTGATGACAGGAATTCGACAAGATGTAGCTGTCAAAATTTTTGGCGAAAATTTAGATTCTCTTTCTTATTATGCAGATAAAACCTCAAAAGCAATTCAATCTGTTGAAGGTGTTACAGCGCCACAAGTAGAACGCGTAAGTGGTTTGCCTCAGATTAATGTTGAATATGACCGAATCCGAATGGCAAATTACGGATTAAATATCAAAGATGTAAATGATATGTTGAGTACAGCATTTGCAGGAAAAACAGCTGGACAAGTTTTCGAGAATGAACGACGCTTTGATTTGGTTGTTCGATTGGATAGTGCGCATCGAAAAAGCATTGATGACATTAACAATTTAATGATTCCTACAAGTTCTGGCAATCAAATTCCAATCTCTCAGGTGGCAAAAGTGAGTTATAAATTAGGTGCTTCACAAATTAGTCGCGAAGAAGGAAAACGAAGAATTGTAATTGGTTTCAATGTAAAAGATCGTGATGTACAATCAGTTGTAAAAGATATTCAGACAAAATTAGACAATGAAATCAAATTGCCTTCTGGTTATTATTTCACCTATGGAGGACAGTTCGAAAATCTACAAGCAGCTAGTCAACGTTTGATGATCGCAGTACCAATCTCCTTATTATTAATTTTCATGTTATTGTATTTCACATTTCATTCATTCAAACAAGCTGCATTAATTTTCACAGCAATTCCAATGAGTGCAATCGGAGGTATTTTTGCATTAATTATTCGCGATATGCCATTTAGCATTAGTGCCGGAATTGGTTTTATTGCTTTGTTCGGAGTAGCTGTTTTAAATGGAATTGTTTTAATTGGAACATTCAACCAATTAGAAAAAGAAGGAGAGAAAAATATTTTAAAACGAATAATGGAAGGAACCAATATTCGATTACGACCTGTGTTAATGACAGCAACAGTTGCATCTTTAGGATTTTTACCGATGGCAATTTCCACAGGCGCAGGTGCCGAGGTTCAAAAACCTTTAGCAACAGTTGTCATTGGAGGATTAATCACAGCTACTTTTTTAACCTTATTTGTATTACCAATGTTATATTTAATTTTCAATTCAAAACTTCCGAAAATAAAATTGAATTCAAAAAGTTCAATTCCATTTCTTGCAATCGGCATGTTTTTAATGGGACAATCTATTCAAGCGCAAACTCGTTCAATTAATATTCAAGAAGCACAACAAATTGCAATAGAAAATAATCCTTTAATTAAAGCAGATGAATTAAGTATTTCCTCGAGCGAAGCTTTAAAAGGTACAGCAAATGAATTACCGAAATTAAGTGTTGATGCAGAATTGGGACAATATGCCAGTCCAAAATTTGATTATGGTTTTTCGATATCGCAAAGTATTCCATTTCCTACGATTTTTAAACATCGAAAAGCGGTTTTAGAATCAGAAGTCAATAGTAAGAAGATACAAAAAGAAGTGAGAACAAACGAATTGTTGAAACAAGTAAGAACGTATTTCTATCAGATCGAATATTTAGAATATAATCAACAACAATTAGAAAATTTGAACAAACTTTATGTAGAATTTATTCGAATTGCTTCGGTCCGATTTAATGTAGGTGATATTAAGAAAATCGAAATTAATACAGCAGAAACACAGCAAGGAGAAATTAATTTATTGTTGAAACAAAACAAAGTGTATTTAGCAAATGCGTACAAAAATCTAAACGTCTTATTAAATACCGAAGAAGATTTTACAATTACGAAAGAGACAAATTATATTCCGTTAAAATTGAGTGGAATTTTAGAAAGTTCTACAATAGAAAATAATCCGACGATTAAAGCATTTTATCAACAAATGGAAATTTCAGAGCGAAACAAAGAAGTTGTAAAAGCAGAAGGTTTACCAGAATTTTCGTTTGGTGTAAATAGTTTATCGATGATTGGAATGCACGAAAAAAATGGCGTGGAAAGATATTACAATGGCCTAGATCGTTTTACTTCTGTAAATATTGGAGTGGCTATTCCATTGACTTTTGGCGCTACAAAAGCAAAAATAAAAGCGTTAGAATATCATAAACAAGCGATTCAGCAAACTGCAAATTATCAAAAACAGCAACTAAAAGTTCAATTAGAAAACGCAACCAGTCAATATCAGCAAGATTTGGAGCAGTATGAATATTATGTGAACCAAGCTATTCCAAATGCAGAAAAAATTGTAAAAGCAGCTCAATTAGGTTACAAAACTGGTGAAATCTCGTATGTTGAATATCTTTTTGCATTGCAAACCGCAACGGATATTCAATTAAAATATCTTGAATCGATACAACAAGTCAATCAAACTATTGTCAATATTAATTCTATCATCAATCAATAAAATGAAAAAAATAAAGATCATTATCTATAGCGTGTTAGCCATATTATTTCTAAATAGTTGTACCAAAGAAACAAAAACGGCACAACCTACAGAAGAAAAAGAAGCTGAACACGAAGAAACGCCACAAACAATTGCTTCGCTAACAGAAGAACAAATGAAGGCTGTTGGTATAAAACTGGGAACTATTGAAGTAAAGGAGCTAACGGCTATGATTAAAGCAAACGGACTTTTGAATGTTCCAAATAGTAATATGGCTAGTGTAGCATCCATGTTTGGTGGAGTAATACAAACATTACCTATTCAGGAAGGTTCATATGTCAAAAAAGGACAAGTAATTGCGACAATTTCAAACCCAGAATTTATTCTAACACAAGAACAATACTTAACTGTTTTGAGTCGAATTACCTATGCAGAGCAAGAATTTAGAAGACAAAAAGAATTGTTTGATAACGATGCAGGTGCAAAAAAGAACCTTCAGAATTCTTCTGCCGAATTGAAAACATTACGTTCTCAAAAAGCATCTTTGTCTCGTCAACTGCAAATGATGGGAATTAATCCTTCTAAAGTAACCAATGCAAATTTGAGAAATGGAATGGTCATTACAGCACCAATTAGTGGAACAGTAAGTAAAATTATTGCGCAAATAGGAAGTTATGTAGATGTCTCATCTCCTGTCGCTGAAATCATTGATAACAGTTCTATTCACTTAGACTTACAAGTTTTCGAGAAAGATTTACCTAAAATGAAAGTTGGTCAGGTCATTCAATTTGAATTAACAAATAATCCAGGAAACAGTTACGAAGCAGTCGTTTACAGTATTGGTTCTTCTTTCGAAAATGAAAGTAAAACCATAGCAGTACATAGCAAAGTACGAGGAAATAAAAGTGGATTGATAAATGGAATGAATATTACAGGAGTCGTAAGCTTAAGTAATTCCTTTACACCTGCTGTTCCCAATGAAGCAATTGTAGAAGCAGATGGCAAATTTTACATCTTTGTCAAAACAAACAAAAAAGTAGAAGAGCATACAGACGAAGAAAGTAAAGATCCGAACGAAAAGAACAAAGAACATAAAAATGAAAAATCGATAAACTTTGAAAAAATCGAAGTTGTAAAAGGTTCTTCAAATATGGGTTACACAGCTATTACAACCGTAAATGAAGTTGATCCAAACGCGCAAATTGTTGTAAAAGGATCCTTCTTTGTGAATGCTAAATTAAGTAATTCCGGAGATCACGGACACTAAAACAATTCAAATAAATTGAGTTGTTCCCCTAACTAACTTCCAATAAAAAGTCCGATAGACAATATGTTTATTGGACTTTTTAGTAGTTGTAATAAATAAGTAACTATTTAATTCGTAATTCAAAAATCTCAAATACTTTTTAATAATTCGTTATCATCGTCTAATTCTTCGATACAACGTTTTACAAACGTCACTCAGACTGACCCGATACTGAGAAGCTGAAATAAATTCAACTTGACGAATCGTTGTCATTTAAAAAAATATTTGAAATAAAGAATTTGAGATTAAGAGGAGGAGCCATGGTATGGCTCAGGTATTCCTTTTCTTTTATGTCACTTTTTTTCGTCAAAAAAACTAACGAAAAAAGACTTGGCCGTAAACCTCTCTACTAAAAATGTTCTCATTTCACTAAAGATTTTAAAAACCCTACGGGCTAAAACCTTTTTTACGTTTTATTCAACCATTTTCTTAACGTGTGAGTTTTAATGCCGGGTTTTCATCCTTTTTCAATATTCAAATCCACTTTCAACAAAGAATTTATAAACTGTTATTGCTGAAAAGTCGAGCGTCAATTCGGCGTAAAGAGCGTTAAAAATGATTTACTGTTCACATTTTTATGTGAATGATTTAAAGCATTTAGCGAATAGCCATTATTGACCGACTTGTAAGCACGGACTTGATTTTTTGATTACTTTTTGATCAAGCAAAAAGTAATAAATAAAGAACTACTAATTATTCTCTTATTCACGTAATTATGTTCAGAACCTCAACTCGTTGTTAATTTGAGGTATCGAGAAATCTATTACTTTCATTTTTTTATTCATAGCTTATCAATTTTAATTATAGGTATTCATATGCCCTTCGGGGAATCGTCAAAAAAACTAACGAAAAAAGACTTGGCCGTAAACCTCTCTACTAAAAATGCCCTCATTTCACTAAAGATTTTAAAAACCCTACGGGCTAAAACCTTTTAAACGCTCCATTCAACCATTTTCTTAACGTGAGAGTTTTAATGCCGGATTTTTCTAATTCTTTTTCAATATTCAAATTCCTTGTCATTCAGAACTTTCAAAGAATCTCATATCTAATTGTTCATAAAAACATTTTACATCGTAAATCCCATATCAAAAACCTTTTACAAATATTCTACTGCCACTATGTTGCCTTTATCCTGCCTTTATCCTGCCTTTATCCTGCCTTTATCTTGGGACCATCTAACGTGTTTCAATAAAACCTAAAAATCCCCCTTTGTATATGTTTTTCACATTTGATGAGCGTTAACAATCACCCCACCCTACGGGTGTACAAATCACCCTCCAAAATTATGGTTTAAGCTGTTATAAGCTCAATACCTGCTTTATCAGCTTTGTATTTTATTTTATGTATGAGCTCATAATAGCTCCAGTTTCTTAAGACAAATCTTTCTTCTTTGGCAATTTGTATTTTTTCTTCTTGATCTACAATAACTATCGTTCCTGCTTTTTTTTCCACACAAAAATCAATTAACATTCTACTGTAGACATGTAGCCGATGATGAATATATTTACTCTCTGTATTTTTTAATTTTTTTGCTATTTTTAATTTTCTTGCTTTTCCTTTCCCTCCTTTGCAAAAGGGCACTCCTTCTAGTATTCTTTTACGAGAAGCTTGTATGGCTAATCTTCTATATAGAAATTCTTCTTTGCTACCAATGGTTAGCTGAGATCTACCTATTTTTACAACCAACGGATATTCTAATGACAAAGAAACTTCTGCAATAATATCGGATTGTAATTGATTTTTTTCTTTTTCAATTTCTACCGTGAATACCCAAAATATTTTATTTTTTTCTAATTTAATGTGTGATCTACAAATTCTAATTTCTTTGCTTACTATTTGCTCCAATAGCTTATAATTATCAATATAGTCTCTTCCAAGATACGTTTTAAAAGGAATTTTATAAAGTTTAAAATAAATGTATTTTTTATCTTTATCATACGAGAATTTACTTATCCTCGCTATGTTAAAAGGAATTGCTATATCTCGTTTAAAAATTTTTAATGAAAGTTCCCCTTTCCAATACTTGACACAATCCTTCTTGAAGGACAGGTATAACGTATTGATCAAACTAGACAATATATACATCGGAATTTCGTCCTTAAAACGTTTTGAGAGCACACGATAGATTGTAGTCGACCGTGACCATTTGAGTATACCAGCATCATCTTTGTTTTCGTCTACTAATTTATATTTGATTCCGTCAGAGAAATAAAAAAAATCTTTCACCATTTCTTGCACATACAAATGAGAAACAATCAAATTAGCCGCTATAAAACATCTATTTTGCCATTTATAAAGCGTACTCACAACTTCTTTTCGTTCTTCTTTAGTCGGTAAATCAGTAATTAATTGTATTTTACGTGTTAAAAAAACTGTAGAATTTTCCATATTCAGTTATTTAGGGGTTTAAACTTATTTTGTTGAGACAATTTATAAGCGACGACAAACTCATTGTGCACTTCTTTCTGAGAAAGTTCTAATGTCTGAGCAATGGTTGTAAACGATTGTTTCTTCTCGAATCGAAGTTTTAAAATCAACGATTGTTTTTCGGTCATTTGATTTTGTTCCTTTTCCTTAGAAACTATTTTCTTTTTAGACACGAATACATCATGACTATTTATAAGGTTCTTAAGATCCTCTATTGCACTTTTAATCTCCTTACTCGTTTCTGAAACTCTTTTTCCCATTGCATTGGCAATCGCTTTGTATCTAAATCCATATTTCAAGCAGAGTTCAATCAGATGTTTTCTTTCAGCGCTTAATAAGGGTAATATTTTTCTAATTTCTTCATAATGTTGGTCATGTATTACTTTATCCATTATGTTTTCTGCAACCTCTAAAGGATCGTATACAGTCAAATAATTCTCGTAATTCTCGTAACTCTCTAATGAATGCACTGACCTAAAAAATTTATTTTTAGAACTTCTATAATGCGAATAACAGCTGTGTTTCAAAACAAGTCGCGTGAAAAAAAAGATATGTTCAGGTTTTTCAATTTTCTCACGATATTCCCATAATTTCAGAAACGCATCTTGTACTAAACATTCTACAACAAATTCATCCGTAATTATTTGTTTACCAATCCAAAAAAGTAGTCTTTTATGTCGTGAATAAATTTGCTCTAAGGCTTTTGGATCGCCTTTTTTCAGTAATTCATATTCTCTTTCTAGCATAATAAAGGTGGTTTTTTATTAAGTTATACGTGATGCATTACGTTATACGCTCAACGTCTTTTTTCTTATTAATATTCAAATCCTTTTTTAACAACGAATTTTAGAGTTGACATACGATTTGCAGACGAGCTTCAATCCATTGAAACAAGCGTAAAAAAGATTAGTGAGCGTATGCGAATCATTTAATCTTTTTAGTGCGTGAGATGAGAATTGAACGTCGAAAATCGCGGTCTTGACTTTTTTGGTTCGTTTTTGTGTCAAGACAAAAATGAATGTAAAATCCTTTTTATCACATGAGTATTAATCAAAGCTTATCATTTAGCTGTCATTCTGAGCCTGTCTCAGAATCGCATCCAATATATCATTTCGAGATATCGAGAAATCTTTTGTCACTTTTTTATTCATAGCTTATCTATTTTAATTATCGGTATTCATATGCCCTTCGGGGAATAGTCAAAAAAACTAACGAAAAAAGACTTGTCTTTGATTTTCGACGGTCAAAATTAGTTTCAGCCATTCAATGTTTTAAATCATTTGCTACGCAAACAGTAAAACATTTTAACCATGACTTTCAACTTTTTGACACTCGCCTCCAAATCATATGACATTTTTCTAATCCTTTTTTCTAATTCAGATTCGTTATCACTTTTAACAATGGATTTTAGAGACGACATACGATTTGCAGACGAGTTTCAATCCATTGAAACAAGCGTAAAAAAGATTAGTGAGCGTATGCGAATCATTTAATCTTTTTAGTGCGTGAAATGAGAATTGAACGTCGAAAATCGCGGTCTTGACCTTTTTGGTTCGTTTTTGTGTCAAGACAAAAATGAATTTAAAATCCTTTTTATAATTATGATACTCATCAAAGCTTATCATCTAGCTATCATTCTGATTTCTATGACAAAACCAAGTTATTTTTATAAATATTTTGATTTTTAATTAGTGCATAAATTCTGTGAATTATTTTATTTCTGACTGCGTTTAAGACCGACATTTTATTTTTCCCTTCTTCTACCTTTCGATGATAATAAATAGCCAAGTCATTATCTAAACGAATAGCACTCATTGCAGCTAAATGCAATAGTTTCTTCAAATCTTTATCAGCCATTGATGAAACTTTCGGTTTTCGCCTTATGGAAGTTCCAGATTGAAAATCAAATGGAGCTATTCCAGCATAGCAAGCCATTTGTCTAGGTGTATTTATGGTTGTAAAACCATCTGTTTTAATCAACATATTAAATGCTAAAACTTTTCCTACACCAGGAATTGATTGTATTCTTTTATAATGATTATGAAGCTGTTCATCTTCGTTAATTAATTGATAGATTCTTTCTTCTATTTCATTAATTTGTTTCGTTAAGACATCAAT
>NZ_JAAGKM010000037.1 GCF_019308355.1 Empedobacter falsenii | reverse complement strand
AAAAAATACAATTAAAAGAAAAAACAAATCTTAATAATTTTTAATAAAACCCTATTTTTATTAAAAATATTCTAAAAACTACAATTTTCAATAACTAATTAAAATATTATTTCTTTAAAATAGTAATTTTAAAGAAATATTTTCTAAAATAAATTTCAAAAATGACCTATTAGAGATTTTGAACTATTTCAAACAAAAATTATTTCTATGAACCAAGTTTCGAACTCGTTTTTTTCAATCTTGATTTTTTTATTCTCAATACTTTAAATAATTTTGCACATAGCTTTATAAAGAAAGATGGAGGGAATAGGCCCGTTGAAATCTTAGCAACCCAAAGTATAGTTGGGTGCTAAATCCTACTCAAATAGAGAAAGATAAGGATTTACCTCACACTTCTTCCCATAAGGCTTTTAAAATATTTAGAATGAAATTAGACGATATACTAAAAGAGCGTATTGTTATTTTAGATGGTGCAATGGGAACGATGATCCAAAAGCACAATTTACAAGAAGAAGATTATCGTGGAGAACGATTCAAGGATTTTCATACTTCTTTAAAAGGAAATAACGATTTATTGGTTTTAACCCAACCTCAAATCATAAAAGATATTCACCGAGAATATTTGGCTGCTGGTGCAGATTTAATCGAAACAAATACGTTCAATGCCAATATTATTTCTATGGTTGATTATGATATGGTTGATTTGGTTGATGAATTAAATTACGAAGCCGTTCGCTTAGCAAAAGAAGCTTGTGAAGAGTTTTCTACCCCAGATAAACCTCGTTTTGTAGTTGGATCTTTAGGTCCAACCAACAAGACAGCCTCTATTTCGCCACAAGTAAATGACCCTAGTTATCGCGATGTGGATTTTGATTTATTGGCAAATGTATATTATCGTCAAGCAAAAACAATGTTAGAAGCTGGTGCAGATATTTTACTTGTCGAAACTATTTTTGATACTTTAAATGCAAAAGCAGCATTTTATGGAATTCAAGATGCGATAGAAAAAACAGGAATCAACGTTCCTCTAATGGCTTCTGGTACAATAACAGATAAATCTGGACGTACACTTTCTGGACAAACAACAGAAGCTTTCTTGATTTCATTAGAACATATTGATTTAATTTCAGTTGGGTTAAATTGTGCTTTAGGTGCAACAGATTTGATTCCATATTTAGAAGTATTAGCCGAAAAAGCACCATTTTATGTCAGCGCATACCCAAATGCTGGTTTACCAAACGCTTTCGGTGGATACGATGAAACTCCTGAAATGATGCGAGATTTTATCAAACCTTTCTTAGATAAAAAATTGGTTAATATTTTGGGTGGATGTTGTGGAACTACACCAGATCATATCAAATTGATGGCAGATTTAGCAAAAGAATACGAACCTCGAAAAATTAGTGAACAATGTCAGGCGTAAAAATTCAACTTTCTGGATTAGAACCTTTAATTGTACGAGAAAATTCAAACTTTGTAAACGTTGGCGAACGTACAAATGTAACTGGTTCTAAAAAATTCTTGCGATTAATCAAAGAAGAAAAATTTGAAGAAGCACTTCAGGTTGCACGTGACCAAGTGGATGGTGGCGCGCAAATTATCGATATCAATATGGATGAAGGTATGCTTGATGGTGTAGCTTCTATGGTAAAATATTTGCGTTTGATTGCTTCTGAACCTGATATTTCGAAAGTTCCAATTATGATTGATTCTTCGAAATGGGAAATCATCGAAGCTGGTCTAAAAAATGTTCAAGGTAAGGCGATTGTCAACTCAATTTCTTTAAAAGAAGGCGAAGAATTATTTATCGAACATGCTAAGAAAATTAAACGTTATGGCGCTGCAACAGTTGTAATGGCATTTGATGAAAAAGGTCAAGCTGATAATTATGAACGCCGAATCGAAATTGTAAAACGTTCGTATGATATTTTAGTGAATGAAGTAAATTTCAATCCAAGAGATATCATTTTTGATGTGAATATTTTCCCAGTTGCAACGGGAATGGACGAACATCGACGCAATGCAATCGATTTTTTTGATGCAACTAAATGGATCAAAGAAAATCTTCCACATGCATTAGTTTCTGGTGGAGTTTCGAATGTTTCGTTTTCATTCCGTGGAAATAATGCGGTTCGTGAAGCGATGCATACAGCATTTTTGTATCATGCTATCAAACATGGAATGGATATGGGAATCGTCAATCCAGAAATGATTGAGATTTATGATGATATTCCTAAAGATTTATTAGAACACGTTGAAGATGTTTTATTGGATCGACGTGACGATGCAACAGAGCGTTTGATTGATTTTGCCGAACATCTAAAAGGTGTTACAAAAGAGAAAAAGAAAGATGATACTTGGCGCGAATTACCTTTGGAAAAGCGTATTGAAATTTCTTTAGTAAAAGGAATTACAGAATTTATTGACGAAGATACTGCAGAAGCTTTGGAAAAAATTGGTTCTCCATTACGTGTTATTGAAGGTCCTTTGATGGACGGAATGAATGTCGTTGGAGATCTTTTCGGAAGTGGTAAAATGTTCTTACCGCAGGTAGTGAAATCGGCTCGCGTAATGAAAAAATCTGTTGCTTATTTAACGCCATTTTTAGAGGAAGAAAAACTTAGAAATAAAACAGACAAAGAGCCTTCTAAGATCTTGATGGCAACTGTAAAAGGTGATGTTCACGATATCGGAAAAAATATTGTTTCAGTTGTTTTAAGCTGTAACGGCTTCGAAATTATCGATTTAGGCGTAATGGTTTCTTCTGAAACAATTTTAGATGAAGCGCAAAAAAATAATGTCGATGTAATTGGTCTTTCTGGATTGATTACTCCATCTTTAGATGAAATGGTGCATGTTGCCAAAGAAATGAAACGTCTTAATCTTGATATTCCATTAATGATTGGTGGTGCAACGACTTCTAAAGCGCATACAGCCGTTAAAATTGCACCAGAATATGATAAAGCAATTCATGTTTTAGATGCTTCTCGTTCGGTTACAATTTGTCAAAAATTGATTGGAAATCAACAGGCAGAATTACTTACAGAAACAACTACTGATTATACAAAAATTAGAGAAGGTTTCTTAAATCGTGCTGTATCAAAGGAATATCTATCAATTGAAGATGCTCGAAAAAATAAATTAAAAGTTGATTTTGAAGAAAATAAACCTTTTAAACCAAATAAATTAGGTGTTTTTACACATCAAACAACAGTTTCTGAATTAAGAGATTTTATCGATTGGACGCCATTTTTCAAAACATGGGATTTACATGGTAAATTTCCTGCGATTTTAGATGATGAAATTGTCGGAACAAATGCCAAAGAACTATATGTAGATGCTTTGTCAATGTTAAATAAAATTGAAGCTGAAAATTTAGCTAAACCGAAGGCTGTTTTTGGACTTTTCAAAGCGAATACGGTAAACGATGATACGATTGAATTGTTTGATGAAAATGATAACAAAATCGAGGAATTTTATACACTTCGTCAACAAGCGAAAAAATCGAAAAAACAACCAAATATTTCAATTGCTGATTTTATTGCGCCGAAAGATTCAGCAATTCAAGATTATATCGGTGCATTTGCTGTAACTGCTGGTCAAGAAATTGAAGAAGTTGCTAAAGCTTACGAAACAAATTTAGATGATTACAATTCGATTATGGTGAAAGCAATTGCCGATCGTCTAGCTGAAGCTTATGCAGAATATTTGCACAAATATGTTCGTACAGAAGTTTGGGGTTATGCGAAAGATGAAACTTTATCAAATGACGAATTAATTTCAGAAAAATATAAAGGAATTCGCCCTGCTCCTGGTTATCCTGCATGTCCTGACCATTTAGAAAAAGAAACAATTTTCAAAATTTTGGATGTAGAGAAAAATGCAGGGATTGAGTTAACAAGTTCGTTGGCGATGTATCCAGTTTCATCTGTTTCGGGTTATTATTTTGGAAATCCAGAAGCAAAATATTTCGGAGTTGGTAAAATAAAAATGGATCAGGTTGAAGATTTTTCAAAACGTAAAAATATAGAACTTGATAAAGCTGAACGTTGGTTGAGTCCTAATTTGGCGTAAAAGCGTTAAGCAAAAATAAAATTTATCATTCAAAATGAGCGTTTCGAAATAAAGAATCTCAGATTCCTCGACAAGCTCGGAATGACAACGAACGTAGAACAAAATAAAAAAATGCGTTAGGGATTGTAGTGAAAATCCTTTTTTGTTGATTGGACGAAGTCGAAATTAACAAAAAAGATTGTAACGAAAAGCCCGCCCGAAGGAAACGCTCAAATAAAAGAAAATATATAATCGAAATTCGAGATTCGAACTTCGCTAAACGATAAAATAAAGAATGAAAGTTACCGAACATATAGAACGCGCAAACGGAAAACCATTATTTTCTGTAGAGATTTTACCGCCTTTGAAAGGGCAAGATGTCAATGCGACGTTCAAAACTTTAGACCCGTTAGTTGAGTTAAATCCAGCTTTTATCGATGTAACTTATCATCGTCAAGAGTATATTTACAAACAGAAAGAAAACGGGTTATTGAAACGTTATCAGGTACGAAAACGTCCTGGTACAGTTGCGATTTGTGCTGCGATACAGAATCATTATAAGATAGACGCAATTCCGCATTTGATTTGTGGTGGATTTACAAAAGAAGATACAGAAGATGCGTTAATTGATTTGAATTTCTTGGGAATTGACAATCTTTTGGTTTTACGTGGAGATCCTATAAAATCGGAAAAATCTTTTGTTCCTGAAGTTGGTGGACATGCAAATGCTTCGGAATTGATTGAGCAAATTACTGCTTTGAATACAGGAAATTATCTAGACGACGAACTACAAGAATCGCATGCAATGGATTTTTGTATTGGTGTAGCGGGTTATCCTGAGAAGCATTTCGAATCACCAAATCTTGCAATGGATTTGTATTATTTGAAAAAGAAAGTGGAATTGGGAGCTGATTATATCGTGACGCAAATGTTTTTTGATAATCAGAAATATTTTGATTTCGTTAAAAAATGTCGCGAAATGGATATTAATATTCCGATTATTCCAGGTATAAAACCTTTGACAACTTTCAATCAACTAACGTCGATTCCACAAAATTTCTATTTGGACTTACCAGAAGCTTTGGCAATGGAAGTTTTGAAGTCGAAAGATAAGGAACGAATCAAGGAAATCGGAATTGAATGGTGTATTCAACAATGTAAAGAGTTGATCGATTTTGGTGTTCCTGGATTACATTTTTATACAATGAGTAATTCTATAAATACAAAAAGAATCGCTGAGACAGTTTATTAAAATAACAATAGTTGGTTGTTTATCTTTTCACAAATAAACAACCAAAATTATTAATTAAATTAATACGTAAAAATTAATCCATAGAAAAATTGTTTTTCCCCCTTATAGTCTTATAACTCATCATTACAGCGATAAGCGAAATAATTGTAACCGAGAAACTGATGTTCAAGATAAAATCCGCATGATCTACATTTAACATTTTTAAAAAGACAGAAACAAGAAGTAAAATACTACTTACAAGGAAGAACTTAATTGTGTTCTTAAAAATCAATTTATTCATATTGTGTTAAATTTTGGTTAAATAAAAATAAATAAAAAATTATATAATCCAAATTTTTTTTGACTTATTCAATATTAAATTTTAAATAACAAACGTTGTAAAACTTTATTTATCTGCACATTACATTAACTGAATTAAATCTAAATTCCTTATTTTTGATCATATAAAACTATAAATGGATCTTTTTAACGATTTATTTGACGGACAACAAAATCTACTTCCAAAAGATGGAACTGTAAATTATTTTGGACAAATTATGACCGATGAAAAAGCGCATCATTATTATTCTATATTATTAAATGAAATTGAATGGAAAAACGATCAAGCAATAATATTTGGAAAATTGATAGAAACTAAACGAAAAATTGCTTGGTATGGAGATTTTCCATTTGCTTATACCTATTCCAAAATCATGAAAACAGCTTTGCCTTGGACTGATACTTTACTTGAATTAAAAAAATTAGCTGAGGAAAAAACTGGCGAAACTTATAATTCTTGTTTGGTAAATTTATATCACGATGGTTCCGAAGGGATGGCTTGGCATAGTGATGGTGAAAAACAATTGAAACGTCATGGCGCAATTGCCTCGCTAAGTTTCGGCGCTGAACGTAAATTTGGTTTTAAACATAAAGAAACTAAAGAAGTAATTGCTTTAAATCTTGCAAGTGGTAGTTTATTAGTTATGAAAAATGAAACACAAGATTATTGGCTGCATCGCTTACCTCCTACTAAAAAAGTAAATTCGCCACGAATTAATCTAACATTCAGAACAATAGATTTGGAGCAATAATTATTTTTGCTTGGAGATTTCAGCTTTATAAAAAGTCAAACTTTGTTGATTAAATTTATTCAGAAATGCATCATTAAAATCATTCAAAGAAATAACATCCAAATCAATTTTAGTTTTTAGCGTTGGTAAAGCAATCACTTTATTTGATGATTTATCCAAACTATTCCATTTCGCAATAAACTCTTTTGTAGCTGTAATAAAAGTTGATTCGCCATTTTCTTTCGAATAATCATCCGAAACTATTGAACGTTTTATGGCAGATAATTCAATCTTTTTTGTCTGACGATTGTATCGAAAATAAGATGTAAACAAAACATCTCCTATTTTATTGATAATCTTGAAACCTTTCTTTGTTTCCTCAATCTTCGTATTACGATCCAATTCATTAAAAGCTAAACTACTCTGCTTTTTATATTCAGTATCAGAAAGTAAAAACTCTATTTTATTCGTTTCAAAATTAATTGAAACCTTGTCAAACTTTCCATCGCCATCCAAATCTTTCACAATCGATTGTTTGGCAAAAGTTAGTAAACTCATGCTCAAAAATAACGATATGAAAAATGTTAATCTCATCAGAAAGTATAATCTCTTAAATTTTATTTAAAGATACCACAAAAAAAGCTCCAAAAAGGAGCTTTAACTATTTAATAACAGGATTTATATCCAAAATATTTTCTTTTCGATATTTTTCGATAAAATCATCTGTAAAATTTTCGCTTCCTAACAATTTATTTTCTTGTAAAACCTTTTTAATATCAAGCTTTTTATAAGCTTGTAACATCGGTTCAGAAATCGCTTTATACGTAAAATGCCACGGTTCATATTTGAATCCTTTTCTCGCTGAATTATCCGTGTACACCAAATAAAAACCATATTTAGATGCATTTTCATCTAACCAAAGTTTAAATTTATGCATTGATCCTCCTTCGTTAAAATGTTTCTCATTCAACGGATCTGCTGGTATTCCGCGCGTTCCGTCTATAATATCCAAATCAGTTCCCCAATGGTGACGAGAAGTTCCTGGAATGGTAGAATATTCAATAATCTTTTCGATGTTTTCTTTCGCTGCAATTTTCTTCGCTTGATTTGCTTTATACTTGCGCTCCCAAATTCCGTTTTGATACGTATAATTTCTATAACTCGAAATCACTTGTATTTTAAAGCCTGCTTTTTGCGCATCAGCTTTCATTAATTCAAATTGTTTTGCAACTTCTGGCAACAATTTATACCCATTCCCCACCATCGTAGGATTTCCTTTACCAATCAATTCAGCGGTTGTAAAAGCAGGTAAAATAGTATCTGTTTCTTCTGGTGTTTGATCGCTGCTACCGAAAGCACAACCAGCATTTAGCATAAAAGCAAGTAAAATTAAATAAGAAAATTTCATAATATTAAATTGAGACATTATGGTAGGTATTAGATTTTGGTTTATTTTTATCAAAATTAAAGAATAAAAGTGGAGATTGTTATAATAATCGTATTGATTTTATTGAACGGAATTTTTTCCATGTCAGAAATGGCACTTGTTTCGTCAAGAAAATTCAAATTAGAAAATCAAATGAAGAAAGGAAGTTCTGGCGCTAAAACAGCTTTAGAACTTGCTGAGAATCCAAACAAATTTTTATCAACCGTACAAATCGGAATTACCCTTATTGGTATCTTGTTAGGGGTTTTCTCTGGTGATAAACTAACTGCAGATTTAACAGAATTTTTAACATCTATCGCTTTCATTGCACCTTACGCCAAAACACTTTCTCCAATTATTATGGTGGTTATCATCACTTATTTTTCGATTGTATTCGGCGAATTATTACCAAAACGTTTGGGAATGAGATTTCCTGAAATGGTTTCTACTATTGTTTCGAAACCGATGAAATGGTTATCTATCATCACTTCACCATTTGTTTGGTTATTAACGGTTACCAATGATTTTTTCTTGAAATTGTTTGGTATTAAAGATGATAGCAGCGAAGTTGTTTCGGAGGAAGAAATAAAAAATATCATCAAAGAAAGTACAGAAGGTGGTGAAATTCAGGAAAAAGAACACGAAATCTTAGAACGTGTTTTCGAGCTTGGAGATCGTCGTGTAAATACGTTGGCAACGCATCGTTCAGAAATTGCTTCATTAGATATTTCGGATGATTATGAGAAAGCCCGTGCAAAAGTCAAGAAAAATAAATATTCTGCCTACCCCGTTACGAAGAACAATAATTTGGATGAAATCGTTGGTATCTTGAAACTAAAAGATATGTTTGGGGTAAGTAAAGAAGATTTTAGCCTTAAAAAATTCATACACAAACCTATTTTTGTCAACGAGAATTCGTTTAGTTATCCGTTGTTGGAAATGTTACAGAATTCGCAGGCACATTTCGCCATTATTTTGGACGAATATGGTACAACGGCTGGTATTGTAACGATAAATGATATTCTGGACGAATTGGTTGGTGATACACCAGAGAACCAAGACGAAGACTACGAAATCGTAGAACGTGAAGATGGTACATGGTTGATCGATGGGCAATTTTCTATTTACGAATTCGAGAAATTTTTTGAGATAGATATAGACGAAGACATCGAAAATAGATACGTTACCGTTGCTGGGATTTTCTTGGACAAATACGAAACCATTCCAAATGTTGGGGATAAGGTAGAAGTAGAAGATTTGACGCTAGAAATTGTAGACAAAGATGGTAATCGTATTGATAAAATATTGGCATATCGTAAGAAATAAAAAAAACTCAACCAAATGGTTGAGTTTTTTTTGTAACTCACTAATTTATTTTTTGAGCAGTAATATAATTTTCTCCATTAGCACTACTTCCTAGACCAGTAAATAGATTTATAGCGATGCTGTCTGGGTAGTGGTATTTGAATTATTCTAATTAGAATATTTTCTAGAACCTTGTCAAAATGTTGTAATTTGTTGTTTCTCTTGTCCCTTCACCTATTATATTAATTCAATAACTGAAAAGGCTGTTTTATAATAAATTATAAAACAGCCTTTTATTAAATTACTAAATATTAAATCTTCCTAATGTCCTCCTTCAGATTTAACTTCACCAAGATTTATTCCTTGTTTTTTAAGAATTTTAGGCGTTGCAATTGCATAAAATACAAGATACACAAAACATAAAATACAAACAATATAACTAGAATGAACAGTTGATAAATCTGCAATATACCCTTGGAATATACTTACTAATCCTCCTCCCATAATCATCATAATTAAGAAGTTACTTCCTTGCGAAGTGTTTTTTCCTAAACCATTAATTGCTAATGCAAAAATACAAGGCCATAATGTACTACAGAACAAACCAACACTTGTAATAGAATAAATAGAGACTAAACCAGTTGTATTCATTCCGATTAATAATGCTACAATTCCAATAATTGAGAAAGTTAATAACATTTTAGCAGGGTTTCCATTTGTCCATAAAGAAGCTAAAATCATTATTAAAATAATTACACTATATAGATAAAATGGTTTCAAATCATGCCCTGCAATGTAATTAACTAATAAGAAAATCCCAAAAGCTAAATAAGGTGCTATAAATTTAAGAGCCAATGTTTTTGTCTTATCTAAACCAAATGCTTCTGCTGCACCACCCCAACGACCAATCATCATACTTGCCCAATATAACGAAACATATGGTGTTACTCCTTGTATATCGAACCCTAATTCATTGTGCATATATGCTGGTAAATTACTTACAGTAGAAACTTCTACACCTACATATAAGAAGATCGCAAGCATTCCTAATAATAATTGAGGATATTTTAAGGCTGATGATTTATCATTTTTTGAAGTTGCAATCGCACTATCCTCTTCTTGTTCTGGATGATTTGGTAAAGACGAAAATTTCAAGAAAATAGCAACAGCTAAAAAAGCAACACCCAAACACAAATATGGAATTTTAACTGCTTCTATACTCAAAGTTGTTTCTCCTTCTCCTCCTGCACCAAAAATTGCATAAGCAACAATTAAAGGTCCAATTGTAGTTCCTAAGTTATTAATACCTCCAGCTAATGTTAAACGTTGAGATCCAGTACTTGCATCTCCTAAAGCAATTGCAAGCGGATTAGCAACAGTTTGTTGCAACGAAAAACCTAGACCTACAGTAAACAAACCTGTTAACATTAAAGGAAATGATCCTGTATTGGCTGCTGGTATAAAAAAAAGCGTTCCAATAGCTGATAAAAGAAGTCCAAAAGATAATGAATTCTTATACCCAAATTTATTGATTAAATCTTGTTTAGCTAATAATGAAACGCCCATATAAATTAAAGCTCCAACCGTATAAGCGATATAATAAGCTACTGCGACTAATTGACTTTCGGCTTGGGATAAATCAAATGATTTTTTAAAAACTGGAATTAAAATTTCATTACTTGCCGCTACGAATCCCCAAAAGAAGAATACTGTAACCAGTGGGATAAATTGACCCCAATTAGTTTTTTGTGATTGACTCATGTGTTTTGATATAATTTTTTTTTAAATATTGGTTGATGATTGCCTAAACAACCAGCTTATAAATATAGGTTATTTATAGTTTAATTTACAAATAGGTGAATGCTTAAATATTATACAGCACAAAGAAAAAAACTATATATTCAATAAATAAATATTATTTTTTTACAGATCAAATAATAATTAATAGATTATTTTTAACAAAAACATGTTAAATGTATTTAAAATTTAATTTCTCACTTTTTTATAAATCAAAAAAAAACTGTCCGATTAAGACAGTTTTCATTGTGTATTTATTCTTTATTTCACAGGAGTTTCTCTCGCAGCTTCGTATATAATCGAATCTCTTTGCTCTTGCGTCAAGTCATATTTGTAATCAAATATTGCAGATTCCCAATCTCCATATCCAACATTCGGCAATACAATAAATCGTTTTCCAAATTCAGATTTTAAAGTTTCTACAGCTGCCGCTCTTTCTTTTTCAGATTTATGATTATCAAATAAAGAAGAAAAATCTGTTAAACTATCTCCTAACAATAAAACAATGTCATAATCTTTCGAAATATTTTGACGACGTGCTTCTTTGCTACTTTCTTTACTTCTCAAAATCAAATTCTGAGCACTTTGAATTGGATAATTGTATTTTTCTAAATTTGCCAAAGTTCCAGGACGCTCTACTTCGTATCGATTTGTAACGTAAAAAATCTGAACACCTTTACTCGCTGCATACTGAAAAAACTCTTGAGAACCAGCCAAAGGAGTTGCAATTCCTTTCGACGTCCAATTTGCCCAAGTTTCTTGCGACCACGTTTTTCCTTGACGCGCCATTTCTACTGCATAGTACGAATTATCCAAAAAAGTTTCGTCAATATCCGTTACAATCGCTAAAGGTTTTGCGCCTTTTGTCGCAATTGCTTCATCCAATCTCATTTTAGCAACATTATAAGCTTGCTGGCTTAAGGCTTGATATTCAGCAGCACGTTGTTGAAAAAATGCAGCATAAATTTTACCATCAACTTGTAAACTTTTTTGCTGAACTGGTTGTTGTTCAGTAACTATTTTTGGTGTTTGACAAGCTGTTAATCCAAAAAGCATCAAGCTTCCAAGCATCAATTGTATATGTTTCATATCTCTAAATTCTGAAATGCAAAATTAAGCCTTACAATTCAAATCAAAAAATCAGATTACTGAATGTATTTAATCGATTCGAAAGTTGTTTGATGAAAATAGTTTTTGAACTGATGATGTTCTCCATTAATTTCTATATCAATTTCCAGATAATCGTTTTGATTAAAATGAATTAAATCTGTTTCGAAAAAATAAATATTTCGGATAACGTGAGAATCAGGTAAAATGGTATTTTTCAATAAAATATCATTTGTCCCCATTGCCAATTCTCCATAAAATGTAACATCAGCTTTGATTTTTTTTTGAGAAAAATTTGAATAAAAATCAGCTTCAACGATATTTATACGAACTGTTTTTTCGGTATTATTTTGAATAGAAATTAAGAATTCTAATGTATTTTTTTTCTTTGTTACCGAATCTATTTTTACTTGAAATTCTGAAATTTGTTGATTAGAATCATCAATCAAATCATCATTTTTTTCAATTTTTAAAAACGATATTTTTGGTTCTTCTTCTTTCGGAAGTGGTTTTTCAATTGGAACTGTTTTTAATTTTTTGTAAATAACAAACAGCACTAACAATACAAGTAAAATGAATAAATATTTCATTTTACAAATTTAGAAATTAAATCGTTTTTCTGATTTCGAAAAAATGATTTGTTTCGTTTTAGACAATTTTTTTTCTGAAACGAAAAGCACAAAAAGCTAAAACAAATACACTTCCTGCTACAGCAAAACTAATAGGATTTGAAGATTTAGAGCTATTTTCAGTAAAATTTGTTTGTATTAATTGACTATTTAAACCAGAAGATTGAGCAAATGAAATAGTTGTACTTGCAATGAATAGTAATAAAAATTTGAAGAGAGTTTTCATAATAATGAATTAAATAAAAAGTTTGGTTTTGATATTAAGAATCGATAAAACAAATACAATGCCTAATTTTCTTAAAATTAAATAATTTGCAATTTAGTAATGCCACTCAAATTCAATAATCAATTTTTTGGAGCATAACAATTAGGAGATAAAATATAAACTATTTATCAAAACCCTATAAACAAAATAACTCAATTCATTTTCAGAATTGAGTTATTTATTAATGATGTAAAAACTTTAATCTAGTTCTATTTTCACGAAATGATTGTCCAATAAATGATCAATTAAATCTTGCGATTTATAATCAATCGGATCTTTTATTTGTTCTTTTGCTTTTGTATGTTCTTCAATTCGATGCAAAGCTTTATAAAAGCGTCGAACTTCGTTCAGATTCTTCAAAATTAATTTTGGAGCTTCTGCTTTTTCACCATTTTCTTCTTTGCATATCATCGTAAAATAAGACGAATTACAATGTTTAATTTCACTTGTTTGGATATTTTGACTTTCTACTCGAATTCCTACGACGATTGACGTTCTTCCGACATAGTTTACCGATGCTTTTAGCGTTAATAATTCTCCTACTTCTACTGGCGTTAAGAAATCTACTCTATCCACAGACGCCGTAACACAGTATTTTCCAGAATATTTGGAAGCACATGCGAATGCAATTTGATCGAGTAGAGTAAGAATGAATCCACCGTGTATTTTTCCACTAAAATTGGAATGTGACGGAAGCATTAATTGCGAAAAAGTTACCAATGAACTTTTTACCGTTTTGTAAATCATTTTATCTATTGTTGTGTGTGTGTTCAATTTGTAGTAATTAAGTTTAGACTGTAAAATTCATCTGCAATTTCGCGATTATTAGACAAACGAGGAACTTTATTTTGTCCACCTAATTTCCCTATCGATTTCATATAATGCTGAAAACCTTCTGTTTTAACTTCAGAAACGACAAGCGGACGCAAGATATTTCCCGTAATCAAATCATCGTAATACGTATTTTGGCGACGCATTTGTGTATCTAATTCTTGATTAAAAATAGTTATATCTTGTGGTTTTTGATCAAATTCTATTAACCATTCGTGATATGGCAAACCTTCTGCTGGATTAACTTGAGGCGCAACTGTAAACTCATTTACACTCGCTGGATATTTTTCTAAAGTTTTTTGCAACGCCTGTTCCACTTCGTGACCAATTACATGCTCACCAAAAGCAGATGTATAATGTTTAATTCGACCAGAAACAACAATTCTATAAGGTTTTATCGAAGTAAAACGAACTGTGTCACCAATATTATATCCCCACAAACCTGCGTTTGTATTGAGAATTAGAACATAATCTTTTCCTACTTCAACATCTTTCAATGAAATTCGGGTTGGATTTTCATCAAAAAACTCTTCAACTGGAACAAATTCATAAAAAATTCCATTATTCAATAAAAGTAATAAATCATCATTTTTTTGAGAATCTTGATACGCAATAAACCCTTCTGAAGCTGGATATGTCTGAATACAATCTATTTTTCGACCAATTAGTTGATTCACTTTATCGCGATAAGGTTCATAATTTACACCTCCTGTTACCATTAGTTGTAAATTCTTAAAAATCGACTGAACGTTTTCTTTTTCAGAAACTTTAATCAATCGTTCAAAATACATAATCAACCAAGGCGGAATCCCAGAAATCAGCGTCATATCAGCTTTCACCGTTTCATCCACTACCCTATCCACTTTTGTTTCCCAATCTTCAATCACATTTGTTTCATAAGATGGTAAACGATTTTTTTGCAAATAATTTGGAACAAAATGTGCGCTAATTCCAGAAAGTCGACCTACTTTCAATCCATTTTTCTCTTCAAGAATTGGACTTCCTTGTAAGAAAATCATTTTTCCGTCAACAAAATTAGAATTCTTTGTTTCATTAATATAAAACAATAAAGCATTTCGAGCAGAATTTATATGAGATGGAACAGATTCTTTTGTAAGCGGAATATATTTGGCTCCAGAAGTAGTTCCTGAAGTTTTAGCTAAATAAAGAGGTTTTCCAGGCCACAGAATATCAGGTTTCCCTTCAATTACTTCATCAAAATAATGTTTCAAACCTTCATAATCATTGATTGGAATTTGCGATTTGAAATCTTCATAATTTTTGATTGATTCAAAATGATGATCAACTCCAAACTTTGTATTTTTTGCAGCAATAATCAATTCATTTAGAATTTTGTCTTGTGTTTCTAGCGGATTATTTATCCACTTTTGTTCTTTGTTGACAATGTATTTTGCAAAAATTTTCGATAAAAAAGCTTTCATGCTGTTCCTTTAAAACATTATTATTGGTCGAATTTAAACAAATATTCTAAATAATTTAACAACAATTGCAATGATTTTTCTTAGTCAAATCACTAATTACATTAAAGCTAAAACGTTAGCTATCATTTTATAATCATCCCGTAAAAAGTCGCTTCTCTATTATTTCTATTCCACATAAAATTATCTTATTTTTTCGAAGGATACAAGATTTTTTCTAATCGAACGTTTTATTGTAGATTTGTTTTTATTCGCTATCATGAAAAAGATTGTACTGAGTATCTTCGCCGCAAGTTTTTTAATCGGCTGTTCTACGCAAAAAAATAGTTTCAAAAACCGACAATATCACAAGATGACATCGTGGTTTAATGGAGTATTCAATGCTGAGGATGAGTTAGAAAAAAAGAACACAGAACTACAAACAAATTATGTAGAAAATTACTCGAAGATTTTACCTGTTGGAATAGAATATTTTTCTGTTTCGGACTCTGCTAATTTAGGTGAATTTAATACGCCCAATTTTGGTATTGGAAGTGGAAATCGAAATAATCAAGATAAAGTAGAAAAACCTGTTGGATTTGCTGCTGTAGAGGCAAAAGCTTCGAAAGCAATCGAAAAACATTCGATGTTAATTAAAGGAAAAGAAAATAATCCTTTGATGGGTCGCGCTTATTTATTGATTGGAAAATCATTATTTTATCAAAAAAAATACTTTGAAGCGCTTGATGCTTTAAACTATGTTGTCAAAAATTTCAAAGATTCTAAATACGCGCAAGAAGCGCATGTTTACAAAACTGTTGCCGAAATAAAAGGTGGAAATTACTTTGATGGAATCGAAACTTTACAAAAACTTTACGAAAACGATCCGTATAAAAGTAAAGAATTAAAAACAATGATTGCGCGTACCTATGCTCAATTTTTAATTGATCAAAAAAAGTACGAAGAAGCACTTGATCCATTGCAAAAAGCCGAATATTTTTCTACAAATAAAGATGAACGAGTTCGAATATTTTATACGTTAGGACAAGTTTTTTCTAAATTAGGAAAACAACAAGAAGCTGGTGAAGCTTTCACGCAAGTTTATAAAATGAAGCCTGGATTTGATATGGAAATCAAATCGCAGTTGGCGATTGCAGCTAATTTTGATCCAAAAATTAATAATTACGGAAATTACAAGCAAAACTTGTTGGACATCTCGAATAAAGGAATTTATGCATCGAAGAAAAACGAGTTATATTACGGAATTTCTGAAATGGCTTTTCGAGCTGACAAAATGGATGATGCTGTAGAATATGCAAAATTGAGTTTGAAGGAACCAATGTCTGATCCTTATATTCGTGGGCGCGCTTTCGAAAATTATGGTGATATAAAGTTCAAGCAAAACGATTATGTTTACGCATCGGCTTATTATGATTCGGCACAAACAAGTTATAATTTGCCAGAAGATCAAACGCGTATTCAGAAACGAAATGATGTTTTGAAAAAATTGATGGAAAAACATTATTTAGTTCAGAAAAATGATTCAATTCTAAAACTTGCTGCACTTCCAAAAGAAGATCAATCAAAATTCTTCACAGATTATATTGAAAAATTAAAGAAAAAAGAAGAAAAGCAAGCTATAGAAGAGCAAAAAGAAATGGAAACTTTTCAGTTAGAGAATAAAACAGCAAGTTTTACGACGAGTTTCAATAATGCTGATAAAGGAAAATTCTATTTCTATAATCAAAATTTAAAATCGACTGGACAGCAAGAATTCCAACGTATTTGGGGAGGAATTTCGTTGAAAGATAATTGGAGAAATTCGAATGCGATAAGTACTGTAATTGAGGACAAACAGAATGAATTGACAGGGCAAATTGCTGCTGGCGATCCAAGACGTTTTGAACTTGATTATTATTTAGATCAAATTCCAACTTCTCAAAAAGCATTGAATGAGTTGAAAGTTGTGAGAGATACAACGCAATTGTCTTTAGGTACTGGATATTTTGATATTTTCAATAACTCAGAATTAGCTGGAAAAGAGTTGAAAGCCTTGGTTGCTTCGCCTCCAAAATCGGAAGATGTGTTATTAAAAGCGACTTATCAATTGTATCGTATTTATAAAAATCGTGATCAAAAATTAGAAGATGAATACAAAAATATCATTCTAACAAAATATCCAAATACGATTTATGCAGGTTATATTCTTAATCCAGAAGTTGAATACATCACTGCTGAAACAAAAGAAGCTTTAGAAGCCTACAAAGTTGCATACACGTTGTATCAAGATAAAAAATATGATGACGTAAAGAAAAAAGTACAAGAAGTAATTGTAAAATTTCCTACTGAAATTATCGTTGCTAAATTTGCTTTATTAAATGCTTATGCAATCAAACAAACTGGAAAAGATAGCGATTTTGAGCAAGCTTTAGAAATTGTAATTACGGCTTATGACGGAACCGAAGAAGCTAAGCAAGCAAAACGTTTGTTGGATAAATTGCGTAACACCAACCGAAAAACTACTGAAAATCAAAAGATTGAAGAAAACCAACCACAAATTAATGCTGTAGATAGATCACCTACACAAATCATTGAAAAAGAAATAAATCAACCGAAGAATAACAATGATGATAAAAATGTTCTTAAAAAAACTGTAAAAGAATCAAATACAGTTAGTCTTGAAGGAGGGGATACGAATTATTAAAATATAAATTAAATTAACACCATGAAAACAATTCATTACATCTTATTCTCTCTTTCCGTTTTGGTTGGAGGAAATGTAATCGCACAACAAACAAAAACTTATGACATTCCTTTGGTTGGAAATGCTTTTGAAGTCGGTCATAAAGAAGGATCATCATCTACAGTTACAAAAGTGAATGCTTTAATTTCTCCACAAACTAAAAATGTAACAAAAACGTATTTCAAAGTTTTAGGAACTGGAAATGTTAATATTCAATTAAAGGGTGAAGCTAAAAATGACGCTCAATTAAATGTTGGTTTCAATAAAAAAACAAAAAAATACAATTGGAAATCTACTGATAAAACTATTTCTGTAGGTACATTCGCTATTTCAAAACCGGGTTATGTTTCTGTTGATTTAAGCGGATTGAAAGGCGAAATTGCTATTACAGATTTTATAGTTAGTGGAACTGCTGTAGACAACGGAATTATTTATAGCAACGATCCGCAGTACTATTATTGGGCGAGACGTGGACCTTCTTGCCATTTAGCCTATGAAATTCCTTCTGATAAAAATGTTTCATATTACTACAATGAAATCGTTGTACCAAAAGACGCTGATATAATTGGTTCTTATTATATGGCAAACGGTTTTGGAGAAGGATATTTCGGAATTCAAGCTAATTCAGAAACGGAAAGACGTATTTTGTTTTCAGTTTGGAGTCCTTTCGTAACTGATGACCCAAAAAGTATTCCTGATGATGAAAAAATCGTTTTGTTAAAGAAAGGAGACAATGTGAAAACAGGAGAATTCGGTAACGAAGGTTCTGGTGGACAAAGTTGTATGAAACCATTTGACAAACGTTACGGTAAAAATTTAAGGCTATGAAAGCAAAATGTTTAGAAACTTTACGAAAAGTTAGACGAGAAAAAAACTTCTCACAAGACTATATGGCAGAAAAATTAAAGATTACCCAAAAAGCATATTCTGACATTGAAAATGGTAAAACAACACTAAAAAATGATATTGTTGTAAAATTAGCTAATATTCTTGATTTAAGCCCTGATGATTTATGCACTATATCCAACTCTTGTGGAAATATTCATAAATTAAAAAATGAAGAATTGCTAAAACTCCTTACTCAAAATAATATAGACATTCCCGACCACTTATTATAGAATCTAAAAACTTCCAAATACAGTTTTAGAAGTTTTTGGTATATTTTAGAAGTTTTACTACTTGGATTTTTCATTTATTGTAAATTAAATTTGTGCTGTACGAAAAACGATACAACCAAATTTTGAAATAAATTTGAAATAAATGCGAAAAATTATCCTAAATAATATCCTTTTTTTATTCTTCATCTTCCCTACTATTTTGTTTTCACAAAACAAAATCACAGGGCAAATTTTTGATGCAGAAAACAATCCTATTGAATTTGCGACAATCAATCTACAAACACAAAACAATACCCTTGTAAAAACTGAATTTTCAGATGAGTATGGAAAATTTGAAATAGAGGAAAAAACAGGAATTTATTTTCTTGAAATATCATATTTAGGAAATTCACTTTATACGAAAAACATAAATCTTACCGAAAATATAGATTTAGGAATTATTACAGTTGAAAACTCGATTCAATTAGAAGGAATAGTCATTACAAAAGACAAGAAACTTATAGAAAAAAAAATTGACCGATTAGTTTTTAATGTAGAAAATTCCGTAATAGCCACAGGAGGAGATGTTTTAGATATATTAAAAATAACTCCACGCATCAAGGTTCAAAATGACCAAATATCAATGATTGGTAAGAGTGGAATGTCTGTAATGATTGACGATAGAATGACATATCTTTCAGGTAGTGATTTGGCTAATTATTTGAGAACATTAAAGTCTGATGAAATAAAAAGTATAGAAGTAATTACAAATCCTCCTGCAAAATATAGTGCAGAGGGAAATAGCGGAATCATTAATGTCGTTACAAAAAAACAAAGACAAGACGCTTGGAACGCAACAATAAGGTCTGTTTATCAGCAAGCTACCTATGCAACAGGATTAGGTGGAGCTGGATTTAATTTTAAGAAAAATAAAATCACGTTATCTTCAAACTTGAATTACACTAATGGCTCAAATGCACCTATTGAAAATAACACTATTGACTATTCTAATATCACTTGGAAAGAACAAAATAAACGTAGAGATTTTTCAAAATCTGTTTCTGCAAGGTTAGGATTAGACTATAAAATATCAAATAAAATATCGACAGGTTTTATTTACAATTACTCACACAATACACCTGAAATAAGAGATAACGTAACCACTACTTTGTTCAGCCCTGAAACAAACTTCGTAGATTCTCTCATTATAACCAAAGCAAAAAATGAACGAAAAAGAATCTCCAATAATCTCAACTACCATTTTATATATGATATAGATACGTTAGGCAGAAAATTGTCGTTTGATTTTGATTTTTTCAATTTCAAGCTAAATTCAAACCGTGTTTTTCAAACAAACAATTACTATAATGATTCTACACCAATAGAGAACTCTTATAGTTCAGCAGATAATAAAGGAAATCAAAAAATTTCCAATTATTCTTTCAATCTTGATATGGAACACCCTTTTGATTGGGCTAATTTGAATTATGGTGGTCGTTTATCCTATATTAACACAGATAACAATTTTGAATATTATGATTTAACAAGTGGTGTGCCTATTTTCGATACTTCTCAAAGTAATCGGTTTAAATATGAAGAAAATACACAAGCTGTCTATTTTTCAGCTCAAAAAGAAATTAGTGAAAAATGGGAAGCAAAAATCGGGTTACGTTTGGAAAACACACAGCTAAAAGGTAATTCTGTAACATTAAATCAGGAAAATGAATCGAAATATACCAAGTTATTTCCTACTGCTTACCTCTCATTTGTTCCGAATGATAATCACTCGTTTTCTTTAAACTATAACAGACGTATAAACAGACCTAATTATAGTCTTCTAAATCCATTCCTATGGATTACTTCTCCTTATTCTTATTCAGAAGGGAATCCGTATTTGCAACCTTCTTTTTCCAATAATGTAGAATTTGAGTATATTTTTAAAGAAAACTACATCAGTACATTATATTTCTCTCATACTGATGACGGATTTGAACAGACAGCTATTTTAGATGCCGAAACTAATGTTCAACAAATTATTCCTCTAAATTTTTTGATTAACAGAACATTTGGGTTTAATCAAACCATAATCCTAAAACCACTAAAATGGTTGAACATTAATTTCTTTGGAGATGTCTATTATAGTAGTGCAGATTCTAAAATACCTGTAACATTAGATTATTTAAAAGGTTGGAACGGTTTCTTTTCTATCAGCAATGATTTAATCTTAAATAAAGAAAAAACCTTTATGTTAAATCTCTCTTATAATTATACAACAAAAGGAGTAGATAATTTGGACTATAACACATCACATAATCAATTAAATGCATCTTTAAGAGCATTATTTCTCGAAAAAAAACTTGTGATTTCTTTATATGCTAATGATATTTTTAGTTCCAATCGCCCTATTTATACAACTTATTCCAATAATATTAAAAATTCATTTAGGAATTATTATGATGAGCGATTTTTTAGATTATCAGCAGTTTACAATTTTGGTAAATCATTTAAAAGAAATAATAGGGAAATTAAAAATAGTGATGAAATAAACAGAACTAATTAAAAATATTCTTGCAAGAATAGACCGATGAAGAATAATGTCTTTAAACTTGATTCATTTTTTAACTTTAACTCATTAAAATTATGGGAAAGTCAAAAACCTTTTCAGAACTATCAAAAAGTATTGAAGTTCTGAATGAAAATGCTCAAGGGCAATTAAGAGGTGGATTTGCTGTTTTCTCTTCCAATGAATTAATCACAGATTTGGAAGATTCAAACAGTAATTGCACAAATAATTGTCGTTGCAAAAACAAGAACAGAAGAGATTGCCAAGGGTGTTCTAATACATCAATAGGTACATCTTAATTCTAACTGTTTTTACAAAAACTAAGGAAGACCTAAATTATAACAGGTCTTCCTTTAATTTCAGTAATCAAAAATATGACTTATTATGAAATTTAGTATGTATAATTTATTTCTTCCTTTTGAAAGAAAAATGTTAGCATATAATTCAGTAAATGATAAATTTATGCTATTAGAATATGCCCTTTATGATTTACTTCAAGCTGCTATAAATGAAAATAACCCAATAGGGCTTCAAGAAATACACCCAGATTATTTTAATGCTTTAATTCAAAATGGTTTTATCGTAAATAAAGAAAAAGATGAGTATGCAGAAGTAAGAGAGATAATTATAAATACAGACCAAGACGAAAGTTTTTTTAACATTATCATAAATCCAACAATGAACTGTAATTTTAAATGTTGGTATTGTTATGAAAATCACATTAAAAGTTCAAAAATGTCCGAAGACATAATTAAAAAAGTTTATAAACTTATTGATAATGTTACCTCTAAAGAAAAAACAAAAAACCTATATTTGAGTTGGTTTGGAGGAGAACCTTTGCTATATTTTGATAAAGTAATGATTCCAATATTGGAATATGCAAATCGTAAAACGATTGAAAAAAATATTGGCTTTGAATCAGATATAACAACAAATGGTTATTTAATTAATCAGAAGATGATTAATAATTTTATTCAATATAATATAACACACAATCAAATTACATTAGACGGCCATCGTGATTTACACAATACAGTAAGAAATGTAAATGAAAAGAGAGGTTCTTATGATGAAATAATTAACAATGTTAAATTACTTTGTAAAAATAACATAAGTACAACTTTAAGGATTAATTTTACAGATGAAACCTTGAAAAGTGTTTTAAATATTATTGAAGACATTAGTGATATTAGCAACGATGACAGAGAATGGTTAGAAATTAGCTTTCATCAAGTGTGGCAAACAAAAGAAAAAGGAAATTTAGAATTATCAGAGAAATTAAAAACAATAAAGAAAACTTTTAAAGAGAATAACTTTTTTGTATCGGGAAATACACGAGATAATATCAGAAATTCTTGTTATGCTGACAAAACCAATGAAGTAGTAATTAACTATAACGGAGACGCTTTTAAATGTACTGCTCGGGATTTCACAAAAAACAATAGAGAAGGTATTTTACAAGAAGACGGAACAATTGATTGGTTTGAAAAAAACACTACCCGATTAATGGCTAAACTAAACAATAAACCCTGTCAAACGTGTCCTATTTTACCTTTGTGCGGCTCGGGTTGCTCACAAGTCGCCTTTGAAAACAATGGAGAGGATTATTGTGTTTATGATTTTGACATTGAAAAGAAAAAAGAGGTTGTAAGAGAACATATTATAGAATGTATGAATTTGTAAATCAATGAAATTTATTCCTCAACACGACCAAATGGATTGTGGTCCTGCCTGTCTGGCAATGATTACAAGTAAATATGGTAAAAATTATTCTTTACAATATTTAAGAGAAAACTCTTTTCTGACAAAAGAGGGAGTTTCTCTGTTGGGAATAAGTGAGGCTTCAAAAAAAATAGGATTTGAAACACTAACTGCAAAATTAACCCTTGATGAACTAATAACAGGAAAAGAAGCTCTTCCTTGTATTTTACATTGGAATCAAAACCATTTTGTAGTTTTAAAAAAAATTACAAAAAGTATTTTTACAGGAAAATATTTTTTTCATATAGCTGACCCTGCACACGGTTTTATTAAGCTGAACGAAGAAAATTTTGCAGAATCTTGGATAACAGGTTATGACAAAGGAGTTGCTCTTTTTCTCAACCCGACAGAAAATTTTTATAAGCAATCTCCTCCCAAAGAAGAAAAATTATCTGTAAAACATCTTTTCAGATATTTATCTCCATTCAAAAAGCAGATAAGCATAATGTTTGTTTTGCTACTTTTTGGGAGTTTACTCAACCTTATTTTTCCTTTCCTTACTCAAAATCTTATAGATAAAGGAATAAACTCCAAAAACCTGAATATTATATCGCTTATTTTATTAGCTCAATTAGGAGTTTTTTTAGGAGTAATTACCTTTGAAATTATACGAAATTGGTTAATGCTTTTTGTTGGTACAAAAGTAAGTATCAATATTATTTCCGAATTTTTAAACAAACTTTTAAAGCTCCCTATCAAATATTTTGACACCAAGATGATAGGAGATTTTAACCAACGTATTCAGGACAATGAAAGGATTGAGGACTTTTTAACTTCACAAAGTTTAACAACCTTTTTTTCAATTATCACATTTTCAGTATTCTTTGGAGTTCTTTTATATTACGATTACAAAATATTATCGGTTTATCTGATTCTGACAGTTATATCAATTTTATGGTCTTTTTATTGGTTAAGAAAGCGAAAAATTCTCGACTATTTTCGTTTTCAATATCGAAGTGAAAATCAGGAATCTATCTACGAAATGCTCAATGGAGTAACCGAAATGAAATTAAATCAATATGAAGATTTTAAACGTAACGAATGGGAAAAAATTCAATATAAATTGTTCAATCTCAATATACGAGTTTTAAAAATCAATCAACTACAATTATCAGGATTTGAATTTTTCAATCAGATTAAAAATATTTTGGTTACATTTATTGCTTCCACTTTGGTAGTAAAAGGAACAATGAGTTTAGGGGAATTGTTAGCTATTTCCTATATTATCGGACAAATGAACTCTCCCGTAAATCAATTAGTTGGTTTTTTCCGTTCTTTACAAGATGCCAAGTTAAGTATGGAACGCTTAAACGAAGTACAAACTCATAAAACAGAGGAACATCAAAATCAAAAGACACTACTTTTGCAATCAGGTAAAGGAATAGAAATCAAAGATTTATCATTTCAGTACGAAGGCTCAAAGTCGCCTTTTGTATTAAAAGATATTAATTTCACTATTCCCGAAGGAAAAATAACAGCTATTGTAGGTGCGAGTGGAAGCGGAAAAACGACTTTAATGAAATTACTTTTGAGGTTTTATGAACCGACAACAGGAAAAATATTTTATAACGATGATGATATTTTAAGTTTATCTCCAAAAAATATTCGTCAGAATTGTGGAGTTGTTATGCAGGACGGTTATATTTTTTCTGACACAATCGAAAGAAATATAGCAACAGGAGATGAAATTATTGATAAAGAAAACCTTAAAAAGTCTGTTCAAATTGCTAATATCGAAAGTTTTATAGAAGATTTACCTTTGGGTTATAATACAAAAACAGGGGCTTCGGGAAATGGTATTTCGGGAGGACAAAAGCAACGAATACTAATAGCACGAGCAGTTTATAAAAACCCTCATTACATATTTTTTGATGAAGCAACAAGTGCTTTAGATGCTGAAAATGAAAAAATAATTCACGATAATTTGCAAGAGTTTTTTAAAGGAAAAACAGTTTTAATTATAGCCCACAGACTTTCAACCGTAAAAAATGCAGACCAGATAATTGTATTAAAAAACGGAGAAATTGTAGAAAAAGGAAACCATAATGAATTGGTTAAAAACAAAGCCGACTATTACAATTTAGTGAAAAATCAATTGGAATTAGGAAACTAAAAAGTATGGCTTCATACAACATCGGTTTTGCAAGATTGCGGAGTTAATGCTTAAATCAAAGTTTTTGCATATCTTTGAACTTTAGTGCTTAACCGAAAGTTTCGGCTTCTTTAGTCCGCAACCTCGCAAAGCCGTTGCCCGTTATATGAAATACAATTGGAAAGCCGATACAACGTATAAATTCTTATTGAAAGGTGTTCCAAATGGTGATAATTCGACAACTTATACAGCTTGGTTTTTTATGCCAGAAACGAATAATTGGCAAATCATCGCAAGCTTTAAACGCCCTAAAACAAATACATACCTAAAAAGATTTCACTCTTTCCTAGAAAATTTTATGCCAACACAAGGTTACTTAACTAGAAAAGTAAACTTCAACAATCAATGGGTTTATGATGGAGAATGGAAAAAAGTAAATGGAGCAAAATTAACTGTTGATGCAACTTATAAAGCAAATCAACGTATTGATGCAACTGGAGGAACAACATCTACTGGATATTTCTTGAAGATGGGAGGCTTTTTTAATGAAATTGAACAACCTGGAACAGCTTTTGTAATCTTCCCTAAAAAACGGAACGTTTAAAAATATAGTTTATTAACTTAGGGATAATTATGAAACAAAGCAATTTTACAGAAGTTCAGATCGTCAAGATCTTATCAAAACAAAATCAAGGCAAAA
>NZ_JAAGKM010000036.1 GCF_019308355.1 Empedobacter falsenii | reverse complement strand
ACAATGGGAAAATTTTTATAATTTCAATAGACCACATGGATCTTTTAAAGGAAAAACTCCTTATGAAATACTAAAATTAAAACTAAAATAATTATATTTAAAGTCTACGAAGTCATGAAGTACGACAGAAACAAATTATATAATTCATTTCCGTTCATTACTTCGAATTTCCCTGGATTGAAACGATTATAACTTGTAGAATAATCTGCATTTACAACCAATCCATTTCCTCTGGCTCTTTTAGTTGTTACAACTACTACTCCATTCGCTCCACGAGAACCATATTGCGCAGTTGCAGCAGCATCTTTTAATACAGAAATTGTTTCAACATCATTTGGATTAATATTTGGTGTTCCATGATAAATCACTCCATCAACTACCCATAAAGCATCTGTTCCTGCAGAAATACTTGTTTTTCCTCTTAAACGTAATGAAGCCGTTGAACCTGGTTGTCCAGAGCTACTTGTAATTCTAAGACCTGCAACTTTACCTTGTAATAAATTGGTAATGTTCGGAGATTTAGCATCCATTAAGTCTTTTGCATTTACAACAGAAACTGCAGCGGTTACCTCTTCCTTACGTTGTGTAGAATATCCAGTTACAACTGCAGTTCCTAAATCTATATTCTCACTTTTAGGATTTAATTGAGTGGATAAATCTCCTAAATTCTCAGAAGTAACGGTAATTTCCTTGCCTTTAATAATTAAAATATCACCGATTTTGGCATCAATATTAAAATCTCCATTTTCATCTGTGTAAGCTGCCTTATCAGTCCCTTTTATTTTTACCTCTACATCTGCTTCTGGAAAACCATCAGAATCTTTTACATGACCTGTAGTTTGAGCATAAGCAAACGATCCAAGAACAAAAAGAAGACTAAAAATTCTAAATTGTTTTTTTCTCATCTCTTGTGTTAAAATTGTTAACAATAAAAGTATTAAAAAAAACACTTAAGAATTACTCTACAATTCAAATACAAAAATAAACCAAGTAATAAAAGAATATATAGAATAATTTTAGGGATTACTTGTTTCAATAAAATATTAAACTATTTTTTCAACTCTTAATAGAATGTTAAGAAATGGTAAAATTTAATATTTTATATTAAACTTTCAAAATCAGCCAAAAAAAATCCGTTCGATAATCGAACGGATTTTATATTTTTCCTAAAAAAGCAGTTTTTAGTAAGCAGCGTCTTTGATACGAGCTTTTTTACCACGTAATGCTCTGAAGTAGAAGATACGAGCTCTACGAACTTTACCTTTTTTGTTTACTTCAATTTTTTGTAACGCTGGCATGTTAACTGGGAAGATACGCTCTACACCAACATCTCCAGACATTTTACGGATTGTGAAAGTTTCTGTAGTTCCTTGTCCTCTTCTTTGGATAACAACCCCTTTAAAGAACTGAACACGAGTTTTTCCACCCTCTGTAATTTCTTGATAAACTGTAATAGTATCACCTGCTGCGAAAGCTGGGAACTCTTTTTTAGCTACGTATTTCTCTTGTACGTATTTTACTAAATTTTCCATTATTATAATTTCAATTTATTTGAATTGAGCAACTTAAACGTCTTTCGTCAGAGGTTGAACAATGTGGGTGCAAAATTAATCAAAAATCTTGATTATACAAATGATTCTCTTTCTTTTATGAATGATTTTTTATTAAATCATCTTCAAAAGATTGATTTGTTAATTGTGCTACGACTGATTTCATCGCTAAAAGTCGAGCAGTTTTTTTATCATCTGTCACAATTTCTAGCCAAGATGAACTTTCTGTTCCTGTTTGCTGAAACATTTTGTCAATGTAATTGGTATAAACATCCCATAACTCTTGTGCCTTTTGATCCAATGTTCCTAATTTCCATTGTTTCATTTCGTCATCTTTCCGATCTTGTAATCGTTCTGCTTGTTCTTCTTTCGAAATCGACAGGAAAATTTTAACCAAAATAATTCCATCATCTTGCAAAAGCTTTTCTACTTCTACTACTTGTTTCATAAACTTTGTATGTTGTTCTTCCGTACAAAATCCGAAAACAGGCTCTACAACAGCACGATTATACCAAGAACGATCAAAGAATACAATTTCACCTGCATTTGGTAATTCTTTAAAATATCGCTGAAAATACCATTGTCCTTGTTCTATTTCAGTCGGCTTTGGTAATGCTTCAACACGATATTTTTTAGGGTTTAGAAATTCTGTTATTCTCGAAATTGTTCCTCCTTTTCCAGCTGCATCACGACCTTCAAAAATAATTAACACACGTTTATTCTCTTGAATAACTTTAGATTGTATTTCTAACAATTTTTCTTGAAGTTCTTTTAATTCTTTCTCATAAGCGAGTTGTTCTTTGAACTTCTTTTCTTTTATAATATCATGTCTAACCAAAAAATCAATGATTTCTTGCTTATTATTTATTTTTTCTAAATCATTTAAATCAAATTCAACCATAGTTTTAGGTTTGATAATTAATTTTCTTCTTCTAAGTTTTGATGTTTCAAAATACGTTTATTTTTATCATCATAAGGTATTTTAGACAAAATATATTCCATCGCCTCTACTCTAGCCTTGTACTTTTTGTTGGCATCAATGATTTTCCAAGGAGCAAAATCTGTATTTGTTTTCGTAAACATTACATCTTTATAAGCTGAATAAACATCAAACAAATCTTGCGCTTTTTGATCTACAGAGCTATACTTCCATCGTTTGGTTGGTGAATTTACAATATCCGCAAAACGTTTTGCTTGTTGTTCTTTTGTAATCGAAAAATAAATTTTAATCAAATATATTCCCGAATTAATCCACATTTTCTCGACATCATTTACCTCGTTCATAAAAGTTTCATATTCCTCTTGTGTACAAAACCCATTTACAGGCTCTACAACAGCTCTATTGTACCAACTTCTATCAAAAAAAACAATTTCTCCTGCACGTGGTAACTGACGAACATAACGTTGAAAATACCATTGTCCTCGTTCTACTTCATTAGGCTTTGGCAGTGCTATAATTCTATGTTCACGAGGATTTAGATGTTCTACAATTCGACGAATTGCACCTCCTTTCCCAGCTGCATCTCGACCTTCAAAAACAATCACAACTTTTCGTTTATTTTCGGCTACCCAAGTTTGTAATTTTATCAATTCTTCTTGTAATTGCTCTATCCTATTTTCATATTTTACAGTACGCAAGGCTTTCGCAAAATTCAACTTTCCATGATCAGATTGTAAAAGTCCAACAAGACCTTTTTTGGTTTCGATTAATTTTAAATCTTTCGGTTTTAGCTCCATTTTCTTACAATTTAAAATTAATGATTCAATTCTTTTACCATTCGATAATAACGTTCAATCACATTTGGATCTACCATTAAATTTACTTCGGCATCCTCTTTTCCTTTATAATTAAACAAAGAAAGCACATAACGAATAGATTCTAATCTTGCCGTATTTTTATCATTTGCGTTGACAATAATCCAAGGCGAAAAAGAGTTGTGCGTGCGCGTAAACATTTGATTGATATAATGCGAAAATTCATCCCAAAGCTCTTGTCCTTTTGCATCGACTGGACTATATTTCCACTTTTTAAGCGGATTATTTAACCTCGAATCAAAACGTGTTTGCTGCTCCTCTTTAGTCACAGAAAACCACAATTTGACAATATATGTCCCTGATTCGTACAACATATGTTCAAATTCTGAAACTTGCACCATAAATTGCTCATATTGTTGCTCGGTACAAAATCCCATAACTGGCTCTACAACTGCTCTGTTGTACCAACTTCTGTCAAAAAAAACAATTTCACCAGCATTTGGTAACTCTTTGATATAACGATTAAAATACCACTGATTTTGTTCGACTTCTGTAGGTTTATTCAATGCAACAACACGCATAGAACGCGGATTAAGATGCTCGCGAAAACGGCGAATTGTACCTCCTTTTCCTGAAGCATCTCGTCCTTCGAAAATGATTGCAACTTTTTTCTTTTCTGTCGAAATCCAATTTTGAAGATTTACTAACTCTGATTGCAGTTTTAGTAACTCATTTTCATATTCAAACTTCTTTATCACATTTTTATAGAGAGGATTTTCTTCTTGATTTTCGACCAAAAAATGCATTAGTTCTTCGGTTGTTGTAAAATCTAAAATCTTACTTTTTTTCATAAATATTTATAGATTGTAAAATCTTTTTTAAGGTAAAAATTTTACAGAACATAAAAGTGAAGATTATGATAAATCTTTCTTTTAAAATCATAAATTTTATCATATTCAACCTCAATCAATTTGGTTAAATTTGTCAATAAATTAGTTTTTTGCGCATACTATTTTTCATATCACTCATATTTTCTATCGCATTTCGTCCTTTAATGCCGATGATAGATTATGTTTTAAATTATGAAGAAATCGCAAATGAACTTTGTGAAAATCGAGAAAAACCTGAATTACTTTGTAATGGTTTTTGCTATTTGAAAGAAGAAATTTCGAAAAGTGAAAAGAATCAGCCAGAAAATCATTTTGTCAAAAATTCGGTCAAAATTTTAGATGCGATTGTTCCTCAAAAACAAATTATTTCTCCAAAAAAGTATTTTACGCAAAAAAATAAATTATCAACTGATCATTATCAAGATATTAATTCTAACTATATTATTCGTTTAGTTTTTCATCCTCCAATTGTTTAATTTTTCTTTTATAGATCTAAACTATAGAATCAGATAACAATTAATTAAAAACAAATAAACAATCTAAAATGAAAAATTTAAAAAACACATTCTCTTTAATAGTCTTAGGGTTTGCATTATTTTCTTGTAATAAAGAGCAAACAAAACAAGAGAATTTTGAAGTAAAGCATGTTTCTCACGAAGAAATGAAAGCTGTAACTAAATTGGATGTTGCGGTTGTGAACGAAGTTGATCCAATTTGCGGAATGAAAACTGCAGATCATTTGAGTGACACAGCTAATTACCAAGGAAAAACGTATGGTTTTTGTTCGACAATGTGCAAAGAAGAGTTTCTAAAAAATCCTGAAAAACATATCCATGAATAAACAATTAATAGCCGTTATTGTTATTATTTTAGGCGTTATAGGAACTGTTTTTTGGCTAAAAAATAAGCCTAAAGATGAACTTTACACGGTAATGAAAGTTCCGGAATTTTCGATGACAAATCAAAATAATCAAACGATTACAAATCGTGATATGTTAGGAAAAGTGTACGTTGTAGAATTTTTCTTTACAAGTTGTCCAACGATTTGCCCAGTAATGAGTAACAATTTACGCACAATAGAAGATGAAATAAATGATGCAAACCTTGGTTTTATTTCGATTACAATTGATCCAAAACGAGATACACCTGCACGATTGTTAGAATATGCAAAACAAATTGGTGTAAAATCACCGAATTGGCATTATTTGACTTCGGATCGAGAAGAAATTGAGCAACTTTCGGATAAATTCAATATTTATGTTGGAAAAGACGAAACAACTGCCGAAGGTCTAAATCACAGCGGAAAACTTGCATTGGTTGATAAACAAGGAAATATCAGAAGTCGATATGATAAAATGGGTGTTCCAATACTGTTTTATTCGGGACTGAATTACAAAGATCCTGAAGGAAAAGAACCTTCTCTAGCTGGAAAATATCATCCTGAAATAGAATTTTTAAAAGAAGATATAAAAAAACTTCTTGCAGAATAAAATTTAAAACCCTCCTAAAAATGGAGGGTTTTGTTTTAATTATAATTTTCTAAATCACAGCAAATTATTGTTTGTCCTTATGGAAAATTGATGGACGGAATGCATCGTGTTGTAAAAGCAAATTTATTGGATTTGAAAACAATAAAAGCGTATCGACTTTCGACCTTACCAAACCCCGATTATATTGATGTAGATCCTGACGATTTACCTTATGATGAAAATTAAAATTTAGAAGTTAAGCAATCAAATCTTGAATGGTTCAGAACGTTTAAAGCAATTTACGAAACTGGAACTTTATCTGCTGCTGCACAACAATTATTTATTTCACAACCTGGTGTTATCTTACATCTCAATTCGTTAGAAGCCTATACAGGCTACAAATTATTTGATCGATCGGCGCGAAAAATGGTTCCGACTGAAAAAGGAAAAATTTTGTATAATTTTATTTTAGAACCGATTCAAAAATTAGCTGCTGCGGAGCAACATTTTTGGAAAGAAAATTTTAAAGAACATCCAGATTTCAAACCAAATTATATTGTCCCAAATATCAGTTCTATTATTCGTTGTTTGAGCGATGGAAATGGCTTTTCTATTGTTCCCGACTTTTTATGTCAAGAAGCACTAAATTCTGGTAAAATAAAATTGGTTTGGCAAGGTGAAAAACCGTTGGAAAATACACTCTATTTTGGTTCACGAAAAAATACGATTTACGAAAAAGAAATTGAGCAATTGCAACAGATTTTTGTAGATAAATGGTGTAAAGATTTGGGTTAAATACTTCCCAAATCTTTGAAAAACGCAACCAATTGATGATTACTTGTAATTTGTAGCGACTCTTTTAATGAGCCCAATCTCTTTTCTACACTACTTAGACTTGCAGGTTTGATATTATTTTGTTTTAAGTGATTTGAAATATCTTTTAGCAAAATTCCATTCGAAAGCAAAGAAACTAACGTAACATCATACGAAGTTATTTCATACGTATTTTTTTGTTTGATACTACGTTTCATGTCCAATTCCAAATGCATTCCGCCCGCAAAAACAGTTTGTATCGCTTTTTTCAACTCTTTCGAATCTTCTCTTCCTTTCGCCACAAACCCATCTATATGGTATTCCTTGAAAAGATTATCCACCATATCCGCTTTCTTTTCTACCGAAAAAACAATCATTTTCAAATTTGGCTGAATTGCTTTTACAGCTTCAATTAAATCTCTTCCTCCTTTCAAGTTTTGCTCGCGGTGATCTTCTTCAAAAGACAAATCAGAAATCAATAAATCATAAGGTTGATTGTCGTGCAATGCTTTTTTCACTTTCAAGAATGCATCATCACAATAAAAAGCATAATCAGGATTTTCTACATGTAAATCTTTTAAAACTTTCTGAATTGAAATATTAAAACTCTCAAAATCTTCTGCAATTAATACTTTTTTAAACATACTTTTTATTTAGGTTATTGAATTGGAAATATGATCTTAATTTTTAGACCATTCACATTTTCAGTTTCAAAAATAACATCTCCGTTTAGATTAGAAATACGTGAAACCGTATTTTGCAAACCATTTTTAGGTTTTAAGTCCGAAATCCCAATTCCATTATCTGAATAATTGATAATAATTTGTTGGTTTTCTTCTTTAAAATTTAGTATAACTCGTGAAGCTTCGCTATGTTTTTTCATGTTCGTCAACAATTCTTGCATCACTAAGAAAACCTCTGTTTTAGCATAATCTTTTACTTTTTTCCAAAGTTGTTTTTCATTTCCAATCAAAAATATTTTGACTTGTTCCGAATCATAAGAACTTATCAACTGCGCTAATTTTTCGGCAAAATTTTCTTGTTGATTTTCTTCGATTTTGTCATAAGAAATATCGCGCGAAATTTCATAAACAACTTCCAATTTATCTAAGATTTCATCACGATTAAATTCTGATTTATTCTCAATATCAGACATCACATAATAAATTCCGTTCGCCACTTTATCGTGTACTTTCTTCGAATATTTCAGTTCCGTTTTCTTGACTTCCAAAACCTTTTCTTGTTGCAACAAAACTTTCTCTTGCTCTAATTTTTGCTTTCTTTTTCTGTATAAAAAATATCCAAAAACAAACAGGACGATCAATAAACCGATTAGAATATAAAGTTTTAAAATATCATTTTTCTTCTTTTCGTTTTCTGCTTCGGCTTTCAAAAAATCTGCACGATTTTTCTCCGAATCATAACGCACCAACGCAAATTGATTTTTCGCTCTGTTACGTTCTAACTGAATACTATCGTTTAGCTTTTGGTAAGCTTCAAAATATTGTTTTGCATTTGTAGGATTTTCTAATAAAATTAGTTGCTGATAAACTTCTAATTTATCACCTACACTCTTATTTTCGAAAGCAATTTGTTTTCTTTTATGAGCGTAATCCAATGCTTTTTTATGATCTAAATTTGAAAAATAATCTGTTAAATGCGCATAACTTGCATTTTGTCCCCACAAATCATTTTCCTTTAATCTAATATTTAATGCTTTATTTAATTCATTTACAACATTCGATTTATTGTCTTTTAACCATTTGGTATATGCTAAATTATCAGTAATTCGCGCATATTCTTTTGGATTTTCAATTGTAGTCTTATCTTTTAATAATTCCTCGTAAATATTTATCGCTTTATCATACTGACTATCATATCGATAACTGTTTGCAATATTATTTTGATTGATAATATAAACATCTTTTTCTGTAGAAAAATCTATTGCTTTTTGATAATAATTTATAGCTTCCTTATAATTTCCTAATTCATGTGTACTTTGTCCTAAAATATTATACGCACTAGAAAGAGTTTCTCTTTCATCTTTTATTCGAGGATTTAATAATTTTATTGAAGAAATAATCAATTCTTGACTTCCAAACCAATCTCCTTGATCTTTAGAAATAAAAGCCATGTTTATCAAACATTTTGATGCTTTATGAATATTTTTATTTTTTAAAAATTCTGAATATGCCTTATTAAAATAAATATACGCACTATCATTTTCTTTCTTCTCATAAAACTTCCAAGCAACATCATAAGCTTTACTTTCAAAATAATTTTGTTCAATCTCTTTGTTTTTAGACTGTTGGCATGAAGTTATTAAAAGTATAATACCAAAAAATAAAATTTTTCTCAAATCATTGTATTTACTCAATAAAGCTAAATAAAAAACGGATAGATTTCTCTACCCGTCCATAATTTATTTTTTTACAGGAACATCCCCTTTTTCTCCATTTGTATCACCGTCTATACTATCGGTTGATGTTTGTACAATTGGATGTTGATCTTGTGAAATTGTGTTTGCATTTTGATTTGGAAAAAAGAATCCCAATAAAGCGAATAATAATTGTAACATAGCTTAAATTTTTAATTTTTTGATATAGGTGCTCTTCCTCACAAAACAGATTGCGAGTAGTGTACACGAGAAAAAAAGAAGCGCTTCTTTAGTGGGAAGTTTTTGTAATCTTGAGAACAATTCAGGAAAAATGCTTCCCTTCAAATCACCTCAACTATTTTCGAGACTACGTTTTCAGAAATCAAGTTTTTTGTTTTTGTTTTGATTTCTATTGCAAAGTAAATACAGAACACAAAGTCGCTGTTAGACAAACAATGGACAAGTTTTGGACAATTATTAGACAGCTCGCTTTACGTGAAACCGTAATTTATTTTGTCCAAAATTTGTCTACTTTGTAAAAGAATTAAAAGTGAAATGTCTACGAAAAAATATCTATTCGAAAAAGTTTTTGAGAAAGCAAAAAATGAATGTGGGAGTTCAAGTAAAAATGCATTATCAACTTATCTAAATACAATTTTTATTGATGATTATAATTTCCCGATTAGCACAAAAACGATTTCGAGATATTATGAAGCATTCGAGAAAAATGAAATTAATGATAAGAATATTTCTATTGATGTATTAAATATTCTTGCTCATTATATCGGTTATGAAAGTTTTGGAGATTTTAATCAAAAAAATCAGCTGATAAAAAGTGATGAAAAAGAAGTTAATGTAGAAGAAATCGTATCGGTAAAACCAATAATAGATGATAATATTCCTGAAGAGGAATCAATAATTAATCTTCCATCAAAAAAGAATAATTTCTTTGAGAAAATAAAACTTCAACGAAATAAAGTAATTGCTGGAAGTGGCATTGCAACTATTTTGGCTAGCGGAGGATTATTTCTTAATTCAATCAATCAAAATTCGTCTTGTATGATTTGGAAAGAAAATCATTATGAAGAAATAGAATGCGAAGAAACTTCGCCTCAAATGAATGCTGTTCCATATAACGAAACTGTTTTTCAATTGAAGAAAATCACAAAACCTGATACTTTAAATTTTGAAAATGCACTTGATAAAGTTTGGTATACAAAGAAAAATGGTGAAGTAGAATTTTATACAAATTACGGTTTACATCCCGAAAATGGCAAAACATTGAAACCTGTCACAAAATATATTTTAACTAAATATGTCTTAAATAATGAACAATAAAAAACACTCAACATACGAGATGAAGAGTGTTTTGATTGTTAGAAATGATATATAAAATTTAGAAAATTTTAAAAAGAATACGAATACTAAATGTGATCACTAAAAAAGCTACAGCCAAAATAGCTACTTTCTGAGGTATTTTGCCTGCTAATTTCGCTGCAATTGGCGCTGCTAAAGCTCCTCCAATTATTAAACCTGCAATGATAAAACCATGACTTACGCCCAAAGCTGCAAAAAAAGTCAACGATGCAGAAAGTGTCACAAAAAACTCGGCTAAACTAACTGTTCCTACTACTAAGTTTGATTTTTTTCCTTTTGCTAATAAAGTTGATGTCACGACAGGTCCCCAACCTCCACCACCAAAAGCATCTAAAAAACCTCCGGCAAATCCTAAAAACCCAACTCGTTTTACTTTTTTGCGTTCGATTTTTTTTCTGAATGCTAAAATAATTAATCGAATTCCGATGATTAAGGTGTACGAAGCCAATATTCCGTAAGTAATGGTTTCGTATTTGTTTCCCAAATAAACCAATAATAATGATCCCGAAACTGCTCCAATAACGCCTGGAATAGCCAAAGCAACCAATAATTTTTTGTTTACATTTCCAAATCTATAATGCGAAAAACCACTAATTCCGCTCGAAAACATTTCGGCAGTATGAATACTACCACTTATTGAAGGCAGATTAACGCCAAACAACATCATACTTGTGGAACACGTTACACCATATCCCAAACCAACGGCTCCGTCGACCATTTGAGCGAAAAAACCAACAGCCAACATAATGTAAAAAACATTTGGAATGTGAATCACAAAATCTTTCGCTTCCGAAAAACTTACGATTGATGACAAAGCATATCCTAAGAATAATGCAAAAAATATCAATGTAATTTCGGTTACTAAACGTTTGTATTTTTTAGTCGATTTTTTTCCTTCAAAAGAAGAAGTTAAATGATTCAAATCAGTTAGTTTTTGATTAAAATCTCCTTTGTGACTATTTCTAATTTTATTTAAACTTTCAATGTTTTCATCAATTGAATCTGGAATAACATCAGAAAAATATTCTCTCAAACGTTTTGCCATAACAGGAGATTGTCCATTTGTAGAAATCGCAATTTTAAGATGACCTTTATTCACAATCGAACCTAAATAAAAATCGCACAAATCGGGCTGATCAGCTGCATTAACCAAAATTCCTTTTGCATTTGCTTTTTGCTTCACTTCTCTCGAAGTTTCATTATTATCGGTTGCGACAATCACTAAATCTATATTTTCCAAATCACTCGATTCGAACGCATGAGTTTCGTATTTAATTGATGGATATTGTGAAAAAACATCTTTCAATTCTTGTTTAAATTCCTTTGCTACAACTTTCAAATTGACCGAAGGATTTTGTTTGATTAGCGTCGTAACCTTTTCTAATCCTACATTTCCTCCGCCAACAATCAGGAAGCGCAAATGTTCTGTTTTTAAAAATATCGGGAATAAATTATTTTTCATTGTTCTTATATTGTTTTAGCGAAATCTGATGAAACAGTGATAAACGGAAAATATTTCGGCTATAAAAATCAACACCATTACTCCGTTGTTGATACCAATTCATATATCCTAATTCTATAGAAAATGATGGATGGAAAGAATAATTTAACGCACCATAAATTCTATTTTGATCGAATGTATTTTTCACGATTTTTCGTCCTACATTCACCATTATTTCATCTTTTATTTTCGCAACCAATTTATTTTTATTGGTTTTATGATCTTTTACCAAAGGAATATCGACACCTAATTGATAGCGAAATCGAAGATTAGAAAAACGAAAACCACCTGTCAATTCGTCATTTTCTGTATCATGAAAAAATCTTGCTTCAGCCTTGTAACGATGATTAATTGTAAAATTTTTCAACTTTTGTTGATAACCAAAACCAATATCAGGTCTAATTTCTGGAACAACCAAATCACTTTCAGAATTTGGATCATTTGGACTTTGCAAAAAATAAGTTATTCCACTAGAAACATTCCAATTTTCATCAAGTTTTCGTTGCAAATTTGATCTAAAAATCAATTGATGTTGAACACTTGGATCTATAAAATGACGTTCTTGAATTTCACTCAAAACCGAATATTTTTCGCTTATCACCAACGTATTATAGTAACCATACCACAACAAATTTTGATGGGTTACATTTTTCTGAGCAAAACTTTTCGATACAAAACAAAAACATCCGAAAATCATCAGTTTTTTAATTAACCGAAAAATATTTTCGATAGGTAAAATCTCCGAATGTTTCATTATCTATTTTTTCTTTTGTATAACTTTCGAAAACTTGATCTAATTCATTCAAAATCTCTGCTTCATTTACTTTTTCTTTGTAAATTTTGTTCAAACGAACACCATATCGATCACCTCCCAACATCAAATTATAATGTCCAGCAGAAGTCCCTACAAAACCAATCTCCGAAACATACGAACGACCGCAACCATTTGGACACCCCGTCATACGAATAGAAATATCATCATTTTGAAGTTGATGTTTTTCTAGCAAAGGCTCTATTTTAGTGATTAACTCTGGTAAATAACGCTGTGCTTCTGCCAAAGCCAATGGACAAGTTGGTAATGCCACGCAAGCCATCGAATTTTTTCGAAGTTCACTAATATCTTTGTGAATAGAATATTTCTCTAAAAGCTGTTCAACTTTAGCTTTATTATCAGTCGAAATTTCACCTAATAATAAATTTTGATTCGCTGTAAAAATGAAATTATTGATATTCAATAAAGCCAATTCGTGTAAAAATGCTTTCTGATTGGGCTGTACAACTCCATTCTCCACAAATAAAGTGTAATACCACGTTCCGTTATTCACTTGTCGCCAATCATAAATATCCGATCGCTCTGTAAATTGATATGGTTGAGAAGGTGCTAATTTAAAACCAATACGTTTTTCTAATTCAGACTTGAAACCATCAACTGTTAACTTATCAACTGTATACTTTAATCGTGCTAATTTTCGATCGCCACGATTACCAAAATCACGCTGAATTGTCAATACTTCATAAGCCAGTTTCAACACTTTTTCTTCAGAATCTACAAAACCAATTTCGGTTGCTAGACGCGAATATGTATTTGGATTTCCGTGAGTTGTAGACAAACCTCCACCAACAGCGATATTGAAACCTTTCAATTCATTATTTTCGATAATCGCAATCAGTCCCAAATCATTTGCAAAAACATCTACATCATTAGTTGGCGGAATAGCGATTGCAATTTTAAATTTTCGAGGTAAATAGCGGTCTTCGTATAACTCATCTTTCTCAGTTTCTCGCTCATAAATCTTTTCATTATCTACAAAAATTTCGTAATACGCTTGGGTTTTAGGCAACAAATGTTTAGATAACTTATCTGCATACGCATGAATTTGAGCGTGAATAGGTGAAACCAAAGGGTGAGAACTCGCAATTACATTTCTGTTCACATCACCACAAGCCGCAATAGAATCTAACGTTGCTTGGTCAAAAGATTGTAAAGTTGGGCGCAATTGATGTTTCAAAATTCCGTGCAATTGAATGGTTTGACGCGTTGTAATTTTCAAAACGCCTGTTCCATATTGTTCAGAAGTTTCATGAATTGCCAACCACTTATCAGCGTCAATAATTCCACCCGGAATACGCAAACGAATCATAAACGAATACAATTTGTCTAACTTTTTTTCTGCGCGTTCTTCTCGTCTATCGCGATCATCTTGCACATACATTCCGTGAAATTTCACCAAAGCTTCGTCATCTGCACGCACATTTCCGGTGTGATTATCCAGCTCTATACTCTCTTTTAACGTACCGCGAAGTCCGTCACTTTTTATTTTAATTCCTTCAATAGGAGATTGTTTTTCTATACTCATTTTGTTAGTTATTGGTTGATTAGTAGACATCTTTTTGGTAACGACCTTCTTCTTGTAATTGTTCCAGAAAATTTTTCGCTGAAACCTCATCTTGATTTGATTCTTTTGCAATTAATTCGATCAAAGCACTTTCTACATCTGTACTCATTCCATCTTTTTGTCCACAGACATACAAATAAGCACCTTCATTTAACCAATTGTAAAGCTCTTTTCCTTGTTCTTTCACTCGATCTTGTACATAAATTTTATGTTTTTGATCTCTAGAAAAAGCTGTATCTAATTTGCTCAAAACTCCTGTCGAAAGCCATTCCTGAATTTCAGTTTGATAATAGAAATCCGAAACAAAATGTTGTTCACCAAAAAACAACCAGTTTTTACCTTCTGCGCCAATTGCATCACGATGTGTCAAAAAACTACGAAAAGGTGCAATTCCTGTTCCTGGACCAATCATAATTACCGATTGATTTTCATCTGGAAGTTTGAAGTTTTTATTTTTATGAATGTAAAATTCTATGGATTTACCTTGCTCAAAATCTGCTAAAAACTGAGAACATAATCCAGTTTTTTGTTGATCTGAAACTGAAAAAGTATTCAGACTAACCGTTAAATGAATTTCATTATCATGTGCTTCATTCGATGATGAAATCGAATATAAACGTGGTGCAATTGGATGCAAAAGATTTAAAATATCATCAAATTTTATTGTAGATTCTGACGAAAAATATTTTGTCAACAAATCAATTAAATCAATTTTAGTTTCGAGAATTTCTACATTCAAAATCGTTGCAAATTGATCGATTGATTTTTTAGAAAGTGCTCTAATATTTTTTTCTTCAAGTTCTTTCGCGCGATTTTCTTCATTAAAAAGCTTTGCTATTGCTAAAATTTCGGTTTGATTATTTTTTGGATAAACACCCAAAGCATCACCAGGTTCGTAATCGACTTGCTCATCAACTGCTATTTCGACATGATAGGTTTCTTTGTTTGAACCTCTGTCGTTCAAAACGATTTTATGCTTTACAATTCCTTCATACGATTTTTTCTGCGTTGAAGAACTTTGCAATTTTTGAGGTTGTACAACCGTTGAACTTCCTTCTGATTGAATAGTTTTTAAAATATCCGCAAACCAATTTTCGGCAATTTCTTGATAATCTAAATCTACTTTTACCAAATCGAAAACGCGTTGTGCGCCTAGTTTTCCAAATAATTCATCAATTTCTTCTCCTGATTTACAGAAAAACGGATAAGACGTATCGCCCAAACCAAAAACAGCAAACTTAGTTTGATTTAATTTTAGATCAGAGTTACTCAAATTATCATAGAATTTTTGAGCATTTTGAGGTAAATCTCCATCTCCCTGCGTACTAAAAATTAAAATTAAAAATTCTTCTTTTTCAATTTTTTCGAGTGGATATTGAAACGCATCAATCGCTTTAGCTTGAATTTTATTCTTCTTAAAAATTCCAAGCAATTGATTGGCTAATTTCTTCGCATTTCCTGTTTCAGTTCCATAGATTATTGTAGGTTTGATTGAGGTTAAAACCCTTTGTTCTTTCGGCTCATCTTGTGTCTGATTTGCAACTAATCCAGCCAAATAACCATTTGTCCAAATAATTTCGTCACGTGATAATTCTTTGACTAAACTTTTTACTAAGTTCAATTTTTCGTTAGCTAGCATAAGAAATTGTTGTTTTATGGTTATCAAAATATGAGTTGGAAGTTGGTTGTTCATCTAACCAAGCGAATGATTGATGCAAATTAACAACATGACCAACGATAATTAAAGTTGGTACAAAATCAAAGGTTGGTAAATGTTTTTCTACAATATTTTCAAAAATAAAAAACTTGCGTTTTCTGATCTGGAGTTGTCGCTTGTTGAATAACTGCTAAACCTTTTTCGGTATCAATTCCATTCAAAATCAACTGATCAGCTAAAGTTTGCAAACGCTGTACACTCATATAAAAAACCAATGTATCAGACGTTTTTGCCCAATCTTTCCATTGTTTGTGTTCAATAGATTTCAAATCGCACAACGTCAACATGCGAACTCCTTTCGAATGATTTCGCGCTGTCAATGGAATTCTCGTGTAAGCTGCAGCACCAAAAGCAGCCGAAATACCTGGAATTATTTCGTACGGAACATGATTTTTTTTCAAGGTTTCTAATTCGTCCAAAATATTAGAGAAAAGTGAAGCATCACCTCCTTTCAATCGAACCACTAATTTTCCTTGCATTACAAACTCAATCATCATATCGTTAATATCTTTTTGAGGCGTATGAATTCCTTTCGAACATTGTTTTCCGACATAAATAACCAACGCATCTTTCGACGCATATTCATCTATTAACACTGGAGAAACCAAGCGATCTGTCAAAATAACATTCGCTTTTTTGATATAATTTAATGTTTTGAGCGTCACCAATTCTGGATCTCCTGGACCAGCACCGGCCAAAATTACTTTTCCTATTGTTGTTTGCATGTTTGTAATAAATTAGTTGATTGATAAGATTGAATTGATATTTTGAAACCTTTATATTTTAGATAATTTTATTAATGAAATCGTCAATTCGAGTGGAATTTTGTATCGATAAAAAATTATGGAAAATAAAATTCATCTTAGTTCTCGATATAATTTTTATAAATTCATTTCTAAAAATCACTCGAACTGACGAATTTTAGTCAATAAACATTAAAGCTGCGACTGTATTTTTTGTTGTTTCGTCAATCAAAATGGCATTTCCTGTATGAATATTTTCTTTGAAAGAATCGAAAAATAAAGGTTGATTTGTTTTTAAAACCACTTGTCCAATATCATTTAACTTGATTTCTTCAGATGGAATAAATTCCCAATTATTAATATCCCATTGTTGATCGATTGTTTTGATTTTTGCACGAACCGAATGAAAACGATGTTGCAACACATACGTTTTTCCTTGTTGTAATGCATTATTGTCTAACCAACAAATCCACGCTTTTAGCACATTTGTAGTTTGCGGTTCTTCGGAAGTTTTTACAATTGTGTCTCCTCTACTGATATCTATATTATTTTCGAGATGAATCACAACATTTTCTCCTGCTTCAGCATGTTGTACTTCTTCCAAATGACGTTCTATTTTAACAATTTTTGATTCGATATTTGATGGATAAACTTTAATAGAATCCCCAACTTTGTAGGCTCCACTCAAAATTTGCCCCGCATAACCTCTATAATCGTGATGCTCTTCATCTTTTGGACGAATTACCCATTGAACCTGAAAACGAGCTGCTAAATTTTTATCTGTTTCAATCGAAATTGTTTCCAATTGATGCAATAATGTTTCTCCATTGTACCAAGGCGTTTTTGCAGATTTTTCGACAATATTATCGCCAACCAAAGCAGAAACTGGAATAAAAGTTACTTCATCATAATTCAATTGATCTTGAATTTGTTGAAAATTATTTTTTATCTTTTCGAAAATATCTTGTGAATAATCAACCAAATCAATTTTATTAATGGCGATAATTGCTTTTTTAATTCCCATTAACGATCCAATACTTGCATGACGTTTTGTTTGAGAAGTGATTCCTTTACGTGCATCAACCAAAATAATAATCAACTCTGAATTTGAAGCTCCTGTAATCATATTTCGCGTGTATTGCTCATGTCCAGGCGCATCTGCAATAATAAATTTTCGTTTTGCAGTCGAAAAATATTTGTACGCTACGTCTATTGTAATTCCTTGTTCGCGCTCGGCACGTAAACCATCTGTAATCAAAGACAAATCAATTTCGTCGTCTTCATTTGATTTACGTTTTTCTAAAACACCCAATTGATCGGTGTGAATACTATTCGAATCGTAAAGTAAACGCCCTATTAAAGTACTTTTACCATCGTCTACGTTTCCTGCTGTTATAAATTTTAATGCATTCATTTTACTTAATTCCTATAGATATTATAGAGTTTTGTTTAAAAAAATTTTGACTTAGAAATAACCTTGTTTTTTACGTTCTTCCATCGCCGATTCTGACAATTGATCATCCAAACGAGTTTGTCCTCTTTCGCTAATTCTTGTATTGATAATATCAATAATAATATCTTCAATCGTAGAAGAATCTGAAGGTACAGCCGCTGTACACGTCATATCACCAACCGTTCTGTATCGTACTTTTTCTACCACAACTTCATCGTCTGCATTTGGCTGAATAAAATCTGAAGTCGCTATTAATTTATCATTGTAAACAATACATTCACGCTCGTGAGCAAAGTATAAATTTGGCAATTCGATGTTATTTTGTTTGATATAATTCCAAACATCTAATTCTGTCCAATTGCTAATCGGAAAAACACGAACATTATGTCCTTTTTCAATTCTTCCGTTCAAAATATTCCACAATTCAGGACGTTGAAGTTTCGGGTCCCATTGGCCAAAATCATCACGAACTGAGAAAATACGCTCTTTTGCACGTGCTTTTTCTTCATCGCGACGAGCTCCTCCAATACATGCATCAAATTCATTTTCTTCAATCACATCTAATAACGCATACGTTTGCAAGGCATTACGAGAAGGAAAACGGCCAGAAGTTTCTTTCAGATTATATTTTTTTATAGCATTTTCTACAGAGGCTACAATCAATTTTTCACCGATTTTATCAACCAAATAATCTCTAAATTTTATCGCTTCAGGAAAATTGTGTCCTGTATCTACATGTACCAAAGGAAAAGGAAATTTCCCTGGACGAAAGGCTTTTAAAGCTAAATGAATCAAAACAATCGAATCTTTTCCTCCTGAAAATAACAATGCTGGACGCTCAAATTGAGCAGCTGTTTCTCTCAAAATGTAGATTGCTTCGTCTTCTAGCTGATTTAAATAATTTTTTTCTTGACTTGACATTCTTTCTAACTTTCTAACTTATTTTTTGACAATAAAAAACTCCTCAAAATTTTGGAGGAGTTCATGAATTATTATTTTCGTAATTAATACATCACAATATATTCCTCCTCTTTTAACGAGTGGCACATATACATTGACATATTAAATACTATTTTTTTCATTTTTCTTGTTTCATTTCTGATTTCAAAATTATATTATTTTTCTAAATAAATATAATTAATAGAATAATTTAAATAACAAACCTATTTTTTAAACAATTTAAAGAAAATTATCCTAAATGAATTTATTCAATAAAATAATAATCTATAAAACCGATAGATTTTATGTTGTAAAAGTAAAAATTTTATTTAAAATACAAAGATTGATTCCAAAAAAAGATAAAAAATTGAATATTTCGGGGACTTGCTTACCTTTGCAAAATGTCAAGAAAAGCGAAACAAAAAATCATATTAAATAATATAGAAGTTTTACGTGCTGGTGCAAAAGGTGTATCGGTTGGTAAAACAGATGAAGGAAAAACGGTTCTGATAAAAGGTGCGATTCCAGGAGACGTTGTAGATGTACACGTTTTGAAGAAAAAAAGCAGCTATTTAGAAGGACAAGCAATCGAAATTCACACAAAATCGCCTTATCGTGTTCAGCCAAAATGTGAGCATTTTGGTGTTTGTGGTGGTTGTAAATGGCAGGATATGAGCTATGATGCGCAACTAAAATTTAAACACGACGAAGTAGTTAACAATTTAGTTCGTATCGGAGGTTTCAAAGATTTAGATGCTGAAATTGTTCCAATTTTAGGTTCTAAAGAACAATATTTTTATCGTAATAAATTAGAATTTACTTTTTCTAATGCACGTTGGTTAACGTTAGAAGAAATTCAGTCTGGGAAAGAATTTGACGACCGTAACGTAGTTGGATTCCATATTCCTGGCGCTTGGTCTAAAGTTTTGGATGTTACAAAATGTCACTTACAACGTGATCCTTCGAATGCGATTCGTGTCGAAGCAAAACGATTTGCATTAGAACATCACTTGGATTTCTTTGACTTAAAAAATCAAGAAGGCTTATTGAGAACGTTAATGATCAGAACTTCTCAGAATGGACAAGTAATGGTTTTGGTTCAATTTTTCCGTGAAGAAAAAGAAAATCGTGAAGCTTTCTTACAAAACTTGAAAGATAAATTCCCAGAAATTACTTCATTATTGTATGCAATCAATCCAAAACAAAACGATTCTGTTTATGATTTAGATATCGAAGTTTTTGCTGGAGATGATCATATTATGGAAAAGATGGAAGATTTGAACTTCAAAATTGGTCCAAAATCTTTCTATCAAACAAATCCAGAACAAGCTTACGAATTATATAAATTAACACGTGATTTTGCAGGTTTAACTGGAGATGAATTAGTATACGATTTATATACTGGAACTGGAACGATTGCGCAATTCGTTTCGAAAAAAGCGAAAAAAGTAGTTGGTGTAGAATCTGTTCAAGAAGCAATTGATGCAGCAAAAGCGGCAGCAAAATTTAATGGAATTGATAATTGTGATTTCTATTGTGGTGACATGAAAGATGTCTTGAATCAAGATTTCATTAACGAACACGGAATTCCAGATGTAATTATTACTGATCCTCCACGTGATGGAATGCATAAAAAAGTAGTTGAAAATATTTTGTTCATGAATCCTAAACGTGTTGTTTACGTTTCGTGTAACTCTGCTACACAAGCGCGCGATTTAGAATTGATGAAAGATCACTATAAAATTGTTAAAGTTCAGCCAGTTGATATGTTTCCACAAACGCATCATGTCGAAAATATTGTACTTTTAGAGCGAATTTAAAATTCAATCAAAAAAAAATGAAAAATATTCAACGTTTTCTGGCTTATTCAATTTTCGCTTCTATAATTTCTTTAGCATTTTATAGTTGCGAAGACGATGATATTTGTACCGACGAAGGTGATGTTCCTCGCATGGTTGCTGATATGTATTATGATGGAACAAATGTTCCTTTAGAAGATTCGATTTATTATTGGGCGTATGTATATAATGATTCGATTACGAAAGGAATTAGAGAAGCTACAGGAACGAGTAAAGATACTGTCTTAATCGAAAAAAATTCTGCTTTAGGAAAAACGAGTTTCGGAATTGCTTTGCGTAATAATTCAAAAAAAGAAATTTATTATACTATAGCGCAAGGTCCAGATATAGATGTAAAAGATTCTATAACGGGTAAAGTCATCAGAACAATTCCTGCAAAACGTGATCGATTGATTTTAAAATACGATACGCTTGGAAATGGCTATACTTCTAAAGCTTGTGGTTTTGGATTAACTTTTAAAGGAGTTGATGTAAAATTGGTAACAAAAACTGGAAATGGAGCTGGAAATTGGATAAAGAAAATAGAAACTGTAAATACTGAAATTAAAGATGGTTCGACAACTATTATTAAGCTTTTTGCTGACGAGCGCAATTAATTTTGCATTTGGTCAAGAAAATAAAACTGATTCAACAAAAGTTTCGGTTACAGATTCTATTCCAAAGAAAAAATACCACGATATTTTTATCGGTGTAGATGTTTTCAATCCAATTGTTTCTGCTTTCAACGATAAAAAAGGAGTTAGCGCTTATGCTTCTTATCAAATCAATAATAAGTGGCATGCCGTTGTAGAAGCTGGTTTCGAGAAAAATAATTTCAATGAAATCAATTGGGATGTTGATGTTGACGGCGTTTTTGCAAAACTTGGTGCAAACTGGTTTATAACGCAAGATATCGAAAATCAATCGAACGGAATTTACATTGGTGGACGAATTGCGTATTCTAAATATTCGCAAACCGTCAATAGTTATCCGATTAGAGATTTACAATCAAATGAGATTACAGGGACAGGAAGTTTGCCAAAAGCGAATGTAAGTAGTTATTGGATAGAAGCTGTTGTCGGTGGACGTGTAGAGATTTTTAAGAATTTTTATGGTGAATTAGCCTTACATCCTGCAGCTTATATTGGTGGTAAAAAAGATCAAGGAATTGATCCTTTGGTTATTCCTGGTTATGGGAAATATAGTGGTCCTTTTAATATGCCTGTTTTTTGGGGAATTGCTTATAAGATAAAGTAAAACTAAGGTTAAGATTTAGACTAAAGTTAAGATAAAGTATACAAAAAAAGGAACTCTAAATTGAGTTCCTTTTATGTTGATGCGAAGCTGAAATGAATTCAGCTTGACATTCTTTCTCTACATTATCATTAATAATCCTTAAATTAGTTTATCTAACGAAGTCATCCTGAACTCGTTTCAGGAACATATCATATAAGGAATTCTTATGAAAATATATTATGTTTATATACTTACAAACAAATATCGAACTGTTTTCTATATTGGAGTTACCAACAATTTAATTAAAAGAATAGAAGCTCATAAAGAAGGAATTGGTTCAGCTTTCACTCAAAAATACAATGTAAAATCATTAATTTATTTTGAAGATTTTACTTCAATTAGTCAAGCTATTTTAAGAGAAAAGCAATTGAAAAATTGGAAACGGGAATGGAAAATTAATTTAATTAAATCTAAAAATCCAAATTTAGAAGATATTAGTATTCTATAATAAACAAAAAAAGGAACTCTAATTGAGTTCCTTTTTATATGTTCTAAAAAGATTTATAGATTAATCCAAAACCTTTGCTCCTTTTACTTTTTGATTCGTTAAAGCAATATCCAAAACTTCTTTCATTTCTTTTACAAAATGGAAAGTCATTCCTTTTACATACTCTGCTTTAATTTCTTCAATATCTTTTCGGTTATCTTCGCACAAAATAATTTCTTTGATATTTGCACGTTTTGCCGCTAAAATTTTCTCTTTAATTCCGCCAACTGGCAACACTTTTCCGCGAAGTGTAATCTCACCAGTCATCGCTAATTTCGCTTTTACTTTTCGTTGCGTAAAAGACGAAACTAAAGACGTCAACATTGTAATTCCAGCAGATGGTCCATCTTTTGGCGTTGCTCCTTCTGGAACGTGAATATGAACTTTATAATTCTCGAAAACTTCTGGATTAATTCCCAATTCATCCGCATGCGATTTGATGTATTCTAATGCAATTGTTGCAGATTCTTTCATCACAGTTCCAAGGTTTCCTGTAATCGAAAGTCCACCATTTTTCGCTTTAGATAAAATAGATTCGATAAATAAAATATCTCCTCCAACACTTGTCCAAGCTAAACCAACCACAACCCCCGGAACTTCGTTGTTCTCATATTGATCTGGCGTGATTGAAGGTCCTAAGATTTTCGAAATATCTTCGATTGAATATTTAGCATTAAATTCTTCTTCCAACGCAATATGTTTTGCAGCCGAACGAACCAATTTTGCAACTTTCTGATTCAATTTTCGAACTCCCGATTCGCGCGTATAACCCGTAATCAAATATTCGATTTCTTTTTTACCTAACACAACATCTTTCTCTTTTAAGCCATGTTCTTTTAATTGTTTTGGTAAAAGGTGACGTTTTACGATTTCAGATTTTTCCTCGATTGTATAACCTGCAATATTAATCATCTCCATACGATCGCGTAACGGACTTGGAATATCTCCAATATTATTAGCTGTCGCAATGAAAAATACTTTAGACAAATCGTAGCCAATTTCTAAGAAATTATCATAAAAAGTTGAATTTTGCTCTGGATCTAAAACCTCTAACATTGCTGATGAAGGATCTCCATGCGCACTAGCCGACATTTTATCAATCTCATCTAAAACAAAAACCGGATTCGAAGATTCAGATTTTTTGATTGATTGTAAAATTCGTCCTGGCATTGCTCCTATATAAGTTTTACGATGACCACGAATCTCAGATTCATCGTGTAAACCACCCAACGACATACGTACATATTTGCGCCCAATCGCTTCTGAAATAGATTTCCCCAACGATGTTTTACCAACACCCGGAGGTCCATATAAACAAAGAATTGGCGAACGCATATCTCCTTTCAATTTCAAGACTGCAAGATGCTCCAAAATACGTTCTTTCACATCTTCTAAACCATAATGATCATGATTTAAAATTTTCTTTGCATTCTTGATATCAAAGTTATCTTTTGTCAAGGTATTCCAAGGTAAATCCAACATAAATTCAAGGTAATTACGCTGAATATTATGTTCTGGCATTTGCGGATTTAGACGAGAAAGACGGTTGATTTCTTTATCAAAATGATTGGCTACTTCTTCACTCCAACTTTTCGTTAAAGCACGTTTGCGCATTTCATTGATTTCTTCTTCTGTCGAATTTCCTCCTAACTCTTCTTGAATCGATTTGATTTGTTGATTTAAGAAATATTCTTTTTGTTGTTGATCTAATTCTTTGCGAACTTTATTCTGAATCGTATTCTTTAATTCCAATTTCTGAAGCTCAACATTCATAAAACGCATCACTTCCATTGCGCGAAGTTTCATATCAGAAATTTCTAATAACAACTGTTTTTCATCTAAACTTAACGTCAAATTAGACGCTACAAAGTTGATTAGAAATGTATTACTTTCGATACTTTTTATAGCTCCTGCAGCTTCCGAAGGCAACATTGGATTTTCTTCTACAATCTGAAAAGCTAAATCACGAATTGATTCAATAATAATTGGATATTCTTTGTTGCGTGATGTCGGAACTTTTTCTGTCAAAATTTCTACTTCAGCCTTGAAATAAGGATCATTTGATACAAATTCTTTAACTTTGAAGCGTTTCATCCCTTGTAAAATCACCGTAATGTTTCCATCTGGCAATTTTATCATTCGCATGATTTTCGCAACTGTACCAACTGTATACAAATCGTCTTGTGTAGGATCTTCCACAGCAATTTCTTTCTGCGAAAGCACTCCAATAATGCGATCTTCTTTGTAAGCTTGTGTTAAAAGTTGTATAGATTTATCTCTACCCGCGGTAATTGGCGCAACCACACCCGGAAATAAGACAGTGTTTCTTAACGATAAAATAGGCAATACCGAAGAAATATCTTGCTTATTTAGCTTACTTTCTTCGTCTTTACTCATCAAAGGAATTAATTCGATTTCTTCTTCCATTACTTGTGCTAATGACAAATTGTCTATGTTCATAATTTTTTTATACGTTCAAAGTGTCAGTAAAACTATTTTTAACTGACGAAAGCCTTTCATAATAACAACATTATTAAGATTTGAATCTTGTCTAAAGCATTTAGAAAAGCGAGTATAAATAAGTCAAACGTTATGCCAATAAAATATATTGTCAGTTTTTCAATAAAGGTTTTGAATGAGGATAAATAATTATTTAGCAAAAGATAAATTTTATTCATAGTTTTAATATCAATACCACAAATAAAATTAATGATAAAATATTACATATTCTTCATCCTCTTAATATCAGGTTATACTACCATTTTTTCTCAATGGTCAAGCTTTTCACCAATCTCAGAAACCTACTCTTCTAATGGAATATATAAGTTAAAATCTATTTCATATGATGATTTTATACCTAATTTAAAAGGTGAATCAATTGTGTTTTTTAATCGAGAACGTGATAGTTTGAGACAAAATAAGGTATATTATAAACTAAATAGATCATTTGATTTAGATGAAAGTTTTCCTTTCTTTCTTGCAATAAGTAATGATGGGAGAAAAATAATCTATTTTACAAATTATATAAACAGCCAGGATTTAGAGGAAAGAAATGTTACTTATTATATTGATGGAAAAATAGCTAAAACTTATTCCTCTGAAGAGTTTACCAATTGTGATAAAAACAAAGAGAAATGCAGACTATTTTATGAAACCGAAAATAGAAATTTGTTCGAAAACTATACCTCAACCTACAAAGAGTACAATAAATCTTTATCAGAGAAAGATATTTTTTTAACTAAAAATTTCATTTTCAATAAAAATGATATTATTTTCCTTATAGATAACAGAAAAAAGGTAACACTTTTTGATTTAAATAAAGGAGAAATTATCAAATCTAATATTGATTTTGATTCTATTTATCCTACTATAAAAAATATTGAACCTATAAAAAGCAAAATTTCAAATTATGAATATCCATATAAATATATCACTGATATTAAAAACATCAACACATATGAAACAATAGCCGAAAGTATAGGTAAGCTTTCAAATCTGAAATTTATTCCTTCAAGCTCTCAAAATAACTACAAACTTCATCGGATAGAAATAAGTGGCTACTTAAATAGAAGTGGAAAGTTTGAAATCGAAAATTTGGAAACAGATTCTATTTTCAATAAAAAACAAATTGAAGATTATCTTTTAAATTCAACATTTGAAACTGATTTTATTCCTAAAGAAGTTGATAAAATATATGTAACAAGATTCTTTGGAGGCTACAGAAATTATGATGATAAAATTGCTGAATTAGAAACGATAAAAGATAATGAAAAAAGAAGAATCGAAAAAGAAAAAAGACTTACTTTAGAAAAAATTGACGATGTATACATTCCAAAAAATTTATATGAATCATTAACAGAATTAGATAAAATATTAGCTTTCGAAGCTAAAAAAGAATTAAAAGAATCTACAGATACTTTTATGTTTAATTCTCATATGGGAGGTTTAGGAATGTGGATAAGAAACAATTGGGGAATTAATGGTGGTTCTAGATTATCGAAATATTTTAATGATAGAAATATTGGAAAACAAATGTTTGGAAACGATGCAATTTCTGGATTAATAATTTCCCAATACATTCTTTGGTTAAAAGGGGATAAAACTGCTTGGAAAAAATGGGAAGAAGAAAATCCTATCAAATAAAAAAAGACACTGTACCAAAAACTGTGTAAGTATAAAATTCTGCTTGGGTTAAAATCGAGCAGAATTTTTTTTATACATTTAATATTTACATATTTATGGAAACAAAAGACCTATTTCCGGATGATTTTTTCA
>NZ_JAAGKM010000035.1 GCF_019308355.1 Empedobacter falsenii | reverse complement strand
AGATTACATTATTGATACAACAGATAAAATTGATAAAAATAATAGATTTAAAAATTTAGGGATTTTAGATACGAGTGTTACATCTTTTAATCTTGGAGATAATATAATAATGGAGTCAATCAACCTTCATTTGAATGATACATTTGATAGTAATGCATATTTTACTACATATCCAACTCATATAAGTATTAATAATGTTGAACGTGAATGGTTGTTAGAAAAAGAATTTTTGTTTGTTTCTGGAACAAATTTATTGAATGGTTCTATGGAAAAATTTCGCTCATGGCGAATTAGGAAAGATGATTTAAGTTATTACTATAAAAGATGTGTTCTTTTAGGGGTAGGTTGGGGATTATATGATGATGTAATTACTGAAGAAACACAATTAATTTTAAAAACTATTCTTTCAGATAAGGTTATTCATTCTGTAAGAGATGAGTATACGAAAAATAAATTGAAATCTATAGGTATTAATAATGTAATTAATACATGCTGTCCAACAACTTGGAATTTAAATCAACAAAGCTTTAATAATTTAAAATCAAATAATGTTGTTACTACAATTACAGATTACGATAAAGACTATGAAAATGATTTAAAAATGTTAAAAATGCTAAAATTACATTATAACGAAGTGTATATATGGATTCAAAGTATTAAAGATTTAGATTATTTAGAAGAAATTAATCCTAATAATGAATTAGGATTGAGATTTATCTCACCTAATTTAAATGCTTATCAAAAGTTTTTGGATGCCAATATTAGTAATATTGATTATTTAGGAACAAGACTACATGCAGGTATATATGCAATGCAAAGAGGGATTAGAACGTTAATTATAGGTATTGATAATCGCGCACTTGAGATAGGAAAAGACATTAATTTAAATGTAATAAAAAGAGATGATATTGAAAGTATTACTCCTTTTTTGAAAAGTAAAGATTATATATTACCGACTTTAACAGTTCCTTTGGATAGTATCAATCAATGGAAAAATCAATTTAAATAATGATACCAAAAATAATACATTACTGTTGGTTTGGAGGAAAAGAATTACCACAGTCTGCGATAGATTGTATTACATCTTGGAAAAAATATTTACCAGATTTTGAGATAAAATGTTGGAACGAGGAAACTTTCGATGTTAATTCTCATCAGTTCGTTAAGGAATGTTATGAGGCCAAGAAATATGGGTTTATTGTAGATGTTTTAAGAAATTATGTACTTATAAATGAAGGTGGGATTTATTTAGATACAGACGTAGAGTTTATTAAACCACTTGATTATGAAATGCTAAATTTATCGGCATTTATAAGTTATGAAATTAATAACTTTCCAAATGTAGGTCTAGTAGCCAGTGAAAAGAATGGTAGATTAGTTAACGATGTGTTTGATTTATACAATGATAGGCATTTCATAAATGAAGATGGAAACTTTAATCAATCTTTTACAGGTCCTATGGGTTATAAAAAGATTTTAGAAGATAGAGGGTTAACGCTTGATGGTATCTACAAGAATGAGAATAATTATGTTGTTATATATCCTCAAGAATATTTTTCTCCAAAAAGTTATGAAACAGGTTTAATAGAGTTATCTAAAAATACATATGCCATACATCACTACGAAGCCACATGGATAGATGATAAAGAATTGTTTTATAATAATCAGCGTATTGGTAAAATATTAAAGTATTTAAAATCAGCTTTGAATGAGTCCAAAAATGAAAATGAATTATTAAATCTTCTTAAGAAAGAATTAAAATTTTCAAACTCGGACCTTATAATTTACGCTTTGAAAGATTTTTATAAGAATAAAACTAGTTAGTTTTATTCTTATAAAATAATTTATAAAATTTAAAAGGTTTAAAAATTGATTAACAATTAATCTTAGTAATTGACCATACTGCAATCAAACCCAATACTTAGACTAATATCTATTATTAATTAAAAGCATCACATTACCAAATCATTATCTAAACATTTAATAATCTCCATTCAAAAATAAAACTTCAAAACAAAAATTAAGCAATCCACAAATTTATTCAGCATCATTATAGCTAATATACATGAAGTATCATCACAAATTCCTATAACAAACCTCCTCTTTAAGTCGGCTTAGAGGCGACATAAAGGTAGCACAGAGGTAGCATAGAACTACTATAAAAATAACTTAGGAATACAGTTGAAGAAGTGAAAAACAATTAAAAAGGAGAAAAATAGAAATAAATTCGCTATATTTAATCAACTGATTTTCAATAGTTAAATATAGTAAATTTATGGCTAAAACAGATAATGAATTTAATATAAATGGTAAATTAGGAAATTTAATTTTTTTTCAACGTAATGGTAAATCTTTTGTCAAAAAATATGCAGGCGGATTTGTTAATAGTTCAGCACAACAGCATCCAAATACAATAGAAGTTAAGAAACGTTTCAAAGAATTATCGATGTTTTCCGCATCATTCAAGAAACACATACTACCATTCAACTGGAAACAAAAAGACGGAACTTTTCACAACCAATTGGTTTCATTTTTCTCTACTATAAAAAAAGAAACCAATCAATCTACCATGTACACAGCACTAGTAGAAGCCTACAAAAATGGTAAATTACAACATCGTTCACTCAACAAAAAGTGCAAACTATCCCCGTTTTATGTACAATATAATGCCCCAACAAATGAATTAAAAATACAAGCAGGCCTAGTATTTCAACACAAATCCAAATTCCCAAACGCTTATTTAGAAATCAGTATAGGATGGTTGGTTTGCACCGAAGAATTAGAGCTAAACCTTATCAATTTTCAAAATTTCTATGTCCCAATAGATACCCTTGCTACACCACTTTCAGAAATTAAATTATCTCCACAAATACAAGAACAACAAGACTCATCAACAACTTTTCCTTTCGTCGGCATATCCATTGTGACACAAGACAACGAACAAGCAAAACTCTTTCATCCTTTTCACTATACACTCACAACATTCCTATAAATATGAAAGCATAAACTATAATTAGTAAACAGATTTTCATTGTGAATATCATAATTATCGAATAAAATAAATAATCATAAATAAACACAGTAAAAAAAAATAGAGAAGAGAACATCCAATAATAACTTGCATATTCTTACAAATAAAGTAACTTTGTAAACAACCTAAATTAGAAATACTTAAATATACACATCATGCAACAACCTCTTATTTCGGTTATTGTTCCATGCTACAATCAGTCTATTTATATGGACGAATGCCTACAGTCAGTCTTAGACCAAACCTATCAAAATTGGGAATGTATCATAGTAAATGACGGATCACCGGACAATACAGAAGAAGTAGCCTTGCAATGGACCAAAAAAGATCCTCGTTTTATTTACCTAAAAAAAGAAAACGGAGGATTATCTTCTGCCCGTAATGCAGGTATAGAGATCACAAAAGGAGAGTGGATTTTACCACTAGATTGTGATGATAAAATAGGTTCTCAGTATTTAGAATTAGCATCTGCTCAATTTGATAAAGATTATACAATTATATATTGCGAAGCAGAGTTTTTTGGAGATAGAATCGGTAAATGGGAATTGCCTGAGTATAATTACAATAATTTAATTCAAGCTAATATAATCTATTGCTCAGCTTTTTTTAAAAAAAATGATTGGTTAAATGCTAAAGGTTATGACGAGATGTTAATTTTTGGAAGAGAAGATTGGGATTTATGGTTAGCTATTTTAAACGTCAATTCAAAAGTTTTACGACTAAATTATATTGGATTTTATTATAGAAGGAAAGAAAACTCTATGGATGTTGAATTAAATTTAGATATAAATAAAAGAACATATTCAGAGAATTATATTTATAAAAAACATTTGTCTAAGTATTTGAAATACGATGAAAATGCAATTGCTAATTATGGCTTTATCAATAATAAATTGGATCAATTGATAAAGACTAATAATCAGATTAATAAAAGTATCTTTACCCGTTTATTGTTTAAGTTAATTAAGTTATTTTCATAATGTTATCAATCATAGTCTCATCATATCAAGAAGAATATTTTACTCAGTTTTCTGAAAATATCAAAGAAACCATAGGAGATGATTTTCAGTATGAAATCATTCAACAATGGAATCCAGGATTGATGGGAATTTGTGAAGCTTATAATAAGGGCGCAGAAAAGGCAAAGTATGATAATTTGTTATTTGTACATGAAGATGTTTTATTTGAAACTGAAAATTGGGGACATATTTTAATCAACTATTTAACAAATAAAGAAAATGGCTGTATAGGTATTGCGGGATCAACTTATACACCAAATGTGCCTTTTGCTTGGTGGGATTTACACAATAGTAGTTTTCGTCATATACAACAATATAATAAAAGTACTTTTATACGCAGTTATATTTTAAAGGAAGATAAAAAATGTCAAAGTTTAGACGGAGTCTTTTTAGCTTGTCGTAAAGATGTCTATAATCAATATAAATTTAATAATCGAATAAAAGAATTTCATTGCTATGATATTGATTTTTCAAATAGAGTAGCAAATGATTTTCAAAACATCATTACTTCCTCAATTTTATTAAAACATTTTTCTGAAGGAAGTATTAATAACGAATGGTTTCAATCATTAATAAAAAATAAGAAATATTTTAAAAAGCCTAAAAATCAATTAATTGATAAAAAAAGAGAAGTCTATTTTTTTGATTGTTTTATTCAATACTTAAATCAATTTAATTTTAGTAAACTCGCAAAAATAAAATTAATCTTACAGTATGCAAATCCAAAGTTTATAGGGTATAAAAGAATATTAAAATTATTAAAATGAAAAAAAAACTTTCTATAGTTGTTTTGACTTATAATCAAGAAAATTTTATTGAAAAAAATCTTGAAGGAATTTTCATGCAGAATGTAAATTTCCCTATTGAATTGATTTTATCAAATGATAATTCTACAGACAATACACATAAAGTTATAGAAGAAGTTTTAAAAAAAGCACCTTCTCACATTAAAATAATTTACACGAATCATAAGAAAAATTTAGGATCTACCCCCAATTTTTATAATGCTCTTGAAAAAGTAACGGGAGATTATCTAGCTTTTTGCGAAGGAGATGATTACTGGACAGATGAAAATAAGCTTCAAAAACAATTTGACTTTTTAGAAGATAATGAAGATTATTCAATTTGTTTTCATCAAGTTACCAATGTTTCGCCAGATAAAACTATTGACGGAACTTTATTCTCTAAAATAGAAGATAGAGACTATAGCGCACTAGAGATTTATCAACATTGGGTTGTTCACACTACCTCTGTTTTTATGAAAGCAAAGGTTTTACAAACAAAAGTATTTGATGAGATGAAAAAACATCCTAATCTTTTATATTTTGATACGATTCTTTATATGAGTGCTTCTTTTATAGGAAAAATGCGTGGATTTTCAGATACTATGAGTGCATACAGAAGACACAGTGAAGGATTATCAAATGGAATTAATTATAAAAGAGATTTACAACATAATATTTTAGATGAGATAATTGGGGAATTATATGGCGGGAAGGTATTAGAATCAAGTGATTGGCAAGTTTTTTCTAGAAGTAGAATAGCCTTTGATGCTCTGATAAAAAAGGGGAATTATTTTTTAGCGTTACAACATTTAAAATGGATTTTGAGAAAAAAAGGAAAGCTTAAAGTTTATTTAAAAAAGAAATATTTGTAAAGTGGGAAATAATAAACTAAATAACATTCTCAAAGTAGATTATAATCCTAAAAGAATAATAGGATTAGATCTTTTACGCGTCATTGCAATTTTTATGGTGATGCTCTTACATGGGAAACAAATATTACCCCCAACAATATCTAAAGTAGCCAGCTATTTTTATATGGATGGAGTTACGATTTTCTTTGTATTGAGTGGGTTTTTAATAGGTGGAATTTTTATTCGCGATTTTGAAAAAAAAGAGTCCGAAACAAGTAATATTAAATTTTTCATAAACTTTATTACACGTCGTTGGTTTAGAACACTACCTAATTATTATTTTGTATTGACCTTGCTCGTTTTGTATTTTACAATAAAACAATATGATTTAAGTACAATAAAACTTATTGACTATTATTTGTTTATTCAAAATTTCGCATGGAATCATCCTCCTTTTTTTCCTGAAGCGTGGAGTTTGGCAGTAGAAGAATGGTTTTATTTACTTATTCCCTCTTTTACTTTAATTGTATTTCATTTAAGAGGAGAAAGATCTTTCAAATCTACTTTAATTTGGGTAACTTTCTTTGTTATACTTTTTGTTATTGCGTTTAGGTTTTATAGATACCTAAATTTTGCTGACAATACAGATTTCGATTTATCATTTCGTAAACAAGTAATTTTAAGATTTGATAGTCTAATGTTAGGAATACTAGCTTCAATTTTTCATCATTATTATATTAAATCTTGGAAAGCTCTAAAAAATAAATTTGCTATTATAGGAATTTTATTTCTCGCGATATATTATTTTTCGTCTCATATTTACTCTTTAGGAATATTTTATGATGTTAATATTTCTTTTTTAATAGAAGGTTTGTCTATCTTCTTTTTATTACCCTATTTTTATTATCTAAAAATTAACAATTCAATAATCAATAAAATTATTGTTCATAATAGTATTATCTCATATTCTGTTTATCTATTAAATTATTCTATAGTACTTAACATTATTATTTATGGTATAGACTGGAAAGTTGTTTACCACTTCCTTGATAATTTTACATCATATTCACATGTTTTGGTATGGATTATTAAATATATTTTGTTTTGGTCTATAACTATTTTTTTATCGACTCTTAATTACAACTATTTTGAATTATACTTTATTAAATTAAGAAACAAAATAACAAAAGGATGAAAATAGGTTTTTACAGTTCGAGCCACTTAGAAGATAAAAAAAACTGGTCAGGAACTATGTTTAAGATGTATGAACAAATGATTTCTTTAGATTATGAGGTAGAAAGAATTCCCAAATTAGAATTATCTAATCAAGACAAAAAAAAATTAGATAAAATAGAAAAATTGTATAATCAAATTTTTAAAAGAGGTTATAATAGACACTTAAACATCTTTTCCTCAAAAAAAATTGGGAAACAAATAGAATCTTATTTAAAAAATAAAAACTTTGATGTAATATTTGTTCCTACATATATTAATGATTTTGCATATGTCAAAACAGAAATACCAATTATTTATTTGAATGATGCAAATGTAGGACAGTTACTTAACTATTATCCAGCTTATTCAGGTTTTGGAGTTCTTTCTAAGTTGGAAACAAAATATATTGAGAAGAAATTTTTAAAAAAATCTAAAGTTGCAATTTTCCCATCAGAATGGGCAAGTGATTTTGCAGTTAATCAATATAATATTGAGAAAAATAAAGTTTATACTCTAAAATTTGGAGCAAATATAATTGTTCCTAACCAACTTCAAAAAAAGGAACAAAACAATAAATTTACATTTCTTTTTTTGGCTGTAGATTGGGAAAGAAAAAGAGGGGGATTAGTCTATGAGAGTTTGAAAATTCTTCATGAAAAAGGTTATCCTATAAATATGAAAATAATAGGCTGCGTACCTTCTATAGACGAAAATTGGATCACAATTATCCCATTTCTTAATAAAAATAGCACAGAAGAATTTGAACAACTTCAAAATCATCTTTTTAATTCTGATTTCTTATTTGTTCCATCCAAAGCAGAGTGTTTTGGAATTGTTTTTTGCGAAGCTTTCGGTTATGGAATACCCGTTATTTCTACTAATACAGGAGGTATTGGTACAATAGTAACAGATAGTTATAATGGCTTATTGTTAGCGAAAAATGCTTCTGCAGCAGATTATGCAAATGCAATAGAACACTTATTAAATCATCCAGAATTAATATCAAAAATGTCAAATAATGCAAGAAAAAAATATGAACAAGAGCTTAATTGGGAAAAATGGGGAAAAGATTTTGAAAGAATAATTAAAAAATTTATAACAATAAATGAATAAAAAATGATCACAATTTTCACTCCAACCTATAACAGAGCGTATATCCTACCTCAATTATTTGAAAGTTTATTGAATCAAACGAATAAAAACTTTGAATGGTTGATTGTAGACGATGGAAGTACAGATCATACAGAACAAGTTTTAGAAAATTATATTGAAAAAGATAAACGGTTTAAATTTTACCACCGACCTGATTATCTGGTAAAAAGCGGGAATAGCTGTAGGAATTATGGATTTGAGAAATCAAAAGGAGAACTTGTTGCTTTTTTTTGATAGCGATGATGTGATGTTAGAAGATTTTTTATCTTCTCGAATTGAATTATTTACACAAAAGATTGAAATTGTCTTTGCAACTTACACCATAGTTGATGAAAATTTGAATTTCTTGAGAGAGAATGAATTTAAAATAGAAGATACTCTTATTAAGGAATATATGTTTTGGAAATTTCCTATTTTTACAGCTAGTTCATTAATCAAAAGGGAGTATTTGGAAAATAAAACGTTATTTGATCCATCTATTAAACGAGGACAAGAAACAGATTTTTATTTGAATATATTACCAAATATCAATAAGGATCAATTTTTATATGTTAAGAAGCCAACTTTTTTATATCGCTTACATGATAATTCTATAACTGGTGGAACAAAACAATATAATCCTGAATATATGGAATCCTTAATATCAATTAGAGCGAAGGCATTAAACGTAGGAAAAGAGATTAAACATAAAGAATTGGAAAAGAATTCTTATTTACATTTGATTGTATTATTATTTCAAATCATCAAAAATAAAGATGCTAAAAATCTTAGAAATTTCAATCATATTTATAAAAGTATAAATCAAATTTCTAAGATAGAAAAAATAGAAGTTGTGATAGTAAGTAATCTTCTTTGTATAATAGGTTTAACACCTAAAAAACTAGAGAAAAGATGGATTAGCTTTTTTTCTTAATCAAATATTTTAGATAAAACATCGTACCCAATAATGGGAAATTAAATAATTGTTTAATTGGATGTACAACTTTAGATTTTAGAGTTATATCCCAAAAATTTATTGCAAAATGTTTCTTTTCCTCTTGGTTGAATATATTATTACTCTTATATTTTACTTTTAAAGTAGCTAAAGAGTATTGAGGATTGGCTAACATTCTTTTGTAGATATTTTGAGACAGTCCATCTTCTAAATATTCTCCTTTAGCAAGAATATAGTCTGTATATAATATTTTATGATTATCAATGATTTGAGTTAGTATATAAGATTCCTGACAAAATTTTTCGTCCTTAAAAATAGGGAATTTATAATTTTTCAATATATTCGTTTTTAGTACGACAGATTTTTCTCCTTTTATATTCAAATGTATTTTTTTATAATCAAATGTAAGTTGATTTCCATATTTGAGAATGTCATTTGGAATTTCTTCGATGCAATTAATAAAAGTAAATCCAGCAATTTTGTTGTCTATACATTTCTTTGAAAGTTGAGAACAAACTTCAATAGCATTATCTAATAAATAATCATCGCTATCAACTGTGATAATATATTCAGTAGTTATAACATCTAAACTATTATTAATAGCAATATGTTTTCCTTGGTTTTGTTGTTTAATATATGTTATTGGAATTTTATCTTCAATAATATAAGAATTAATTAGTTCTACTGTATTATCAGTAGATCCATCATCAATAATTAACCAAACAAAATTTTTATCAGTTTGATTGATCAAACTAGTATATAATTGTGGAAGAATGTATGCTCGGTTGTATGTGGGAGTAAAAATTGTAAACTTTTTCACAAGTATATAAATTTTTTGCTAATTAATCATCAAATTTAGTAATTAATCAATTAATAGATTAATCTGAATTTAATATTTACTAAATTTGATAATTAAATTAACCATTTTAACTTATTCTTTTTAGGATGTTACCAAAAAAAATTCTTATTTTATTTCAACCACACCGTATATATACAGGTAGTTTATTAGAAATGCTTGTTAATACAATCAATACTGCGGAATTTCAAGTACAATATGTAGATATAACTGATAAACCTGAATATCATTATAATAAGATTTCTGATAAAATAAAGAATATCTACAATCGTAAAATAAAAACAAACAAACAATATATACATACTTTAGAAGCTGAGTTTTATAATCGACATTATTTAAAAAAAATAAAAGAGTTTAAAAAAAATAATTCAACAAAATTTGATTATATATTAGTTATAAAACCTGAGGAGTTTACTCCAAAAGTGATAAGAGAAGTAGTTTCTCTTGGTGATAAATCAGTGGGATATATTTGGGATGGATTAAGATTATTTCTTAAACCAAATTTATTAAAAAATAGAAAATATTTTGACGAGGTATATTCATTTGATTCAAATAATATAAAAGATCATCCAGAGATAAAGCTTAGTTTTTGTACAAATTTTAGCGTTTTTAATCAACAAGTTGTACCATATATTGACAGAAAAACCGACTTGTTTTATATCGGAGATTTAGCGGGTACTTTAGAAAGTCAACGACGTGATAAAAAATTAAGTAAATTGTTGCAAAATATTTCAGGAAAATTGGATGTCAATATTCTGTTTTCTGATAATCAAAAACATGTAGGGAAATTAAATGATCCAAATATTAAATATATTACATCATTTATTCCTATGAAAGATACTTTTGAAAGAACAAGAAATTCTAAAGTTGTAATTGATATTTGTAAAGCACATCATATTGGTTTGTCATTTCGTTTTTTTGAATGCTTAGCGACTGAGACGAAAATTATTACCAATAATAAAGATGTAGTAAATTACGATTTTTATAATCCTAATAATATTATGATTGTAGATTTCGAAAACGATATTTTAAATGAAGAATGTTTTACTACTTTTTTAGAAAATCCATACGAAAAAGTAGATCAAACAATTTTACAAAAATATTCTATAGAAAATTGGATAAAATATTTGTTTAAAGAAGACAATTATTTAGAAATTTCAAAGGAATAAAGATATCCTAAAAATAGGAAAACAAAAATTTCTCAATTATATTTAATTTTTTGTTATTCTCTAGTAAAATTTCACTTTTTAATGGAGATTTACATGCATAATAATAAAATAATTTAGAATCTATCTTATCATATTTCCATGGTTTTTCTTTCCCAACATAATGATAAATAAAATATAGTTTTTCAGCATCACTTATTTTAATATTCATAATTTTTTTTATTCCATTTACAATTAATCTTAAATAAGTGATTTTATAACTACGTGTATTGTTGAATTTTTGACTCAATAGTCTAACACCTCCGTATCGATTAAAAACTGAATTTAGTAAATCTTGATCTTGTAATTTTGGTTTTTCTATTTCTTGTAAAGAATCAAATATTTTTTGACTAACATTTTCCTTATTAATTTTTTCTAAATTATAAACCATTACACCTGCGTTAAAATATTCTTCAGGAGATATCATTTTCAATGTGTCTGTGAAATAATTTATTGGGAAATCTTTATCATTTTTATTCTTTATTTTATTTACAATAAAAGGGCTTGGACAACATAAAGCCAATTTGTCATCAAAAGAGATGTTAGCTAAATTTGAAATGTCGTAATCTATAATTAAATCGCTATCTAAATAAAGAATACGTTTGTATTGACTAAATAATTCTGGGATATAAAATCTATAATAAGTTGTAACATTCATGTAAGAATTTAAAAAAAAACGATTGTGATCGAAATTTTCCAATTTCACAAAATTCACTTTAACGTTATGGTATTTCTGTACTTGATTTTGTGTTATATTTTGATTTTTTTCAGAAATAAATTCACTTAATATATTAATTTCATATTGCGTATTTTCATTTAAATTATATAACAAAGAAGTAATGACAACGTTAGCGTATTTGAAATATTTATCATCACAAGTTAAAACAATAGGTAAAAACTTCATTTCAAAAAATTTATTCAAAAATAAGACAATATATCATTTATGATGATATTATTATGAATAAGAATATTTTAATCTATATTTGTTTTAATAACTAATCTAAATGAATACAAACCAACTTACTTTTACGAGATTTATTGCTGCTCTTTTTATTGTTATTTATCATTTTGCGAGTAGTTTGTTTATAATAGAAAATGATTTTATAAAAGTACAAAGAGAATTTTTGAATTTAGGTGTCGGGTACTTTTATGTTTTATCTGGTTTTGTCATGATGCTTGCTTATGGAGATAAAGAAAAAATTAATAAAAAAGATTATTGGATTAATCGAGTAGCAAGAGTATACCCTTTGCATATATTTACATTATTACTAACAATAATTGTTTCACTTTTAATAAGTGTAAACTATTTAGAGTATTACGATTTTAATATAAAAAGTTTTCTTATTAATGCATTGTTGATTCAATCTTGGATACCAGAATATAGTTTAAGCTGGAATGTTCCTTCATGGTCAGTTTCAGTTGAAATGTTTTTTTATTTTACTTTTCCATTTATATATAATTTTGTAATCAAGAAATTAAGTATAGTTAAAATAGGGGTTATATTCTTTATCTTTTGGGCCATTTCTCAAATAGGAATGAGTATGTTTTATCATTCTACTTCTTATGGTGGATATCAATCCCTAGATAGGTATTTCTTATATTATAATCCTTTTTTACATTTTAGCACTTTTTTAATAGGGTTATGGTTTGGTAAATTTTTCAAAGAAAATTATACTAAACTCGTTGGTAATTATGATGTTTTAATTTTTGTTGTTTTTGCATTATGTACAATTTTAGTGTATCTCTTAAAAGATCAATTCTTACATAATGGATTATTGGCAATCCCTTTTGCATTTCTAATTTCACTAGTTGCATTAAATACAGGACGTTTGACAAAATTGTTTAATAAAAAAGCATTTATATATTTAGGAGAAATAAGTTTTGCAATGTATCTTTTACAGAATCCTATTTATATTGCTTTGCGTAAAGTTTTTAAAGTTATAGGATTAAGCGATAATGGTTACTTGATATTTTTTGTAGGTTTGATCGTATTAATAATAGCATCGCATTTAACGTATAGGTTTATTGAAATTCCTATGAAAAATAGAATTAGAAAATTAAAATGGTATTAGGTAAAGGTTTAATCGCTTCTCAATTTTTGGACCATGATCTGGAAGATGTGGTGTTTTTTGCGTCGGGGGTTTCGAATTCATCTGAGAAAGATGCACAACAATTTAAACGAGAATTGGATTTGGTTTTAGAAACAATTACACAATACCCTCACCACTTATTTGTTTATTTTAGTACGTGTTCGATCTACGATTCTTCTAAGTATAATAGTCCGTATGTGTTGCATAAATTGCATATCGAAGAAGTGATTAAGCAATTTACTACAAACTATTTAATTCTTAGAATTAGCAATGCGGTTGGGAAAGGAGGAAACCCCAATTTGTTGATGAATTATCTTTATCGACAGCTCACGACGAATCAACAATTGAGTGTTCATCAACACGCTACACGTAATTTGATTGATGTGGATGATGTAAAGCATATTACACTTCAATACGTTCAATCTGGTAAATGGAATAAAATTGTGAATGTCGCTTATTCAGAGAATTTTTTTATTCCCGAGATTATTGAAGCTTTCGAAAAAAGTTTGAAAAAGCAAAGTTCGAAAATCATTGAAGATAAAGGGGAACATTATTCGATCGATATTCATGAATTGGATTATCAGTTTTCTATGCAAAACAAAAAAGAGTATTTGAATAATTTAATTAGGAAATATTACCCCTCATAACGTTTCTTAAAAATTTTAAATCCAAGATGAGTAGGAAGATTTAATAATAGATTTTCCTTTTTTTGTTGTGGTGTAAAGTCAGTGCTACAATAATCAGAAAAAGTAAGAGACGGAGCTTTTTTCATTCGATTATAATTTATTTTAAAGTACTCTTTATCTTTTAACACCTTCCATTGCATTTGTAGGATTGTTTTTTTAAAATTTATAATCCATCCTCGTATTAATTTTTTTCGATCCCTATCAGTTGTATTTTGATAAGATTTTGCAACCCATTCTAAAATTGTTTGGTGATTTTCAGAGTTCTTTTTTGTACGATTAAATACGACAGAATTTGCATGTAAATAATAATTATACGTAATGTCATCAATAATCGACAAAGTTTCTATTTTTTCCATACAATGAAACATCCATAATTCATCTTGTGCATATAATCCTGGAACAAAATAAATTTCATTTTCTTTGATAAAGCTTAATTTAATCAATTTGTTCCAAGATGAAACAGGAAAAGAACCTCGACAATAAGCTTTGAAAATTGATAGATTGTTTGAGTAAACTAGAGTTGAAAAATCTGTTGGAAAACCAAAATCTTTTGTAGAATGATCAAAAGTATTAATCCAACGATTTTGAGCAATTACCATCTCTGTTTCATTTTCTAAAACATTGTTTACTAATTTTTCTATACAATCATTTGTGATATCGTCATCACAGTCTAAAAAATAAATATATTCTCCTTTCGAATTTTCAATTCCCGTGTTTCTAACAACAGATAAACCTCCATTTTCTTTATGATGGATTAATTTGATGTCGAAATCTTTATGATTTTGAATAAAATCTTCAATAATCGCAATACTCTTGTCAGGTGTACAATCGTTTACTAAAATTATTTCGATGTTTTGATAGGTTTGATTAACCACAGATTTTAAACATCTATAGATATAATCTTCACATTTGAAAATAGGAATATTAATGCTAATTAGTGGGAAATTTGAAATCAAAGTATTAGATTTTGATAAATTTATTTTGGAAAACAAATTTAATAATATATATTAATTATTAAGTGTTAAAATACAACTTATTATATTTGTAAAAATAAACCTGAAACTATGTTAAATAAAATATTTTTGACCCTAGATAAATTAATAAATAGAGCTAAAAAGAATGAAGCTTTAAAGCTTTTCAAACAAAATTCTAAATCTAGAATTTCAAATGATTTTAAATTGGGAATTAATAATTTTTATGACATTTCTTCATCAGCTCATATCAACATAGAAGAAAATGTAACTATTAATGAATCAAATTATTTGACAATTAAGAAAGATGCCAAGTTTTCAATAGGTAAAAATACATACATCACAAGAGCTACGATTTCGTGTTTAGGAGAAATAACAATTGGTGAAAATTGTATTTTAGGAGAAGGAATGAAATTGTTTGATCATAATCATCAATATACAAAAGAAACATTTTCTGTTTCTAAAACAGATTTTAATATTGGTTTTATTAAAATAGGTAATAACGTTTGGACTGGAGCTAATGTTGTAATATTAAAAGATGTTACGATTGGAGCTAATGTAATAATAGGTGCAGGATGTGTTATTCATAAAGATGTTCCATCAAATTCTATTATTGTGAATAAACAAGAACATCTTGTAAAATCATTCTAAAATGAAATTTTCTATTCTAATTGCGCATTATAATAATTGGAATTATTTCCAAGAGTGTTATCAATCGATCAAAAATCAAACATATCAAGATTACGAAATTGTAATTGTAGATGATTTTTCTACTGATGATTCGTATGAGAAACTTACAGAGTTATCTAGAAAAGATAATAAAATTAAATTATTTCAAAATTCTGAAAATAAAAAAGTCGGATATACAAAAAGAAGATGTATTGATGAGGCTTCAGGAGAAATTTGCGGTTTTTTAGATCCTGATGATATGATTACGGTATCTGCTATAAAAGAAGTAATGAATTGTTATCATAGTAATCCGCATATTATCTCGACCTATTCTAAAATTAAGTTGATCAATGAAAAATCTGAAGAAATAGGAGAATTTAAGAATACCTTAAAAATAAAAAATGGAGATAAATTATTTTTTAATATAAACTTTGAAGTTGCCCATTTTTTTACATTTAAGAAAGAATTTTATGATAAAACTGAAGGTATTAATTCGTTTTTAATAATTTCTGAAGATCAAGATCTGTATTTAAAATTATACGAAGTAGGTGAGTTTTATTTTATTGATAAAATTCAATATTTATATAGACTTCATTATAAAGGCATATCTCAAAACAAAGGAAAAACAGCTCAACAAAAATTAGATTGGCATACAGTTTTACTAACTACATGTAGAAGAAGAAATATTTCGGTTTTATATGGCAAAAAAGTTGAATCAATAGAAAATTTACCTCGCTTTATTTTTGATCAAGAAAATACGTTCTTTAAAAAGTTAAAACGAAAATTTTTATGATCACCATAATAATAAAATCCTTCAATCGTCCATATTATTTAGATCGATGTTTACAATCAATTTATACTTGTGTAAAAGGTAATTTTGAAATTAAAATTTTGGATGACGGAACGCCTAAAAAATATTTAGATTTAATTCAATTGAAATATCCAAATGTTAATATTATTACTTCTAATCAATATTTGGACAAGATTCAAGCTATAGAGAATAATATCAATAATGGGAATAAAATTGATGGCTTTACAATACCAACAGATTTGTGGTATAATGAAGTTAAATCTTCGTCAGATTATGTTTTGGTTACGGAAGATGATGTTTGGTTTACTAAATTTATCAATATTGATGAGGTTGTAAGAGAAATGAAATCTTTTTCAATTCCGTTATTAAAGTTGGGGTGGTTAGGAAATTATTCGGATGACAAAAATTTGATAATAGATAAATTATCAGATCATCTAAATAGAACTCAACCTCAAAAATTGTTTACATCGAATAAATTTGTAATGGATTTGTTTATGTACAACAAATATAAATTTTTTACAATTTTATATAAATTAGGTTTGGTTGATAATAAAACTAAACTAAAATATTGGTCTTTAAACTCAATTTTAATGGGATTATATCAAAAAGACTATTGGCTAGCAATTTGGGATGATGCCAAAGGAAAAGTTGACGAAAAACAACAATTAAGAAATGCAGCTGCTTGGTACAATGATAACAAAAAAGCAGTTTTTGCGCGAACAAATCAAGAAGTTCTAAAAACCACCTTCAAATCATCTGCAACAGGTTCATATCACGAGTATGGAAATCATTTTGATGTGAATCGAATGAATTATATTTTGAACGAAGCTTGGTTAAATAACGAGTTTGACGCCATGCAAAATTATCCAAAAGATTTTTCTGATGATTATTTCAAATCTTTTTTAGATAAAGAAAATCATCCCGATGCACAATATGATGAATGGTTTAAATGGGCTGAAAAATTTCGTCAACAATATAGAAATTTAGGAGCAGAAGTCGATAATTAAAAATATAATACCATAAAAAAACCTCAACGTAGTTGAGGTTTTTTTCTATAAAGATTAATCTTATTCCTGAATTAAAAGTCGGAATCCTTCACCGTGAATATTCACGATTTCTACTGCTGGATCTTTCTTCAAATACTTACGTAATTTCGCAATATATACGTCCATAGAACGTGATGTAAAGTAATTATCATCATGCCAAATACGTGTTAAGGCAATCTCACGAGGCATTAAATCATTTTTGTAAACTGCCAATAAACGTAATAATTCGTTTTCTTTTGGCGAAAGTTTTTGTGATTTACCATCGTAAATTAATTGTCTCAATTTTGCATTGAACGTAAACTTACCAATTTTGAAATCTTCTTGTTCAAATTTTTCTTCTTCGCCAGAATTACGTTGTAAAACAGCTTTTATTTTGTACAATAAAACTTCCGAATCAAATGGTTTTAAGACATAGTCGTCTGCTCCAATTTTGTAACCATTCAAAACATCCTCGCGCATGTTTTTCGCTGTTAAAAATATAATTGGTTGTTCACTTTTTAGTTCTTTGATCTCTTTTCCTAATGTAAAACCATCTTTTTTAGGCATCATTACATCAAGGATGCATAGATCATAATCACTTTCTTTAAATTTGGCAAGACCGTCCTCACCATCGATTGCGTGCGTTACGTCAAAATCGTTTATAACCAAATAATCCTTTAATACACTTCCGAAGCTTGGATCATCTTCTACTAAAAGTAATCGTTGTTTATCACTCATTGATCTATGATTTTAGAGGAATTTTAATGAAAAAAGTACTTCCTTTTCCTGCGGCACTTTCTGCCCAAACTTGTCCGCCATGTAGCTGAACGATTTTTTTGACATAAGCCAACCCAAGTCCATGACCTTTTACATTGTGTATATTTCCCGTTTCTTCTCTATAAAATTGTTCAAATATTTTTTTCAGAACGCTTTGCGGCATTCCCATTCCTTTATCAGAAATTTCAATTAAAAAATTGTTGTCTTTGTTGTATGTTTTTACTCTAATCTCCGGTGTGTTTGGAGAGTATTTTCGAGCATTATCCAATACATTAATAACGATATTCTCTAAATGGAACGGATCTCCTTTTACAAATGATTGTTCTGCGTTGTATTCTTCAAATATTGTACCATTTCTTTCTTCTACAATAAATCTTATCGGCTCAACACTTTTTTGTACAATCCCATTCAAATTTACTTCCTGAAAATTCATATCCATTTGATTGCGATCAAGCTTCGACATTCGTAAGACCATCTCAACGTGAGCATTCATACGTTTGTTTTCTTGTTTGATCAAATCTGCATAATATTTCACCTTTTCAGGATCAGTAAATATTTTTTCGTTACGCAATGCATCAGACGCAATATTAATGGTTGCAATAGGCGTTTTGAATTCGTGCGTCATATTATTGATAAAATCGGTCTTAATTTCCGAACTCTTGCGTTGCAATTGCATGTAATAAATTGACAATGAGAAAACCGTAATAATAATCATGGTTAAGATAAATGTCAATGAAATAACTGGAACTGTTGGCGCAACAATGGCTAAATTTCGGTTAACAAAATTTGCTGCCAAATAATATTCGATATGATCCTTTCTATCCAAAAATAGCGGAACCATAAATTCGATTTTATTGCGATCAAAATCTTTTGATTTGACATTTGTTTCTGTCGAATCTTTTTTTAAAACTGCCAAAATTGGCATTGCTTGATGAATTCCTCTGTTGCGTAATTCGTTTTTTAAAATCGAATCTAACATGGCATAATTCACACGTTTGTCGATTGGCGTAGAGCCTGCATCCCAACGCGCAGCGCTTTCCAGCGTAAATGTTCCGTCTTGTAAAGCGTGCTCAAAATTCAGATTCAGATTCGGAATTCCTCTAGCAGAAGAATCTTTGTTTATCTTGAAAACGCGTTCTTGCGAATAAATATTCGCTTTCGTCAAACTATCATTGTATTTTCCAGATGACGGCAACATCGATTTTTCGACCACATAGCGCGTAACATAAGCATACGTTACACCAAGCGAATCTTTGATGACTTGATTGGTTACAACTTGCGGTTTATCTTTATTTGACTTTAAATCTGATTGTATATTATTGAATTTCTTATAATATCGCTCTAATTCGTTTTTATTTATTTTTTCAGTTGTATAATTCATCGCTTGGTACACGTTGTTGTTAAAACTGTCTGTACCGTTCTGAATTGTTAAGTTTAGCCAATAGAATTGAATGATTATCAATCCTATAAGCGCAACACTCATGATAACGATTAAGATTTTATAAAATCCTTTTTTCATTTATTTTTTTATTGAATGATTAAAAATAGTTTAATCTTTTCTAATTTCTATCTTTTTGTTAAAATTTGGACGATTAAATCATTTTTTTGATTTTGATAAACGTTTCTTCCACTTCATTTTTCAAGTGAGCTAAATCGCCATTATTATCAATGATAAAATCTGATTTAGCAATTCGTTCTTCGTCCGAAATCTGATTGTTTATTCTTGCAAGAATTTCTTCTCGTGATAAACCATCTCTTTCTATAGTTCGTGCAATTCGCGTTTCTATATCAACCACTACACTTATCACAACATCGCAATCTTTATAACTACCACTTTCTATTAAAATAGCAGCTTCTTTCATCACAATATCCGATTTTTGAGCTTTTTTCCAATTTTCAAAATCTTGGAAAACTGCTGGATGAACAATTGAATTTAATAGCTTCAATTTTTCATTATTCTGAAAAACTTGTTTTGATAGATATGGTTTATTCAAACCATTTTCATTGTAAGCTTCTTCACCAAAAGCTGCAATAATTTTAACTTTTACTTCAGAGTTTTCATTTTGAATCGTTTTGGCTCTTGTGTCAGAATTATATACCGGAATACCTAATTCTTCGAAGAATTTTGCTGCTGTACTTTTGCCAGAGCCTATTCCGCCAGTAATTCCTGCTACAAAAGGTTGGTTGTTTTTCATGGTTTGAAGTTAAAAAAATGCCGAAGAATAATTCCTCCGGCAATCAGTTAAATATATGTTAACCTTAAACTTAGTTTTTTTCTTCAACTGCTTTTTCTGATTTGTCAGTCGTTTTTGAATAACGTGCAGCAGTTAATTCGCGAGAAATTGCAGCTTTTTCGAATTTAATTTTTCCAGCTCCAGTTTCGATGATAACAGCGTCGTCATAAATTTCGTTGATTTTCCCGTGAATACCAGAAGTTGTTACAACTTGATCACCACGTTTGATATCCGTTTGAAATTGTTTTTCTTGTTTCGCTTTCTTTTGTTGAGGACGAATCATGAAAAAGTACATAATTACGAACATCCCTCCGAACATCAAAAGCATAGACATTCCTCCGCCTTGTGCACCAGCTTGTAAAAAGATTGTTTGAATCATTTTTATATTTTATCGATTTAATACTTATTGTCCAAATGCTTGTTGTGCATTTTGATCATTTGCAGTAGCTCCAACAACGTTTGCAGAAATGTCAAATTTCTCGTGACCATTTGTTGTGTTCGTTACTAAAGTTACTGTTTTTTGTTGTTTACCGTTCATGTTTCCAGCTGTGTACACAACTTTGATAGAATCTGTAGCTCCTACTGCAATTGGAGTAGAAGGAAATTCAGGAACTGTACAACCACAAGTTGCAGACGCATCGCGAATAACTAATGGAGATTTACCATCGTTTTTGAACTTGATATATGTTTCTACTTTATTGTTAGCTTGTACATCGCCAAAATCGTGATTTGCTTCTGCTAATGTTAAAACTGGAGCTGTAGCTGGATCTACAACATTTTCAGCTTGTTGAGCTGTTTCTTCTGCTGTAAAATTGTCGCTAGCTTTTTTTTCTCCACAAGAGCTGATTGCGAATGATAATGCAAATGCACCTAAAATAAATAATTTACTTTTCATTTTTATAATTATTTGTCTTAGTCAAAATTAAGAAAAAATAGTGATTATAATAAACCTCTACCGTATTTTGGTAAATTATTATTGTCTTTTAACTCTTTTAATGTTTTATCTAAGATTCCGTTAACAAAAACACGCGATTTTTCTGTTGAATAACTTTTCGCTAATTCCACATATTCGTTAATCGTAACTTTTGCAGGAATATTTGAGAAATATAAAAACTCTGTCAAAGCCATTTCCAAAATAATTAAATCGATTGTCGCAATACGATCTAATTCCCAGTTTTGAGCTTTTTCGTCAATGATTTTTCTAGTTTCTGCTTGGTAACGGATGGTTTTACGGAATAATTCTTCAGTAAATTTTTTGTCATCTAAGTCTTTGTAAACTTTGAATAATGAAATCAATGGTGAACTGTTTTGACGGAACGATTTTATCGTTGTATGCACCATTGCATTTGCAATATGTACATCGTCTGCCCACGTGATCTGAATTCCTTCTAAGTAATCGTGCAAATCTTCATATTCAGCAATAAATTCTACGAAAAAGTTCAAGATAAATTCTTTGTCTTCTTCAAAAGAATGTTTGTCGCTGCTCATGTACGTTTTGTACAATTCACTTTCTGTCAAATTTTTAAAGATATTGTTTGGATAAGAATCATAAATATCCCAAAGTAAAAATTTGTTGTCATTTGAATAACGAGATAATTCAAGATTTTGTTCAATAATTTTGAATACTTTATTCTGAACAAATTTTAAATTTGGATTTAAATCTTCTTGGGTTGGAAAGTTTTTTGATTTTGCAAGTTCAATTTTATGCTCTGCAATGTCCTTTTGAACTTTAATCAAATTTAGGAGATAAATGTACAAATCGTAGATTTGATCGATACTTTTCATCATATTTTTCTCGACCGCTCTTTCTTCGCCTTCAGTTCCTAAACTATTGTAAGCATAGATATTCTGCATTACTTTTTCGCGTAGTTGTCTTCTTCCCAACATAATTTCAATGATATAACGTCTAATAAATTGATGCAAAGGTAAAAAAAAGAATGTAATTTTGTTTTGTGAAATCATTACAAAAGTTAAATAAATTTTTATGGAAGTATAAATGGAGAATATTTTTGGGCTTCATTTTTACGATTTGTGCCAATTGGGTGCAGGTTTATTCCGTTACATATATTAGAGAAGCAATCAATACAGTTGAAGAATTGCTACGAAATTTTAAGAAAGAAGGAACAGATAATCTCGATCTTTTGAAAGATGGTTTGATGTACGCCAGCTTGGCTTTTTTCTTTTTTAAAGTTTTGGGAGGAGTTTTGACAGTTGGTACTCGACAAATGATCATTGTAGCATCGCGTTATATTGAGTTCGATTTGAAAAATGTGATTTACGATAAGTATCAAAAATTATCGTTGTCCTTTTACAAAAAACACAAAACGGGCGATTTGATGAATCGGATTACCGAAGATGTCGGATTGGTACGCATGTATCTTGGCCCTGGAATTATGTATCCAATTGATTTGGTATCGCGAGTTGTGATTATTGCGTATTTTATGTTGCAAATTGATAAGCAATTAACGCTTTATACATTGGCTCCTTTGCCTATTTTATCATTGTTAATTTATAATGTTGCACGAAATATTAACAAGAAAAGTAAGCGCGTACAAGAACAACAATCTACGATTTCGTCGTCTGTGCAAGATACTTTTGCTGGGATTCGCGTGATAAAATCATTCAACTCAGAAGAATTTATAAAATCTAAATACGAAGTTGAAGCAGATGAATATCAGAAACGTGCGCTTAATTTAGCTCAAATTCAAGCTGCTTTTGGACCTTTGATGGTTGTTGTAGTTGGAGTGAGTAATTTGGTGATTTTGTATTTGGGAGGAGTAAAATATATAGAAGGAACAATGGATATTGGTTCTATTGCTCAATTTTTCCTTTACCTAAATATGTTAATTTGGCCATTTACTTCGTTGGGTTGGATTACGATGGTTGTACAGCGTGCAGAAGCGTCGATGTTTCGTATCAACGAATTTTTGAATGCCGAAACTGATGTAAAAGAAAAACAATTAGTGAATCACGAAGTAGAAGGTACAATTGAATTTAAGAATGTGACGTATATCTACGAAAACACAGGAATTAAAGCGTTGGATAATGTTTCGTTCAAAATTAATAAAGGTGAAACTTTAGCGATTCTTGGAAAAACAGGTTCAGGAAAATCGACAATTGCTTTGTTGGTTGCGCGTTCGCTGGAACCGACTTCTGGTGAAATTTTGATTGATGATAAAAATATTCATGATATTAATGTAGAATCTATTCGAGAAGAAATTGGTTATGTACCGCAAGAAGCTTTCCTTTTCTCGGATTCGTTAACCAATAATATTTTGTTTGGTTCTGACGATACAGATGAGCAAACGGCTGAAATTTTTGCGAAGAAAGCTGTTGTTCATGATAATATTGATCGATTTAAAGAACGTTATGAAACAGTTGTTGGAGAACGTGGAGTGACACTTTCTGGTGGTCAAAAACAACGTGTTTCTATAGCTCGTGCTTTGGTGAATGATCCGAAAATATTAATATTTGATGATAGTTTGTCAGCTGTAGATACCGAAACAGAAGAACAAATCTTAAATAATTTATCTTCTGAAATTAATGGTAAAACGACCATCATTATTACGCATCGTGTATCTTCTGCAAAACGTGCTGATCAGATTTTGGTTTTAGAAGATGGTCATGTTTTAGAAAATGGTTCGAACAGTGAATTATTAAATAAGCATGGTTATTATTATGAATTGTACAATAAACAACTGCTAGATTAAGTTTATTAATAGAGATTTAATAAAATAATAGAAAATATTTGCTTAAAATGTTGTTGTTTTCTTAATTTTTTTTAGATTTGTTAGGAAACATTTAACAATTAAACTCTATTTAGACTTATGAATGATTTTGAAAACCAAGAAAAGGTGGATGCAGAAGGAGTCTTTTCAAAGGTATTAAGGGCTGGGAGAAGAACTTATTTCTTCGATGTTCGCGAAACAAGAGCAGGTGATTATTACTTGACGATTACAGAAAGTAAAAAAAATACGCAGGACGATGGAAATGTGTATTACAAAAAACATAAAATCTACTTGTACAAAGAAGATTTTGAAAGCTTTAAGGAAATGTTAGACGAAACGACTGATTTTGTTTTTGCACAAAAAGGACAAGAGGTAATTTCGGAAAGACATCAGAAAGATTTTGATCCAAAAAGTAAAGTTGTGAGTAAAGAGGAAACGCAAGTAGAATCTTTTACCAATATCGATTTTGACGATATATAGACTTTACTAAATATGCGTAAAAAGAAACCTCCGCTCAATAACTTGAGCGGAGGTTTTTATTTTATAGAATTAAAAACATTTAGAGATTCCTCCTAATGTTGGAATGACATTATTTCGAAATTAATCAAATAAACAAAAAGCTAGTTTTAGTTGTCATATTGAGTGATTTTTCGATTTGATAGAATAAGTAAGTTGTATTGAAGCAGCTTGAAAGAAAATTTATTTTATTTTAAATTCGGTGCTGTAACGAGTGCCTTTACTATTCATAATTTCAAAGATAAAGACTTAAAAATCAAACTCTATTTTGTCTACGTAAAGTTAGCAACTCCAAAGAGTATCTGCTATTAACTATTGATAAAAGTAAGTGAGCTCACGCGTTGTATATGTTGTTTACATTTAGTGAGTGTTCGTGATCAACCTCACCTTATGGGTGTACAATCACCCTCAAAAATTATAGTTTATGCTATAATAAGCTCTATTCCTGCTTTATCTGCCTTATATTTTATTTTGGTCATCAGTTTATAATAACTCCAATTTCTCAGTACAAAATCTTCTTCTTTGGCCAGCTCTATCTTTTCTTCTTGATCCATTAAAATAAGTGTTCCTGCTTTATTATTTACACAAAAATCAATTAACTTTCTGCTGTAAACATGTAGTCGATGATGCACATAATTTTTTTCTACTTGACTCATTTTATCTAGCGCTTTTAGTTTCCTCGTTTTTCCTTTGCCCGATTTTGCATAAGTTGCCCCAATTTGTATTCGTTTACGGGACGCTTGTATCGCTAACCTTCGGTATAGAAACTCTTCTTTGGTTCCTATAGTAAGCCGAGATTTTCCTATTTTTACAACCAACGGATATTCTAAAGAGAGAGAGAAGCTTCTGCAATAATTTCGGGTTGTAATTGATGATTTTCTTTTTCGATCTCAACAACAGCTAACCAAAATATTTTACTTTTTTCTAACTTTATTTGTGATGTACAAAGTTTAATTTCTCCGCTTACCACTTGTTCCAATAACCTTTTATTACTTGTAAAATCTTTCCCCAAATAGGTTTTGAATGGAAGTTGAAACAACCGAAAACAAAAACATTTTTTCTCAGGATTGTAAGAGAAGCTACGTATACTTTCTGCTCCAAAAGGAAATGCCATATCTCGTTTAAAATTTTTTAACGAAGCTTCTCCTTTCCAATATCTTTGAGAATCTTTGTTGTATGAACTATGGAGTCTGTTATTTAAACAAGATAATATATTGGTTGGAATTTCACCTTTAAAACGGTCTGATAGCACACGATAAGTGGTACTCATTTGCGAATTTTTTAATATACCCTCTGCATCTTTCTTCTCGTCCATTAATTTATATTTAACACCTTCAGAGAGGTACAAAAAATCTTTCATCATTTCTTGTAAATACAAATGAGAAACAATCAAATTAGCGGCTTTAAAACATCTGTTTTGCCATCTATAAAGCTTGTCTAATGCCTCTTTGCGTTCTTCTTGAGTTGGTAAATCGATAAGTATTTGTATTTTTCGAGTGAGTATTAAAGTAGATTTTTCCATGATCAATAGTTTAGGGATTGAACTTTGTTTTGTTGAGTGAATTTATAAGCGACTATAAATTCATTGTGTACCTCTTTTTGAGACAATTGTAATGCTGAAGCTATTGTTGAAAAAGATTGTTTATGCATACATCGAAGTTTTAAAATCAACGATTGTGTTTCAGATATTTGATTTTCCTTCTCTGCTGTAGAGACTGTTTTGGTTTTAATAATTAATTTATCTTGGTGACTTAAAATCTTCTTAAGATCATCAATAGCATGTTTAATTTCGTTACTCGTTTCAGTGATTCCTCTTCCCATTGCTTTAGCAATCGCTTTGTATTGAAATCCATGTTTTAAACAGAGTTCAATCAAATGCTTTCTTTCAGCACTTAATAAGGGTAATACTTTTATAATTTGATCAAAATAGTGCTGTTGTGTTTCTTGTTCGTTTAGGTTTTGAATGTTATCTGCGGGATCATATCCAGCCAAATAACTTTGATAATTCTCATAACTTTCTAGTGAACTTACAGTTCTAAAAAACTTATTCTTCGGTTTAGCATAATGCGAATAGCAACTGTATTTCATTACAAACCTTAAAAAGAAAAAGATATGATAAGGAGATTCCATCTTTTCGCGATATTCCCATAATTTTAGAAATGCATCTTGTACCAAGCATTCTACTACAAATTCATCCTCAATTATTTGTTTACCAAACCAAAAGATTCGTTTATTGTACCTGACATAAATACGTTCGAAGGCAGTAGAATTACCTTTTTTTAATAATTCAAATTCTTTTTCTAGCATAATAAAGGTGGTTTTATTTATGTTTTACGTGATACGTCTTACGTTCTACGTTTTTACATAAGTTTTTTAAAATTCAACATTAGTTTTAAAAGCCTCTCCTTTTCCTGTACATCGCGCCAACTTTGTTTTTGGGAAAGGGGGTTTTTGTTAAGTTTTACGCTCTACGCTTAACGTTTTACGTTATTTTTTTTAGTTTTACGTGATACGTATTAAGTTCTACATTTTTATTCTTATTATATTCAAATTCACTTATAACAAAGAATTTTAGAGTCGACATACGATTTGTAGACGAGCTTCAATTCATTGAAACAAGCGTAAAAAAGATTAGTGAGCGATAGCGAATCATTTAATCTTTTTAGTGCGTGAAATGGTAATTGAACGTCGAAAATCGCAGTCTTGATTTTTTTTGTTTCGTTTTTTTTATCAAGAAAAAAAATGAAAGTAAAATTCTTTTTATCATATGATACTCATCAAAGCTTATCATTTAGCTGTCATTCTGGGCTTGTCTCAGAATCGCATTTAATTTGCTATTCTTAAGCTAGCAGATTCCTCATCCGTTCTCACTACTTCGGAATGACAATTACTAACTGTCATTTCGAGGTATCGAGAAATCTTTTGTCACTTTTTTGCGTCAAAAAAACTAACGAAAAAAGACTTGGCTGTAAACCTATCTACTAAAAATGTTCTCATTCCACTAAACATTTTACAAACCCTACGGGCTAAAACCTTTTTAACGTTACATTTAACCATTTTCTTAACGTGAGAGTTTTAATGTCGGTTTTTTTCATCCTTTTTTCAATATTCAAATCCTTTTTTAATAACGGATTTTAGAGTCGACATACGATTTGTAGACGAGTTTCAATCCATTGAAACAAGCGTAAAAAAGATTAGTAAGCGTATGCGAATCATTTAATCTTTTTAGTGCGTGAGATGGTAATTGAACGTCGAAAATCGCGGTCTTGATTTTTTTTGTTTCGTTTTTTTTATCAAGAAAAAAAAATGAAAGTAAAATTCTTTTTATCATATGATACTCATCAAAGCTTATCATTTAGCTGGATATCCTAACGAAAGTTCCAGAGTAAGAAAAGGTATATAATACTTATCTTACAATTATGAAAGGAATAAAAAATCATTACGATGCTTCATTTAAATTACGAGCGGTAGAATTGAGTTATGA
>NZ_JAAGKM010000034.1 GCF_019308355.1 Empedobacter falsenii | reverse complement strand
GTTCACGACAAATTTCATTGACTGTTTTGCCTTGATTTTGTTCTGATAAGATCTTGACGATCTGAACTTCTGTAAAATTGCTTTGTTTCATAATTATCCCTAAGTTAATAAACTATATTTTTAAACGTTCCGGTTTTTAGGGAAGATTACAGTTCCACTTTCTATTAATTGACCATTCTCTGTAATTTCATACTCAGAATCATTAATATAATTTACTTTTTGATCACTTAGCAAATAATAAGATTTAACTTTTTTCTCTATTGGACGATCTTGCTCATCATAAATAATTTGAATACTATCACTATAATAAATAGAATATAAATCATCTACAAAATAGCGATTAGAGAAATAACCAGTTGGAAACAAATTTTCATTCGATTCAATTAAATCTTCTTCAAAAGTATCTGTCGAACAAGAAATTATGAATAAGCTACAAAAAGCAATTAATAAATATTTAAACATTTTCTGAACAGTTTATTGCAAAAATAGACTTTAAAAATTAACAAAAGCCTTATTGTCTATTTTTTTAAGTAAAATATTTTATTCTAAGGTTACTTTTCGAATAGGTTTGATGAAAAATGCAATTAAAATTACGGTTAAAATTGTCATCGTTCCTCCAAAAATAATTCCAGGAACTAATCCTAAAAATGTTGCGGCAATTCCACTTTCTAAAGCTCCTAATTCGTTAGAAGAGCTCACAAATATTGAATTGACAGATGAAACACGACCTTTCAAATTTTCGGGCGTTTTGATTTGTAAAATACTTTGACGAATTACCATCGAAATTGCATCAAAAGCACCTCCAAACATCAAAATAACAAAACATAAATACAGATTTTGACTAAATCCGAAAGATATAATGCAAATACCAAACATTGCGACTGCTCCCAATAATTTTGGTCCAACATTTCCTTTTAATAAACTTGGAATCATCGACAAGAAAAACATCATTATAATCGATCCAATTCCATGTGCTGATCGTAATAAACCAAAAGCTTCAGAACCTTGATTCAATACTTTTTCAACGAAAGCTGGTAACAACGATTCTGCTCCACCAAAGAAAACCGCAAACATATCCAAACTCAAAACAGCTAATATAATTGGCGTTCCCCAAATAAATCTCAAACCTTCTTTGATACGTATCATTGGCGATTCTGTTGATTCTGATTCTGATATTTCTGCTGGTTTTTTAGAAATTAATAATATCATCACCATCGAAATACACATAATTGTAAAAGCGGTTATCAAAGCGGCTTCAATACCAAATTTTGCTAAAATAACTCCTCCTGCCAAAGGTCCTAAAACTGATCCAATCATAAATGCAGAAGACGAAAGCGGAATTGCTTTTGTGTAGTTTTCTTTACGGACAACTAAGGCTAAAAGTGCAAATAAAGCTGGACCACTAAAGGATCTTGTCAATCCTAAAATGAAAAATGCAAAATAACAGATTCCCAAATAAACAGGAATTCCGATTGCTTGGCGAACTGACGGAAAGTTAACAATCATCAAGACAAAAGAAGCGGTCATAAAACAACCAATACTTCGTACCAAGATCATCTGTTTATCCAATTTATCGACCAATTGTCCCGCATAAAAAGCAGTTAAAAGAATTGGTAAAAACTCGGCTAAACCAATTAATCCAAGAAAAATTTCTTTCTGAGTGACTTTAAAAATTTCGTACGCAACAGACGTACTCTGAATGAATAAAGCAAAGATTAAGGAAAACCTTAAAAATATGAATGGAATAAATTCTTTATTTTTCCAAACGGACGGAACTTTCTCCTCTGATGTCATTTTGTAATTTGAATTTTAAGTTTTTAAATGTACATTGATTTTATTCAAAACTACCTTGATTTTGGATAATAAATTTGTATAAAATCAAAAAAAATCTTCGTGTATTTCTACCCGAAGATTTTTGAAAGTTTATGATATATTTTATTGTTTAATTTAAGCGAATTCTAATTGTTTTTTCTCCTCTAATTGAAGACGATATTCGTAAATATCCTCAATTGTCAAAACAGTCATTTCATGTTTTTCGGCAAAATCTATAATTTGCGGAACTTTCGCCATTGTACCATCAACATTTGTCAATTCGCACAAAACTGCTTCATTTCCTAAACCTGCTAATTTCACAATATCAATACTTCCTTCTGTATGTCCTCGACGTTCCATAACGCCTTTTGGACGAGCAATTAAAGGAAAAACATGTCCAGGTCGATTAAGGTCAGTCGGTTTTGCAATTGGATTAATTGCTGTTTTTATCGTTTGTATACGATCGGCTGCAGAAACACCAGTTGTTACACCTTCTTTTGCTTCAATAGTTACTGTAAATGCAGTATGAAAACGTGAGTTATTGTTTTCGACCATAGGATTTAGCTCCAATTCATCTGCTTTTTCTTGTGTAAGACACAGACAAACAATACCGCTACATTCACGAATCAATAAAGCCATATCAGGCGCAGTAATTGTGGAAGCAGGAAAAATGATATCACCCTCGTTTTCACGATTTTCATCATCAATTAATAAAATTCCTTTTCCGTTTTGTAGATCTTTTATTGCATTTGCAATTCTTTCATTGGCTGTTGAGCCAAATTGTGTGATTGTTTTCATTTGATTTTTGTTTTATCATGAAACATCACTTCAGGGCGAAACACATTGTTAAGTAATAAGCTCAAAGTTGTGCGTCATGAGTTTTTCACTCAGAACTTAACACTTATCACTCATGACTTTCAGTTGTGTTCAATTTTCTTCTCTCATCCAGACTATACTGTCGGTTTTGGAGTTTCACCAAATCAGTCCCATAACAAAGTTAAAGGAGTCGCGGACTATAACCGCCGGTAAGGAATTTCGCCTTGCCCCGAAGAAAATTTCGTTTGTTAATACTAATTTTTTATTTGAAAAATTACCATAAACTTTCGTGGACAAAGTTACAAAACCAAAATGAGTTATTTATAATGAATAAAGATTATTTTGTTTACTATCAATAAAAACCATATCTTAATTAAAACACTAATAAAATGAAAAACAAAGCATTAAAAACAATTCTAAAATTTAGTTATTACGCTTTATGCGGATATTTAGTTGGGTTATTAATTTCTTATATCTCACCAACTGGAACAAGCCAAAACGCTCCATTTACATGTATAGCTGGATCAATGACTTTTTTATTTTTTAAAGATTATATCATTCCTTATTACAGAAGTCAAATTCAACAAAAATAGATTTTACAAATATTTCTCAACAATCGGTTTTATTTGATTTGCGATAAATTGATATCCTTTTTCATTTGGATGAATACCGTCTTTTGAAAGAAATTCTTCTTTAGTTAGATTAAAACGTGAGAAAATATCAATAAATTCTATTTGATTTTGAAGCGCTAAATCTTTTAACTTTTGATTGAATAATTCAATTTTCTGAGTTGTACGAAATTTACGTTCAGGAACTTTTATTCCATCAACCGTTTTAGAAATTGGTAAAATACTTACCACATAAATGTTAGCTGTAAATTCCTTAGCTTGAGAAATTACTTCAAAAAGATTAGATTCGAAATTAGCGAGTGAAACCAATTCTACATCATTTTTTTCGGCCAAATCATTTGCACCATAAAAAAAGAAAATTAGATTTTCATCAGGAGAAAGACGTGCTTTTATCTCAATTTCAAATCGTTTTATTAACCCTTCTGTTGTCTCTCCTCCTATTCCGAGATTAAAACAATTGACTTCGTTTACATTGTTATTATAAAACTCAGCATGGCAATAACGTTTCAAAATTTCTACATAACCTCCCAAAACCCCGTCATATTCGCCGTAGGTAATACTATCTCCAAAAAATAAGCAATTTGTCATCATCATCTAAAACAACACTTTATCCTCTTTTCTCAATTCTTCTAAATAAGCAGCTTTTTCGTCACGATAAAATAAATTCATTGTTTCGAATGGAATTAATTTCAAATCTTTGTTGACGATATGTACGCAAGACTTTTTAACAGCACGAACATCAAAATCATGTGCATCCATAAAATTCATAATGATTATTCGGAACAAATTATCGTAATCTAAATCCAATTCGGGCGCACAAACTTCTGGTAAACAACAAAGTAATTGATTCACTTTTGGTTGCACTTTATCAACCGAAATTCCTGTACTAAAAATGTCTAATAATTGTACTTTCAATTGTTCATCTTGTTCGTAGACAATTGTATTTTTCGATTCGTTATTCAACAAATCCGCTGGAATTATATAACGTGTAAGCGGAATTACCTCATCATTCAATTTCAGCATATAACCCATCGCCAAAGCATCTGGATTACATGGAACTGGAATAATATCATCTGAATTAAAAAGTGGATATTGATCAATAATTTCTTGACGAACTTCTGTCAATGTAATTTTTTCGTGAGCCGAATCATCTCTATTTCTTCCCGCAATTTCGACAGGTTGAAACGTCACGCCACGCACACATTTTTGTTTAAGCGCAAAATCAATAATCTTCCCTATTTCATCAATATTTTTATCTTTTTGCAACACAACAACCAAAGTTGTAGAAAGATTTAATTCATTCAATTTTTCTAAAGCTTTCATTCGAACATCTGTCAAATCTTTTCCTCGAAAATCTTCTAAAACTTCTTTTTTGAATGAATCAAATTGCAGATAAATTTCAAATTCAGGCGCATAAGTTGCTAATTTTTCGGCAAAACCAGGATCATTTGCAATTCTAATTCCGTTTGTATTCAACATCAAATGTTTAATTGGTTTTGATTTTGCAATTTCCATAATCTCAAAAAATTGTGGATGAATTGTTGGCTCTCCCCCACTAATTTGAACCACATCGGGTTCGCCTTCATTTTTAACAATGGTATCAAACATCGCTTCTATTTGCTCTAAACTACGATGAGAACCGTAATGTGGCGATGACATGGCGTAACAAGTAGGGCACGTTAAATTGCATCGATCCGTCACCTCAACAATTGATAAACACGAATGTTGCTCGTGATCGACACATAAACCACAATCGTACGGACAACCATATTCAACATCCGTCCCAAAATGCAAAGGCATTTCTGATGCTTTATTGTAATTTCTTATGTTTTTATAATAATCGACATCCGTTGCTATTTTTGTTTTGAAGAAACCATGATCTGGACAACGTTTTGTCATAAAAACATTCTCGTCCTCGATAATAATTTTTGCACCAATACGTTTTAAACATTCTGGACAAAGTGAAATTGTATAATCGTAATACGTATAATTTCTAACCGGCATAATATAAGTTTTAAGTAGATTTAAGTTTTAATGAATGGTACGATGTTTACATAGATCCACAAACCATTCCTGAAATAATAAGTGTAACCAATGCACACATTCCAAAAATCATTAAATAGTATTTTGAAGATTTACTTTTTCCAGAAATAGAATTTATGATTAGCGAAATTACTGTTCCAACAGCGCCTCCAATAAGTGCAATTACTGCTAAAATTGCTATAATAACATAAATAAAATCGTTTCCAAATCCTCCTTCTGCAAATATTACTGAATATATCATATTAGTTTCCAATTAAAATTAAGCCACAAATTGAACCCGAAGCAAGTAAAATCCCTATTCCCCAAACCATTAGTTTTAGAGACATTTCTACACTTTCTATCTCATTTTTATTCTTTGTAAATAAGTACAAAATAAAACCTGCTACAGAAAGTACAGAACCAATAAGAAGTAAAATAAAAACAATTGTAAATAAAGATTCCATTAGTTAGATTTAAGTTGTGATAACTTAAAGATATAATAAAAAATAACACCAACACAAGTAATTTGAATAGAACTTAATCCTAAAAAAATGGGATGTATTGGTTTGATAAAATCTAAACAGAAACGAAACACAAAATAAGCCAGCATAAAGATTTGAAACAAATATCCAGAAGGATAAATATATTTTTTCTGAACGATTTTTAAAACTATCCAAAGCAAAATAAGGTAAACAATTTCGTACAAAGCAACCGGATGACGTAACAATCCATCGCCTAAATCCATTCCGAAAATAGATGTTGTTTCTATTCCATATGTTTGTTCATAAATGCCTGTTAAAAAGCAACCAATTCGTCCAATTATCATCGCTAAAATCAAAGGAAAAGTAATCAAATCTCCTGTACTTTCTTTGTATCTAATTATCTTTTTTGTGAGTTCTACACCAATTAAACCAAAGGTTAAACCACCTATGATTGTGTTACTTGTCCAGAAAAAGAGAAAAGGATTTTCTGCATCCAAAAGAGCTTGCGGATTTTCTAATGTTCCAATTATTTTAGAGCCCAAAAGCGCTCCAATTAATGCGCCTATAATTATACTAAACGATTGTGTTGTCGATAAACTTGATTTGTTTCGTTTTCGTAGAAATGCATAATAACGCATCGCAATAAAAATTCCGACCGATTCGAGAATAGGATGAACTAAGACTGAGTGTCCAAAAATTTCAATGGATACAGGAAAATCTATTATCACAAATTAATTAGGTTTTGAGTAAAAGTAATTGATTTTATAGAAATAAAAAAAGCGATGTTAAACATCGCTTTTCGTTTATATTTTGAAAATTTTCTTATCTAAATTTTGAAAAATCTCTTGGACGTTTTTCTAAGAATGCATTACGACCTTCTACAGCCTCTTCTGTACCATATGCAAAACGTGTGGTTTCTCCTGCAAAAATTTGTTGTCCAACTAAACCATCATCTACCAAATTGAATGCATATTTCAACATTTTAATTGCTGTTGGCGATTTTGTTAAAATCTCTTGTGCCCAATCAAAAGCAACTTGTTCTAACTCGTCATGCGGAACAACTAAATTTACCATTCCCATATCGTAAGCCTCTTGTGCAGAGTAATTCAATCCTAAGAAAAAGATTTCACGGGCACGTTTTTGACCAACTTGTTTTGCCAAATAAGCCGAACCGTAACCACCATCAAATGAAGCTACATCTGCATCAGTTTGTTTGAAAATCGCATGTTCTTTAGAAGCCAATGTCATGTCACAAACCACGTGCAAAGAATGTCCTCCTCCTACTGCCCAACCATTTACAACGGCTACAACAACTTTTGTCGAAAAACGAATTAAACGCTGAACTTCTAAAATATTCAAACGTCCAACACCATCTTGTCCTTCATAACCTTTTGCACCACGAACGCGTTGATCACCTCCAGAACAAAAAGCCCAACCACCATCTTTTGCAGATGGTCCTTCTCCTGTCAATAAAATTACACCAACTTCACGATCTTCTTCTGCTAATTGAAAAGCATCTAATAATTCGAAAACAGTTTTTGGGCGAAATGCATTACGAACTTCAGGACGATTAAATGCTATACGCATTACTCCATCACATTTCTTGAACGTGATATCTTCGTACTCCTTTACCGTTTGCCAATTGATTGTTGCCATTATATATTTTGTTTTTTGATTAAAAATTTCTCAAAAATAAGATTTATTCATTTTTAAAAAGAATTTTCAGTTATTAATCTCAAGTTTTTCTGCTCTTTTTCTACGCAATTCTAGCATACGCTGATCTATAATCTCTTGATACTCTTCTTTAATTACCTTATTTTTTACGCTAAGAGGTTTTATTCATCATAGTGGTATAAAAAAAGACAATCCGAAAAATACGAATTGCCTTTTAATTTGAAAAATATTTAAAAGAATTGTTATTTAAAATCTGCGTCAGAAACGTTTTTATTAATTTCTACTGATTCAATTACTATTTTAGCTGTTTGAGGTCCAGCTTCTGTTAAAATTTCTGTTGGCATTAAAATACCTTCAAAAGTTTTATATCCTTTGTTTATCGTCGTCGCAACCATTTCTCCTTGTGGAGATTTCATTTCTTGTTCAGATTTCATTAACAAGCTAGTTTTTACATCATAATAATCTGTACGAGAAATATCTGCAGCAACAACTTTGTAATATTCAACTCCGTTTTCAGAAACGATTCCTTCTACTTTAGCCGTTTTATAACCTTCTGACAATGGTACAAACAAAGAACTTGTTTTCTTTAAAGGAGCTGTCATTTCAGCTGGTAAATCAAATTTTTGTCCTTGGAAAACAAACCCTTTCTCACCGTCAAAAATTTGTTTAATAATAAGTCCACCTATATTATAACCTACAAAAGTTTTATTAGGCGCAGCAGATTTAGATGTATATTCACCATTTCTACCCATCATCTCAATTTTTCCTTTTTGAGCAATCGATTTTACAGCTTTCACTTTGTCCGCACCACCAATAGCTTTGAAAAAATTATCTGTAATTTGAGCAACAGTAACGGTTGTAGTTTTTGCACCAGAAGTTGGTTTATCTGTTTTATTTCCGAAAGAATCGTAGTAATTAACTGGGTAACCTAATTTTTCTAAAGCTGGTGCAATTTGCTCTAATTTACCTGTTACATTGATTTTTGCTTGATCTGGACGGAAATATTTTTTCGAAACACGTAAAACATCATCAATTGTTACAGCATTTATATTTTTGATATAATCTGCATAAAAACTATCTGATAATTGATTTGTCTTTTTCGTTAAAGCCTGGTTAGCAACCGTAGAAGGACTTTCTAAAGTCAAGATAAAGTTTCCTAAGAATTTTGCTTTTACATCATTCAACGTTTGTTGATCAATTTTGTTTAACGTCATTCCTTTAATTTCTTTCATCGTCTCAACGATAGCAGAATCCGTCACTTCGTTACGAACAGTTGCATTAGTATTGAAACGTCCAATGTAACGAGAATCAGAAACTCCACCACGTGCACCATATGTCCAACCATGCGCTTCACGAAGATTCATATTCAATTTCGAATTGAAATCTCCCCCTAAAATAGACGACGCAATTAACGCTGCATAATAATCTGGATCTTTCTTCGTTAACTGAACTGGATACGAAACCGAAACCACAGATTGCACTGCATTAGGCATATTAATCGCGTTTAATTCCGTTTTTGTAACCTCTTCTACTTTTGGAAATGCTGGAATATTTAATTTTCCTGCTTGCCAAGAATTAAAGTTTTTCTCCGCCAATGCTTTTACATCTTTTGTCGAGATATCTCCAACAACAATCAAATAAGCATTGTTTGGTTTGTAGTAGGTATTGTAGTAATCCTTCACATCTTGCAATGTAATTTTCTCAATTTGGGCTGGTGTATCAAATTCTGAGAAAGGATTATTTTTTCCATAAACTAATATATTCGAAACGCGAGATGCTGCAGCTTCTACAGATTTTTCATTCGACTTTAAACCTTCGATGTAGCGTTTTTTAACATCCGCAAATTCACTTTCAGTAAAGTTTGGATTCATAGCTCCATCTGCCATATAACCAAAAATCTCGTTGAAATATTTTGTCAAAGAACTTGCAGAAGCTCCTTCTTCCCAAAAGTTAACACGAGCACCTAAAAACTCAATACGTTTATTGAAATCATCTTTAGATTTTGTTATCGTTCCTGTTCCTAACATTTCGCTCAACAAAGACTCTGCTCCTTTTTTTGTACCTAATGCAAATGGTGGATTATCGATTGTTAATGTAGCAGAAACTCGTGGTAATTTATGATTTTCAACAACGATAACTGTTAAACCATTTTTTAATTTGAATTCGTTCGATTTTCCTAAATTAACCGTCGGTGCTGGACCTGGTTTTGGCATTGGAATCGCCACTTGCGCATTTAAGCTAACTGCCATAAAAGCGATTGCAAGAGATAATATTTTTGTTTTCATAATTCGGTTGTTTTTTATTTTGCAGCTTTTTTAGATTCTGGTAAATAATGAATAATTACACGTTGGTTTTTGTTTAGATACTTTTTAGCAACATTGCGAATATCTTCTCTTGTTACAGATTGATAAACTTTCAATTCTTCGTTGATTTTATTTGTATCTCCGCCCAACATATAAGCATCCGCTAAAGCATGTGCAATGTTTTGAACACCCGATTTTGAAGCCACAAAACTATTTTCAATTCCATTTAAGATTTTTTGGTAATCTTCTTCAGAAATCAAATTTGTTTGAACTTTTTCTATATCTTGTTGTAAATCTCCTTCTAATTTATCCAAAGAAACTTCTCCTTGAGGTAAAATTCCGATTGAATAAATTCCGTAATCTTCCATTTGACGATTGAAAGCAAATATTTGTAATGCTTCTTTTTTCTCGTCAACATATTTTTTATATAAAACTGATGATTTTCCACCTGTTAAATAGCTTGATAACATTTCTAATGCATAAGCATCTTTTGATTTGTTATCTGGCGTACGATAATTAATCGCCAATAAAGGAATCTGAATATTTGCATCATATTCTGTTGCACGAATTTCTGATGTAATTGGATCTTCCTTCTCAACAGTTTTCACAACATCTTTTCCTCTTGGAATTACACCAAAATATTTCTCAATTAATTTCTTTGCTTCGTCTTTATTAAAATCACCCGCAACAACTAATACAGCATTATTTGGCACATAAAAAGTTTGACTAAAGTGTTTGAAATCGTCTAATTTTGCATTACTCAAATCCTCAAAAGAACCAATTACACTCCAACGGTAAGGATGTTTTTTGAAAACGTGAGGATTAACCGCTTCTCCGTACGAAAATTTACCATAAGGTTGATTGTCTAAACGAGAACGTTTTTCTTCTTTTACAACTTCTTTTTGTGTATCGACGCCAATTTGATTGATGATTGGTTGACGCAAACGATCAGATTCCATCCATAATCCTAATTCTAAATTATTTGATGGAAAAGTTTCGTAATAATATGTTCTGTCCGTTGTTGTATTCGCATTGTTAGAACCTCCATGAGAAGAAACAATTTTGAACCATTCACCTCTCTTAATATTCTCTGTTCCTTCAAATAATAAATGCTCAAAAAAGTGTGCAAAACCTGTTTTACCAACTTGCTCATCTTTCGAACCTACGTGATACATAACACCTGTTGTAATAACTGGAGCAGAATTATCTTGATGAAGGATAACATGCAATCCGTTTGCTAGAGTATACTCATCAAATTTTATTTGCTGACCAAATAATGCTGATCCTGCAAATAAGATAGACATAAAAATTTTCTTCATTTAGTATTTTTTAAGTTTTTATCTATTATGCTTATGTAACATTAGTAGCAGTTTTTTTGAAAATGTTACACCAAATTTGCATAATAATTAAAAAAAGTAAAATAATACACGTCTATTGATTTAGTAGGCATTTGTATTAATTTACAACAATATTTCATAATATACCTATAGTAATTGTTATTGTATTTGCTATAGATTTGTAAAAATCGAGAGAAAAAAATGGATTTTATAGAGTTTTTTGGTTTTGTAGGTGCCTTCTTCATCGGACTAATTATGGGAGTTCTTGGTGGTGGTGGATCTATTTTAGCCGTTCCTATTTTAGCGTATATTTTTCATTTCGACGAAAAAATTGCTACTGCTTATTCATTATGCATCGTTGGATCGACAGGATTGATTGGAGGAATAAAGCAAGCTTCGCAAAAAATGGTTGATTGGAAAGTCGTTTTTCAATTTGGATTACCAGCTGTTGTTGGAATTACATTGGTTCGTGCATTTTTAATTCCTGCCCTGCCAAGTAATTTATTTTCTATAGGCGATTTTATCGTCACACGTCGAATGGCAATGTTTGGTTTATTCGCTATTCTGATGGTTTTCGCAGCTATTTCTATGTTAAAAGGGAAGAAAGAAGAACAAATTAATCAGAAAAATGATAAGCTAAATCCTCTTTTATTAATTCAAGGATTTTTAATCGGAGGATTAACAGGAATGGTTGGTGCTGGCGGTGGTTTTTTGATTGTTCCGGCATTAATGATGGTTGCAAAATTAGATATGAAAAGAGCTTCGGCAACTTCGTTGGTAATTATTGCCATCAATTCACTTATCGGATTTTTTATTGGTGATGCTTTACACATCAAAATTGATTGGAGTTTTTTGAGTGTTTTCATTGGAATTTCTATGGTTGGAATTCTTGTCGGAACCTACATCAACAAATTTTTACCAGTACAATTTCTAAAACGAACATTTGCAATCTTCATTATTTTAATGGCAATTTTTATGTTCATCGAAGAATTTATAATTCAATAATTTAAAGTATGGAACTGAACGAAAATTTTTGGAACGATAAATACATCACAAATCAAACTGGTTGGGATTTAAAAGCTCCTTCTACTCCACTAAAAGAGTATATCGATCAATTGGAAGATAAAAATATCAGAATTCTGATTCCAGGTTGTGGAAATGCTTACGAAGCAGAATATCTTTTGGAACAAGGCTTTACGAATATTACATTGATTGATATTTCGGAAATTGTAGTCGAAAAAATCAAAGAAAAATTTAAACATAATCCCAATATCAAAGTTCTTCATCAAGATTTTTTTGAGTTAGATGGTGAATTTGATTTGATTTTAGAACAAACTTTTTTCTGTGCGTTAGATCCAAAATTACGTCAAAGTTATAGCATCAAAATGAACGAACTGTTAGCCGAAAACGGAAAATTAGTTGGTGTATTATTCAACAGAGAATTCGGAAATAACACGCCACCTTTTGGAGGTGATAAAACTGAATATCAGACGTATTTCAACGATTATTTTGATTTCAAGGTAATGGAAAATTGTTATAATTCGATTCCTCCTCGCGCAGGAAATGAATTGTTTATTAATTTAAAAAAGATGACGAAATAACCTATGATTTCATTCATAGTTTTAGCTATAACTATCAATCTTATTTGATTTTAAATAGAAGAAAAGTATCAGAATTAGTCCATCAGAGGAAAATTCTAATTTTAATTATTTGTATTTTTACACACTAAATTATTCTTATGAAAATTGAACAAATTTACACCGGATGTCTTGCACAAGGTGCCTATTATATTGAAAGCAATGGTGAAGTTGCAATTATCGATCCATTAAGAGAAATACAATCTTACATCGATCAAGCTACAAAAGATAACGCTAAAATCAAGTATATTTTCGAGACGCATTTCCATGCAGATTTCGTTTCTGGACACGTTGATTTAGCGCAAAAAACTGGAGCTACAATTGTCTATGGGCCTACAGCAGAAACAAATTTTGATGCACATATTGCATCAGATGGAGAAGTTTTTACTTTAGGTAATATTACAATCACAGTATTGCATACACCTGGACATACAATGGAAAGTACAACGTATTTATTGAAAGATGAAAACGGTAAAGATTACGCTCTTTTTACTGGGGACACTTTATTTATTGGTGATGTTGGTCGTCCAGATTTAGCACAAAAATTAAATACAGATTTAACACAAGAAAAATTAGCAGGTTATTTATTTGATTCGTTACGAACAAAAATTATGCCTTTAGCTAATGATATAATTGTATATCCTGCTCACGGAGCGGGTTCTGCTTGTGGAAAAAACATGAGTAAAGAAACTTTTGATACATTAGGAAATCAAAAAGAAGTAAATTATGCGTTGAATCCTAACATGACAAAAGAAGAGTTTATCGTAGAATTAACTTCAGGATTATTACCTCCTCCATTCTATTTTCCAGAAAATGTAATGATGAACAAATTGGGTGTTGAATCTTTGGATGTAGTGAAAGAACGTGCGAATAAAGCTTTATTTCCAGACGAATTTATGCAAGTTGCGGAAGATACAAATGCGTTAATTTTAGATGTTCGCGATCCTCAAACTTTTGCAGCTGGATTTATTCCAAACTCCATCAATATTGGAATTAGAGGAAATTTTGCACCTTGGGTTGGTACATTAATCACAGATATCAAACAACCAATTTTGTTAATTGCAGAAATTGGTGAAGAAGAGGAAGCGGTAACACGTTTGGCTCGTGTCGGATATGACAATGTAATCGGATTTTTGAACAATGGTTTCCAAGCTTGGGCTGAAGCTGAAAAAGATTTCGATGAAATTGTTTCGGTTTCTCCAGAAGAGTTTGTAGAGTTAGTTGATGAAACTGAATTAAAAATTTTGGACGTTCGTAAGCCAGGTGAATATGAAACTTCTCACGTAGAAGGTGCAATTACAGCTCCATTAGATTTCATCAACGAATCAATGAAATTAATCGATCCAGAAGAAACCTATTTGGTACATTGTGCAGGAGGATATCGTTCAATGATTTTCTCTTCAATTTTACGCGCTCGTGGTTACGAAAATTTGATTGACGTTGCTGGAGGTTTTGGTAAAATAAAAGAAGTTGAAGGTGTTAAAATTGTAGAAGGAACTTCGCCTTGTCAATCAGGAAATAATTCTTGTTCAACGAAATAAACAATTTATTTTAAATAATAACGTTATAGCCTTGGGATAATCAAGGCTTTTTTTATATTCGTCATCTAAATTCATCCAATGAAAAAATTGTTATTCATCGCCTCTCTTTTTACATGTATTACCGCTTTTGCTCAACAGAAAATACATGGAGCTGAATCGTTTGCGTTAACTATTCCAAAAGATTTTCAACGTACAGTTGGGTTAAATGATTATGCAACTATTCAATTTGAAAGTCTTGCTCCAAAGCCGAATTCGTATGGATTTGTGATTTTTGAACACAAAGATGAATTAAAATTGGCAGATTCTAATTTGGATATGATTGATTATACGCTAAATTCTATCGAGCCATATAAAACACAAAAAGGGTTTAATTATATCAAAAAACCTTATGTTGCCTACGAACAGGGATTCAATTATGCTTATACCGAATTTGAAACAAATGATCCCGAATCTGGACATATTTATTTCTTGCAAACTGTAATCGAAACGAAAGAATTTGTCTATCAGATTTTACAATATTGCAGTTTCGAAAATCAAGAAATAATGAAAAGCGATTTTGTCAAAATTGTAAATAGCTTCAAAGTAGAATAATCAACAAAAACCACCCTATTTCGAAAGGTTTTTGTTTTTCTGTTCAATCCAAAGTGACATATATTTTGTACTTTGATGATGATGATGTTGCAAAATTTGACCAATAAAATTTTGATTTCGATGTTGGATTAAATTTGCTTCAATCGATTTAATTTTCTCTAAAAAATCAGCTTCAAATTTATTTTTATTGTAATTCTCGTTCAGAATTTTGATTCCATTTTGTTGAGCAATTTCCCACTCTTTCTCATTATTGTAAAGCAAAATAGCTTTCTCCACAAACGCTTCAAAATCATCTTCTACAAAACCATTCCAATCAAAATTATCTTTCATTGCTTCTGCTCCAATCGTAGTCGTAACCGAAGGAGTTCCAGTTTGCATTGCATCCACAAACTTTCCTTTTACACCAGCGCCAAAATTAATCGGCGCCAACAAAACTTTGTAATTTGACATCGTTTCTTGCGCATTTTCTGCTCTACTTTTGATCAAAAATCGTTCGGAAGGATTATTTAATTGCAAAACTTTTTGCGTTGCATAAGCACCATAAATATGTAATTCAGCTTTCGGAAGTTTCTTTCTCAAAATTGGCCAAATTTCTTTTTTTAAGGTCTGAACACAATTAAAATTAGGTTCATGAATAAAATTTCCGATAAACATAAAATATTCTCTTTCTTCAAAACTTTTCCAAGAATTAATTTTTTCTTCTGTAATTTCATTTTCTAAAAAAGGCAAATAATACAAGATTTTTTCATCAATTTTAAATTGATTTTGTAGAATTTCTATTTCCTTTTTCGAAATCATCAACGATAAATCACAGCGTAAAATAGACGCTATTTCTCGTTTTGCTAAATCAGAAAACAATAAATCTTCTGTAAATTCTATTCCTTTTTTAGCTGCTTCTTGTCGCGCATTTCGTAGAAAATGTAAATCTTCTGTGTCCAAAATTTTCAATGCATTTGGACATTCTTTCGAAACTCGCCAACCATATTGTTCTTCAATCATAAAACGATCAAAAAGAACAATTTCAGGATTTAATTGTTTAATAAAATTATCAAAACTTTCATCATTTAACTGAATTACAACTTCTTTTATTCCTTTCAAAATCAAATCAAAACTATAATCAGATTTTGAAGCAGCGCAGGCAAAAGTTATCTCAAATTCAGCTTTTTGGAAACAATCAATTAACTGAATCATTCGAGTTCCTGCCGCAGAAGAAGTTGGTTCTGGCCAAACTTGACCAATGATTAAAAGTTTTTTCATCCCACAAAATTACACTTTCTGTTTCTTAATTGGAAGATTAAATATTATACACCCAATTTGGCTTATTTTAATGTAAATTTGCAGCTAAAATTATATAAAATGTCTTATCAAACTGTTTTTGAAGAATTTTTCGGGCAAGTAAAATCAAGTATCAAAGAAGGAACTTTTGCAAAACTTACAATGGCCAAAACTATTGGAGATACTGATCTTAAAAATATATTTGTTCGTTTACATCTTTTAGAAAATAATGAGTACAATTTTGCCTTCACATTTCGTTATAAAACCGAAGAAGTTGAGCAATTTCATAGTGTTGAACAGACTTTTTTAATTTTGAGTTCTTACATCAAAAATCCATTTACAAATGCTTTATTATTTACAACTGAAAAAGATTTGATTTTTAAAGTGAACAAAAAAAATGCAGCAAGTTTGACGGAACAAGCACCAACTTTCAAACATGCATCGGATGTGATATTAGAAATGATTGAGAAAAAAATTATCTAATAAAATTAGTGCTCAATTTATGAATTTACTTGATTCCTGAATAAATGATAAGAATCTTGATGTGCAATTTTACACAATATAATTTCGTAAATTTGAACTTTAAGAATTTTCGAAAATGCTTGGATTAAAACTTTTAACAGACCCACGTTGGGCTGATATTGCGGAAAGAAATTTAGAAGAAATTTTAACAGATCATGCCTGGTGCGAACAAAAAGCAGCGACAAATGCGATAACAATGATTGCATATAATTCTGAACATGACGAATTTATTCAGGAAATGTCGGATATTGCAATCGAAGAAATGCAACATTTCAAAATGGTTGTAGAAATTATCGAGCGTCGTGGATACAAATTAGGTCGCGAGCGAAAAGATGATTATGTTGGTCAGTTGATGAAATTTTGTAAAAAAGATGGTTCCCGTAATATGGCTTTTGTGGATCGTTTGTTATTTGCTGCGATGATTGAAGCCAGAAGTTGTGAGCGTTTTAGAACATTATCTCAAAATATTAATGACGAAGAATTAGCAAAATTTTACTATGATTTGATGGTTTCGGAAGCGAATCATTACACAACTTTCTTAAATTTTGCTCGAAAACTTTCAACTGATGTTGATGTTGACAAACGTTGGAAAGAATGGTTGGATTTTGAAGGAAATTTGATTCAATCTTACGGAAATAAAGAAGCTATACACGGATAAAAACCCGTTTAAAAATAAGAAAAAAGAGTTCATTCGATTAAATTTGAATGAACTCTTTTTTCTTTCCTATCCTACATCAATTTAAATCTAAAATTCTATACGTAAATTTGACTAAATCTAAAATAGTATGGAATTAGGAATAGGAATGTTTGGCGATCTACATATTGATCCTAAAACTGGTTATACACAAACTCCTCAACAACGTATGAGTGAGATTATAGAAGAAGTGAAATTAATGGACGAAATTGGATTAGATTTCTTTGGAATTGGAGAACATCATCGTCCTGATTACGCAGTTTCTTCTCCAGAAATTATTTTGGCTGCTTTGTCTACAGTTACAAAAAATATTAAGTTGGGAAGTGCCGTTTCTGTCATCAGTTCTACAGATCCCGTAAAGTTGTATCAAGATTTTGCTAGTGTTGACAATTTATCGAATGGTCGTGCTGAAATTATGGCTGGACGCGGTTCATTCATCGAATCTTTTCCTCTTTTCGGTTATGATTTAAACGATTACGATGCTCTTTTTGATGAAAAACTTCGTTTACTTTTAGATTTAAATAAAAACGAAGTAATCAATTGGCGCGGAAAATTTAGAATGCCAATTATTAATCAAAGTGTTTATCCAAAGCCTGTGCAAGAAAAACTACCTATTTGGATTGCTGTTGGCGGAACAAAATCATCAATTGTACGTGCTGCAACATTAGGTTTACCTATTATTTTCGCGATTATTGGAGGCAATCCTGCTGATTTTAACTATCTGTTCGAAATTTATAAACAAGTTTATATCGAAAATGGTCATGATATTAAAACGATGCAAATTGGCGTTCACATGCACTCTTTTTTTGGAGAAGATAGCGAAAAAATTGCAGAAGAATATTTTCCAATTTATGGTGCACAAATGAATAGAATTGGAGCAAGTAGAGGTTGGCCAAAATATACAAAACCACAGTTTGACTATGGACGTTCTACAAATGGACATTTGATTGTTGGAGACGCTTCTTTAGCGGTTGATCGTATTTTGAAATATCAGGAAATGTTTGGTTTAACTCGTTTTTCTGCACACATGGACGTGGGAGCGCCAAATCACTTGGATATGATGAAATCTATCGAAATTTTTGGAAAAGATATTCTACCAAAAGTGAAAATGTAACAAAATAAATTTAATTTATAATGACAAAAGACACGATTCGTTTTCGTGTCTTTTTTTATTTTTCGTTAAAATTGAATGAATGAAGAAAATATTAGCCTGTTTTATTGTTTTAGCCAACTTCGGTGTGCATGCACAAGAAAGTAATTTTAGAACTTGGAATACCTTAAATATCAATCAAAAAATCAATAAAGATTTTAATTTTCAGTCGGATATACAATATCGTTCGTACGAAGATTTAGATCAGTTACAACAACTTTTGATTCGTGGAGGAATTGGTTACAACTTAACCGAAAATAACAATACAATTTTAGCTGGTTACGCCTACATTCAAAACAGAACTCCTACTGCTACAGACGATTATGCTCATAGTCACGAACATCGTTTGTATCAACAATTCAATACAAAACATGCTTTACAACGTTTTAATTTCGCGCATCGCTTTCGTGTCGAAGAACGCTTTTTAGAAAATGATACACAATTTAGATTTCGTTATCAATTGACTGCAACTGTTCCGCTAAATAATGCCAAATTAATCGAAAACACGTGGTATTTGAAAGCGTATGATGAGATTTTTCTACAAACTGTAAAAGATAAAACGTTTGATAGAAATCGACTTGGTTTAAGCTTTGGTTACGTTATTTCGCCTACTTTTAGTTTAGAAGCTGGTTACATGTTACAAAGTCTTAAAGCATCTCATACCGATCATTTGATGATTGGATTAACAGTTAATAATCTGATAAAATAGCTTATCTTAATTAGGATAATTTACACTTGAATATAATTATTCTAATCAATAATTTTAATTACTTCATAAAAAAATATTTTTTCTAAGCAAAACTTATCAAATCTTCGTAGGCTTTTTTAGCACCTTCAAAAACTTGTTGTTGCTCTTCTTCTGTTGTAAATTCTTGATTGATATAACCAATAAAAGTTTTCCAGATTTGACCAAGGTTTTCACCATAATGTCCAAAATAATTGAAACTTTTATTCTCTAAAAATGGATACTTTTTCAGTGTTTTTGCAATAACATTTCCGCCAAGCATGGAACCTTCTATCACATACAAAGCTCCAATTGCTTCGGCTCTATTTTGTAATTCAAATTGTTTTGGCACATTCAATTCTTCTAAGCCCAACTCGTTAATATCTTGTTGAATCAAAGACAATTTATTGAGTTTTGTTAAGGCTAAATTTTCTAAGTCTTTTTCATTCAAAAATTCTTTAATAGAATCTTCATACGATTTTAGAAAAATATGATTAACCTGCAACATTTTATAGTAATTTTTATCTGTAAATGTGCTGTTAAACAATTTATTCGACTCTAATTTATCTTCAATTTCTTTGTGATAAACCGCTGTTTTTTCTTTTAAATAATCAGATAGCATTCGTTAGATTTTTTTTAAATGTTAATATAAAAGTTGTTCCTTCTCCTACTCTACTCTCAAAAGATATACCACCATTCATTCTATCCATCATTCTATGCGCAATCGAAAGTCCAACTCCGTTTCCAGAAATGTTTCCAGTGTTAGACATTCTGCTAAATAGCTTGAACATTTTATTATAATCTTCTTCTTTTATACCAATTCCGTTATCTTTTATTTTGAAGATAACTTCTTTATTATTGATTTCAGATGATATTTCAATCTTTGGATGTTTTGCTTGAGAGGAATATTTTATTGCATTACCAATAATATTCAGAAAAACCTCATAAAACATCGTTTTATCTCCCAAAACATTATGTATTTCTTCTACAACAACTTCAGTATTGTTAATTTTATAATACAACAAAACATCGTGTATAATCTTTTCTATGATTGGCTTTGTTTCGATTGTAGACAATACAATTTCTGATTTTTTAGCTTTACTCAACGCCAAAAGATCCTGCATCATTTGTGTCATTCGATCAATTTCTTCAATAACACTTTTTAATCGATCATTTTTAATTTCATCATCTTTCAAACTTCTTTGAAGCATCTGACAATTCAATTTCATCACCGATAAAGGTGTACGTAAATCGTGAGAAACTGTATAGGTAAACGAGTCTAATTCGTCATTTATTTCCTTTAATTGCTCATATAAACTATGAATTTTGAATGATTGTAAATGAAGTGTTTCTATAATTAACTTTATTACTTCTTTGGCAACATATTTCTCCTTATCTAACCAAATAAACGATTTATTCTTAATATTCTCTTGCCAAATTTTGAAAGAAGTTCGAGGAGAAAAACTATGTATTTCATCGCCATTTATAACATCTACATTTTTAATTTTACTTGGTTCTCCAGCCCAATCTAAGGTTTGAACTTGTTCTTTTTTGAACCAAATAATAAAATGTTCGTACGTTTGATTTAGAAAACAAAACATTACTCCTGCCGAATTTGGACTAAGATTAAGTTCTTGTCCATAATCTAAATAAAAAGTATTTGAAGTGAATAAACGTGCCGAGTTTCTTTTAAATGCCCACTCTTTTATACGTAAAATCTCATGTTTATCTGGTGTTTCTCCTTCCACAAAAACATCATCAAAATTAACCAATGCAATTCCATTTGCCTTTGTAAGGTTAAGAACCTCTTTTAGATTATTGTTCATTGATTGCTGAAGATTCTCTTCGGTTAAAAGATTCTCTTTCAGCTTGATTGCAGTTTCATTAAAATAATTTTGGAACTTTAATCGTTCAGTTGATTTAAAATTCACATAAGTCAACCTTGCTTGACGCGTCAATAATTCAGTTTGCAAACGAACTTGATTTGGAATAAATTTTGGCTTGGAATTCTGACATGCTACAATTCCCCACAATTTTTCGTTAATTACAATAGAAATAGAGAAACTTGCTTCACAATTAGCATTGCGTAAATACTGTAGATGTATCGGAGAAAGTGCTCTAACAGAAGAGTACATCAAGTTTATTTTTTGATAATTCTCATTACTAATTAAAATGATTCTTTTACTATCAACATCTGCAACCAAACGGCTTTTTTTCTTTAAATACAGTTGACGTGCTTGTTTAGGAATATCAAATTCTGGAAAACGCAACCCCATATAAGAATCTAATCCCTTATCACTTTCTTCCGCTATAACAACGCCACTACCATCTTCCAAAAATTTATACAACATTACTCTCTCGTAATGAATCAAACTCTTGATAGATGAAATCAACCTATCCCAAGTTGAGCTTATAGACTTAGAGTACAGGATTTGTTCAGAAAAATTATAATAAGCTAATCTGTTTTCTAAAATAATTAATTCTTCTAACTCCAAATAAATCAATTCATCAAAATGATAAACTGTTAAATGGTAGGTTTTTGAATTAACTTTTGTATTAGTTCGGTAAAATTCACCTTGTTCTAAATTCAAAACCTCATCAAAATCAAGCTCAAAATCATGAAGTTGATTAATATGTTGGCTTAATATCTTTTCAGTAGAAATTTTAAATAATTCATCAATATTTTGAGAAAAAAATTCAATTTGATGCGAATTTTTATGAATTCCTATCAAATATCCAAAAGGTTGAATTTCGTTGAGAAACTGAATTTCTTCGTCTTCACAATTTTTGATGATTTGGTTGATCATATAAATGGTTTAGGAGTGTAATTATGAATCTAAGGTAAATTTATTTTTTAATCTTCTTGTCTTTTAATTTTCAGAATATAGTTTTCTAACTCTAATTCGTCAGTATCCACTAATTCAAAATCATTAAAATGAGTTAAAATTTTCTCAAAAAATGCTGTAACTTTTTCTTTTTCTAACGATGGATGAACTTTAATTCCGTTAAATTTTATGTTCTTCATATAGACATAAAAATCGTAATCAAAATCGGTTTCTCCTAAATATGTATTGGCAATTTTTCCTTTCCATTTAATGTCAAAAACACCAAATTCTTCTGTATCTAAAAACGTAATTTCGTGCTGAGCAACTGTGTCATTTCCTAACATCGAAATACCAAAAGCAAGGTTTTCAGGTTCGTCCAAATTCACTGGAAGTGAATCAATTTCGAATGTTTTTTTATTGAGTTGATTAAAATCTAATTGCACATCATTTTTGATCTTTATTCCTTTATTGTTCCAATATGTACTCGAGATGATTGCGTGATCATAATTAATCCAAAGTTGCTTTTCGGCATTCTCTTCAGAAATGTCATCTATTTCATCTAAATCATCTTTATATTCTTCTTCTTCGTCATAATTATCTGACTCTAAATGAAGATCCATCCAAAGGTCAAAATTTTCATCAAGGCGAGCACTCCAAACAAAATCTATTACTTTGTGTCCGTTTGTAAATGGGCTATTCGAAAAATATATTTTGTTATTATCCTTACTCATAAATTGGGTTTTGACTTATGTTTTTGAATTTACAACGATTATTCTACTCTACAAAATTTTAAAAAATAATTGGTTCGTTTATTAGATATTGTCATTGATTTTCAAAGAAATAAAAAAAGTGCAATTTCTATAGAAATTGCACTTTTAAATTATAGTTATGATTTATAAATCAAATGAATTACAATGTTTCTTTTAACCACTTGAAAAATTCTGTATGCCAAATCACAGAATTTTGTGGTTTTAACACCCAGTGATTTTCTTCAGGGAAATAAATAAAACGAGATTTGATTCCTTTCAATTGTAAAATTTGATAAGCCTCTTGTCCTTGTCCCATTGGCACGCGATAATCATGACCTCCAACATAAATTAACATTGGCGTATTCCATTTATTTACTAATTCTGTACTACTTGGATCAAATTTAGAGTACGTTTTTTGCGCAGCTTTGTTATTTGTTTCCCACCAAGCACCACCAGCATCCCAGTTTGTAAAGAAAATTTCTTCTGTAGTTCCGTACATCGATTTCAAATCGAAAACACCATTATGTGCAATAAAAGACTTGAAACGACCTTCGTGAATACCTGCTAAATAATAAACAGAATATCCTCCGTAAGATGCACCAACAGCACCAAGACGATCTTTATCTACATAAGATTCTTTCGAGATATCATCAATCGCAGCCAAATAATCTTGCATTACTTGTCCTCCCCAATCTTTAGAAATTTGCTCATTCCACTCTACTCCATGACCTGGCATTCCACGACGGTTTGGCGCAATTACAATATACCCTTGTGCTGCCATTAATTGGAAATTCCAACGAGGAGAATAAAATTGCGTTAAAGCAGATTGTGGTCCACCTTGACAATACAATAAAGTTGGATACTTTTTATTCGGATCAAAATTTGGTGGATAAATTACCCATGCAAACATTTCTTTTCCGTCTGTAGTTTTAATTTTACGTGCTTTTACATCACTCAACGCAATGTTATCGAAGATATCTTTGTTTTCGTTTGTTAATTGCGTTAATGCTCCAGATTTCAAATCAACTACATAAATTTCTGCAGCGTGATTGATATCTGTTTTTGTAACAATTGCTTTATTACCAACAATTTCTTTGATGTCTGCAATGTCAAAATCACCTTTTGTAATTTGTTTGATGAAAGGCATTTTTCTCATTTTGAAGTTTACATCAACCTCAAATAATTGAATTGTTCCTCCTACTGGCGCATTGAAATAAATTTTGTTACCATCATTGCTCCATTTATAACCTTGTACGGTTCCGTCCCAATGTTTTGTAATATTCATTTCGATATCACCACGACGAACGATTAAGTCATTTTTATCTGCCTCGTAACCATCGCGCTCCATGCTCAAAAATGCAAAATCTCCTTGAGAAGAAAAACTTGGTGTATTGTCATAACCCATTTTTCCTTCTGTGATATTTTTCGTCGTTTTCGTTGCTAAATCGTATTGATAAATATCTGTATTTGTGCTTAATGCGTAATCCGTTCCAAATTCCTTCTTAGAAACATACAAAACTTTTGTTCCATCTGGCGTCCAAACAAATTCTGATACAGAATATGGTTCGTCTTTTAAAACATCAATTTTAGTCGAACCTTCTTTATTTTCTGATACAAATAAATGATCGTAATTACCATCATTCCAAGTATCCCAATGTCTGTAATTTAATTCGTTATAAATCTGCACATTCGATTTGTCCATTTCTGGATAATAATCAGAACCAAAAACTTTTTGTAATTTAACTTTATCAATTTCTGCTTTATATTGTTGAGATTTATTCAACGATTCATCAGCCAAAAGTGTTTTATAATCTTCGATTTCTGAAGCTTTTCCTCCTGCCAACGAAATCATATACGTTTTCGACGTATCTTCTTGCGTTTTAACATTAGTAGAAGTTACTTTGTAAATCAGATTTTTTTGATCTTTCGTTACTCCAACTGGAGCTACTTTTTTTACTTGCCAAAGAAGTTCTGGCGTCATTACTTTTTGTCCCATTGCTGTTGTCGATATCAAGATACTTGCGACTAATACAGAAAATCTATTCATGTTAATTTCAAATCTAAATAATTGTAAAAGTAACAATTCTTTATCGAGAAAGGTAAATTTATAGATAAAAAAAGACATCATCCAGTACAAATTGTACTTAAATGATGTCTCCGCTAATAATTTTTTTCAAATCGTCTAATCGATTCTTAAAATTAGGCTATATATTTTATATTAAACCACTTAATTAAAAGTTTAACTTATTTTTATGAGTAAAAACTGGAATAATTGCTCCAAAAACTAAATTCTGTTGAGAGAATACAATATCTTGTTTTGCTTTATCAGCTTTGTTTGCAGTTGTACGAATATCACTTAAGTTAGCATATCCACCTTTTAATTCGGCTTGTACAAAGAAATAATCCCAAAAAGTAAAGTTGATCCCAACCATTGCAGCTGTAGCAAAACCTGCTAAGTGAAACTCATCATAACGTTCATTACCCATCAATTTTACGTTAGAACGTGGATATAAAATCCCTGCTCCCAAACCAGCTGTTACGTTAACATCGATTCCTTTTCCATTTTTTGTAATTGGGAAATGTTGAATATTATCAAAACGACGAACCTCTAAATTAGCATAGTTCAAACCATCTGTATGTTCAAACGTTAAGAAATCTTCTGTTAATTTTTGATCAACATTATTATATGTTCCATCGTAATCTGAACCTGTGTTGATGTGACCATTCATTTTTACAACTTGGTCTTGATCCATCACATATTTCATGTGGTCAATCCCGAAAGAGATATTCCAATTATCCGAAACAAAGTAACCTAAACGGAAGTTATATTGCGGAATCGTCATAGAACTTGGATTGAAATACTTGATTCCAAAAGAAGTTTGACGGTCATGAGCTGCTACATTATCTAACGTAAAATCGTATCCATCTCCTTTGAACTGAATATCTGATTTTGTATACTGCGCGTGATTCCAACCCCAATAAACATAAAATTTACCTTTATTATTTTTCCCTTGCCCGAAAGTAGTTGCAACTAAAGCAACTAAAAACATTACACTTATATACTTTCTCAAAATTTAACTTTTTGCAAATTTATTCTTAAAAAAATTGTGTAAAAATGATTTATGATATCAATTTTATATCTAGACAATATTTAAAATCAATAAACATTGTTAAGCGTCATAAAATAAAATGATAAATATTTATTAAAAATGATGTTCTCTATTTTGTAATTAAAAATTAAAATATATTTTTGTGACATAATGAAAGACTACCTGATAAAACATAGCATTGGAATTTTTTTCACGCTTCTTTTGGTGTTCAGTACGAACATGCAAGGGTTAGCGGGTTATGTAGATTATCAGATGAGATTGGAGCAGCAAGACAAAAAAGATTCTTCTGACAATGATCAAAAAGCTTTGTTTTCTCAAACTTCAACTGAAGAAGAAAATAATCAGAAAAATTCTTCGAGCGAAATTACAGAAAAAATACATTATTTCCACGAAATAAAATTGTTTACATTTTTTAATGTGAAACAAATTACATATTCGGATTTTCATCATTCTAATGCATATGCATCTTTAGATAATGGTGTGACAACTCCACCTCCTGAATTAGTTTAATTTTTTAATTGATTTTTTGCATCATCCTATTCAAATCTATTGAATGGATAGCAAATTTATTTTTATCATTTCAAATTATTAAATAATTCATTTTAAAACTATTATGAATCTTTTTCAAAATTGGAAAAAGGACATACCTGCGAGTATTGTTGTCTTTTTCGTAGCATTGCCTTTATGTTTAGGTGTTGCGTTGGCCAGTGGTGCGCCTTTATTTGCCGGAATTATTGCGGGAATTGTAGGAGGAATTGTTGTTGGTCTTATTTCTAAATCTCAAATTGGTGTTTCTGGTCCTGCGGCTGGTTTGGTCGTTATTGTATTAACTGCTATTACAGATTTGGGTGCTTACGAACTATTTTTAGTCGCGGTTGTTATCGCCGGAATTTTTCAAATATTACTAGGTATTCTAAAAGCCGGAGTTATTGGTTATTACTTTCCATCTTCGGTGATTAAAGGAATGTTATGTGCGATTGGTATTTCAATTTTCTTGAAACAAATTCCATTAGCGTTAGGCTATACAGAAACATTTAGTTTTAGTAATTTTAGTTTAGATTTTATCACGCCAGGAGCCATTATTATTACAGCAATCTCTTTATTTATCTTGATTGTTTGGGATAATATTTTAGGAAAAAAATCAAACTTTTTCAAATTATTACCAGGATCATTAGTAGCTGTATTAGTAGGTATTTTGTACCAAGTTACAATTGGTGATACCAACCACGAAGTATTTTCTATCGACCACAATTTATTAGTAAAAGTTCCTGTTCCTGAAAGTGTTTCAGATTTCTTAGGACAATTTACTATGCCCGATTTCGCCTCTGGATTAACAAATCCTATGGTTTGGCAAGTTGCATTTACCATCGCAATTGTAGCGTCATTAGAGACTTTATTATCTGTAGAAGCAACTGATAAATTAGATCCTTTAAAGCGTCAAACACCTACAAATCGAGAATTGATTGCACAAGGTGTCGGAAACTCTTTAGCTGGTTTAATTGGAGGTTTACCTGTTACGCAAGTTATTGTACGTTCATCTGCAAATGCAATGAGTGGCGGGCTTACAAAACTTTCTACAATTACGCACGGTGTTTTATTATTAGTGAGTGTGATCTCTATTCCAATGTTTTTAAATTTAATTCCAAATGCGGTTTTAGCTTCTATTCTATTGGTTATTGGATACAAATTAGGTAATCCGAAACAATTCTTGGATATGAAAAAATTAGGAAAAGATCAGTTAATTCCGTTCGCAGTAACAGTTATTGCAATTTTGGCAACAGATTTATTAAAAGGTATCATCATTGGTCTTATTGTTGGTGTAGTGGTTTCGTTAATCAAATCGTACAACAACTCGCACGTAATGTTGGTGAAAGAAGGAAATGTTTTCCATATGAATTTTGCTGAGGAGGTAACGTTTGTAAACCGCGGTGCAATTGTAAAAGAATTAGATGGTTTGAAACCTGGTTCTAATCTTGAATTAGATGTTCGTAAAACACGAATTTTAGATTATGATATTATTGAATATTTAGATGAATTTAAAGTCAAAGCAAAAAATAATAACATTAATATTCGACTAATTTCCGAACGTGGAACAGTCGATAATCCCCCATCATTCAGAGAGTTTTTTGGTTACGTCTTAGTTGCTGGAGCTCATTAATCTGTAAAAAACATATAAAAATTAAAACACCCACAATAAAATTAAATATAATGAAAGCAAATACATCAGAAACTCAAGCGACAACAACTCCAGAGAAAGCGTTAGAATTTTTAAAAGAAGGAAATGCAAGATTTGTTCAAAACTTAAAAGCAAACAGAGATTTACTTTCGCAAGTGAATGATACAAGAGAGGGACAATGGCCGTTTGCGGTTGTTTTGAGCTGTATTGATAGCCGTACTTCTGCGGAACTAATTTTCGATCAAGGTTTAGGAGATATTTTCAGTGTACGAATTGCTGGTAATTTCGTTAATCAAGATATTTTAGGTTCGATGGAATTTGGAACAAATGTGGCTGGCTCTAAATTGATTGTTGTCTTAGGACACTCTAAATGTGGCGCTTTGAAAGGCGGATTAGACGCTGAAGCAATTCACAAAACCGGAATGAATAATTTGTGTCATTTGGTTGATCATTTCAATCCAATTATCGACGAAATTATAAAAGACGGTGAAGAACGTTCTTCTAAAAATGCAGATTTATTAGAAAGATTAAATCACCAGAACGTTATACAAACAATAGAAGACATTCGTAACCAAAGTACAACCTTGAACACCTTAGAAAAAGAAGGGAAAATCAAGATAATAGGTGCAAACTACTGTGTAGATTCAGGCGTTGTAACTTGGTTATAAAACAATTAATTCTTTAGATATTTTTTAGTAATGTAAGAATCCGTCTCACAACAAAATTTGAGGCGGATTTTTTATTTCGGTAAAATGTATATTATTTTGGAAAATAGAAAAAGTTGTCCTCTTTAGGCAACTTTCTTTCTTAGATTGTGTGCTAAAGCGTG
>NZ_JAAGKM010000033.1 GCF_019308355.1 Empedobacter falsenii | reverse complement strand
ACGCTTTAGCACACAATTTAAGAAAGAAAGTTGCCTGAAGAGAACAACTTTTCACTTTTTCTTAAAATATTGAAAAACTTTTATAACAAAAAAATCCGCCTCAAATTTTGTTGTGAGACGGATTCTTCATTATAATTCTTTTTTCATTTCATATTGTTTGTCGTACAATTCTAATCCCATCGATTGAATAAAATCATTTGTAGAGATTTCTCTTTCGTCAACATTAATCATTTTAATCTCTTTATTTTTCAAATCGCTGAAAAGGATGGAAGCTAAATAACGATTTCTATAATCGTGATGAACACCAAATTGATAAATACGTGTATTATTTTTGTTGATAATTTTATAAGCAACTAAAATTCCATCTTCATAAATTCCATTTATTTGACAATCTTCGATGATATTTTTTACACTTTGAATATCATTTTTCCAAGTAGGTTTTATGTCCCAAAAGTTTTCACTTGTAATCAAATCTAAATCACTAAATTCTATAATTTCATGTAATGGATTTACGACCAAAATTGGAATTCCTTTATAACTATTTAAAGTTCTTGTTTTTTCGAAACCACAAGCTTCATAAGCGTTAATAGCAAAATCATTTTTAATATTTACTTCTAAAAATATGTTTTTCACTTGTTGTTCTTTCAATTTTGGAAAACTAAAATCTAACATTTGTTGTGTGATTTTTTTTCCACGATGTTCAGGACAAACGCCCGTTCCACCAATATAAGCTGTTTTTACATCATTATAATTTCTAATTCCATAAAGTAAAAAGCCAACTAATTTTCCATCAATACTAGCACCTACAGAATAATCAAGATTGATATCTTCCATTTTTAATTTTCCCTGAAATTGTTCAGTTGAAAGATTGATAGAAACGTAATAATTTTGATAAGAAAGATTATATAAGGCTGATAATTCTTCCAAATCAACATGAGTTAATGAGTGTATTTCAATGTTTGTTTGCATAGCTGTAATTTGCATAGCAAAAATAGCCCCAACATTTAAGTTTTTTCTAAAAAAAATCTTAAAAAATTAATAAAGATTGAATTTTATTTGAACTATGTAATCCGAATTTGATAAAAATATAATTTATTTAATAATATTGACTGAATAATTATACATAAATTTTAAAAATAGTGTAGAGGATAATATATAGAATTAAGAAAACTTCTTTTTTTTATGATTTAACATAAGCTTATTATTGATTATGCTGAAGAAAATTCTGTAATCAATAAATTTGCATACATTTTTAAAACTAAAACTACGAGAGAAGTCTAACTTTCTCCTCATTTGTTGAAACAATTATTCTTCTCTCGATTTTTTTTGAAAAATACTCCTCGAAGAATTCAAGTAAAGTGTATTTGTTACACTAATTAAAATACCAAATTCTCAAAATTTCTTTCCAAAACTTATTTCAAAATATCTATTTCTCAAAAAATATTTAAACATATGATGAATTTAATAAAGCTTTGAAAAATTATTAAAAAATGATTAACGAACATTTGTTAGTTTTTTTCTTTTGATTATTTTAGTCGTTCAAATTATCACAAAAAAAATGAGTAAAAATTTAACAAAATTGGCTTGTCTAGCTATATTTTGCAGCTATAGCTATGTCTCTGCTCAACAGAAAACGACAGATAGTGTGGTTGTAGAAAAAGTAGAATTAATACAACCAAGAGAAAACAAAGACAAAGTTGATGTGCAGTTTTATGGATTTATCAGGAATGATATTTTATGGATACGCGTCAAATGATTGGAGCAGGAGAGGCTTTGGTTCCGCTTTATCCAAAAGATCGTTTATCGGATGTAAACGGTGCTGATATCAATGCAGCTTCTAAATTTCACATGTTATCGATTGTTTCGAGAGCTGGTGTTAATTTGAAAGGTCCAGAATTACTTGGAGCTAAAACTTCTGGTATTTTAGAGGGAGAATTTTTTGGAGCAACAGAAGGAGGAATCAACGAGTTTCGTTTGCGTCACGCATATGTGATGTTGGATTGGGAGAAAACGCAATTAGGGATTGGACAATATTGGCATCCTTTCGTTGTGTTAGAAGCTTTGCCAAATGTTGCAAATTATGGAACTGGTGCGCCTGTTTATGCTTTAAATCGTAATCCTCAAGTTCGTTTAACGCATAAATTCACAGACAAATTTAAAGTTATTGCTGCTTTACATTCTCAACGAGATTTTACTCCAAATACAGAGCCCTTTCGAAATAGTGGAATGCCAGCGGCTCATCTTCAATTTCAATATAAATCACAAGTTTTTACTGCCGGAATTGGTGCGCAATATGAAAATTTGAAGCCAAAATTATCTTCAGGAAATCCTCCTGTTAAGTCTAATGAACGAGTTGAAAATGTTTCGTTTATGGCTTATTCTAAGTTAAATACAAAACCTTTACAAGTAACTTTCGCTGGATATTTGATGCAAGATGCGTCGTCTTTTGTACAACTTGGTGGAATTGTAGGATATCAAACAAGTCCGACGGCTGTTGAAACATATAAACCAATGAATACGCATAGTATGTGGATTGATTTGCAACAAAACTCAACAGGTAAATTTTCGTTCGGACTATTTGCAGGTTATGTTAGAAATAATGGTGTGAAAAATCCAGTAGAAGGAGCAATTGCATCAATATCTTATGGTGTAACGACAAATTGGGGCGCAATTTCGGCAACTCCAGGTACACGCACTGTAAATTATTTGTACAAAGTAGTTCCTCGTTTAGATCTTACCTTAAGCAAAGCCTTAAAATTTAGATTAGAATATGATCGAAGCACAGCGCAATGGGCAGATGCGACGATAAAAGGTACGGGAACCGAAAATAAATATTTAGCAAATAACAATAGATTTCAACTGACAACATTATTTAACTTCTAATATTACACAAAAAACATGAGTACAAATACTTTAGATACTTCGCAAACAGTAGCGAAGAAGGATAATATTTTCCAAATTATTTTAGCATCATCTGTCGGAACCTTAATCGAATGGTACGATATGTTCTTGGCAATCATCTTAGCTAGTGTATTATCAACACAATTATTTCCTAACGATGGTTCGTCGCATTTCTTAGAAACACTTGCAGTAGTGGTTTCATCATTTATGTTCCGTCCGATTGGATCATTAATTTTTGGAAGTATTGGAGATCGTATTGGTAGAAAATATTCATTCTTAGTTTCTTTAATTATGATGGGAGTAGCTACATTCTTGATTGGTTGTATTCCAACTTTTGATAGTGTAGGTTGGTTTGCTCCTGTTTTATTATTGTTTTGCCGCATTATGCAAGGACTTGCAATTAGTGGAGAATATGCAGGTGCTGTAATTTATGTAGCAGAACATGCGCCAGCAGAGAAGCGAGGATTTTACACAGGGTTTATTCAAGCAACTGTTCCAATTGGATTATTATTATGTTTAACAGTTGTTTTCTTAACACAATCATTTTTATCAGAAGAGGCTTTTGCAAGTTTCGGATGGAGGATTCCATTCTTATTTAGTGGAATATTAGTGATTTTGAGTTACTTTATTCGTCAACGCTTACATGAAAGTCCAATTTTTGAACAATTAAAAAAAGAAGGAAAAACATCTAAAACTCCAATTAAAGATGCTTTTACAACTCCAGGAAACGTAAAGTTAATGTTAAAGGCTATTTTTGGAGGAAATGCGGCGCAAAGTACAATTATGCAAACAACGTTATTCGTTACGCTTTTCTTCTTACAACGCGCAGTTAACTTACCTTACGAAACAGTTTTAATTGTTGTTTTATGTTCTACATTATTTAGTTCATTTTTCTATCAATGGTTTGGTGCATTAAGTGATAAAATTGGTCGTAAACCTGTTATGTTAGGTGGAATGATTTGTAGTTTTATCTTAATTCCATTATCATTTTTTTTGTACATGAAATTAGGAAATCCTGAAGGATTGAAAGAAGTTCATGATATTTCGAATTTAGCAGTTTTAGGAATTGTAGTTGTAAGTTTAATTACTTCAATTGCAGGAGCAGCAACATATGGTCCGCTTGGAGCTTTTATGTTAGAAATTTTCCCAACAAAGATTCGATACACTAGTATGGGATTTGCACAAAATATGGGAAATGGATTTATTGGTGGAGCAACAACTTTTGTAACGGAATTAATCAAAAGTACGATTATCGTTTCGGCTGCTATGTCGCCTTATATTGGATTAGCTTATCCATTGATATTAATCTTTATTGCGATTTTAGTGAATTATTTTACAATTCCAGAAACATACAAAACAGATTTAACAGAAGATAATTAAAATCAATAATAGACAAAATGTAAAAATCCTTCAAGTAATTCTTGAAGGATTTTTTTAGAGGAATTAAATTTCAATGCAAAAAAAATCCACTCAAACGAATGGATTTTTTTATTGTATCAGAAATATTATTTTTTCTTTTTTGTATCAACTGCTCCTGATAATTCAGATCCAGCTTTAAATTTAGCTACTGTTTTAGCAGCAATTTTAATTTCTTTTTTAGTTTGTGGGTTGATACCTGTTCTTGCAGCTCTCTCAGAAGTTGAGAAAGTACCGAATCCTACTAAAGCAACTTTGTCTCCTTTTGCTAAAGCTTTAGTTACATTTTCTGTAAATGAGTTTAAGGCTTTTTTAGCAGCTTCTTTAGAAATTCCAGCGTCAGCTGCAATCGCATCGATAAGTTCTGATTTGTTCATAGTTGTAACTTTTTAAATTAATTTATACACAAATATACTCTTTCCCTTTATTTGTGCAAGTTTCAACGCAAAAAATTTCAAGAAAAATGCAAAATTTTATGAAATCTGTGTCAAAAATCAGTAAATAAGTACTTATTTTACGAATAAGGTATCCTCGTTTTGATGTCCATTGATGAAATCTTTGGCTGTCATACGACGCTTTCCTTCCGGTTGAAGTTCTAAAATTTCGTAAACTCCTTGAGGTAGATTGATATAAAGGTTATTTTTTTGTAAAATTAATTGATAATCTTCTCCTTCAACAACAATATCCGTTTTTAGACCTGCATATATTTTTAACGATTTATAATTTTCGCCATTTCCAAAAGTTGTCCATGCACATGGATAAGGAGAAAGTCCTCTAATCTTATTGTGAATAGTATTGATTGAATCGTTCCAATCTATTTTACAATCTTCCTTAAAGATTTTTGGAGCATGTTTTAATTCTGTTGTTTCATCTTGCGGATGAGGTTTTAATGAATCATTTTCTAAACCATCCAACGTTTTCACGACTAATTTCGCACCGATATGCATCAATTCGTCATGAATTTTACCAACATTATCATTTTCTCCAATTTCTACTTTATCAGAAATTAAGATATTTCCGGTATCAATTTTTTCATCAATTAAGAAAGTTGTTACTCCAGTTTCCTGATCACCATTCATCACAGCCCAATTAATTGGTGCAGCTCCGCGATACTGAGGAAGAAGTGAACCGTGTAAATTGAATGTTCCTTTCGACGGAATTGACCAAACAACTTGTGGCAACATACGAAAAGCTACAACAACAAAAACATCAGCATTCCAGCTTTTTAATGTTTCGATAAAAGCTTCGTCTCGTAATTTTTCTGGTTGAGCCAAAGGCAAATTATGTTCAACTGCATATTTTTTGACATCAGAAATATTCATTTTTTGTCCTCTACCAGACGGTTTATCTGGAACAGTAACAACTCCAACTATTTCGTGATGACTATTTGTATTGATTTCATTCAAAGATGTCGCCGCAAATTCGGGCGTACCCATAAAGACTACTCGCATTTTTATTCTATTAGTTTATAAGAATCGAATCCAATTGGTTGAACTCGCATTTCGTCTATCAAATATTGCAATTCTTCGACGATTTTATCTTTTGGCGAATTTATGAATTTTGAAAGGATTTCGGCTTGCGTTTTTGTACCTTCTTTCAAATATTCAATTAAATCGGTTGAATTAAAGTTTTCATTTTGTTTTTTGGATTGACAAACATCGCATTTACCACAATTTTGATCAGATTTTTGATTAAAATATCCAAATAATAAACGTTCTCTACAAATTGTATTTTGTTCGGCATAATAAGCCATAGCTTGCAAACGTTTCCAATTATTCACTTGAATTGCTTCGAAATCTTTCCACAATTTATTTTTAAACGCATTAGAATCGCGCGGAACAAGAAATCTAAATCGCGCTAAAAATCGATCCGAATAATCAATAGAACCATTTTTTGCATATTCGTGTAAACTATTTCTAATGTCGCCAATACTCATGTGCAGTTCAAACGCCATTTTACTTTCCGAAATTTCTCTATTATAAGTATAAATTCCAGGATAATGACGTTGTAAATAATCAAAAATTCGGTTTTCATTCAAATTAATCGAATGTGGTGACGCTAAAATTTGAATACTACTATTTTGTGAATAATTTTTTTGCTGAATGATTTCTTTCGTATTGAGAAATTCTAAAAATTGAAGAACCATTTTAAGATTTAAACCAAATTTTTCGGCAAATTTTGGAATATCCAACTGATAATTCATTTCCGTTAATTCGCCTTCCGCTAATTGCAATTGACTAAACAAACAATTCCCAATTTTGATAAAATCTTGATGCGAAGGTAAATTCGCTTTGAAAATATTTTCTGCTTGAATTCGATCATCAGGATTGTACAAATAAATTCCATACGATTCCTGTTCATCACGTCCAGCGCGCCCAACTTCTTGGTAATACGCTTCTATTCCTTGTGGTAAATCGATATGAAAAACGGTACGAACATTTGGTTTGTCTATTCCCATTCCAAACGCATTTGTCGAAACCATAATTCGCGAATTACTCAACATCCAATCTTGCTGCTTTTGCTCTTTTTCGTCTTTGGTTAATTTGGCGTGAAAAAAATCGGCATCAAATCCATTTTGACTTAAAAAACTTGCAATCTCGTAGGTTAATTTTCGATTTCGAACAAAAATAATACTCGAACCAGGATATTTTTTTAAATAATAAATCAAATCATTTTTCTTGTCAGCAGAAAGGAAAACATTGTACGAAAGGTTTTCTCTTTTTAAAGAAGATTTGAAAATTTTGGGTTGATTTAATTCAAGTTTTTCAACAATTTCTTGCTGAATTTTTTCTGTAGCTGTTGCAGTCAAAGCTAAGATTGGAACTTTAGGAAGAATAGTTTTTAATCTTGAAATTTGATGATATGCAGGTCGAAAATCATGTCCCCATTCAGAAACGCAATGTGCTTCGTCAACAGCAAGCAAACTAATATTGATTTGTTTCAATCGCTCGACAAAAATTCTACTTTGCAAACGCTCTGGCGAAACATATAATAATTTGATTTTATTGTTTTGACAATCGTCCAAAATTTTTCCAATCGTATTTTGGTCAATTTCATTGGTGATATATGCCGTAGAAATTCCTTTGGATTGTAAATTCTGAACTTGATCTTTCATTAACGCAATAAGCGGCGAAATGACCAATGTTAATCCATCAAAAATAATCGCAGGAACTTGATAACAGATAGATTTTCCGCCACCAGTCGGCAAAATTGCCATGGTATCTTTACCTTCCAAAACACTTGCGATGATTTCCTCTTGCGGCGTTTTGAAAGAAGAATAATTCCAATACTTAAAAAGAATTTCTTTTGGTGTCAAATTACAAAGCTTTGTTGTAAATTTAGGTAAAATCTGCGATTTTATGTTTAAACTTAAAACTTCATTAGTTATTTTTTTTAAAAATTGTAAATAATTTTATGCTTTTATAAGAAAAATAATGGGGTGATTTTGGTTTAATTACTTAATCAATGAATTTATCATTTTTTATATTATCCGATAGATATCCCATTATAATAAACATAAATAATTGAAATCATTAAGACTATAGATTCAATGATCCAAATAAATTTTATCGGAATTTTTATACTTATTATAATAAGTTGTTCAATTAATAAAATAAAAAAGAAAATAATTAATCCAAAAAAAGCGATTGTTCCACCCAAGGCATTTCCTCCATTATTATCAATAAAAAGATAGTTTATAGACATAAATAAAAGGAAGAGTTCTAAAATACTCAACACAATTAATATTGGTGTAAGTTTAAATTTCATTTTAAAATAGATTCCAGAAAGTACAAAGCTTTGTTGTAAATTTAGGTAAAATCTGTGATTTATTAGAAGAATTAATCGATTATACCCTTTTTGTATTTTACAAAAAGTGAAATTTCATTCACTAATAAAACAATATTAAATCCTAAAAATAAAAGAATTTCTGAACTCATATTGAAGTAAGCTAATCGATCTTGCAAAATCATAAAAGGGGCTACAATTGCGGCTGATAAAAAAATACTGAAAAAAGCAGATTGAATAAGTGTTGCAATGCGAATCATATTTCGTTTTGCAACTTGTGATGGATTAATTATCAGAATAATAGAATTGAAAGTAATAAATGCAATAATTCCTGTATTTATTGATAGAAATGATGAAGAATCAAATGATTGAAAGATATATTTCAAGCTGAAATAAATTCCTTTATCGTAACAAAATTTACAGAAAATAATGAATGATATAATCGTAACGCTTATGGTAATTGCCTTATTAATTCTGCTTTCTTTTGGTGTTGCAACTAATCTTTTTCCAGTCAAAATGGAAGGAATATAATTTTTGTTTCCGTCTAAATAATTGTACAACAAAATAATAATGGAAAATCCTGTAAATATAAAAAGTGATAATAGTTGTAAAACTAAATCTTGTTCAATCAATTTATAATTTAAATCAGATTCATAAACTTCATTTGAAACAAAAATATAAATTCCAATCATCGCAACGACATAGAGTTGATAAACAATTCCCCAAGCAGGATTTAGGTTAAAAGGCTGATTATAATCTTGGACAATTTCACTATAACTTTTTTCGCGTTTGAAACTGCTTGATTCTTCTTCAAAATTGGTAGAATTTTGAAAAATTATACCAGTAACTGCAATAAAAAATATTGAAGCTATTGCTCCAAAAAATACAAAAGCTGTGATTTGAACGTCGCAAAAATAATCTGTAATATTTATTAATAGAGGAGTTATAAGAAATAAAATCCATTTTGGACGAAGGTTTACTTGCCAAATTTCTTTTAGAATAAGTGTTTGAAATCAGCAATTGCTAATCCAAAAATTAAGAAAATAAAGGTCATAGAGTAGGTTTGGTTAAAAATACAAAAAGCCAACAAATTTGTTGACTTTTTGGTTTGAAATTTATTCTGTAATCCCTTCTAACATAAATAAGAAAGCATCTTCTTTTGCATCTTCTTTCAATGACTCGAATCGACCAGATGCACCACCGTGTCCTGTATCCATATTTGTATCTAAAAGTAAAATGTTATTATCTGTTTTTAAATCTCTTAATTTCGCCACCCATTTTGCAGGTTCCCAATATTGTACTTGAGAATCGTGTAAACCTGTCGAAACATAAAGGTTTGGATAAGCTTTCGCTTCCACATTATCGTAAGGCGAATACGATTTCATGTAATCGTAATATTCTTTTTCGTTTGGATTTCCCCATTCATCATATTCCCCTGTTGTCAATGGAATAGAATCGTCTAACATTGTTGTGACAACATCCACAAAAGGAACTTGCGCAATTACACCATTGAATAATGTTGGCTCGTAATTAATCACAGCACCCATCAACAATCCACCAGCAGAACCTCCCATTGCGTACAAGTGTTTTGATGAAGTATAATTTTGTTGAATCAAATATTTTGCTGCATCAATATAATCAAAAAATGTATTTTTCTTTTCTAACATTTTTCCATCTTCATACCATTCGCGACCAAGATATTGACCACCACGAATATGTGCAATTGCATAGATAAAACCTCTGTCCAAAAGACTTAATCGAACCGAACTAAAATAAGGCTCTATCGTGTAACCATACGAACCATAAGCGTAAAGTAGAAGAGGAGTTTCGGCAGAAAGAGGCGTATCTTTTCGACGAACCAATGAGATTGGAACCATTTCTCCATCGCGAGCTTCTGCCCAAATACGTTCAGAAATATAATTTTCTTTATCAAAATCACCTATAACAACTTGCTCTTTTTTGATTTCGAATGTTTTATCATTCATGTTAAAATCAATCACAGAAGAAGGAGTTGTCAACGATGTATATCCGTAACGCAAAATGTCAGTATCAAAATCTGGATTTGTGCCAACATTTGCTGTATAGGTTTCTTCGTTAAATGGCAAATAATAATCAGTTGAATTATCCCATGCTTTGATATTCATCTGCAATAAACCATTTGTGCGCTCTTCGATAACCAAATAATTCTTGAAAATTTCGAAACCTTCAATCAATGTTTCTTCGCGATGAGGAATTACATCAATCCAATTTTCTTGTTCTGTTTTTTCGACAGAAGTTTTCATTAATTTGAAGTTAAAAGCATCATCTTTATTGGTTTGAATATAAAATGAATCACCAAAATGTTCGATTGAATATTCTAAATCACGTTCTCTTTTTTGAAAGATTTTAAACTCAGCATCTGGTTGATTAGAAGGAATATATCTAAACTCGTCAGAAACAGTACTTGAAGATCCAATAATGATGTAATCTCTTGATTTTGATTTGTAAACAAACGCATTGAACGTATCATCTACTTCTTCAAAAACTAAAATATCATCTTCTTGTTTTGTACCTAATTTGTGTTTCCAAATTTGATAAGCACGCAATGTTTCATCTTTTCTTGTATAAAACAAGGTTTTATTATCAGCGGCCCAAACAGAACCTCCAGTTGTATTCTCTATTTTATCAGAAAGAATTTCTCCAGTTGTTAAATCTTTGATTTGAATCGTATAAATTCTTCGCGAAACATTGTCAACCCCAAAGGAAACCAATTGATTATTTGGTGCCATCGAAATTCCACCCAATTGATAGTACGAATGACCTTCAGCCATTGTGTTGACATCAAAAAGAATTTCATCTGGATTCTCTAAACTATCTTTTCGACGTTTGTGAATTGGATATTCTTTTCCTTTTTGATATTCCGTCAAATACCAATAACCATTCAATTTGTACGGAACAGACGAATCATCTTCTTTGATTCGCGCTTTCATTTCCTCAAAAAGTTTGGTTTGTAAAGCTTCTGTTGGTTGTAGAATAGCTTTTGTGTATTCGTTTTCTTGGTTCAAATAATTGATAACTTCAGAGTTTTCACGATCATTCAACCAATAATAATTATCGATGCGGATATCTCCGTGTTTTTCTAATTTTTGTTCTATTTTTTTCGCAATAGGTGCTTGCATTTTCTAAAATTTAAGGTGCAAATGTACTATAAAAACTTACTTTGAATAAGTTGTAGTTGACCAAGATTTATCACCTGTTTTATATTCGATGATGATATTATTTTCGTTCAAATAGCCAATTGTTTGGTAATTTCCGTTTTGAGAAATCACTGTCACATGGAAAATATTTTGTTGAGCAGCTGGATAAAATTGTGCAATAACTTGTGAATTTTCTTGATCTATTAAGACAAATTCGTTGTTATTTGTACTTGCTGTAGTGTAATTTTTTCCGTTTGATTTGTAGACGTTTTTGTTTTCTACAGTTTTATTTGACACTTGCGTAACGACTTTATTCGTTGTTTCTTTAACGGTTGTAGTTGTTGTATTTTCTGTTTTAGTTACAGGTAAATCTTTTGCATTTTGTTTTCCAACCTGATTCATAGCAAATGTTAAGGCTTCTTGATAACCTTTTGTAAAATCTTTTTCTTTTGACGAACCTTCATAAGTTGAAATCACATTATTATTACAGTCTGTAAACGTTACTTTTAATTTATTTTTAAAAGCAACAGAAGTATTTTCAATATTTGCTTTTGTAGCTAAACAAGGATTGATTTGCACATCTAAAGGAATAGAATTTTCATTTACAACTTCATAATCTTTTTTTCTCAAAGCAGTTTTCAATCCTGTATTCAATTGATAATCTTCTTTTACGAAATCTTTAAAGAGTTGAGGAACGATAACATATTTATAATCAGCTACATTTTGTGCTTGTAATGACGATAAAGCAATAAGAAATAAACTTGATAATATAATTTTCATAGCAAGATTATTTAGCTGATAATTTAACATCTTTCCAACTATTATTTTCAGAAACTTCATACGAAATTGTATTTCCACTGATGTATCCTACCGAAAAATAATTCGAATTTCCTTTAGTAACAATTACTCTGTAAATTCCATTTTTTAGGGTCGGTTCAAATTTTGCAACAACTTGATTTCCATTTTCGGACATCAACATAAAACCACCATTTTGTAGTTCAATTTTTTGATAAGTAGTTGTTCCATCTGTCAATAAATTCGTAGCAGTGACCTGATTTCCTTTTGGTTCTGGCATATATGCAGCTGTTGTTTCTGTTTGGGGTTTTTCTAATTTCACCATTGGAACGGAGGCCTTTGCATTTTGAGATTTCAAAGGATTTAAAGCTAATTTTATTGCTTCTTGGTAACCTTTGTCATATTCTTTAATCTTAGAAGTTCCTTCAAATTTTTCAATATTTTTATTAGAACAATCTGTAAAACTTACCTCTAATTTATTATTCAAAAAACTTTTAACTTTTAAAATATCCGCATTCAAAGCTAAACAAGGATTTTGCACAACTTCTTGTGGCCAAGCAGATTTATCAGAAGGTAAAACTTCGTATTTTTTCTGCGTCAAAATATATCTTAATCGATTATTTAATTGATATTCATCTTTATCAAAACTAGAAAATTTTTCAGGAATATTGATGTACTTATAATCACTTGTTTCTTGTGCATTTATCGTAGAAAAACTACATAAAAGTATAGCAGCTATTAAATTTTTCATTTAAAAAGTTATTTGTATCAAATATAAAAAAATAGAATTGTTTTAACCTAAATATATTTGTTATGCTGAATTTTTCATTCCAAAATAGTTAATAAAATTGAATCATTTAAAATAATATTATTTGTAAGAAATGATTTATAGATCTGATTATAAATGATTAACTTTATTTAAATTAAAATCATAAAATTATGTCAAGTTTAAAAGATAAAGTTGCGATTGTAACTGGTGCTAGTTCTGGAATTGGAAAAGCTGTTGCTGAATTATATGCCAAAGAAGGAGCAAAAGTTGTCGTTTCTGATATTAATGAAGAAGGCGGAAATGAAGTGGTGGAAATCATCAAAAAGAATGGAGGAGAAGCGATATTTTTCAAAGCTGATACTTCTTCGCCAGAAGATAATGAAGCATTAGTAAATAAAACGCTTGAAGTTTATGGAAAACTTGATATAGCTTGTAACAATGCTGGAATTGGTGGTCCTGCTGAGCTGACTGAAAATTATCCACTAGATGGTTGGAAAAAAGTAATAGATATCAATTTTAATGGTGTTTTTTACGGATGTAAATATCAATTACAAGCAATGGAAAAGAATGGAGGAGGTTCTATTGTTAATATGGCTTCTATTCATGGTACTGTCGCTGCGCCAATGAGTTCGGCTTATACTTCTGCAAAGCATGGAGTTGTAGGTTTGACGAAAAACATTGGAGCGGAATACGGACCAAAAAATATTCGTTGTAATGCAGTTGGACCAGGTTATATTATGACGCCTTTGTTGTCGAATAATTTGAGTGCAGATCATTTAGAATTGCTTGTTACAAAACATCCAATGGGTCGTTTGGGACAGCCAGAAGAAGTTGCGGAGTTGGTTTTATTCTTAAGTTCGGACAAAGCATCCTTTATGACAGGTGGTTATTACCTTGTTGATGGAGGATATACAGCGGTTTAAAATATTTTTGATCGAATCTTTAAGATTAAATGGTTTTCTATAATTTAATCCTTAATTTTGCCTGAACGAAATACAAACAAACAATGAAATTTTTTATCGATACAGCTAACTTAGCTGACATTAAAGAAGCCCAAGATTTAGGAGTTTTAGATGGTGTAACAACAAATCCATCTTTAATGGCAAAAGAAGGAATTACAGGTCAAGAAAATATTTTGAATCACTATAAAGCAATTTGCGAATTAGTTGACGGAGATGTTTCTGCTGAGGTAATTTCTACTGATTTCGAAGGAATGGTAAAAGAAGGAGAAGCTTTAGCAGCTTTAAATCCTCAAATCGTAGTTAAAATTCCTATGACGAAAGATGGTGTAAAAGCGTGTAAATACTTTTCTACAAAAGGAATTAGAACTAACGTAACTTTAGTTTTCTCTGTAGGACAAGCATTATTAGCTGCAAAAGCTGGTGCAACTTACGTTTCTCCATTTATCGGACGTTTAGACGATATTTCGACAGATGGTTTAAACTTAATCGAAGAAATTCGTTTGGTTTATGATAACTATTTGTACGAAACTCAAATTTTAGCAGCTTCAGTTCGTAATACAATGCATATTGTAAACTGTGCAAAAATTGGTGCTGATGTTATGACAGGACCTTTATCATCAATTTTAGGATTGTTAAAACACCCATTAACAGATTCTGGATTAGCACAATTCTTAGCTGATTATGCTAAAGGAAACCAATAATTTAAAATAGAATTTTCTATATATGAGTCGCTTAATTTTAAGCGACTTTTTTTATGAATTTATATTAATGAAAAGCTTTTAATTATTAAGTTGATAAAAATAGTGTTAATAAATAAAAAAAGATATTTTATTATGAATAATATAAAACTATTAATTGTAAATTGATAAAAGTATTAGAAACTAAAACATTTCTTATTAGTATGTTAAAAACATTTATTTTGTTATCAGTCACGCTTGGTATCCCTTTTGTATTAATCATGTTTCTTTACGGAAGCACATTTTTCAAGAAAGATATCAATAATGACTAATAATTTTTTCCATTTACTAGAATAAAAATCCTTCACTTGTATGAGCGAAGGATTTTTTTTATGATGGTTGATAAATGATTATTTTATTACAACTCTTTTATTGATTTCCATTTGTTTTCCAACAACTTTGATGATATAAACACCTGGAGTTTTGAAATTAATTTCAACTTCTTTTTGATTTGATGAATTAGAAACTTCATTAATTAATTGTCCGTTGAAATTAAAAACAGAAACTTTCTGAATTGATTTCGAATTATTTTCAAGTTTAACTTTAATCGAACGATTTGTTACATTGTAAACTGAAACATCATCACGCTTTTGATATTCGAAATCTCCAGTTCCTAAATTTGAACCCCAAATTTTTTCTGCATATTCAGGATGATCAATAAATGGGTTTCTGTTTTTTTGGTATCTGTAGACTAAATTATTAATATCTTTTTCACGATCAGAAACAGGATCATTTAAATGCCAAGTCATTAATATTTTCAAGAAAGTGTCTGTAAAAACTTTATCTTTTGTTTTATTAAACATAGCATAAGACCAACTCTGAATACCATTTTCTTGATAACGAGTAGCAAAATAAAAATAAGCACGAGCTATATCACCTTTAAACTCATCAATTGGTTCGAAAACTGTTCCAGAAAATCCCGCAGAGTATCCAGAGTTTTTATTACTTCCTAATTTAGAGCCATTTAAAGAAGTGTATGTTGCACTTTCAACAACTCCATAAGGAAAATTATCTCTTTTATTATTAACATAACCATCAGTTGGCCAGATATGGAATGCATCTGCAACCATAGGAGAGTTTTTATTAAAAACACTTTGAGGAATAATATGCTCTCTGTTGTAGCAGTCTCCTTCATTTTTATAACCAGAACTGCCACATTGATCTGAAGATTTTATAAAATTATAAGGATCAATTTTTTTCGGTATCTCTGAATAAATATCATAAATAGAATTATCTTTTTCATCATATTTATCTAAAAAACCATTATCAGAATCTGTTCTATTATAAAGTGTCCATAATCCGCCATACGTTAAATCTGTGTGGTTTTTTATTATTTCATATAGCTGTGTTTTTAAGGTAAAGCTGCTACCAGTTGCAGTGTTGTAATAATTAGCGGGTGCTTGAGCCAATAGGTTAGAACCTACTAAAATAATACTAAGGTGTAAAATTATTTTTTTCATATAGTATGAATTTAAAAAGAGAATTAAGATACGAAAAATATCTTAATTTTCTCATTAAATTATTTAATAATTATTTATTGAATATATAAGCGTTTTTCAAAATTTTTAAATTGAAATTATTTAAATTTAGTTGTTCAATAAGTGGAAGCTTTTTATTATATAACAAAATTGTAGAAATCTGTTTCATATATTTTATCTTGAAAAGGTTACAAACGTATATATAAAAGACACATCTAAAATTAATAAATAGTTAAATTTAGTGCTTCTTTTACTTACTGTAATTTTGATAAATCACCAATGAATCTTGAATTTGTTTATTTAATAATTTGTATAAGTCAGGTTGATTTAAAGAAACTCCAGCTATCGATTTCAATTTTTTCTGAAAATTCTTAGAACCTAACAAAAATTTTGCTCGATAAGAATTTTTATCCATGACTTTTATGGCTTGTAAATCTTTAAAATCTTTTCTGATTTTGCGTGCATATAATTCAGACAAGTCAAATTGCAACTGCATTTCTTTTAAAATTTCTATATGTCGCATAGATAGCCACGAATTACTTTCATCAAATTTATTGGTAACCCAAAGTTCAGGAAGTTCTCCAGTAGATTCTGCAATTTGCCAACCTAATTTTGAATCTAAAAATCCTTGAGGAACCTTTGTTTGAATAGGTTTCTTTTTAAAGTTTTCGTAATTAAGTTTCATATCTTTTTTCCATTCAATTACAGATTGAGCCTGAAGAGAATGAGAAGTGAAAAGAGTAATTATAAAAAAGAATATTGATTTATTCATCAGATAATCAGGGTGTTGATTTTAAATGTTTTCTAACAAATCAAGTCTCATCCCATGAGAACCTTTTATCAAAATATTTTGAGTTTTGATTGGATTTTCTTTCAAACATTCTTCAAAGGCAACACGGTTTTCAAATTTTTGTACTTTTGGATTATTCGTAATTGTTTCACCAAAATTATGTCCTAGAATAAAAATTTGATCAAAATCTAAACTTTCAGCTAAATCTAAAATACGTTGATGCTCAGATTTTGATTCTTCTCCAAGCTCGAACATATCACCAATAATAACTGTTTTAGAACCTTCAAATTTTGCAAAATTATTTAACGAAGCTTCCATACTACTTGGGTTTGCGTTGTAAGCATCCATCACAATTTTGTAATTTTCTTTATTGATAATTTGTGAACGATTATTTGATGGAAAATAATTTTCGATTCCTTGTTGAATAGTTTTAGCATTAATCCCGAAATGTTGTCCAATTGCAATTGCACACGAAATATTGCTAAAATTATAGTTTCCTGTTAAATGAGATTGAATTTTTAAATCTTGGTATTTAACCGCCAAATATTCAGTTTCATTTTCTATCAATTCGATTTGAACATCTGCATTATGTTGATCAGAAAATGTAATTCGATTAATATCTTCAGTTTTTTCAACTTGAATTGGATCATTAAAATTGACAAAAGCAGTTCTGTTATTTGCTCTCAAAAAATCATACAATTCAGATTTTCCTTTAATCACACCTTCAATTCCTCCGAAACCTTCTAAATGAGCTTTACCAAAATTAGTGATGTATCCATAATCTGGTTGAGAAATAGAAGCTAATAACTCGATTTCTTTTTGATGATTCGCACCCATTTCGATCACAGCCATTTCTGTATCTTCTGGAATAGAAAGTATAGTTAAAGGAACTCCGATATGATTATTCAGATTTCCGAAAGTATAATGCGTTTTGAATTTCTCTTTTAAAACAGCTGAAATCAATTCTTTTGTCGTTGTTTTCCCATTAGAACCAGTCAATCCAATAAATGGTATTTTAAGGTAATTACGATAAGTTCTCGCTAAATCTTGTAGAGTTTCTAAAGCATCATTAACCAAAAAAATATTTTGAGATGTATTTTCAAATTCTTTTTCGTCAACAATTGCTATTGCAGCTCCTTGATTAATCGCTTCTTGAGCGAAAGTATTTCCATTAAAATTAGCTCCTTTTAAAGCAAAAAAGATACAATTTTGTGAGATGTTGCGTGTATCAGTCGTAACTATTTTCGATTTAAGAAATTGATCGAATATTTCTGCTGTTTTCATAATGTAAAAATAAAAAATCTCGATGAAATTAATCACCGAGATTTAAAATATTTTGAAAAGGATTATTATCCTCTACGTTTACGTTTTGATTCGAAACTACCAGAGTATTCTTGTGCCACACGGAAACCAATCCAGTTTGTTGCACTTGCTTGGTGTAAGTAACGTCTTTGTCCTGGATCTATCCAGTAAATAGGGTCTTTCCAAGAACCACCTTTTACAACACGTGTTTCATCAGAGATGTCAGAAGTACGTTTAGAAGAATCTTTTTCTAAGATTACTCGACCTTTTTCATCTACTCTAAATTTACGTTGAGGAGCGTTGTACATATCTTTTGTCGCTTGATCAGCAGATTTACCTTCCTCAGTACGTGGTGATAAAGAAGAATTAGGGTCACCATCACGATAATTTGTTAAATCATATACTGTTTGCTTTTTGTAAGCACCAGGTAATCCTTTGTAAACTAAACGTCCGTTGTCTAATGTATCATATTCAACATTTGTTTCGTCATATTTTTCAAAACCACCTGCTCCGTTGTCAATTTTTGTTTTTAAAATATTTCCACGGTAGTAGTTGAAATCGTTTGCTTCTTCATCAATAATTGGACGATAAACATCAGAAACCCATTCAGCAACGTTTCCTAACATTCCGTAAAGACCAAAATCATTTGAAGGATATTTACGCACATCACTTGTAATTGCAGAACCATCGTTTCCAAATCCTCCAATACCAGAGTAATCTCCACGTCCTTGTTTGAAGTTATCTAAATATTGTCCTCTTTGAGCACCTTTCGTAACTCTCAAGTTATTTTGAGCACCATCTTTTCCTTTGTATTCGTTGTATTCACGATTTCCAGGTAAAGCTAATGCAGCATATTCCCATTCAGCTTCTGTAGGTAAACGGAAAGGTTGCACTTCTAAAGAGCTAGTAGCACGATTCGCTTTTAAGATACGGGTATTTTGTGTTTTGATTTGATTCGCTTTCATAATTTTAGTCGAATCAATCGCTTCGTTTACATTTGTATCGCCTAACTTATATTGTTCAGCATTAAATGTTTTATTTCCGTAATTATATTCTTCATTAGCATAGTAATCTTTTGATAAGATTCCTTTGTTCATTAAGGCTTTTTCATTTGCACGATCTGTTAACCAATCACAATAGTTAACGGCTTGTAACCAAGAAATACCAACTACTGGGTAATAGCTGAATTCTGGAGAAAATAAATAATTTTCTGTAGAGAAATCATCACGAGATAATTGATTGTTAAAAACCGTTTCATCTGGTAATGCTCCATTATAAATATCCTTGTATTGCGTGTCTTCTGGTGGGAAAACAACTTTCAACCAAGTTAAATATTCTCTATATTCGTAGTTTGTAACCTCAGTTTCACCAATGAAGAAAGATTTTACTTGCATACGAACAGGAGAATTATTCCAATCGTGTAATACGTCATCTTTCGTAATTCCCATCGTAAAAGATCCACCTTCGATGAAAACCATTCCAGGCCAAGCTTTGATGTTTTCTTTCTTTTTACCTGAAAAAAACCAACCTTTACTATCGTTTGGTTTCCATCCTGTACGACTTGTGAAATTTTTTGTTCCACCTCCTTTTTTCTTTCCTGAACTGCTTGCACAACCCATGAATACACTCATAGTAACAGCTGCAAGAGCAAGAGAAAAAATACGTCCTTTATTCATTTTCATAGAATATTTCTGGTTTTCGAAAATTAAATTTAATGCAAATAAAAGCATTTGACATTAATCTTACAACGAAAAAATGCTTTATTTCTTGTATCAAACGTAAGAATTATTTTTTTATTTTACGATTGAAAATATATTTGTCAAAATAGCGTTATTCAGACATGAAGAAATATTTTATTTTAGTTGCAACCTTGCTTCAATTTCCTCAATTGTTTAGTCAAAATTACAAAATAAATTGGGAGAATAATCAAACAATTTCTTTAACGAATGGAAATACGGTAAATGTGCCGTTTTTCTCGAATAAAGACAATTATTTTGTTGGAGGATATTTTCTTCCAGAATTTGTTGTTGAGTTAAATTCTACAAATCAAGAAGTTGAATTGTCAAATGTACAATTTAGAGAAGTACAGAATGAATTGGCTGATTTGAATACGTCTTCGATTACAGATAAAATTAATTTTTCTTCATATAATATCATTGATAAAAATGGTCAGCAAAAACTGATTGTTAAAGTTCTACCTTTTATCAGACAAAATGATAAGATTTTAAAAATAGAATCTTTCTCAATTGTTCCGAAATCAATTCAATCTCGAAAAACATCTTCTCGAAAATTAATTGATAATTCGACTACTAGTGTTTTGAAAACGGGTGATTGGTACAAAATAAAAGTTTCGAAAGATGGTGTTTTCAAATTAGATAAAAGTTTCTTTACCAAAAATGGAATTCCAACTAATTTTAATCCAAAATCGCTAAAAATCTATGGAAATGGAGAAGGGCGTTTGATGGAGAATTTAACGGAAGATAGAACTGGAGCTTTGAATGAAATTCCAATAAAATTTGTTGGAGGTGAAGATGGAAGTTTTGATAGTAATGATTACGCGTTGTTTTATGCGAAAGGTCCGCATCAGTGGTACAGAAATAATACGACAACGTTGAAAGATGCAAAAGTTCGCTATAATTTGTATGATGATTTTGCTTATTATTTTATCAGTTTTAATGGAGAAGATGGCAAAAGAGTAGGAGAACAGGCGCTTACAGCAAGTCCTATAAAAACTTTTTCTACTTTTGATAATTTACAATTTCATGAAAAAGATTCGATTAACTTAAATGGTCTTGGGCAAATTTGGGTTGGAGAAAATATTGGTTTAAATGGAGGTTTCAAGAAAACGTTCAAAGCGAATGCTGTAAATGGTGGAGAAGCATATTTGCGTTATGCGGTGGTTGGAAAAAATGCAAACAATACATCATATAGCGTTAATTTAAATGGACAAACTTTTACTCATTCTTTAGGAAACTCTTTATTTGATAGAAATATTCAAGATAAAACAGTTTCATTAGGTTCAAATTCTATCGATATTGCGGTTTCTTCTAACGGAACCAATCCTTCTGGATTAGCTTATTTGGATTATTTACAATTGCGTTTCAAAGATGGTTTAACATATAGCAATGAGCAATTCACTTTTCAGTTTTTAGAAGATATTAATAATGGAAGTGTGAATGCTTTTTCATTGAATAATGCTGCAAATGTTTCTGTTTGGAATGTTTCTGATATTCATTCAATTTCTTCAATTGTTCCACAAAGTAATTTGTATAAATTTAGTACAAATCATCTGAATCAGTTTGTCGCTTTTAAGGATGAAAATGCTTTTAATGATGCAAAATATGTTGGAAAAGTAGCAAATCAAGATATTCGTAGTTTAACCGATATTAATTATATAATTGTCACACATCCAAAATATTTGGATCAGGCTACACGTCTGGCGAATTTTAGAAAAGAGCATGATAAAATAAATGTTGCAGTTGTTACAACGGAACAAGTTTACAACGATTTTTCTTCTGGGAGTCAAGATCCTATTGCTATTCGTGATTTCTTTAAATTCTTAAAAGATGGGTCAAGTCCAAATTTAGAATATGGTGTTTTGTTTGGAGCAACAACCTATGATCCAAAAAATAGAGTAAAGGATTTTACAAATTATCTTCCAACTTTTACAGACGAACCTTCTCTTGATATTGATGGTGCGATTGCAACGGATGATTATTTTGCAATGTTAAATGATAATGTAAAAATGTTATCGAATAGCGTAGACGGAATTTATAGTTACGATGCCAATTGGTTTGAAATAGCTGTAGGACGAATTTCTGCTTCTAATTCTACTGAGGCAAAGATTTTGGTTGATAAAATAGTTTCATATTACGATAAAGTTCAAGGAAAAGGGACTTCCTATGGCGATTGGCGAACAAAAATTGTTGCAGTTACTGATAATGATAATAATGTAAATACTCCAGGCTTAAATGCCAAAATTGATACTGAATTTTCTAAACCTGAGAATCAAATTTATACGATTAATAAAATATATTCGGGAGCTCATCAACCTGAAAGTACTTCTGCCGGAGTTAGATATCCAACCGTAAATCAAGCAATTTTGAATGGAATCGAGTTAGGTTCAAACTTCTTGATGTATTACGGTCATGGAGGTCCTCGTAGTTGGGCACAAGAGCGAATTATTACAGCAGAAGAATTAACAAATTTATCCAATTTTAATGCAGCTTATTCACGTTTACCTATCGTAACAACTGTGACTTGTGATTTTACAATTTGGGATTTACCGCAATATAATTCTGCCGGAGAAGCTATGTTGAAAAACGCAAATGGAGGAGCCTTGTCTATGATAACAACCAATCGTCCAATTGGAACAGGTTACGGAGATTCGATGAATAATTTTTTGATCGAACAGTTTTTCAAGAAAGTTGGAATAGAAAATCAAACAATTGGTAAAGCGCTTAATGAAGCAAAATTAAATTATTCTCCAAAACATACAAATAACAAAAGTGTAAGTATTCTTGGAGATCCGATGTTAGTAATTCATCGTCCGCAACAAGATATTGAAATATTAAGTATCAAAAATAAAAAAGATGTAGATGCCCTTGCAGGTGGTAAGATGCAAGCGTTAGATTTTATAACGATTACAGGTAAAGTAAATCAATTATCTAACACTTCTATTGATAATAATTTCAATGGGAAAATTGCGATTAGTTTGTATGAAAAACCTGAAACGAAAACCATTTTATCGGAGTCTGATTGGGCTGGAAAAACTTTCGAAACAGAAAATAAAACAATTTATAAAGGAACAGGAAAAGTTGAAAAAGGTGAGTTTACGATTCAATTTTATGTTCCGAAAGATATCAATTACGAGCTAGGAAATCGTAAAATAAAATTTTATGCTTGGGATGAGAAAGATGGTAAAGATGCATCGACTTTAAAAACAATTACGATTGAAGGAATTAATGAAGAAGGATTAAATGATGATGAACGTCCGCAAGGAAAATTATATATGAATAACCTTCATTTTGCGAATGGAGGAATTACAGATCGTTCGCCTTATTTGGTGGGTTGTTTAACTGATAATTCAGGTATTAATGCAACTGGATCGAGTATTGGACACGATATTGTTGCAACGCTTGATGGAAAAGTGCAAGATGCTTATGTGTTGAATGAATATTATGATGGAGGTGATGCAAACCCATGTATCAATAAGAATTTTGAAGATTATCAGAAAGGACAAGTAATGTATCAATTAAAAAATCTTGAACTTGGTCAACATACTGTGAATTTAAAATTTTGGGATATCAACAATAATTCGAATACTGCAACGTTAGACTTTGTAGTAATGGAAAATGGAACAGGACAATTACATATTGATAAATTGTTAAACTGGCCAAATCCATTTACAAAGAATACGTTTTTCCATTTTGAACATAATTGTGATTCTGAGTTAGATGTAATGGTTCAGATATTTACAATTTCAGGAAAATTAGTCAAAACGATTCGTAAAACTGTTTCAGCAGAACCTTTTAGAGAAGGATATCGAACAGGTAAATATGCGATAGAATGGGATGGTTTGGATGATTTTGGCGATAAAATAGGAAAAGGTGTTTATATTTACAAGGTCAATGTGAAAGGTGTTGATGATACGGTTTGTAAAGGATCAGCCACCGCAGTTGAAAAACTTGTCATATTAAAATAATAAACAAAAAGAAAAAATATAATCAATAATATAACGAATGAAAAAAATTACAGCAAGTTTATTGATTTTAGCATCAGGATTTACTTTTGCTCAAAATAAAGATGAAGTTAATAATCCGATAATGACAGGAGCTCCATTTTTAAGAATTTCTCCAGATGCACGTGCAGGTGGTTTGGGAGATCAAGGAGTTGCAACTTCTGCGGATAATTATTCTCAATTTTGGAATGCGGCAAAGTATTCTTTTGCTCCTGATTATTCAGGTGTAGCCTTTTCATATACACCTTATATGGGATCTTTGGTGAATGATGTATTTTTATTGAATGCAACATATTACACTTTCTTAGGCACAGAAGAACGTAGTACATTAGGAGCAAGTATCTATTATTTCAATATGGGTGAAATTGATTTAAATAGTATTGGAGCTGATGGTAAAATAAAGCCTGATGGTATTGCTAAACCAAATGAATTCTCTATCGATTTATCGTATGGTTTACGTTTAACAGATAATTACTCGATGGCGGTAACAGGTCGTTTCATTCGTTCAGATTTATTCAATGGAGTAAGTGATGGTACAGTTCAACCAGCAAACACTTTTGCTGTAGATATTGCTGGATATTATCAATCAGAAACAATGAATACAAATAATTTTGAAGGAAAATTACGTGGAGGTTTCCAAATCTCTAATATTGGTCCAAAATTAGATTATTCAAACTCAGAAGATAATGCATCATATTTACCAACAACATTACGTTTAGGTGTTGGATATGATTTCAAATTTGATGATTACAATAAAGTTGGTATTACAACAGAATTTTCTAAATTGTTAGTTCCTACACCTCAATATGAATATGATGAAGAAGGGAATGTAACGAATCGTTATATACCTAATAAAGGTGTAATGTCTGGAATTTTCAGTTCATTTGGAGATGCTCCAGGGGGAGGAAAAGAGGAGTTAAAAGAAATTATGTATTCTGTTGGTGCAGAGTACTCTTATAATGATGCTTTGTTTATCCGTGCCGGTTATTTTCACGAAAGTCCAATGAAAGGTGATCGTCAACATTTGACATTAGGTTTAGGGCTAAAATACAATGCGTTTGCTTTTAATGCTTCTTACTTAATTCCAATGTCAGATACAAACAATGCTTTAGAAAACACATTACGTTTCGGTATTGCTTGGAATTTTGGAGGAGAAACACAAAATAGTTACGATTACTAGAAATCGTTAAGATTAAGTTATAATTGGCTAACCTTTTGGTTAGCCTTTTTTTATTTATTAACTTAAATCAAGTTTTAAATTAATAGTTAAAACTAATTTTACATCAATTAAAAAACTAAACTAATTATGTCTAACGTTGGATTAATTTTAGAAGAAAAAGCTGCTGATATAGGAAATTTTTTGGTTGGTAGATTATTACCATTTCGTCAAAAAAGACATGTCGGACCATTTGTATTTATCGATCATATGGGACCAACAAAAATGAAAGATTATCAAAATCTTGATGTAGGACCGCACCCACATATTGGTTTATCAACTTTGACTTATTTATTTGAAGGAGCGATTATGCATCGCGATAGTTTAGGAACTGAATTAGAAATTCAGCCTGGAGCTGTGAATTGGATGACTGCTGGTAAAGGTGTTGTACATTCTGAGCGAACTCCGGAATATCTACGTACAACAGAAAAAACATTACATGGTTTACAAATTTGGGTGGCTTTGCCAAAAGAATTAGAAAATATGGAGCCGAGTTTTGTTCATGTTGAAGCAGATAAATTACCAAATTGGTCAGACGAAAATGCAGATTATAAATTGATTGCTGGTAAGTTTGGTGAACATACTTCTGGCGTACCTGTTTATTCTCCTTTATATTTTATTGAGATTAAAGCGAAAAATGATTTCAAAGTTTCATTAGGAAAAGATTTGTATGGAGAATCTGCTTTGTATGTATTAGAAGGTTCTATCAAAGATGGAGGAGAGACTTACGGCACAAAACAATTATTAGTAGCGAAAGAAGCTACGTTATGTGAATTCGAAATTGCGGCTGGTTCTACCGTTTATATTTTTGGAGGTGAAGAATTACCAGAAGAACATTTTATCTTTTGGAATTTTGTAAGTTCTTCAAGAGAAACGATTGAAACGGCGAAGGAAAATTGGATTAATCATCGTTTTCCTAAAGTTCCTGGTGATGACGATTATGTTCCAATTCCGCTAGCGCAACAAAAATCTAAAGTAAAAGAAAACGAAAAATAAATTGATAATGAGTGATATTAATGTAACGTCAACTTCGACGGATAAAAACTATATTTCGAATATTAAAACAGGAAAACATGAGTTTAATGTAGATGAACCTTTAGATAAAGGAGGTTTAGATACAGCTCCAAAACCAAGCGAATTGTTGGGAGCTGCGTTAGCTTCTTGTACTTCGATTACTTTGCAAATGTATATGAATCACAAAGAATTTACTTACAAAAAAGTTGAGGTCGATATCAATTTTGATATGATTACAACTGAGCCAATTACTTTTCAACGTCATGTTATCATAGAAGGCGATTTCGATGAAAAGCAACGAACAAGATTATTGAAAGTTGCAAATTCTTGTCCTGTACACAAAGTGCTAGAAAAAGGTCACGAGATAGAAACAACGATAGAGTTTATTTAATAAAAAAATCCACTTCATTTGAAGTGGATTTTTTTATCTTAATATTTTATCTAGCTAATCCTGGTTGGATATCCCGAAATTCCTTCGATTACAATTTTCGGATTACGTTTCAATAAAACAATTAATTGTCTTAATTTTTCTGCATTATAATCTTCATTAAACATATCATCGTGCATTAAAATTACCAAATGGTTTTTTTCGAATGTTTTATTTTGATCCAAACGATGTACAATTCCTTCGTAAATTTTTTCAGGCGAAGAAAGTTGATGATTTGCAGATTTTTTTCCACTTCTTTCCCATTCATAATCCCAACCGTAAATATAATATTGATTTTTAGCCAATAAGTCAGCTGCAGGAATTGCATTTTTTACTGGATCGTCTTTTTTACGTTTGTTCAAACGCCATGTGTTACGCGCAGGCAAACGCACCCAACGAGAATGTATATCTAATACCACCTCATTTTTGCGAATATCTTCGTAAACATTTTCTGGAACACTGTAAAAAGCTTTGTATTTGTTGCGAGCATGCGAAAAAGTATGGTTAGCAATTTCTACATTTGGATTAGCTTTATAATCTTCTACATGTTGTTTCAAATCTTTTGTAAAAGCATTAAAACCAACTAAGAAAACCGTTCCTTTTACATTTTCTTCGGTTAATATTTTATTGATATTTTTGCTTCCTTTATAAGGACCATCATCAAAAGTTAGGTAAACATATTGTTTTGTCGAATCAATAGGATTTTGCTTTTCTTCTTTTGCAATAGTATCTAATTGCAAAGCTGATGAGTCAATTTTTACTGTATAAATAGAATCAACATCATTCTGCAAAATTTCTTTTGGCTCAGAAGAAGTTGTTGTTTGATTTTGAATAGGATTATTTTCGTTTTTACAAGAAAAAACAAAAAGTAAAGTTCCAATTGCTAGAAAGCTTTTTAGATGTTTGTTGATAGTGAACATTGATTGTTTAGGTTTTGTGCGAAATTAATAATTTAATCTGATTTGAAATGTTAAATGATTGATGTTATTTATCAGATTATTAAGTGTTTACGGTTTTTAATTGTTGTAAATATTGCTTAATAACTTGAATTACACCATCTTCATCGTTAGAAGGTGCTTTAAAATTTGCCACTTCTTTTACATTTGGATGAGCATTTTCCATTGCAAAACTATATTTAGCCAAATTTAGCATCTCTAAATCATTCATAAAATCCCCAAAAACAATGATTTCTTCAGAAGAAATATCCAATTTATTCATCAAAGCTTGTAATGCAACTCCTTTGTTCGATTTTTTGTTCATTACATCTAACCATACTTCTCCAGAAACCACAACTTTTAATCCATATTTTTCAAAATCAACTAATTTTGGAAATACATTAAATTCTGTTCCATCAGCGTGATTTACTGCAATTTTAATGAATTGTTCATTTTCGATTTTAGTTAAATCATCAACCCAAATATTTTTGTCATAATAATTTTTAAAATATTCTAAAAAAGTTTCATCTTTCGATTCCACATAAGCTGCATTTTTACCAGCCAAAACAATATTTGCGCCTTCTATTTTACGCACTTCTTCTACGATTTCTTTTACAACAGACCAATCCAATTCGTCAACAAAAATTTCTTCACCTTTATAGGTAACATAGGTTCCGTTTTCAGCAATAATTGCCAATTCATCTTTTATATTTTCAAAATAAGAAATGATACTATAATATTGACGACCACTTGCAGGTACAAATGTGATGTTGTTTTCTTTTAATTCTTCGTAAATTTTATTGAATTCTGGACTTAACGAATGATTAGAACGTAACAGAGTTCCGTCCATATCTGTCACGATTAATTTTATATTTTGCATTGATTTTTCTTAAATAAAAAGGTCTCATAATTGAGACCTCAAAGTTAGTTATAAATTTTTGGTTTGTTCTTCTTCGTTGTTCACGTGCTTAGAATTTTATAAAAAAATAAGAAAATTGTTCAATAGTGTAACTTTTTCTCCATGATATTATCGAGTAGTTTAAGTATTATTCAATATAAGTTTGTGTAGAGGAGTGACAAAAAAGAAGTTAATGTAAAGAAACACCTAAAAAAGCTAATCAAAAAGAGTATAAACCACAATTTTATGCGTTCAAAAAATATAGAAAAAGAATCGAAACCTTATTCTCTCAGCTCTGTGATCAGTTTATGATTAGACCGAAATTGTGCCAAAACTTTCGGTGGTTTTAAAACCATAATTTTAGCCAAAATTACAACTTTAACCACTATTCAATATCTAAATAATTTATGTTTAATAGAAATAGAAATAGTAATAAGCTAAAAATTAATCTTGTCGAATAATGCTCGATGGGTATTAAATAATGTTTGTTTACATGTTATAATGTTATTTTATAATTTATGAACCCGTTTTAATTTTATCAATAAACCTGTCATTTCGAGTGGAATTCTGAAAGAATTTTGTATCGAGAAAAAGGTTTTTGAAGATAAAATTCTATTCTTGATACAATTTTTTTCAGCCTATCCTGAGTTTATCAAAGGGTTCAACAGGCTTTATAAGTCCTTTTTTTATTGGTCAATCTTAAAACATTCATTATTTAGTAGAATAACATTTGTTTCGTTTAGCTCTTTTCTATTTTGCCCTATAAAATTTTTTAATTTTTCGGCAGTGTCCACAAGTTCAAGGCAAACTGGATTTTTTTTAGATGGAATTTCTGAAATATTGAAACTTATCTTATCGTTGTCTAAATAACCAGCTTTTGCAATAAAAATATTGGCTTGTTCAATATTCATTTCTTTCGCTTTCTTTAAAAGTAATTGTCCCAAATTGTTGCTCCAAAGTCGTTGCCATAAAGATTGTCCTTTGACTGTTTGTCCGTAGCCAAAATAAATTCTCATTACGTTTATATTGTTTGTATTCATATTCACAATTTTAAAGTTCATTTAATCTTTTTCCTTCGTGGTTCGAAAATCTTTTGTGCTTTGGTTCGCCAACCATTTGTTTGTTGTAAATGCTGTTATGTCCTGAAACTAAATATGCAACTACACAAGCAATTGCAACATACACTCCGCAATCAGCACCAAAAAGTTCAATTGCCATAATGCTACAAGCTAATGGCGTATTCGTTGCTCCTGCAAAAACGGCAACAAATCCCATTCCTGCTAAAAGTGCTGTTGGCAATGGAATGAAATAACTTAATGCGTTACCTAAAGTTGCCCCAATGAAAAACAGTGGAGTAACTTCTCCACCTTTAAAACTTGCTGCCAATGTGATGATGGTAAAAATCATTTTCAAGGCAAAATCATACATAGGTAATTGTTCTTCAAAGGACTGAACAATTGTAGGAATACCTAAGCCAATGTATTTTGTTGTGCCTATTGCCCAAACTGCAAGAGCAACAATAACACCGCCTATCAAAGGTCGGAAAGGTGGATACTCAATTTTTGATTTGAAAATAGAACTTGCCTTATGTATTGTTTTACTAAATGTTGCTGAGCATAATCCAAAAATAATTCCTGCAATGATTGCGTAAATGATATTTAAAAAAGAGATGTCGGGAACAAAATTGATGTAGTAATGAGTATGGTGTGTTTGCCAAAGTTTCGTAACTAAGTCTGCGAAAATAGCGGCTGCAAATGCGGGAAAAATAGCATCGTATTTTAATCGTCCGATTAAAAACACTTCTAAACCGAAAATTGCACCTGCCAATGGTGTACCAAATACAGACCCAAAACCTGCGGAAATGGCTGAAATGATTAAAATTTTTCGCTCGCTTTCAGAAAGTCGGAAAGGTTTACTGAATTGGTCGGCAATTGCACCCGCCATTTGTAGAGCTGTTCCCTCACGCCCTGCCGAACCACCGAATAAATGTGTTACCACGGTTCCGATATAAACAAACGGAGCCATACGGAAGGGAATAATTTGTTTAGGGTCGTGAATGGTATCAAGAAGTAAATTGTTTCCTGGTTTAATGTCTTTGCCCAAATAATAATAAAGTAAGCCAATGAAAAAACCACCAATAGGCAACAATGCAATTAACCATAAATGATTTTCCCGATAATTCGTAACCCAATCCAATGATTGAAGAAAACCTGCGGAAGCACTACCAACACAAAGTCCGATAAATAAGCAAATGAATGTCCATTTGAGGATGTAAGGAATAGTTGGATAACGTCTAAACAACGACCAAAGTTGTAAATTGATTTTTTTGCTGAATGATTTTTTTTGTTTTGTCTGCATAAACTACCTGATTAAATGTTAAACACTTAACTTAATCAGGCGTCATCAGCTTTTTTTATAGCGGTTGGGTAAGGAAGAACACCATTTCCTTTTTCGTCTGCTACTGTGGGTACGTCATATCCTCGTAGACTAAATTAGTAAAAAACTAATATAGCTTTATGATGATTAAAAAGACAAAAGAAATAGCAGCTTATTTAACTTATAGTAAAAAACTACAAGTTCTAAAATATG
>NZ_JAAGKM010000032.1 GCF_019308355.1 Empedobacter falsenii | reverse complement strand
ACAAAACCAACTGATTTTGATTGTAATGCTTAAAATTCATAAACAACTGTATGATTATCAGATATAAATATACGAAAACCCTCAATAATAACAAAAAAAAAATCCGCCTCAGTTGTGAGACGGATTCTTTTGTTGACTATTATTTTTGAGATGTACCTTCTGGTTTAAGATATAAATCGAAGTAATCTGTAATTTTTTGCATCAAATGAACGCGATCTTTTCCACGAACATTATGCTCATGTCCAGGATAAACAAAATAATCCATTTGCATACCATTTTTCACTGCTTCGCGAATAAAATCAATCGAATGTTGCCAAACAACCACATTATCTTGCGCTCCGTGAATCATCAATAATTTACCCTTTAAGTCTTTTACACGGTTAATTAAATTCGTGTTTTTGAAACCTTCAGGATTATCTTGTGGCGATTCCATGTAACGTTCCGTATACATAATTTCGTATTGCGTCCAATCTAAAACTGGTCCACCAGCAACACCAACTTTGAAAACGTCAGGTTTACGTAACATGAATGATGTTGTCATAAATCCACCATAAGACCAACCATGAATTCCCATACGTTCCGCATCTACGAAAGGTAAAGTTTTCAAGAAATCGACACCTTTCATTTGGTCATTCATTTCTGTAGTTGCTACATTTCCGTGAATCGCTTGTTCAAATTTAAGACCTCTATTCGCCGATCCGCGTCCGTCCATTGTAAAGACAATATAACCTTTTTCCGCTAAATGATCGTACCAAAGATTTCCTGTTGCAGGAAAACGATTTGTGATTAATTGCGCGTGAGGACCATTGTACAAATAAACGATAACTGGATATTTTTTCGAAGAATCAAAGTTTGTTGGATAGATTAATTTTCCATACAAATCTGTTCCATCATCTGCTTTTAATGTTACATTTTCAACTTTCGCCGTATTGTAATTTGCTAAAGGATTTTGAGCATTTAAGATATTTTGTTTGAATTTTCCGTTTGCATCCAACACATCAATTTTACGAGGCGTGTTATCATTACTCCAATTATCAATTGCATATTCTCCGTTTGTTGAAACCGAAACATTGTGCGTTCCTGCATCAGTTGTTATTTTACGCAATTTTCCATTTTCCCAATTCACCGCATATAAATGACGATCTTTCGGAGAATCTTTTGTTGTCATGATTAAGAATTCTTTTTTCTTCGCATTTTCTCCAACAAGATCTGTTACAATCCAATCTCCTTTTGTGATTTGGTTTAATAATTTTCCGTCTGTATTGAAACGATACAAATGCATAAAACCATCGCGTTGCGACCACCAAACAAACTCGTTCGTTTTTCCTGGAATAAAATGCAATTCGTTTTGAGGTTCTACATATTTTGCATCATCTTCTTTGAATAATGTTTTAATCAATTTCCCTGAAACTGCATCATATTGATTCAATTCCATGTGCTTTTGATTACGAGAAAGTAAAGCAATATAAATATGTTTTTCGTCTGGCGACCACGTAACCGAAGTTAAATAATGATCTACTTCTGGGTGAGTTTCTAAGAAAGTCGTTTTTTGAGAGGTTGGATTATAAACACCTAACGTAACCGTATGATTTTTTGTTCCAGCAAACGGATATTTGATATTTTTGTTTACAGCAGGTTGTACAGACCAATCGATAATTGGATAATCTGTAACCGCTGTTTGATCCATTCTATAAAATGCAACTAAATTCCCTTTTGGAGAGATGAAAATTCCTTTGTGAATCCCGAACTCATTTTGATGAACCGATTTTCCATTCACTATTTCATATTTTCCGTCTTTGGTAATTTGATGTGTTTTTCCAGCTTTATCAACAAAAAATAAATTGTTGTCAATTACATATCCAACTTGATTATTCGTCGCGTCAAATTCTATATTTTCTGCATTGTCAGGTAATTTCAACCAATCGGCTTGTTGACCAGCAGTTGTAATTGTTTTGTAACCTGTTTTTGTCGAAAAATAAGCTTGCTTATCATTGATCCAATTCAAAGAAGGAATTCTTTTATTCTCAAATTGAGAACTTCTAAAAATTGTATCCGTTTTAAGAGATGGAATTTCTTTCTTGATTAAAGCTTCTCCGTATGATGTTTTTACATTTTGCGTGTACGCATTTTGATTCGGAATCCATTGTACTTGATTTAGATTCTCGATACGTAAATTTGTCGATAATCCAAGTACAGCATCCTCCATTGTGATGTTCTTTTTCTGAGCAAGTAAACTCGCGCTCATCAAAAGTGTACTCAATAAAATTGTTTTTTTCATGTGTGATTTCTATTTCAAATATTGCCCAAGGGCTTCTAAGTTTTTCTTTTCGTTTCCAATAAAAATTTTGTCTCCATCTACCACGACAGGACGTTTTAGGAAAGTATAATCTGATAAAATATAATTTTTGATATCATCTTCAGAAAGCTGTAGATCTTTCAATCCTAATTTTTTGTAATTCTGTGCGCGACGTGAAAATAGAGCTTCGTAATTACCAGCTAAATTCTTCATTTCTTCTAATTCTTCTGCTGTTATCGCAGTCGATTTTATTTCATGCAAATCAAAACCTGTAAAATCAAACTCTTTCATAATACGTTTGCACGTATCGCAAGTTTTCAAAAAAAATACTTTTTTCATTTCTCAAAATCTTTGGTTTTGTAAAGATAAATAAGTTTCATCGTTTTGCAGAATGATAAAGAATTTTGTCAAAATATATTTCAAATCGATAAAAAACTATCTTTGCAAGTATGGAAGAAACTAATTTTTTGCGTTTAAACAAATATATTAGCGATAGTGGTTTTTGTTCGCGTCGCGAAGCAGATCAATACATCGAAAATCGTTTGGTGCAAATTAATGGACGAGTTGCTAAAATTGGGCAATTTGTAGGACCAAATGATGTGGTGACTGTAAAAGGTGTCGAAATAGAACCGCGCGAAAAGGAGCATGCGGTTTATATTATGCTGAATAAACCTGTGGGCGTTACGTGTACAACAGATTCTACAGATCCAGATAATATTATCGATTTTCTTTCGTTTGGAGAACGAATTTTTCCGATTGGTCGTTTAGATAAAGATTCGCAAGGATTGATTTTATTGACAAGCGATGGTGATATTGTGAATAAGATTTTACGTGCTGGAAATAATCACGAAAAAGAATATATCGTAACCGTTGATAAACCAATTACGGATGAATTTTGCGAAAGAATGTCGAAAGGTGTTCCGATTCTTAACCAAGTTACGAAGAAATGTAAGATCGAAAAAATAAGTACAAATGTTTTCAAAATTACATTAATCCAAGGTTTGAATAGACAGATTCGTCGTATGTGCGAATATTTTGGATATGGTGTAAAAAAATTAGAACGTGTTCGGATTATGAATTTAACATTGAATGTAGGAATTGGTCAACATCGAGATTTAACGGCAGAAGAATTAGCAGAAATCAATCGCTTGACGAAAGATTCGGAAAAACACGAAGAAAAGAAACCAGCTTCAAAATCAAAAAAATCATCAGCGAAAAAAACAAAAGAAATTTCTCCAGATTTTAAAGATTCGAAAGGAAAATCAATTAAAAAGCCAGTAAAAAAATCAACAACTCAAGCCAGAGTAGGAAAAAGTAAACCACCTACAAATACGAAAGGAGGTAAATTTGGTAAAAGAAGATAAAATCAAAAGACGAATATTTTTCGTCTTTTTTTATACATTTTAGTCAAAACTAACTTCTATCATGTCATTTTACCAAAGATTCAATATCTTTATAAAGTAAAATCTTAAAAACACATGAAGAAAATTGTTTATTCGTTGCTTTTTATAGCGATGACTTTTGGTGCATCGGTAAAAGCACAAGAAAATGTTACTTATCAATTGCCTCCGCAAGAAATTTTACAATTGGCAGATGCAGATATGCCGCCGTCAATTAGTACAGATCGTAAAGCGGAGAATGCATTTTTGTCTTATAGAAGTCGTTATAAAACGATTAATGAATTGTCAGAAACGGAATTACGTTTAGCAGGATTACGAATTAATCCAGTTACAAATATTAATTCACGTGAAACATTCAGCGAGAAAATTACTTATTTTGATTTAAAAACTTCAAAAGAAAAAACGATTGCTGGTTTACCTGCAAAAGGTCGTTTTTCTAATCAATCTTGGAACACTTCTCAATCGAAATTTGCCGTTACAAATACAACAAATAAAGGTGTAGAACTATGGATTGTTGATGTAAAAACACAAGCTGCAACAAAAGTTTATGAAGATAAATTAAACGCAAACTTAGGTCGTCCTTTCAATTGGATTTCAAATACAGAATTAATTGTGAATGTAATTCCAGCTTCTAAAAAAGCTTTGATTGACACGAAAGATGCGATTGCAACTGGACCTACAGTTTCTGTTGCTGACGGAAAAGAAGCGCAAAACAGAACCTATCAAGATTTATTACAAAATAAAAATGATGAGTTTAACTTCGAACAATTAGCAATTTCTGAATTAGTAAAAGTAAATATCGAAACAGGTGCAAAATCGAAATGGAAAGACGCTGCGATGTACACAGATATTTCGACTTCTCCAGATGGACAATATGTTTTGGTGAACGAAATCAAAAAACCTTTTTCATATTTAGTAACGTACAATAGTTTTCCTTCAACCAATATTGTGTATGATATCAACGGAAAATTAATAAAAGAAGTTGATCATAAAGAGTTACAAGAAGTTGTTCCGAAAGGATTTTCTTCGACGATTATGGGAAAAAGAAATTTGTATTGGAGAGCCGATAAACCAAATACTTTATATTGGGTTGAGGCTTTAGATGGTGGTGATGCAAATAAGCCTGCGGAATATCGCGATGGGCTTTATCAAGTTGCGGCGCCTTTTACTGCGAACAAAGAATTGTTGGTAAAAGTAAAAGATCGCTATAGAGGAGTGACTTGGGGAAATGATGAGGTTGCGATTGTGAGAGATGCTTGGTATAACACGCGTAACGAAAGTAGTTATTTGTTCAATCCGTCAAATCCAACTCAAGAACCAATCCGTTTTTTCAGTAGAAACTCGCAAGATGCATACAATAATCCTGGAAATTTTGTAACTGAATTGAATGATTATGGTTACAATGTTTTAGCGATTAACAAAGGAAAATTGATGTTAGTTGGAGAAGGAGTTTCTGCGGAAGGAATTTTACCTTTTGTTGATGATTTTGATATCAAAACGCAAAAAACTTCTCGTTTATGGAGAGCGCAGAAATCAGATAAATTAGAAGCGATTGCTCGTGTTATCGATCCGAAGAAAGGGATCATTTTAGAACAAATTCAATCGAAATCAGATTATCCAAATTTATATGTTCGTAATATTTTTCAGAAAGGAGGAAAGCCAAAACAAGTAACGTTTACAAAAAATCCTTTTGAAGCAATGAACAAAGTTTCGAAAGAGTTAATTACGTACAAACGAGCTGATGGTGTAGAATTATCAGGAACTTTATACTTGCCACCAAATTATGATAAAACGAAAAAGGAAAAGTTACCAATGTTAATGTGGGCTTATCCTCGCGAGTTCAAAGATGCATCTACGGCTGGTCAGGTAACAACTTCTGAAAATAAATTTACTTCTCCTTCTTACGGAGGTCCTATTTATTGGGCGTTGAGAGGGTATGCGGTATTAGATGATGCGGCTTTCCCGATTATTGGAGAAGGAAAAGAAGAGCCAAATGATACCTTCGTTCCTCAATTGGTTGCCAATGCAAAAGCTGCGATTGATGCGGTGGATAAATTAGGTTTTATCGATCGTGAAAGAGTTGCGGTTGGTGGACATTCTTATGGCGCATTTATGACAGCAAATTTATTAACGCATTCTAATTTATTTGCGGCAGGTATCGCACGTTCAGGTGCGTATAACCGTACATTGACGCCGTTTGGATTCCAGTCAGAACAACGTAATTATTGGGAAGCTCCAGATGTTTACAACACAATGGCGCCTTTCCAAAATGCAGATAAAATGAAAACACCATTGTTGTTAATTCATGGTGAAGCAGATAATAATACAGGAACTTTCCCGATGCAATCTGAGCGCTATTTCAATGCATTGAAAGGTTTGGGAGCGACAACTCGTTTGGTTTTATTACCAAAAGAATCTCACGGATATGCAGCCAGAGAAAATATTCTTCACATGTTGTGGGAACAAGATCAATGGTTAGAGAAATATGTGAAAAACAAAGGAAAAAATTCTGAAAAGAAATAATTCTCAATATAAGAAAAGCGATTCAATTTTGAATCGCTTTTTTATTGTAAATAATCATTATATTTAGTTCATAATTAATCAACTATGAAATTAAAAGCTTTACTCTTCTTTCTAATGATTTTTTCTCCATTTCTTTTTGCTCAAAATTTGTGGAAAGTAGAATATGAAACCTATGATAAAATCTTTTTTGACGAAAAAGATCCTGTTTATAAAGCAGCATTAGATAAAAACAATTCTACACCAAAATATTATCAATTACTTTTTAATGAAAATCAGTCGTTTTTCAGTGAAGTTGTAAAAATTGATAATAGTCAAAATCAATCATCTATGTCGATGAGTACAATTGATGATAATATTTACATCGATTATAAAACTTCACAATATAAGATTGAAGGAAATTATGTGAACAAGAATATTTTAATAATAGATAATTTGCCTAAATACACTTGGACAATTAGTAGAGAATCAAAAGAAATGTTGGGAATTAAAGTAAAAAAAGCAATAACCGAATACAAAGATTCTAAGATAGAAGTTTGGTTTGCGCCAACTTTACAACCAAAAGGAGGACCAATATTTTTCAATGGGTTACCAGGTTTAATTTTAGAATTGAAAGCTGTAACAACAATGAAAGACGAGAGTTATGAAACGATTTTCAGAGCAATTAATATAAAAGAAGCATCTAAAAACGAAGTGATTAAAATTCCATCAAAAGGTCAGAAAATGACACAAATTGAGAAAGATGATTTTGTGAAAGAAGCAAATAAAAAGATGATGGAAGCTTATAATAACAAGGTTTCGAAAGATTAAAACATAAAAAAACCACTTCTTTCGAAGTGGTTTTTAAATTTTATAGCTGAGGTATTATAACATTTTCAAGAAGTTAACTTCTAATTCTGTTAATCTTCTAAAATCACCTCTTTGTAAAGTTTTCTTTGTAAGTCCTGCAAAAGAAACGCGGTCTAACGCTTCTACTTCGTATCCTTTTGTTTCGAAAATACGACGTACAACGCGGTTCCAACCAATATGTAATTCTACACCAACTTCATTTTTCGGTCTACCTTCGATAAAAGAAATTTCGTCAACAACTGCAATTCCTTCAGGAATTAAACGAACACCTTTTTTGATGTCAGCTAAATCATTTGCTGTTAACTTTTTGTCCAATGTAACGTGATATATTTTTTTGATATCATGACTTGGATGCGTTAATTTCTTAGTTAAATAACCATCATTTGTAAACAATAAAACTCCTGTTGTTTGTCTATCCAAGCGTCCTACTGGGAAAATTCTCGCTGTAGTTGCTGTAGACATTAAGTCCATCACAGTTTTACGTCCTTTTTCATCATTTGATGTTGAAATAAAACCTTTTGGCTTATTCAACACAAAATATACATTTTTCTCTGAAGAGATTTTACGACCATCGAAACGAACTTCATCATCGGGTTGTACTTTATAACCCATTTCAGTAATCACTTGACCATTCACTGTAACGATTCCAGTTTTGATCAACTCGTCGGCCTCTCTTCTGGATGCAATCCCTGCATTCGCTACATATTTATTTAAACGAATAGTCCCGTCATCAACTGGTGCTTTTTTCAGTCTTTTAACAAATGGTTTTTCACCTGGTTTGTTAAACGGTTTCTTTGGTCCAAAACTTTTCTTTCCTTCTTCTGATGGTTTTCCACCAAAAGTTGGTTTTCCTTTCCCTGAAGATGGTTTAGAAGAAGAATTTCCTCTTGCTCCACCTTTTCCACGATTGTTCCCGCCTTGGGAATTTCTGTCGTTGGATTGATTTCGTCTGTTATTCATCTGAATTTGATTAATTTATGCGCTGATTAAAATTTTGCGCAATAGTTTGCAAAGTTAAGGGATTTATTTCGATTAATACGATACTAAATACACCCGCAACAATCATTCCCTTAAAAAAATAATGTAAAATCTTATATGCTTGTGTCGATTTTATTCTCCAAATGATAAATAAAATCACTGTGAAAGCGATATTCGCAGCAATAAAAAAGTACTTCATCGCGCCAACATCATTTTTCATAATGATAATAATTCCAATGATTAATTCTGTAATAATTAAACATGAAATCAAAACTTTTGTAAAATCTATTCCATATTTGATTGGAATTGAATCATAATTATAAATCAAATCTGCTTTTTGAGAACTCAAATCTTTTACAATATCAGTAATCAATAATAAAATACTCAAAAAAGTAGCATGTAAAGCCAAATTGAATGTGAAATGATCAAAATAAACCAATAAGGCAAAAAATGGCATGACACGAATAATAACCAAATAAAAGTTTTTGATCAATGCAAATCGATTGATTTTGTGGCTATAAAACCAAACCAGAAATTGATAAATCAAAAAGAAAATGAAAACCTTCCACGAAATTAAAGCTGCAATAATCAATGCTAAAGCATTCAGAACAATGTAAACAGTTAGTTTGAAACCTTGCGAAACTTGTTTCTGAAGATAAACTTGTAAAGGACGTTTGAGTTCGTCTTTTTCTAAATCGTAAAAATTATTGATGATATATCCCGCGGCCACACAAAGTATCGAACAAAGAATAAGCCCGTCCAACTTTGGATTTGTCAACAATTGACGATGACCAACTTCTGGCGCAAAAATAAAAAGTGCAGCAAGGTATTGTGCCAATATTAACACAATTAAATTATAGCCACGAACAACAGAAAATAATGCAAAAACTTTTAAGATTATTTTCTGAACGTTCATTGATTGTATTTTTATAAATTATTTTTTAGAATTTGTAAATAACTTCGGTCTGGAAGTCTTTTAAGTAGCTTTTCGCTTTGTCATAATCTTGTGTAAAACCAAGAACATAACCGCCTCCGCCAGATCCACAAAGTTTTAGGTAATACGTATGTGTATCAATTCCAGTTTTCCATGCATTCACCAGTTTTTGAGGAATCATTGGTCTGAAATGCTCATAACCCCAAGCTGACAATTTTTGAAGATTTGAAAAAAGTGGATTGTATTCACCTTTCACAAAGTTTTCGATACATGCGTTGTTGTATTTAATAAATTCTTCTTTCAATGTTTTACGAAAACCCTCTTTTTTCATTTTTTCGAAGAAAATATGAATCATTGGCGCCGTTTCTCCTGGTGTACCCGAATTGATTAAGAAAACCGCTCCTTTTCCGTCTACGTTTGCAGAAGGTAAACCAATTGTCGAAATATCATCTTTTGATTGAATTAACAAAGGAATATTCATATAACAAATCAAAGGATCAATTCCAGAACTTTTTCCATGAAAATGAGATTCTAAATTTCCGAAAAGAGCTTTTAATTCGCTAATTTTTTCTTTGTTTAGATTTTGATTGATATCAATTTTATTCAAGGCATATTTGTCATAAATAGCTGCAACCAAAGCGCCAGAACTACCTACACCATATCCTTGAGGAATGTTAGAATCGAAGTACATTCCGTTTGCAACATCTTCCGAAAAAGATTTTGTATCAAAAGTGTCCGCAAAATTCTCTTCTAAAAATTTCGCATAATTTTTCAAGTGAGCATTTGACTCTTCTGCAATTTCAGAAGGCTCAAATTTTAATGCACCTTGGTAAAAATTATAAGGAATTGTTAATCCTTTCGAGTTCTCAATAATTCCATATTCGCCAAAAAGTAAGATTTTGGCATAAAATAATGGGTTCTTCATTCAATGCTAAAATTGGTACTGCAAATCTACAAAATTTAAGCCATTCTTTTTTGAATTTGAGGAAGAGTTTTGCTTTAAAAAATTGTAAATCATATTATTTTTTGATTATTAGTAGATTTTGGAATATATTTTGACTAAATAATTTAGAATAAATTGGTTAAATTTCAATTAATAATCAATGATTTTAACCGAATTAGCATTAAAAATAGAGAATTAATGTATTAAAATATATAAATTTGTGCCATGTATATCACCGAATATCTATCGAATGAGATAAAACCAGGGAAAGTTAATTATTCTCCAAGTCAGCTTTTAGAAGTTGTGCAAGAGAATAAATTGACGCATTTACCTTTGTTTAAAGGGTTGGATTTTATTGGAAATATCTCGGAAGAAGATTTGATTGAATTATCAATTGATGATGAAAAAGTAGATTATACTTCGTATTTGGAGAGTTTTTATCTTTCTGAATCGAGTACGCTTTTAGATGCAATTCAGATGATGTACACGAATCAGGCGAATATCTTACCAATTATTAACGAACAATCGCGCTATGTTGGTTTTATTACGGAAACGGATATTATCAACACATTTGCAAATTTTCCTTTTGTCGCTGCGCTAGGTGTTTCGATGCTAGTTTCGATTGCGGAAAAAGATTTGTCGATGACTGCGATTTCTAATATTATTGAAGTGAATAACGGAAAAATTTTGGGAATGATGATTGTTGGGAATAAGGAGGATAGCGTTTATGTTTTGCTGAAATTTAGTTCATCGAACTTGTTGACAATTGGTGAAACATTTGAGCGTTATGGATATCAAGTGATTCAAAAATTTTATAACGACGAAAAACAAGAACTTCTGCAAAGTCGTTATGCACAATTGTTAAAATACATGAATACCTAATGATAAAAGTTGCACTTTTTGGACAAAAAACAAGTACGTCTTTAACGGATATTATTCCACCATTTATTAATTATTTAGTTCAGAACGAAATTGCTTTTTGTGTTGAGCAAAATTTTCTTCAAATCTTAAAAGAAACAACTGATTTTGAACCTGATAATGTAGAAACCTATACTTCTCATGATGATTTAGACAAATCGGTTAAATTCTTATTCAGTTTTGGTGGAGACGGAACAATTTTATCAGCAACTACAATTGTTAGGGATTCTAATATTCCAATTATTGGTGTAAATACGGGACGTTTAGGCTTTTTAGCAACAATTAATAAAAGTGTGTTATTGGAGCAAATGGATAGTTTTTTCAATGATGATTACAATATTATTCCGCGTACTTTATTAACCGTTAAAAGAAGTGATGGTGTAGAAATTGAAAATAATTTTGCGATTAACGAAGTGACTGTAGTTCGCCGTGAAACAACGAGTATGATTACGGTTGATGCTTATTTAAACAATGAATTTTTAAATTCTTTTTGGTCTGATGGTTTGATTATTTCTACGCCAACAGGTTCTACAGGATATTCGTTAAGTTGTGGTGGACCAATTGTTCATCCGTCTAATCAAAATTTTGTCATCACCCCTGTTGCGCCACATAATCTAAATGTGCGTCCATTAGTTGTGTCAGAAAACGAAAAAATTGACTTAAAAATACGCAGTAGAGCTAATGAATATTTCCTTTCGTTAGATTCTCGTAACTTTCCTTTAACAACTGACGTGGAATTGACAATACAAAAAGCTGACTTCAAAATCTTAATCGTTGAAGCTATTGACGCGACTTATTTCACAACTTTGAGAGAAAAAATGCTTTGGGGTTCAGATAAAAGGAATTAAAATTTACAATAAAACTTCTTAATTTTTGTTAAATCAGTTACGTTGAATTGACTTTTGTTTATATTTGTTCGAATTTAAAAAGAAGAAAAAGCAAAAGCCGAAAAAATAACACAACATTATGATGAGATTATTTTTGTTCGTTTTTACATTGTGTTTGTCGCAAATGATTTTTGCCCAAAGACACGAACTCGGAATTTTTGCTGGTGGGGCAAATGTGATAGGTGATGTTGGAAAAGCTAGCTATATCAATCCATTTCCTACAAAAACTGAACCTGATGGAAAAATTTTCCTGCCTGTTTCGATTGGAGGGTTGTATCGTTTTAATATAAATCCACAAATGGGATTTAGAGCAAATATTTCTTATTCGAAAGTAGGTGCAAGTGATCACCGTTCGAAAGAGCAATATAAATTAGACCGGAAAAAAAGTTTTCGAAACAATATAGTAGAAGGGTCAGTAATGTTTGAGTATAATTTCTTTAATATCAATGATGATCAAGAAAAAGCTCAATCTCCATATATCTTTTTTGGTGTAGGAGCATTTTCGGCAAAAAGAAAGAAATATGAAGAAGTAGGAGTACCACCTATCGAAAAGAGAAAACTTGATTTATCAATTCCTTTTGGAGTAGGTTATAAAGTAAGATTTAATTACAGTTGGATTTTATCTTTTGAGACAGGTGTTCGATATACAAATGTGGATTATATCGATTATAATACAGGCAAATTTAGTGAGGAATATAAAAATATTTTCCCAAATTTTCCTTATGATAATGAAGTAGTTTACGGAAATCTATCTAACAAAGATTGGTATGTTATAACAGGAATTTCGTTGACATATAGTTTTGGTCGACCTGCTTGTTATTGTGATTAAAAAGAATGGAAATTAGTTTAGTAGAACAAATAGATAAAAATAATATACCTAATCACGTTGCAATCATTATGGATGGTAACGGAAGATGGGCCAAGAAGAACGGTAAAGAAAGAACTTTTGGACATAAAAGTGCTTTAGGAGCTGTTCGATCTTCTATAGAGACATGTCGTAGATTAGGAATAAAACATCTTACACTTTACGCATTTTCTACAGAAAACTGGAATCGTCCAAAATTAGAAGTCAATGTTTTAATGACTTTATTAAGTTCTGCAATTAAGGACGAAATAAATGAATTACACAAAAATGGAGTTCGCTTGAATGTGATTGGAGATTTATCAAAATTACCAAAAAAAGCATTCAAAGATTTGACTCAAGCGATGGAAAAAACGAAAGACAACACAGCTTGTGTTTTGACATTAGCATTAAGTTATGGTTCGAAAGAAGAACTATTACACGCGATGAAATCTATTGCCAAAAAATACAATGACGGAGAAATATCCGACAATGATTTTAATGAAGAATTAGTTCATCAAAACTTATATACACACGATTTACCAATGGTAGATCTTATGATTAGAACAAGTGGCGAAACCAGAATTAGTAATTTCTTGTTGTGGCAAATTGCTTACGCAGAATTATATTTTACAGAGGTTTTGTGGCCTGATTTTAACGAGGAAGAATTTTATAAAGCAATTTTAAATTACCAAAATCGAGAACGTAGATTTGGTAAGATAAGCGAGCAACTAACGAACTAATCGAACTGAAATAGAGGATTATGAAGAAAATTTTTTGGACAATGTGTATGCTTGGAGCTTACATGGCACAAGCGCAAGTCGTAGATTCTACGAAAACCATTGATTCAACACAACAAGATAATTTTGTCTTAGATTATACCAATGCACGAACTTTCAAATTGAAAGATATCGTTGTAACAGGTGACTCTAAATATTCTAAGAATCAAATTATCCGTTATGCAGGTTTTGCTATCGGTGAGGAGATAGAATTACCAGGTACGAAGGTAAATAATGCTGTAAAAAAATTATGGAGATCTAATATTTTCTCTGACATCGACTTGTATGTAGATAAAATAGAAGGTAACGAAGTAACATTAGAGCTTGCCTTGGTTTCAGTTCCTAGTTTAGGAGAAATTAAGATTAACGGCGTGAAAAAATCGCAACGCGAAGATTTAATCAAACAAAATAAATTAAATCCAGGTGTTAAGATTACGCAAAGTTTAATCAATACAACAAATAATAAAATCAAAGATTATTATACTGGAAAAGGTTATCCTAACACAACAATTAATGTAGAACGTCAGCCAATTGTTGGTAAAGAAGATGAAGAAAACATTACATTAAATGTGAATCGTGGAGAGCGTGTAAAGATTAAGAAAATCATTTTCGAAGGAAATGAAAACTTAACTGCTGCTCGTTTACGTAAAAAAGGGATGAAAAATACCAAACAGAAATCTATCAATATCTTCAAGTCATCTAAAATGATTCCTGAAAAATTCCAGGAAGATTTAAAAACTTTGGTTGATGAGTATAAATCTGTTGGTTTTAGAGATGCTAAAGTTGAGTCATACAACATCGAAAAAGTTGATGATAAAAACTTATTAGTTAAAATTAAAGTTAACGAGGGGAAACCATATTTCTTAGGAGATGTAACGTTTTCTGGAAACTCAATTTATACCTCTGAACAATTACAACGAATTTTTGGTTACAAAACAGGAGATCGTTATGACGCAGTAGGTATCAACAAAAAGATTTCTGGATCAGAAAAAGACAATGATATTTCTACACTATATATGGATAGAGGGTATTTGTTTGCTCGTGCTATTCCTGTAGAAAAAAGTGTGAAAAATGATACAATCGATCTTGAAATTAAAGTTTTCGAAGGTACACAAGCTACACTTAACAAAGTAACGATTAATGGGAATACAGAAGCACACGATCATATTTTATATCGTGAGTTAAGAACTAAACCAGGAGATTTATTCTCTAAATCGGACATTAAACGTACGATGATGGAGTTAGCTTCTTTAGGATATTTAGAGCCAACGCAAATTGTTCCAGACATTCAACCAAATCAAGATAATAATACAGTTGATGTAGAGTGGAAAGTTGCGCCAAAATCATCTTCTCAAGTAGAATTACAAGGAGGATATGGTGCAGGTACTTTCATTGGTACATTAGGATTAACTTTCGGGAATTTCTCATTGAAGAATTTTTTCAATAAAAAAGCTTGGAAACCGATTCCAATGGGAGATGGACAACAATTATCATTAAGAGCACAAGCTGGTAACGGATATAAAAATTATAGTTTATCATTTGTTGAACCTTGGATTGGAGGAAAACGCCCTACAGCTTTATCAACATCTTTTTATTATTCACAATATGATTACCGTGATAATTATGGAGAAAAAGCGAAATTGGATATCTTAGGAGCATCAGTTGGTTTAACAAAGTTATTAACTTGGCCAGATGATTATTTCCGTTTATCAAACTCAATTTCTTATCAGTTATATAACTTCGATAATTATGCGATGACTGTTGGTAATTTGAACTATGAGAATGGTTCGTCAAACAACTTGAACTATACATTAGGTTTAACACGTAATTCAGCTGGGCCAGATCCTATTTTCCCACAATCAGGATCAGAAATTAGTTTATCGTTTACGACAACATTTCCTTATTCAGCTTTTAATAATAAAGACTATACAAACATGTCTGATGTAGAAAAATTCAAATGGTTAGAGTATTATAAATTCAAAGCTAAAGCATATTTCTACAAAGAATTAACTGGTAAATTAGTTTTAAAAGCTGGTGGAGAATTTGGAGTTTTAGGAATATATAACCGTAAAATTGGAACAATTCCTTTCGAACGTTTTTACTTAGGAGGAACAGGTCTTACACAAAAACGTTTCGATGGACGTGAGATTATTTCATTAAGAGGTTACGAAGATGCAACAAACTCTGGTGGACAAACAGGAGATATTACGCCAGAAGGAGGTGGAACAATTTATAATAAATATTCGTTAGAATTGCGTTATCCAATCACAATGAGCCAAACAGCTAAGATTTATGCATTAACTTTTGCAGAAGGAGGTAACGTTTGGAACAATACAAGTGAATTTAAACCGTTTGAATTAAAACGTTCTGCTGGTGCAGGTTTTCGTATTTATATGCCAGCATTTGGTTTGTTAGGATTTGATTTCGGATACGGATTTGATAAAGGATTTAACCAAACAGAACGCTCTGGATGGCAAACTCACTTTATTATTGGACAACAATTCTAATAAATTGATTAAATTTGCTTAGAACGTTTTGGCATAATTTTAGAATTAACACATCACAAATATGAAAAAATGGATTAGCTTTATAGCGTTGTTCTTTGGATTAGCAAGTTTCTCTTTCGCGCAAAGGTTTTGTTATGTAGACAGTCAGTATATTTTAGAAAATTTACCAGAATATACATCGTCTCAAAGCAAATTAAAATCTCAAACAGAATCTTGGCAAAAAGAAATTGAGCAAAAACAAGAAAATTTAGCTAAATTACAAGCCGAATTCGAAGCCGAAAAGATTTTATTAACGGCAGAACAGGTGAAAGAGCAAGAGAAAAAGCTAGCTGATGAAGTAGCGGCTGTAAGAATTTTGCAAGATAAACGTTATGGACCAAATGGTGATTTAGTTAATCTGAGAAGATCAATGGTAAAGCCTTTACAAGATCAAATTTATAATGCGACAAAAGAAGTTGCAGATAAAAGAGGATATGGTTTTGTATTTGATAAAGGAAGTGATTTAATCATGATTTATACAGATCCAAAGTTTGACATAAGTAGAGAAGTATTAATGACTTTAAGACCAGAGTTGAAACCAAATAATTCAAAAACATCAACTTCTGGAAATAATAAAACTAGTAATAGTAGCAATAAAACAAGAAAATAAATTTTAAAAAACAAATTAGACTAGAAATGAAACAAATTAGATTGATAGCAGTATTTACAATGATGGTTTTCGGAAGCGTTTTATCTTTCGCTCAAGAAATTGCACATATTGATACGCAAGCAGTAATTGAATCAATGCCAGCTTACAAAAAAGCAGAGGCTGATTTACAAGCATTAGGTAAAAAACACGAAGATGCTATCGCAAAATTACAAGCAGACTATAAAACTTTTATGGAAACTGCTCAAAAAGATTTAGCTGGTAAATCTCAAGAAGAGGCTCAAAAATTAATTGCAGCGAACAAATACCAAGAGAAAGAGCAAGAAATGCAAAAGAAATACGAAACGTATGCAAAAGCTGCTCAAGATGAAATGCAAGCAAAAGAGAAAGCTTTAATGGATCCAATCGAGAAAAGGGTAATGGATGCAATTAATGCTGCTGCTGCAAAAAAAGGAGTTAAATATGTTTTACCTGCAGGTGTTTTAGTTTACAAAGCTGGAGGATACGACTTATTAAATGACGTTAAAAAAGAATTAGGATTATAATTTTAAGATATTAATAATACCTTCAAGCCACTATTTTAGTGGCTTTTTTTATATATGAAAAGAATTTTAGTTACCGGAGCGAATGGTCAGTTAGGTCAATCGATTTTAGAGCAATCAAAAAACTACAAGGAAATTGAATGTTTTTTTGTCACTCGAAATGAATTAGATATTACGAATGAAGAATTAATTAATCATTATTTCGAAGATAAATCATTCGATTTTGTTATCAATTGTGCAGCTTATACAGCGGTTGATAAAGCTGAAGATGATCAAGAGAATGCTTATTTAGTAAACGCAAAAGCAACAGAATTTTTAGCAAAAATCACGAATCAAAAAGGAATTCCTTTTATTCACGTTTCGACAGATTATGTGTTTGATGGAACTGAAGCTCAACCTCGTTTAGAAACTGATCAAACAAATCCTATAGGGGTGTATGGTCAAACAAAATTAGATGGAGAGAATTTAGCATTAGAAAACAATCCTAAAACGATTATTTTACGTACAGCTTGGGTTTATTCTCGATTTGGAAATAACTTCGTTAAAACGATGCTTAGGTTGTTTAATGACAAAGATTCAATATCTGTTGTGGCAGATCAAATTGGTTCGCCAACAAATGCAATAGATTTGGCTGATGCAATCTTAACGATTATTTCGAATGATGATTTAACGTATGGAATTTTTAATTATTCGAATGAAGGAAAATGTTCTTGGTTTGAATTTGCTCAAAAAATTAAAGAATTTTCTAATTCAACAATCGAAATTAATCCTGTTCCAACTTCAGCTTATCCGACAAAAGCGAAACGTCCTGCGTATAGTTTATTGGATAAATCGAAAATAAAAGAAGTTTATCAATTTGATATTCCGACTTGGGAAGATAGTTTGAAAAAAGAATTGAAACACCTGATTTAGTTTCAATTTTAATAACATAAAAAAGCTCGAGAAATTCTCGAGCTTTTATTTATCTGACAGATTATTGATTAATCTAAAATCTCAAAACGAGTATAAGGTTGCAACGCTTTCGGAATTTTTACTGTTCCATCAGCTTGTTGGTGATTCTCTAAAATTGAGGCTAAAATACGTGGTAAAGCTAAAGCAGAACCATTTAAACTATGTGCTAATTGAGTTCCGTTTTCATCTTTGTAACGTAATTTCAAACGATTCGCTTGGAAAGTCTCAAAATTAGATACAGATGAAACTTCTAACCATTTTTCTTGCGCTTCAGAGAAAACTTCAAAATCGTATGTAATTGCAGATGTAAATCCTGTATCACCACCACAAAGTCTTAAAATACGGTATGGTAATTCTAAATCTTCTAAAATTCCTTTTACGTGCTCAATCATTCCGTCTAAAGCAGCGTAAGAATTTTCTGGTTTTTCGATACGTACAATCTCAACTTTCTCAAATTGGTGTAAACGATTTAATCCTCTAACATCTTTTCCATAAGAACCCGCTTCACGACGGAAACATGGTGAATATGCAGTCAACGTAATTGGTAAATCTTCTGCTTTTACAATTGTATCACGGTAAATATTCGTCACAGGAACTTCCGCAGTAGGAATCAAGTACAAATCATCTTCTCCAATATAATACATTTGTCCTTCTTTGTCTGGTAACTGTCCAGTTCCATAACCAGAAGCCTCATTCACAACGAAGGGAGGAACAATTTCTGTATAGCCAGCATCAGAATTTTTATCTAAGAAAAATTGTGTTAAAGCACGTTGCAAACGAGCACCTTTTCCTTTGTAAACAGGGAAACCAGCTCCGGTAATTTTAACACCTAATTCAAAATCAATGATGTTAAATTTCTTAGCAACTTCCCAGTGTGGCAAATTGTTTGGTTTTGCAGTTGCATCTCCGTGTTCAAAAACGATTTCATTATCATCAGCATCTTTTCCTGCTTTTACGATTTCGTTCGGAATATTTGGGATTTGATACAAAATTTCTTTAACGGAGGTTTCGTAAGACGATAATAAATCTTGTAACTCTTTTGATTGAGTTTTTAAATCAACCGTTTTGATTTTTAATTCATTAGCCTCTTCCGATCTTCCATCTTTAAACAAATTACCAATTTCTTTTGCTAATTTGTTGGATTCAGCTAATACATTATCTAATTCAAATTGTGTTTTACGACGAAGTTCATCCACATTTAAAACTTCATCAACAAGATCTAATTGTTTGAAGTTACGTTTTTTAAGTCCTTCAATTACACGATCTTTGTTTTCTTGAATGTAAGAAACTACTAGCATACTTTTATTAAATTTATACAAATGTATAAATAATTAATTTTTTTAAATAAAGATTAAATGATTTAGGATCAAAAATTAATCAAAATCAATTAATTTTTAAATTTAACTGTCTTCATTAGATAAATAATTAACACAATGTTTTTTACAAAAAATATTCAAAAATTGTAAAATAATTTATAACATATTTAAAATCAATTTTTTAAACTTTATTTATTGAGAATTTATTAATACAACTATATTACATTGATTTTACATGCTGTTGTTTACGTTTCGTAAATACATTTGTCAAAGAAAATTAATCGAAAATTATTAATAATTAAAACAATAAAACAATGAAAAAATTTTTCGCAGTAGTTGCAGTAGCAGCTTTATCTTTAGGAGCAGTATCTTGTGGTGAGAAAAAAGCAGAAGAAGCACCAGCTAACGTTGATTCAGCAGCAGTAACAGTTGATTCAGCAGCAGCAGTAGTTGATTCAGCAGCAGCAGTAGTTGACTCAGCAGCAGCTAAAGTTGATTCAGCAGCAACTGAAGTTGAAGGTGCAGCTAAAGAAGTAGCTCCAGCAAAATAATTTGAAATAACATTCAAATCATATAAAGAAACCACTTGTTAGATAAGTGGTTTTTTTTATGCTGTTTTGCGATGTAAATAGCGCGTTAACTTGATTGATAAATCTAAAAGTATAATTTTAGAATTACCATTTCTCTCAATATGATACGATGCTTCATTAATTTCATTTAAAATATCTTCGATATTTGCTCCATGTATAAAAGGTGCAAAACCTTGCCATTTAAAACCTTCTGCATTAATTTGCAAGAAAACTAAATCATCAGATTGATACGTTTTTAACAAAGCTTGACGAAAAATCTCTGAACAATAATTCAAAAAATCTTTTTGTTCACTCCTCGACCAACTTGCAATTTGATTCGACCAATCAATCAAATCTTTTAAAACGGTTGGAGTTTTGGCTGCCATAAAGGCTTTTCGAACCCAAGTCACAAAATACTTATCGAATAAATGTTCGTCATCATTTAATTGATGCAATGCTTCTCGTACATTTCCTTGCGATAGAAAAGCAATATGTTGCGCTTTTTCTGGATTAATATTTTTCTTCTCAACCAAATAGTTCTTTACATCCGATTGTGATAAACGTGGGATTTTTACTAATTGACAACGAGAAATAATGGTTTGTAAAATTAAATCCTCGCGTTCTGTTACCAATAAAAAAAGTGTTTTTTGAGGCGGTTCTTCAATTATTTTCAACAATTTATTCGCAGCTGCAGTAGTCATTTCCTCAGCTTGCCAAATAATCATGATTTTATAGCCTCCTTCGTAACTGTTTAGCGCTAATGTTTTGACTATTTCATCCGCTTCATCAACAGGAATAACGCCTTGTTTTTTCTCAATACCAAGATGAGACATCCAATCCGTTAAATTTCCATAGACATTTTCGTCTACAAAAGTTCGCCAATCGTTTAATAAATACTTAGCAAGTGGCTTTTTTACACTTTCTGTTGCTGAATAAGGAAAAGAAAAATGTAAATCGGGATGTTGTAATTTATCAACTTTCAGATTGCATTGTTCGTTATTCAAACCACACAAAACTTCACGTGCATAAGCAATTGCCAAAGCCAAAGTTCCCGAACCTTCTGGACCAGAAAAAAGCTGAGCATGACTTATACGACCATCTTTTATAGATTGTTGAAGCTTGTTTTTAATCTCCTGTTGTCCAATTATATTTTCCCAAAGCATAGTCCAAAGTTACTATTTTTATTTTTCAGAATTTATCATACTTTTTAATCGATTGATTTCTTCTAAATTAGCAATTCCAGAATCATCAATCATCGCTGAAGAATGAAAATAATTTGCATGTGTATATGAATCAATTTCTTCAATATTTGTTGAGCGCAAACCACCTCCAGGCATAATTGTAATTTGATTTTCTGCTTTTTTAACTAGATTTTTTAATTCACGTTTTCCATAATCAACATTGCTATCTAAACCAGAAGTTAAAATAGTTTTGAATCCTAAATCAATCACGATTTGAAGTGAATTTTCGGCATCAGAAGTTCTGTCAAAAGCGCGATGAAAAGTACAAGGAAAAGGTTTTGCAAGTTCAATTAATTCATGATTTCGTTCAAAATCGATTTCGTTATCTTCATTCAAAATTCCAAAAACAAAACCATCAATTCTAAAATTTTTAATCATGATGATTTCAGATTTCATTTGTTCAAATTCTTCATCAGAATAACAAAAATCTCCACCACGAGGACGAATCATCACCATGATTTCTTTGTCCGTTTCTTTTCTTAATGTTTTGATATCTTCAAAGTCTGGTGTAATTCCACCAGTTGAAGCATCGGCGCATAACTCGATTCGATCTGCATTTGATTTTGCTGCAATTAAAGCTGATTCTAAGTTGAAGCAAGCGATTTCTAATTTTTTCATTTTGTAATAGATTTCCCGTCAATTAAACGATTTCCAGTTTCATCATAAACCGCAAAGTTAAAGCCAGGATGAATACAATATGAACCATATTCGCCTTGTTTGTTAATTGCAATAAAACCAACTTGAATCGCCGATAAATCTTTTTTGCGAGATTTTGTTAATTTAATGATTCGATGAACAGCCTCCTTACATGCATTTTCTGGCGAATAACCTTGACGCATCAACTCCACAACCAAATGACTTCCCGCAATACGAATCACTTCTTCACCATGAACAGTAGCGGTTGCTGCACCAATTTCGTTATCAACATACAAACCTGCGCCGATAATTGGTGAATCACCAACACGTCCGTGCATTTTGTACGCCATTCCGCTCGTAGTACAAGCTCCAGAAAGATTTCCATAGGAATCTAAGGCAATCATTCCAATTGTATCATGATTTTCGATATTGATAGGCATCTGATAATTAGTATCTTTCAACCATTCTTTCCACTCTTTTTCGGAAACATCAGTTAATAAATTCTCTTTTTTGAAGCCTTTTTCCAACGCAAATTGAAGTGCACCATTTCCAACTAACATCACGTGTGGTGTATCTTCCATTACCTTTCGCGCAACAGAAATTGGATGTTTGATATACTCTAAACTAGCAACAGAACCAATATTTGCTTGATCGTCCATAATACATGCATCTAAAGTTACTTTTCCATCGCGATCAGGACGTCCACCATAACCAACACTTCGTTCATTTGGATCAGCTTCGACCAATTTTACGCCTTGCTCTACAGCATCTAAAGCTGTTCCATTATTACCTAAAACTTTCCAAGCTTCGGCATTAGCTTCAATTCCAAAACGCCAAGTAGAAAGAACAATTGGTTTATTGATTTTTGTTGAAGTAGTTGATCTTTTAGATGTAGTTTGCGCATTAAGATCAAGTTTTGTTGTACCTAAAAGTAAGCCTAAAGCTCCAAGATTTTTTATGAAATTTCTTCTATTACTCATGTGTTAATCGATTTCTAAATTGTGTTAAAACAAATATAATCCATATTATTGTATAACAGAATTTCTGTCAATCAAAACACTAAAAACTAATGAGATCAACTTTACTATCATTTATTCTGATGATGTTTTCATCATTAATTTTTGCTCAGAAAAATAATTATGCACAATATGTTAATCCGTTTATTGGAACAGGTGGACATGGACATACATTTCCTGGAGCGACTTTACCATTCGGAATGGTTCAACTTTCTCCAGATACTCGAATTGATGGAAGTTGGGATGGTTGTGGTGGTTATCATTATTCAGATGATTTTATTTATGGTTTTTCACATACACATCTAAATGGAACTGGAGTTTCTGATTATGGTGACATTATGTTGATGCCAACGCTTAATCAGAAAGGATTTATTCAAGCTGATTATGGTTCTAAATTTTCGCATAAAAATGAAAAAGCTACAGCAGGATATTATCAAGTTTTGTTAGATAAATATAATGTCAATGTCCGATTAACAACGACAACTCGCGTTGGTTTGCATGAGTATACTTTTAATAAAGCAGGTGATGCAAAGATCATTTTAGATCTTAATCATCGTGATAAATTAGTTGATGGAGAAGTGAAAATTGTAGACGCTAAAACACTTTATGTTTACAGAAATTCGGAAGAGTGGGCGAAGAATCAAAAGATTTTTGCCAAAATAGAATTTAATGTTCCGATGAAATTAACTGCTTCAAAAGACGGAAATATTACATCTAAAACATTCAAAGGAAATGAAATTGCCTTGGCTTTTGGTAAAAAGGTAAAGAAAGGTGAGAAGATTATGGTAAAAGTGACCTTATCTACAACTGGATATAATGGAACGGATGTTAATAGCAAAGAATTAACAACTTTTGATTTTTCTAAAACGAAAGCCGCTGCTGAAAAAGCTTGGGACAAAGAATTATCGAAGATTGAAGTGAAATCTTCAGATAAGAATAAACTAACTATTTTTTATACAGCGATGTATCACACGATGATGCAACCAAATATTTCGCAAGATTTGAATGGAAATTATCGTGGAATGGACGATCAAATTCATTTGGCAAATAATTTCGATTATTATTCGGTTTTTTCACTTTGGGATACTTTTCGTGCTGCGCATCCTTTGTATACCTTGATTGAGAAGAGAAGAACGATTGATTTTATTAACACATTTATCAAGCATTACGAACAAGGTGGACGTTTACCTGTTTGGGAATTAGCGAGTAACGAAACCGATTGTATGATTGGTTATCACTCGGTTTCTGTGATTGCTGATGCAATGGTAAAAGGTTTCAAAGGCTTTGATTATGAGAAAGCTTATGAAGCAGCAAAACATTCGGCAATGTTAGATCATTTGGGATTGAAAGCTTACAAACAAAACGGATTTATTTCGATTGACGATGAACACGAATCAGTTTCTAAAACATTAGAATATGCGTACGATGATTGGTGTATTGCGCAAATGGCATTGATTTTAAATAAACACGACGATTATAATTACTTTATCGAACGTTCTCAATATTGGAAAAATTTATTCAATCATGAGACAAAATTTATTCAGCCAAAGAAAAATGGAGGTTGGCTAAAACCTTTTGATCCGCGTGAAGTAAACAATAATTACACAGAGGCGAATGGTTGTCAATACACGTTTTTTGCACCGCAAGATATTAATGGAATGATTGATTTTTATGGTGGAAAAGATGGTTTTGATGCAAAATTAGATGAATTATTTAATGCACCATCAGAAACAACAGGTCGGGAGCAAGTGGATGTTACGGGACTTATCGGGCAATATGCGCAAGGAAATGAGCCGAGTCATCACGTGGCTTTTTTGTACAATTACATTGATAAGCCAAAAAAAACAAAAGAATTGGTTCATAAAATTTTGAATGAACATTACAAAAACTCGCCAGATGGATTGATTGGAAATGAAGATTGTGGGCAGATGAGCGCGTGGTACGTTTTGGCTTCGATGGGAATTTATAGCGTTACGCCAGGTTCGGGAATGTGGACGACTGTTGAGCCGTATTTTGATGAAATCACGATTAATCTAGAAGATGGAACGAAGCGTATAATCACGAAAAATAATTACAAAGAAAATCAATTTTTAGGATTTGAATTTTTGAAAGATAGAGAGATTAAACCTATTTCTGAAAGTGAAAAAATTGTAACAATTCCAGTTTTGGTTGCTGAAGACAGATCATTTCAAAATAAAATGAATGTTGAAGTAAAATCTTCTGAACCAAATGCGAAAATCTATGTTTCTGTGAATGGTAAAAAAGCAGAAATCTATAAAAAACCAATTTCAATCAAAGAAACAACTACAATTTCTTCTTTTGTGGAAGTGAATGGAAAGAAAAGTAAAACAATTTCTGGAACATTTACTAAGAAACCAAATGATTATACAATTCAGTTGAATTCTACCTACACACCGCAATATCATGCAGGTGGATATGATCAAAATTTTGATGCAATTGTTGACATGAAAAAAACGAAATCCGTTTCTTCGGTTGTCATGAATTTCTTGCAAGATTCTCGTTCTTGGATTGTCTTACCTACAAAATTAGAAGTCTATACATCGAAAGATAATCAGAATTTTAAATTGGTTGGAATGTTAGAAAAACAAGTTGATGCATTTGATAATAACGTGTTTTCTGATTCATGGAAAATTCAGTTTAAAGAAGAAAAAGCACGTTACATCAAAGTAAAAGCAACAAATTATGGTGCTTTCCCAAAAGGTCATTTAGCAGAACCTTTTCAAGGAAAGTCGTATATTTTTGTAGATGAAATAACAGTGAAATAGTGAATAAAAAGTTAATTGTTTTTAATTTAATCGTTATTGGATTAATACTTTTATTTCCAATAATAAATTTTTGTTGGATACATAGTTCTTCAAATTATACTTTTTGGGATATTTATTATCAAACCGAATATCATGAAATTATTTACATTCTTATTGGAATAATTATTTTCTCAAGTTTAATTAGTTTGTTTAAATACAGTAAGTTGATTAATGTTAATTTAGTTTTAACTTCAGTTTTTTTTATGATTATAATTGGAGTATTTATAAATGACATAATTAAATTAAAAAAGGAAGAAAAAGAATACATAGAAAGAGCAAAAGAAGATATTAAAAATGATAAAATTATTTTTCTTCATTCAGGAGGATTTCCTTTACCAGAATTTAGTTCTGAAACCTATGCTAAAATTGACAGTATTCACAATAAATATGGAGTAGATTATATAAATATTGGAGTTTTAGATTTTAAACATGATAAATTAGAACTAAAATATGAAGAAACTGTAAAGCCTTATCTTGAAAAACGTAATGGTAAAGATTGGAAGAAACGAATGCAAAAAGAATTAGATGCAATAAAAAAGGAAAAACTTTATTAACTAAACTTTAGTTAACTTTTTCGTAACTTTATATTCGAAATCGAAGAAAATGCAAACAGAAATTTTAAACAAAGCATTACAGAATCGTTCTATCAATCCAACAGCGATGCGTTTGTTGGTTTTAGATAAATTGATGAAAACTGACGTTGCATTAAGTTTAGCTGATTTAGAAATTGAGATGGATCAAGCAGATCGCGTTACGATTTATAGAACATTAAAAACGTTTGAAGAAAATAAATTAATTCATTCCATAGAGGACGGAACGGGTTCTATAAAATATGCGCTTTGTGAGTCGAGTTGCAAATGTACGCCTGAGTTTACGCATGCTCATTTTCATTGTAACAATTGTAATCAGACGTTTTGTTTGAGAAATATTCATTTGCCAGAAATCAATCTACCCAAAAATTTCGAAGTCGAACAATCTTCTTTTATCTTAAAAGGAATATGCGATCAATGTAAATCCTAAACTTTGCAACCAGATTGCAGCAACAACTTTATAATTTTGAAATATAAATTTTTAATTATGTCTAAAGCTTGTTGTAGTACGTCAAATGACGAACATAAAGATACTCATAATCACAATCACGAAGGTCATGACCACGAACACAATAATAGTAAAATTTTATTAGGTGCCAGTTTAGCTATTTTCTTTGCCGGAATTTTTGTTCAATATGTTTTAAAACCAACTTGGTTTGTTGATAATCAAATTATTCGTTTGATATGGTTTGGCATTTCTTATATTATAGTAGCATTTCCTGTTTGGGGAGAAGCCTTTAAATTAGCTAAAAAGCTAGATTTCTTCAATGAATTTTCGTTGATGGGAATTGCGACTTTAGGTGCTTTCATTATTGGCGAATATCCAGAAGGTGTAGCGGTAATGTTGTTTTATACAATTGGCGAAATGTTCCAAGAAGCGGCGGTTAATAAGGCAAAAGGAAATATTAAAGCCTTATTAGATGTTCGTCCAGACACAGCGCATGTTTTACGAAATGGTAATTTCGAAACAATAAAACCACAAGATGTGGTAATTGGAGAAACAATTCAGGTAAAAGTTGGGGAAAAAGTTCCGTTAGATGGAATTATGATTTCAGATAAAGGAAGTTTTAATACTGCGGCTTTGACGGGAGAAAGTAAACCTTCAACGTATAAAATAGGAGAAACTGTTTTGGCAGGAATGTTAAATCTTGAAAATGTAATTGAAATTCAAACGACTAAAAAATTTGAAGATAGTTCGATTGCAAAAATCTTACAAATGGTTCAAGATGCAGCTTCTCGCAAAGCACCAACTGAATTATTTATCCGAAAATTTGCAAAAATATATACACCAATTGTTTTCTTTTTGGCAGCAGCTTTGGTGATTATTCCTTACTTTTTTGTTGACAATTATGACTTCAATGATTGGTTGTACAGAGGTTTAGTTTTCTTGGTTGTTTCTTGTCCTTGTGCGTTGGTTATTTCGGTTCCGTTAGGTTATTTTGGTGGAATTGGAGCGGCTTCACGTAACGGAATTTTAGTAAAAGGTTCTAACTTTTTAGATTTAATGGCAAAAGTAAACACAGTTGTGATGGATAAAACTGGAACAATGACGGAAGGTGTTTTCGAAGTCCAAAAAATTGAAACGAATCTCCCTGAAAATGATTTTTTAAATCTTGTTTCGGCTTTAGAAAAGCAATCTACACATCCAATTGCGAAAGCGATTGTGGCAAGTCATCCATCAGAATTGAAAGCAATAGAGGTGGAAGAAATTTCTGGAAAAGGTTTGAAAGGAAAAGTTGATGGAAAAACCGTTTTAGCTGGAAATACTAAATTATTAGATCATTTTACGATTCAGTATCAGCAAGAAATTCATGATATTGTAGAGAGCATTGTGGTGGTTGCTGTTGATGACAAATATGCTGGATATATTACGATTGCTGATAAAATCAAGGAAGATGCGCAACAAGCAATTCAGAAAATGAAGGCTTTGGGTGTTTCGAAAACGATTATGTTGAGTGGAGATAAAAATACCATTACGCAAAAAGTTGCGAAAGAAGTTGGTGTTGATGAAGCTTTTGGTGGATTGTTACCAGAAGGAAAAGTAGAGAAAGTTGAAGCATTGAAAAAAGATCAAAATCAAGTAGTGGCTTTTGTTGGAGATGGAATCAATGATGCGCCTGTTCTAGCGCTTTCTGATGTCGGAATTGCGATGGGTGGACTTGGAAGCGATGCTGCGATAGAAACTGCAGATGTTGTAATCCAAACCGATCAACCTTCTAAAATTGCAACGGCGATAAAAATTGGTCGTGAAACAAAAAAGATTGTGATTCAGAATATCATTTTAGCAATGGGCGTTAAAATTATCGTGCTTTTCCTTGGAGCAGAAGGAATTGCCAATATGTGGGAAGCTGTTTTTGCAGATGTAGGTGTTGCTTTATTAGCAATTTTGAATGCTGTTCGAATTCAACGAATGAAATTTTAGATAAAAATAAAGCGATCAATTGATCGCTTATTTTTTTATGTATAAATCTTTCATCAAATCTAAATCAACCTTCAAAATATCAGTTAAATAATTTTCGACTGAACCAAAATTCTTATTAATCGCTTCATAAGAACTTTCTAAATATTCAGGTAAAACATCAATTAGATATTTATAATTCGGATCGATCTTTAAGATGTGTGCATATTTTTGTTCCAAAAAGATATTAGAAGCCAAGTAATCATCCATAATTGTATCTAAATCGACTTTCAAAGCAGATAAAATCATTGCTGTTGCAAATCCAGTTCGATCTTTTCCTGCAGTACAATGAAATAAAATTGGCGTTCTATTTTTATGTTGAATAATATCAAAAAAGCTTTTGTATTGCGTTTGACATGTTTTATCTAAAACAAAATCCTCGTAGATTTTACACATAAATTCTTTCGGATTTGAAATTCCAGCTTTGAATTGTTTCACTAAATTTTCGAAATGTCCAGAAGAAATATCCAAATGAACTTCGTGATTACAACTATTTGGAATGCGATCTTGATTTTTTAAACGTTCGTAAGTCGTGCGTAAATGAATAATTGTTCGAATTGGAAAATCGTTTAAAATCTCCAAATCATCATCTGTCAAATTTGCTAAATCATCAGATCGAATTAACAATCCTTTTCTAATGACTTCATTTTTTGTGTTAATTATTCCACCTAAATCTCTGCAATTAAATCCGCCTTCAAGTGGAAGAGTTCTTTGTTCGAGCGAGATTTCGCATAAAGTATTTTCCATTTTCTGTTCGTTTTTTAGGTTATTTTTAATATGTAAAAGTTAAGGTTAATTATTAAGTTATCATATTAAAATCGTATTAAAAAAAGTATAACTTTTTACTTTAACATTTTATTATTCTTATTCAATCTAAATTTACTTTATATTCGCATAGAATTAGAATAAATCTAAATAATCTGATGGGAGATAAAGTGAAAATTGCGAAGGAGAAGTTCATCTTAAAAAAGAAAGAATTTGTGACACCACATCTTATTCGCGTTCATTTGGAAAATGATGATGTATCTTTTTTTAAGGATACAACGTTGGGCGGAACATGTAAATTACTTTTTCCACCGCTTGGGATCCGTGATATTCACTACGCTGAGTATGATGAAGAGAATCAAAAATGGATTTCGCCATCAGAAAAATTTAAACCAGTTTCTCGTACCTACACGTTGCGCGATATTGATGCCAAAAACAATGTGATTGTGATTGATATTGCAAATCATGGATTGAATGGTCCAGGATCGCGTTGGGCAAATGAGGCGAAAGTTGGAGATATGATTGGAGTTTCGATGAAGTCAAAAAAGAAAGATTTGACTCCAAAAACAGATTTCATTTTCTTGGCTGCAGATTTAACAGGCTTGCCTGTAATTTCAGCAATTATAGAGTCGCTTCCTGCTAAAACAAACGGAATTGTTTGTGTGGAAGTCCCAACAGAAGATGATATTCACCAAATTGAAACGAAAGCAAATTTAGAATTTAAATGGATTGTGAATCAAAATGTAGGAAGCGGAATAGCTTTATATAGTTTGACAAAAAATCAGAAATTTCCGAAACGCAAAGACGGAAAACGATTTGCTTATGTTGCGGGGGAATCTAAATCTGTAAAGGAAATAAAATCATTTTTTAAAGATGATTTAGAATGGAAAAAAGACGAATTTTATTGTACATCGCATTGGAAAGCAGGAAAAGCAGAGAAAAATGCATTAGAAAATTGTCACGATAAAATAGAACAAGAATTGTTGGTAAGAGTTTTCTAAAAACAAGAGGGATATTTAATCAAAAAGCTTTATCAGAAATGGTGAAGCTTTTTTTGTTATCTTTAAATTTCTAATTGTATTAAAATGAAGTATATATTTTTGATATTATTCTCAATTTCAGTTTTTGGTCAAGAAAAATTTAAAGTAGAATATGAAAGACGGAATTTTATTAATTTGAATGATCCGAATCCAGAATCGAAAAGATTAAGAGAGGAAATGTTTTCGAAACCAAAATATATTGCTCTTTCTGTCGATGAAAATCAATGTCTTTCACAAGAAATAGAACGAATTGATAATTCACAAGGACCAAAATATTCGATGAAAGTTTTAGGTGGTTTTAAAGATTTGGAAAGCTTTTATGATTTCGATACGAATTCAAAAATAATCATGAGAGAAATGGATTCCAAATTGTATAATATCTCTGATTCCATTGCAACTTATAAATGGAGTATTACGCGAGAATCCAAAAAAATAAAAGGTTATGATGTACGAAAAGCAGTAGCTGTTGACGCTAATTTCAACATAGAAGCGTGGTATGTTCCTTCGATAAAATCAAAATGTGGGCCAGATGAATACAATGGTTTGCCAGGATTATTATTAGAACTGAAGAAAACATCTTTGAAAGATGAAAATCAGTCTACAACTTATAAGTTAGAATCAATGTCGATCGACGATAAGCTGAAACTACAAAAACCAACGAAAGGAAAAGTAATTTCGACATTAGAATTTGATAGAATAGAAGAAGAATATTATCACAAAATACAAGAAAATATCAATAAAAAAACAGGAGTTGATAAAGATGATTAACAAAAAAACGACACTGTACCAAAAACTGTGTAAGTATAAAATTCTGCTTGGGTTAAAATCGAGCAGAATTTTTTTTATACATTTAATATTTACATATTTATGGAAACAAAAGACCTATTTCCGGATGATTTTTTCA
>NZ_JAAGKM010000031.1 GCF_019308355.1 Empedobacter falsenii | reverse complement strand
GAAAAAATCATCCGGAAATAGGTCTTTTGTTTCCATAAATATGTAAATATTAAATGTATAAAAAAAATTCTGCTCGATTTTAACCCAAGCAGAATTTTATACTTACACAGTTTTTGGTACAGTGTCGAAAATAATTAAAACAAAAAATCCACTTCTCTCGAAGTGGATTTTATATTTCTCGTAAAAATAATTTTCTTAAAACTCAGCAAAAAAAGCTTCTACTTTTTCTACGCCGTTTGCGTCTAAGGCTTCAACCAATTCTTTTTTGATTTCTGTTAATTCTTTCTTTTTCGCTTTTTTCAAAACTGGTTTTGCAGTTTCCAAAAAGTTTTCGATTTGTTCTAAACCACGAGAACTTAAGAATTTTTCGTCTGTTTTTTTCAATTTAGCGTAAACTTGTACCAACATTCTACATTGTTCCAAAGCCAAAACGTATTCTTTTACAGTTTCTAACGTAATCATATAATGCAACATCAATTGTACTGAAGGCATATTACGTTGATGACCAAATTTCGTGTATTTTTCTAATGCAATTCCAAAAGATTCTTTACTACGTTCGATATTTTTATTTAAAGCTGCAGAAATGACAACATTAAACCAATCGTCTGAATTATCAGAGTTTTGAGCGATATCGAAAAATGCATTATCCGCATTCTCAAAATCTTGTAAACTATAATATGATAAAGCAATTAATTTCTTAGCATCGTACAATTGTTTTGGGTCTTTCGCATCCAATAAACCTTCACAAATTTTGATACACATCTCGAAATTGCTGTTTCCAAATAAATCTCTCGCAGTGTTCAACAACGAATTAGTCGCATTCTGTTCCAACGCTTGCTCGTACATAAATTGACGTGCTCTCAAAACATCCTCGTATGTGATATAATCGTAATTGATTTTCATTTTTTTCGTCTCTTTGTTAATTCGCAACTAAATTAATTAAATCTTTAAGAAAGTACTTAATTATTTATCTTTTTTTAATAAATGTCGAATCACCGTTTCTGCCGCATGCAACCCGAATAAACCAGGCATCCACGAATTAGTTCCGTAAAACGATTTTTTATAATTTTTTCCATCCGTTAATTTAACCGAAGATTCATCAGGAACTTCTGTCGAAAAAACAGCTTTTACACCTTTATTAATTCCTTCTTTTTTTAATCGTTTTCTAACATTTTTTGCCAAAGGACAAACATCTGTTTTACTAATATCACGCACTTGTACTTTGCTTGCCAAATATTTTCCTCCAGCGCCCATATTGCTGATTACTTTAATTTTTTTGCGTTTTGCAGCTAAAATCAAATTAATTTTTGGTGTAACAGAATCGATGCAATCTAACACATAATCAAAATCTGGTGTGACGATTTCGTGTGTACGTTCTGGACTCAAAAATTCGTTAATACGTGTTAATTCTAATTCAGGATTTATATCCATCAAACGATCACCAACCACATCTACTTTATGTTGTCCAACTGTCGAATGCAAAGCGGGTAATTGTCGGTTAATATTTGTTATGTCAACAGTATCGCCATCAACAATAGTCATTTTTCCAACTCCTGCGCGTGCGATAAATTCTGCGGCAAAAGAGCCAACTCCACCTAAACCAACAACTAAAATGTTTGAATTTTTTAGGATTTCTAAACCTTCTTCTTTGAATAATAATTCAGCTCTTTCTTGCCAAACTGCCATTGAAATGTATTTTATTATGATTGAACTTCGTAACCGAAAACTGTTTTCCAATTTTCTGCTTGTTGAAGTTGTAATTCCTCGATTGTAATTTTTCTTAAATCTGCTGCAAAAGTATAAATTTCTTCAATAGAAATTTCGCTTGCATCATTTTCCAAAAAGAATTGATTTGCAGAAAGATTTGCAAATATAATTTGTAAGTTTTTGTTTGATAGAAGATTTTTACCAAAAGATGCAAAACAATTTTGCGCAATAATTTGATTGAGTAATTGCTCATTCTTATTGAAACCATGAAAAATAAACGGAATCGTCAATTTCATTTGTTTTTGAATGTGTAAAATTTCTTGATAAGCGCGAACCGAATGTATAATGACTGGAAGTTGATGTTGCGTTGCAATTTCTAATTGTTTTTCAAAAACATTGATTTGTAATTCAAAATCTGTTTCGCACAATTTATCCAATCCAATTTCACCAATCGCCAAACAGTTTTTATTCGAAATAGTTTGATTGATAATTTCGATTTCTTCCTTTATTGATGAGGTTTTGATGTAAGCTGGATGAATCCCAATCGAAAATAATTTAGCTTCATTATTCAACTCATTTGGAAACTGATTATACAGTTCCAAAACATCTGTTTGATCGGATAAATGATGTGTATGCGCGTTGAGAAACATAGTTCAAATTTAATCTTTTTCAATGATTTTTCGAAATGTTAAAATAGGAATAGAATTTGCTATAGGAATTTGAATGAATTCAGATCATATTTTAAGTCCAAAAATGTTGAAGTTTTTGCCATGGCTTGGTGCGATGGCAATTTTTATGCAAGCTTTGGACGCTACAATTTTAAATACATCTTTACCTACAATCGCAAAAGAATTAGGAAAATCGCCTTTAGAAATTCAGTCGATTATTGTTGCGTATACGTTAACAATCGCTTTGTTAATTCCTTTGAGTGGTTGGCTTTCGGATAAATACGGAACGAAAAAAGTTTTTCAATCTGCTATACTGATTTTTACACTTGGATCCACACTTTGCGCATTTGCCACAACTTTACCTTTTTTAGTCATTTCACGCGTTATACAAGCGATTGGAGGATCGATGATGGTTCCTGTTGTACGTTTAGCAATTTTATATGCTTATCCAAAAAGTGAATTATTAAAAGTAATTAATTTTATCACCATACCAGGGTTAATAGGACCACTTTTAGGACCAACAATTGGAGGTATTTTGGTTGAAACTTTATCATGGCATTGGATTTTCATCGTGAATATTCCATTCGGAATTATTGCACTTTGGATGACAACTTTTGCGATCCCCGATTTTAAACATCCAGTTTTTAAATTTGATATCAGAGGTTTGATTCTTTTTAGTGGAGGAGTTACTGTCTTAACATTGATTATGGAATTGACATCTTCTCGTGTGATTGGCCTGCAAACTGTATTGGCATTGACTGTAGTTTCTGCCTTTTTGATTGGTTTGTATATTTATCATGCAAAACATAAACAACATCCTTTAATCGATTTGAATTTGTTTAACATTAGAACTTTGCGAATTGGTATTATAGGAAATCTTATTACACGATTAGGAATTGGAGGAATACCTTTTCTTATTCCGCTTTTATTGCAAGTTGGTTATGGATATTCGGCTACTGTAGCGGGATTAATTATGATTCCATCTGCAACAAGTAACATTATTGCAAAATCGTTTGTTGTGCCAATTGTGAATAAATTTGGTTATCGAAATATGTTGATTTCCAATACAATAACTTTAGGATTAATCATTTGTATGTTTTTCTTTTTAGAATCGAAATCACCAATTTATTATATCATTCCGTTAATGGTTTTGAATGGATTTTTTAGTTCAATTCAATTTACGGCGATGAATACCTTGTCTTTAGCAGATTTGGACGAAAATACATCCAGCGAAGGGAATAGTTTATTATCGGTTACACAACAATTATCACTAACATTTGGAATTTCTGTAGCTGCATTAATTTTAGGTGTTTTTAGACAAGCAGGATTTGTAAATGGAGTGGAAGTACAAGCTTTTCGTTATTCATTTTTGACGATGGGCGTGATGACAATTTTATCAACTTACATCTTTTTCAAATTAAGAGAATCTGATGGCGCTTCAATGTCGGGGAAGAAATAAAATTTAGAACATAAAAAAATCTCTACCAAGTAGAGATTTTTTTCGTTTTATATTATTTTGATTTAATCATTGTAAAAATGATGGCGAAGTTCACCTTTCAAGTTTGCTTCGTATTGCGTTTTGAATTCTTCTTTCGAAAGGTTTTGACCTAATAAATAAATGGCTTTGGTAATTGCAGCTTCCATTGTCAAATCATAACTCGAAATTGCGCCCATATTTAGTAACGCATCACTTGTAGCATAACGTCCAAGTTCTACCATTCCGCCAGCACATTGCGTGTTGATGATAAGATGAACTCCTTTATTCGTTACTTCTTCCAGCAATTCAATAAACCAACTATCGGTAAAAATATTTCCTGTTCCGAAAGCCTCAATAATAAAAGCTTTCATGTTCGGAGCGTTTAAAACACTTTCGATAAAAGAACGATTCATTCCAGGGAAAATCTTCAAGACACCAACATCAGCATTTAGATTTTTGTTGATCGAAAGTTTATCCGTAACAACATTTTTTAACAATAAATCTTCTTTCACTTCCAGATGAACACCGGAAACTCCAATTACTGGATAATTCGGCGACTCGAAAGCATCAAAGTTTTCTGCATTAATCTTAGTTGTTCTATTCGCACGAAACAATTTATATTCAAAATACACACAAACTTCCTTGATAATTGGTTTGTCATTTTTACGTAACGAAGCCAATTGAATCGAAGTAATTAAGTTTTCTTTCGCATCTGTGCGCAAATCTCCAATTGGTAATTGCGAACCAGTGAAAATGACAGGTTTCTCGAGGTTATCAATCATAAAACTCATTGCAGAAGCTGTATACGCCATTGTATCTGTTCCGTGCAAAACAACAAAACCATCATAGTTTTCGTAGTTTTGTTGAATGGTTTCGGCAATTTCTATCCAATATTTAGGTTTCATATCAGACGAATCTATAGGCGTATCGAAACTATGATAATCGAAAGAACAATCTAACAGACCCAATTCCGGAATTTGTTTCAACAAATTATCAAAATTGAAAGGTTTCAAGGATTGGTCACCATAATCTTTCGCCATTCCAATTGTTCCTCCTGTGTAAATTAATAAAATTTTTGTTTGCATGCGGTTTGATTAATTTCTGGTTAAAATTAACCATTATAAAAAATCTGTACAACATCTTTTCTTAAACTCCGATATTTTGTAAATTGGATAAATAATTGTGAACAGAAATTTAAACTATCAACTTGATGAAACTATTACTTTTAGCCATTACAACTTTGTTAACATCAGCTTATGTTAATGCACAATCTGATGAAGGATTGTTTGAAGTTGAGTACGAAATGAACGGACAAGAACTGAAATCTTTTGCTTTTTCTACGGATAATTGTGCGCAGAATTTGATTGTGAAATCGTGGGAAAATTGGGTAACGAACAAAGAAGGTTCTTCTGCTTTTTTGAAAAGACATGAAGCGAGTAATATCAAGTTCAAAAATTCGCAAGATGTGTATAAATCTGTGATTAGTTTGGTTGATGAAGAAAATGGAAAAACGACTGTGATTAATACATTAACGGATCAAAATGGAATGACATTTAATAGTAATTCGGCAGAGTTTGATAAAATTTATGCTCAATTGCAAGATTTAGCAACAAAAACGAAGCAAGGTTGTGTACGAAATGAGTTGAGGTTAGCGAACGAAAATATGATTCGATTGACAAAAGAAAACGCTGATGCACAATTGAAAAAAGGAAACTCGATCAAATCATATCTAAAAGATAATAACACCTTATTGAAATTAGAAAGTAAAAAGCAAGCTTTGGGCGATAAGTTAGATTTGGTGGTGAATCAATTGGAAAGAGAATCGAATGACAAAGTAACTGATGGTTTGATGAAGAAAAAGATAAAAACAGAAAATTCTTTGCGATCGATAGAAGATCAAGTAGTAACATTGAGCGGAAAAATACAAATTGCCGAAGAGAACGATAAAGTTTTGGATGCAAAAATTAATCAATTAACAAGTCAAATTCAACAACAACTCTCGATTACCGAAAATTTAAAAAAGAAATATTCATCAATTGCACGATAATTGTTAGAGAAATTATATATTTACTAAATATCAACAAATAAATATTATTAAAATCAACTCGTTATGGGATTATTTTCATTTATCAAAAATGCCGGAGAGAAAGTCTTCGGAGGTGCAGAAACACCAGAAGAAAAAGCAGGTAAAGTACAAGAACAAGTTGCAAAGCAAGGATTTGATTTGTCAGGAGTAACTTTTTCTACTGATGGAGATAAAATTGTAGTAGCTGGACAAGCGTTGGACATCAACGAGAAACAAAAAATTTTAGCAACAGCAGGTAACATTGATGGAGTGGAAGGAGTAGAAGATCAATTAACATTGAAAACACCTTTGAGAATTGAGATTCCAGATTTATCTAAGACAATGTATACTGTAAAAAGTGGAGATTCTTTATCTAAAATTGCAAAAGAAGTTTATGGAGATCCAATGCAGTATCCAAAAATTTTCGAAGCAAACAAACCAATGTTAAAACACGAAGATAAGATTTATCCAGGTCAGGTTTTATATATTCCTCAGGATTAATACAATAGAAATAAAATATTAAGGTTAAAACTCCTACAACCAAATGATTGTAGGAGTTTTATATTTTTACAGCATGGTTTTTGCAGAATATATACTCGCAATAAAAAATAATAACATATATTCGTATAACTGAAATAAAAAAAATAATTATGAAAGTTTCAATTTTGCCAGTAGCGGTTATCGCTGCTTCAACTTTATTTAGTTGTGTGAGTCAGAAGAAGTATGATGAATTACAAAATAAATTCAATTCTGCTTATTCTGAGAACCAAGGATGTCAAACAGAATTGGCTGTAGCGAAAGCTAAATTAGCTAATTTTGAATCTAACCAAGGTCAGTACGAAAACACAGTTCAGAGTGAAAGAAATCAAATTAAACAATTACAAGAACAATTGAAAAATTGTATTAATGGTGGTTCTAAAAACGTTTCTGAATTAGTGAACGAAATCAATCAGTCTAACAAATACATCAAACATTTGATCGATGCGAAAAGCAAATCGGATAGTTTGAATATGGTTTTAACAAACAACTTAACGCGTTCTTTATCTAGCAATGAAGCAAAAGATGTTGATGTTAAAGTATTAAAAGGTGTTGTTTACATCTCGTTAGCTGATAACATGTTGTACAAATCTGGTAGCTACGAAATTTCACCTGCTGCAGGAGAAACTTTAAGTAAAATTGCGAAAATCATCAACGATTATAAAGATTACGATGTATTGATTGAAGGTAACACAGATAATGTGCCAATTTCTAAACCAAACATCCGTAACAACTGGGATTTATCTGCTTTACGTGCATCTTCTGTTGTACAAGCATTACAAAACCAATACGGTGTTGATGGTAAACGTTTAACAGCTGGTGGACGTGGAGAATATAACCCATTAACTACAAATGCTACTGCGGAAGGAAAATCTAAAAACCGTCGTACACAAATTATTATCTTACCTAAGTTAGATCAATTTATGGATTTAATTGGGCAAGCTCCAAAAAACTAATTTTGATAAAAAAATCAAATTAATATAGAAAGAGCCACTTTATAGTGGCTCTTTTTTTGTAACTTTTTCCAAATTTTAATCAATCAATACCAATGGAACTATATTATTCTTTTTCGGTTCTAATTGTTCTTGCTGCATTATTTTCTTATGCAAACCTTCGATTCCTAAAATTACCTGGAACAATTGGAATTATGATTATCGCCATGTTAGTATCTATCGCTATCCGTTTATTGGGAGATAGCTATTTTCCTGATGCTACAAAAGACATGTTTCAACTCTTTAATAGTTTAGACTTCAATGAAATATTGATGGGCGCAATGCTTAATTTTCTGCTTTTTGCAGGCGCAATGCACGTTAATATTCTCGATTTGAAAAACTTGAGATGGACAATTGCTACTTATGCTACAATATCAGTAGTATTATCAGCATTTATTATATCAGTAATTTTATATTACATTGCGCCATATTTTGGTATTCAAATTCCGTATATCTATTGTTTATTGTTCGGAACATTAATTTCTCCAACTGATCCAATCGTTGTATTAGGAATTTTGAAACAAGCAAAAGTTCCTAAAATTATTGAGACAAAAATTACAGGAGAGTCACTGTTTAATGATGGTGTGGCCGTTGTAATGTTCGCAGTAGTTTTACAAATAGCAACTAATCCAAGCTTTGATGCTGATTTTGCAAGTGTTTCAAAATTATTCTTGATGGAAGCTGGTGGCGGAATCTTACTTGGATTATTACTTGGATTTACAGCGTCTAATTCGATGAAAAAAATTGATGATTATAAAGTTTCAGCTTTAATTACATTATCGATTGTAATGGGAGGATTTTTGATTGCAAAAGAACTTCATGTTTCGAGCCCTTTAGCTATGGTTATCGCAGGTTTAATAATCGGAAATTATGGAAAAAAATTCGCAATGAGTAAAACAACTCAAGATTATTTAAACAAATTTTGGGAGCTTATTGATGAAATAATGAACGCCATTTTATTCCTTTTTATAGGTTTCGAATTGTTGTTAATAGAAGATTTAATGGATCAAATTCTATTAGGAATTGCCACAATTTTTATAGTCCTATTATCTCGAACATTATCAATTGTTATTCCAGCTCGTACTATTTTAAGAAAAAACACTTTTTCTAAAGGTTCACTTATTGTCTTGGTTTGGGGAGGAATTCGTGGAGGAGTTTCAATTGCATTAGTTCTTTCGATGCCAAATTCGGAATGGAAAGATTTGTTATTAGAGATTACATACATCGTTGTTTTATTTTCAATCGTTATTCAAGGTTTAACTGTAGGTAAAGTGGCTCATCGTGTTCTAAAAGACGAATCTGATGAAGCAAATAAAGAAGAAATGGAAGATTATCTTAATTCATCTAAATTGTAAATAATTATAAAATATACAATTAAAAGGAACAAGCGCATCTATAGATGCGCTTGTTCCTTTAACAGAAGTTTAGAACTTAAAATGGTTTAGTTCACGAATTAATCTTTATTTTTAATAGAAATTAGAACAAGCCAACAGAATGAAATTAAAAGATTTATCTAATCAACTCGAAATATCTTTAGGAAGTTTACAGAATTTTATCAATGATTTTAATATTGATTTGAGTTTTTGTATTGACGAAAATTTTAATGTAACACAACAATTTATAACATTTTCGGAAGAGAATAAAGATTTCTTAAAAAGATATGCCGAAGATTATTCCAAAGAAAAAACAATAGAAGAAATCGCTAAAACAATTGGAGCGAAAGAAGAAGAAGTGCTTCATTTTTTTGTAACAAATGGAATTCCTGCCGAGGTTGCAAAGCAGATGAAAACGGGAGTGTCAAGTTATTTGATTCATTCTTACATTGGGGGAAAATATCCGTTTATAGAAAAAGCATTTCCGCAATGCGAAGATTTTTCTGGTAAAAGTTTAGTTGGTTATACCGATTTGTATTTTTATATGACTGATATGTTAGATCCATTTATTAGCAAAGATCAAGGAGAAAGTTGGGGAATCTCAAAACCTGCTGGCTTGATTTTGTATGGACCTCCAGGTAGTGGGAAAATATATTGGGCAAAGAAAATAGCGGATATGATTGGTTACGAATTTGTACATATTTTCAATGATTATTTAGTTGGGAATTTTGATAACAAAAAGAATAAATTCTCCGATTTTCTTTCAAAAAAGATGAATCAACCTAAAACATTATTGTTTATTGATTCGTTCGACGAAATATTACATTCTACTTCTGTAAATACCATTTATCCCGAAATGGTCGATTTGTTTTATTCCGTTCTTAGACATATTCAGAAAAATGATACGAAAGAACTTTTGATTGTTGGAGCTGTTGAATCTTTAGCAAATTTGAATGATGAAATCGTTGCACCTGGTCGTTTTGATTTACATATTCCGATTTTTCCTCCAACTTTTGACGAGCGCAAACAATTACTTCTACATCACATGACTACGAATTTGGCGCAAGATTCTCCGTTATTATCAATTTTGAAAAATCAAAATGCGTTGAACAAAGATTTCTGGACGCCTTATGCGGCTGAAATGAAAATTTTCTCAAATACAATGATGATTGATTTTACACAATCGCTTAAAAAACGTTTATATGCATTATACAGAAAAGATGAAACGAAAAATATTGTGATGACAGAAAAGGTATTGTTTTCTGCATTTCAAGAAGCAAAATCGAAATTAACGCCTGATTATTTAAAACATTGCGCAATTTTCTTAACAGAAGCCAAGCAAAATGTTGGTCAAGATTTTCCGCATCGTCTGATCGAATTAAATGCTGATTTAGAGTTTTATTTATCATCAAAAGAAATTCCGATTACTAAAATTGGTTTCAAGCAAAGTGATGATACTGTTGAGATAAAATCGGTAGAAGAAAATAAAGAAACATAAAAAAAGCTCCTTGTAAGGAGCTTTTTTATTATAAAAACTAAATTGTTTTGAATTTTAATAATAAAATATTGCTTTTGTAAAGATGTAATTCTTTTCCTGAAACTTCGTAACGATTTACACTTTTCAACATCGATAAAAATGCTTTTTCTTCTTGCAAATTAGGACAAGCCATTTTAGTTTCAGAAAAATTAACAAAGCTTGTAACGCCGCTAACTTTTGTAAAAGAAGCATTGAAATTGTTGCAACCTGCAAATCCACTTACAGTCGAATTAGCTTCGTCAATAACCAACATCACGTCTTTATCGTACAAACCTTTTACTACGTTGTTATCGTTGATCAAATACCAATTTTGATTTGAAATCGAAACTTCCGCTTTAGGTTTAATTTTAGCAGTACTTGCGCTTGTAGAACAAGAAGTTGCTATAAAACTCATCAAAATAGTTGCTGAAAATAAAGTTACAATCTTTTTCATTTTTCGGAATATTTTATCTCAACTCAGCGTTGAATTTTTCTTGATACAATTTGATTAATTTATTCATTAAACCATCAATTTCTTGATCGCTTAATGTTTTATTTTCGTCTTGAATCATAAAACTTAAAGCATACGATTTTTTACCAACTGGCAATTTATCTCCTTCGTAAACGTCGAATAAATTAACAGCTTTCAACAAATTCGTTTTCACTTCTTTTGTCGCTTTGTACAATTCTTCATATTTCACAGAAGAGTCAAGCAATAAAGCTAAATCTCTACGAGAACCTGGGAATTTAGAGATTTCTTTGTATTTCAAATCGTGTTTGTTTGCTAAAGCAACCATTGCATCCCAATTTAATTGAGCAAAGAAAACATCTTGATTAACGCCTAATTTTTTTGCTAATTTTTTGCTGATGATTCCAAGTTTTCCTAATGATTTTTGAGCAGAAACAAATTCAATTCCATCTAAGAAATTATCATCTTTTGCAGGTAACTCATCTGTAATTTGAATATCTAATCGAACAAAAATTTGTTTAATCAAACCTTTCAAATCAGCAAATGAAGCTTTACGTAAATTTCCTGTCCACGATTCGCTATTAAAGTTTCCTGAAAGAACGATTCCTAAACATTTATTTTCTTCGTAAATACCATCAATTTTGCGGTAAATTTTCCCAAATTCGAATAATTTAACATCCGAATTACGACGGTTGATATTAAACGCAACATTTTCTAATAAACCATTCAACAAAGTGCGGCGCATTACAGCTAAATCAGCTGAAAGTGGATTTAACATGGCAACACTTTCTCCTTCTGGATAAAAGAAAACTTGTTCGTATTCTTTTTTCGTTAACGAGTTATTCATCGCTTCATTGAATCCGAAAGAAATCAATTGACGCGCAATAAAATCTTCGATTTTATCTGGACTAACTTTTTGATTTGGAACATAAGAAAACGAGAATTTTGAAGGAATTTCGATATTATCGTATCCATAAATTCTCAAAATATCTTCGATTAAATCTACATCACGTTGTACATCTACACGATAAGCAGGAACTTCTAAATCTAAAACTCCATTATTTTCTGACAAAATTTTAATTTCTAAATTTTCTAAAATCGATTTGATTTTATGTTCTGGAATTTCAACTCCTAATAATTCAACCACTTTATGTAAACGTAATTTTACATTAAAGTTTTGAATAGGATTTGCATAAATATCATCAATATTAGATGCAATTTCAGCACCAGCAATTTCAACTAACATCATCGCAGCTTTCTTCAACGCGTCGATAGTTATGTTAGGATCAATTCCACGTTCAAAGCGGAAAGAAGCATCCGTATTTAATGCATGTGCTTTCGCTCCTTTACGAATTGTTACTGGCTCGAAATATGCTGATTCTAAGAAAATAGTTGTCGTTGCATCCGAAACTCCAGAATCTTTTCCTCCGAAAACTCCAGCAATACACATTGGATTATTCTCGTTGCAAATCATCAATTCATGTCCTTTTAATGTACGTTCAACGCCATCTAAAGTTGTGAATTTTGTTCCTTCTGCTAATTTCTGAACGATTACTTTATTTCCTTCAATTTTAGCTGCATCAAAAGCATGTAAAGGCTGACCTAAATCGTGTAAAATATAATTGGTAATATCAACCACATTATTAATTGGCGATAATCCTATAACTTTTAAACGATTTTTTAACCAATCTGGCGACTCAGCAACTTTTACATTTTTTAAGTAAATACCTGCATAACGAGGCGCTGCTTCTGTATCTTTAACCTCGATAGAAATAGGATTTTTTCCGAAATCTGTCGTAGGATAATTTGATACATCATATGTTTTGAATGTTGACGCGATATCACGAGTTTTAAGGGCCGTATGTAAATCACGCGCTACACCAAAATGTGACATTGCATCCGCACGATTTGGCGTTAAACCAATTTCGATTTCGTGGTCAACTTCATCATTTTTTCCGAATAGGTCGAACGTAGAAGTTCCAGGTTTTAAATCTTCTGGTAAAACTAAAATACCAGAATGATCTGTACCAATTCCTAATTCTACTTCAGAACAAATCATTCCGAAAGATTCTTCACCACGAATTTTTGCCTTCTTGATTTTAAATTCACCATCTGGTGAAGGTAAAACCGTTCCGACAGTTGCAACAGGAACATTTTGACCTTCTGCAACATTAGGAGCTCCACAAACAATTTGCGTTTCTTTTCCGTCTCCTAAATCTATTTTAGTAACTCTTAATTTATCTGCGTTTGGATGAGGCACAGCTGATAAAACTTTACCAACTAATACGGTTTCCAAATAATTTTTAGCTCCACCTACTTGTTCTACACCTTCAACTTCTAGACCCGTACTTGTAAGTGTTGAAGACACTTCATCAAGTGTGATATCTGTATCAATGTAGGTTTTTAGCCAATTGTATGAAATTTTCATTGTATTGTATAAATGAATTTTATGTATTCTTTTTGATTATGCGTTTAACATAACTGGCATAACTAACATTAAGATTTCTTCGCCATCTTCTAGTCCATCAACTGGTTTGATGATTCCTGCACGATTTGGTTCAGACATTTCTAATGTTATTTCTTCTGATTGTAAATTGTTCAACATTTCGATTAAGAAACGAGAATTGAAACCGATTTGTAAGTCAGTTCCGTTGTAATCACAAGGAAGTCTTTCTTCTGCTTTGTTTGCAAAATCGATATCTTCAGCAGAAATTGTCAATGAATTTCCAACTAATTTTAATCGAACTTGGTTTGTTGTTTTGTTAGAGAAAATTGCCACACGTTTCAAAGATGTCAAGAATAAGTTTCTGTTAATCGTTAATACATTTGGATTTTCTTTTGGAATTACCGCTTCATAATTAGGATATTTACCATCAATCAAACGACAAGTTAACACGATGTTTTGGAATGAAAAACGTGTATTTGTATTGTTATATTCGATTGTTACATTGTCATTATTTCCTCCTAAAATATTTTTCAATAAGTTAAGTGGTTTTTTCGGCATAATATATTCAGCAGCTTGTAAATTGTCTAAGCCATTGCGAGTATATTTTACCAAACGATGCGCATCTGTAGCAACAAAACGGAAAATATCTGCATTTGCTTGGAAGAAGACTCCTGTCATAATTGGACGTAATTCGTCGTTTCCTGTCGCAAAAATAGTTTTGATAATTGCTTCTGATAAAATGCTTGCACTAAGTGTTGTAGAGCTTGCGTCTTCGATATCTGGCGTTTGAGGATATTCGTTTGCGTCTTCGAATGCTAACTGATAATTTCCTTGTTCTGAAACAATTTCCAACGTATTTCCTTCTTTTTGGATAAAAGTAAGCGGTTGCGCAGGGAAAGTTTTCAACGTGTCAGTTAAGATTTTTGATGGAATTGCAATTTTTCCATTATCATTAGACTCAACTTCTAAAGTTGTTGAAATTGTTGTTTCTAAATCAGAACCAGTGATAGTTAATTGGCTACCATCCAATTCGAATAAAAAATTATCAAGGATTGGTAAAGTATTATTAGAGTTAATAACCCCTCCGATTAAGTTAACATTTTTTAATAACGTGTTGCTCGATACAATAAATTTCATATGAAGAATATTTCCTTAAAATATCTAACAAATGTAATAAATAATCAAGTAAAAAACTCAAACCTATACATTAAATATTATATAGAATGGCTTGTTGTTGATTATCAAATAGAAAGATGATTGTAAATTGATTGTTATTATTTGTTTAAATTTTCTTTGAATTAAAAACTTTTCACCCGTAAATTTGTCTTGTATATCGAGACTTTTAACAAATCTTTTTGACCAAATCTCATCCAAAAAGATTAATTTGAATTTAAAATACTATTCTATGAAAATTGAATTGAATTTAGAAGGAAAAAATGGAGTTTTTATACTTCTTGATGAGAATAATAAAGAAGTTGGTGAATTAACTTTTATGCTGAAAGAAAAACAAATGTTGATTAATCATACAGGTGTTAATCCCGAATTGAGAGGACAAGGTTTGGCCGAAAAATTAGTGTTAGAAGCTGTAGATTACGCAAGAAAAAATCAGTTGAAAATCATTCCATTTTGTAGTTATGTGAGCGTTTATGTTGGTAAACATCCAGAAGTACAAGATGTAATTTAGAAAATTATGAATTTAGAAAAAGTTTTTGAACACAACCAAGAGTGGGTAAATAAACGTTTAGGACAAGACGAGCAATATTTTGATAAGCTTTCGGCTGGTCAAAATCCAGAAGTGCTTTACATTGGTTGTTCGGATAGTCGTGTGACGGCAGAAGAGTTGTTGGGAGCGGAGCCAGGTGAGGTTTTTGTACACCGCAATATTGCTAATATGGTAATTAGTTTGGATATGAATACCACTTCTGTTTTAGACTATGCGGTAGAACACCTAAAAGTGAAACATATTATAGTTTGTGGACATTATAATTGTGGAGGGATTAAATCTGCAATGATTCCGAAAGATTTAGGAATGATGAATCCTTGGTTGCGTAATATTCGAGATGTTTATCGTTTACATTCAGAAGAATTAAATGCAATCGAAAACGAAGGAATGCGCTATAATCGTTTGGTAGAGTTAAATGTACAAGAACAATGTGTAAATGTGGTAAAAAATCCTTTCGTGCAACGTGCTATGGAAAATGGATTGGAAGTACACGGTTGGGTGTTCGATTTGTTTACTGGGAAATTAATTGATTTGAATTTAAACTTCGATAAAATCTTAGAAAATATCAAAGAAATCTACGATATCAACGAATAAATTTAACATTTTGTTATATCTGGTATAATAATTGTTCTTAAGACTGTTAACCAAACTATATCAATGATTAAAAACCGTTGGATAAAAAAAATAGGTATCGCTTTAATTTCTATTATTGCGGTACTTTTTATTTTAAGTTTTTACATCTCCTATTTTCTGAATGATCGACTTCCAAAAATCATTGCAGAAAAAAACGATACGGCTTATAATCTGACTTACGAAGATTTGAGCTTTTCTATTTTTAATTCGTCTTTATCACTAAAAAATGTTGAAGTTTCTCCAAAAGATTCTTTGTTGATAAAGGATTCGATTGATGCAACAGGAAAAGTGAAAGAAATAAATGTTGTCGGTATCAATTTTATAAAATTAATTACCAAAAAAGAAGTTACAGCATATTCAATCAACATCAATAATCCCTCTGTAAATTATTATCTTAAAGAGAAAAAAGATTCGGTCAAAAAAGATACAGCGCAATCCAAAGTTGGTCAAAGTATTGATGTTTCCAATGTAAATATAAACAACGGCGAATTCAATTTGTATTCTCAATCAGGGAAAAAACATATTGCAAATGTTTCTAATTTTTCGATTGATTTTGACGGTGTTCGTTTCAATGAGCGAACAGCGGACAAAAAAATTCCGTTCAGATATTCTGCTTTTGATATTAAATTAGATTCGATGTTTTTTGTGGTTAAAGATCAACAATTGATTAGAGCACGAAAAGTTCGTTTTAATGAAACTGATTTTGAGTTGGATAATTTCTTGATGAAACCACTTAAAATGAACGGAAAAATGTACGTTCAAAACGATTCTGAAAATGATTTATTAGATATTGAATCGCCACTTCTTTCGCTTTCTAAGATGGATTGGGGATTTACTTCAGAAGATAAATTATATTTTAAAACAGATTTAATTAAATTCAAAAAGCCAAAAATTACCATTATTTCTGCTAAACCAGAGAATAAAGTTGAGAAAGAATCAATCAAAAAAGTAAGCATAAAAACGGAAGATGCGGAGTTAATTAATATCAAAAAGTTGCAAATAGAAAACGGTAAAATTCGTTCACTCTACTCGAATGCAAAAACGGTAAAATATGCAATAAATAATGTGGCGTTAAATATCGAAGGAATAAAAATGAATGCGTTGACACGCACAAATGATATTCCGATTGATTATAAAACTTTTCGTATTAAGTTGGATTCGATGTATTATCGATTGAATGAAATGCATACCTTAACAGCATCTAATTTTGATTTAACTGAAAAGAAATTGATTCTGAAAAATTTCAAAATGAAACCATTAATTTCAAAAAATCAATTTAATCAAAATTATACTAAATCAAATACATTATTAGATGTCGAAGCGCCAATTTTGACGTTGAATAATAACAGTTGGGGAATAAAAAATGGTGATTTTTATTTTCATACAAACTCAATCAAATTGGATGAGGTAAATGTGAAAATCATCGATCAAAAGAATGAAAAAGTTATTGCGAAGAAAGTTGAAAAAGTAACAGAAAAGTTCTTGATTAATTTTAACCTTGGAATTGATACAATTCAAATCAAGCAATCACGTTTTATTGCTTTACAAAAATTTGATTTCAATAATGTTAATTTGACGGTTTTAGGATTGAAAAATGATTATGGGAAAGAACTTCGAATCAATCAGGTTATTTTCAAAAATCCAAAATTTACGATTTATGGACAGCCCAGACGAGTGGCGCAACGAGAAGGAAAAACGTCAAAAGAATTTAACGATGTTATAAAAGTCGATAAAATTTCGTTGGTAAATGGACATTTAGATGTGATTCCTTATCAACAAAAAACGCCGAATTTAACATTGAAGCAAATTCAGTTAGCGTTTAATCAAATTAATGTTGATCCAAAAACAATTCAAGAAGCGATTCCTTTTTCGTATAAATCTGTATTACTGAAATCTTCGGGAATCGATTTTGATTTAGGAAAAATATATAAGATGACTACTGGAGCTTTGCAGTTTCAGAATGGAAATTTGACGTTAAATCAATTAAAATTGACACCAAAACTTACTCGAAAAGCATATACTGCATCTTTGCAAAAACAAGCTGATTTGTATACTGTTTCTGTGAAACAATTGCAAGGAAACGGTATACAATGGGGAATTTCGCCTTCAAAAGATTTTTTCTTGAAAGCGAATCAAATAAAATTGAACCAGCTTTATGCAAATATTTATAGAAGTTTGGTTCCACCTGATGACACAAAACGTAAAACAATGTTTTCACAAAAATTACGTGAAATGAAATTCGATTTAGGGGTGAAACAGTTGCAATTGGTCAACTCTAAATTAGAATATGAAGAGGAAACGGCTAAAAGTATTGGAACAGGAAAATTGACGTTTTCGTCGATAAATGCAAGGGTTAAAAATGTCAATTCGGGTTATCGTAAAATATCTTTACCAAACGTTGATGTTGATTGGCATTCAGAATTTATGAATGGAGATTTGCGTGCAAATTGGACATTTAATCCAATGAATCGTTCAGAGAAATTTAATATCAATGGTTCAATTTCAAAACTTCCTGCAAAAAATCTCGATCCTTTTGTGAAACCATATCTTAAGGTTTCTGTTGATGGATTTTTCAATCAAATAAAATTTAATTTTGATGGAAATGATAAAGTTGCTGGAGGAAATTTTGGAATAGATTATCAAAATTTGAAAGTGAATGTTTTGCGTGATGATGGTTCGAAAAGGAAATTATTATCAGCAGTTGGAAATGCAGCGGTAAAGAATGATTCTCGTGGAAAAATGAAAGAAGAAAAAGTAGAAAATATCGAACGAAAACAGGATAAATCATTTTTTAATTTCTTTTTAGCTTGTATCTTAGACGGTCTTAAAAAAGCACTTTTAATTATTTAAGAAAATGAAAAGAACAGTCTTCATAACCGGAGCAACATCTGGCATAGGAATGGCGACAGCAAAGAAATTAGCACCAAATTATCGTTTAATTTTGTGTGGGCGTCGTCAAGAACGATTAGATGAAATTCAGGCAGAATTGAGTCAAATTACGGAAGTAAAAACCATTCAATTTGATGTTCGAGACAAGGAAGCTGTTTTTAATGCAGTAGAAAGTTTAGAAAATGAGTGGAAAAATATTGATGTTTTAATCAATAATGCGGGAAATGCGCACGGATTAGCACCTTTTGATACAGCTGATTTGGAGGATTTGGAAGCAATGATTGATATCAATGTAAAAGGATTAATTTACGTTTCGAAAGCAATTATTCCAATTCTTAAACAATCATCAAATGCGCATATCATCAACCTTTCTTCGATTGCGGGAAAAGAAGTTTATCCAAATGGAGGAACATATTGTGCGTCGAAAGCGGCGGTAGAATCGTTAAGCAAAGGAATGCGTTATGATTTGTTACCTTACGGAATCAAAGTTTCCAATATTGCGCCAGGAGCGGTAGAAACAGAATTTTCTTTGGTTCGTTTCAAAGGAAATCAAGAACTTTCGGATAATGTATACAAAGGTTTTGAACCATTGGCTGGAGAGGATATTGCAAATGCAATAGAGTATTTGTTGCAACAACCAGAACATGTACAAATTGCTGATGTTACAATTTTTCCAAAAGCGCAAGCTGGAGGAACTGTTTTCTTGAAAAAATAATCTATTTCGAAAAATTGATGTCGATAAATAAGGACGGAAGTAAAATTCGCTTTTTAACGGAAAATGCAAATGCGAAAGTTTTTAAAAATGTATTGATGAGCATTAATAGCGATGATCAACAAATGTACATGATTATGGATGGTGAAATTACGGCATCCGAAATGAACAAAATGGTAAAACAATCTAATAAATAATAAAAAAGCTGAGCAACGCTCAGCTTTTTTAGTTCAATATTTTCTCATAACAAACACTTTCTTCGACGTTTTTGTATTGATCATAATTTTCGATTCTTGTATAATCACATCGCTCATACAAAGCGATTGCTTCGGGTTGTTTCAATCCAGTTTCCAAAATACATCGTTCATAATCCAATTCGATTGTCCAATTTTCTAACTCATTCAGAACTTTTGCCGCAATTCTATTTCCTCTAAAATCAGGGTTTACATACATTCTTTTCACTTCCATTGTTGTGTCAGAATAATGTTTTATTGCGCCGCAACCAACAGGATTTTCGTTCAAATAGGCGATAACAACGTGATTTATCTTGTCAACTTTATTGTATTGAGAAAAGAAAGAATGAAATTCTCCATCTCTTATCGCTAAATCTTTATCTAATTCTGTTACCAATTCTTCAAAATCTTTGTTAGAAGAATTTGTTCGAATGATTTTTATTGAATTCATATTATTTCTTTTGCTCAAATTTAATAAAACTTACGTTTTTTGTAGCGCTAAATTCTATTCTGTTCCGTTGTTTTTTGTGCTTGTTTCGCTTCTTTTACTTTTTGATTTCCGAAATTGTATTTCAAATTCAAAATAAAATATTGCGTATCGCGATAATCTTTGAAATATTGATTTTGATTTGCGTATTTCGTAGAAATAGTATTGCGATCAGTTTTAAAAATATCATTGAAAACCAAACCAATTTCGAAACGTTTATCCCATATTTTTTTGTTTAAAATCAAATATGTATTTTGAGAAGAACTAATATCAAATGAAGCTTGAATAGCTGGGGAATTATAATGATATCCTGTCGAAATATTAAATGTTTTTGCTTTGTCTAAATCCAATTGAGTGCTTAAAGAAATATAATAAGTAAACACATCATTTTTGTATTGTTGTTGATCTGGTCCGAAAAAATAATTTTGATTATATTCCACAAATGTAAATAAATTCAGTTTCCACCACGATTTTAGATTAAAATTTTTCGAAAGATTTGCTCCAAAAGCTTCTCCATTTTTGATGTTTGTAAAATGATAAACTGTTTCGAAAGTTTCAGGATTTTGAATAGAAATTTCCATCGCTGGATTTTTCTCGTATCGATAATAGGCTTCAAAATTCCAATCTTTCAAAGTGTAAGATAAACTCAAATTGTGAATAATCGTAGAAATTGCATTGGCATCGCCCTGAAAATAAGAAAACAGATTGTAATATGATTTTGAAGGATTCAAGAAATTATAATCTGGTCGATCAATTCTTTTTCCATAATTCAAACCAATTTGTCCAGTATTTTCAAAATTATACATGACGTATAAAGTTGGAAAAAGATCGGTGTTTGTTCGTTTATTTTGGCTAATTGGATTATCAGAAATCGTATTTATAAGAGCTGTTTCAGATCTCAAACCAGCTTTTGCTTCCCATTTTTTCCATTTGTAATTTCCAGAAATATACAACGCAAAAATCTGTTCTTTGTAATCAAAAATATTACTTTTTTCGGGTTGATATTCGATTTGATTTTGGATCGATTCAAAGAAATCCAAATCATTATCATTCTTTACAAAACTATATTTCGCTCCCGCTTCCAAGCCGAAATTTTCATTAGTGAAACTATAATCAATTTGTGTAGAAAATAGATTCAATTTTTGAAGTGCAGCACTCAAAAAACGATTTTCTTCATAAGGTTTATCTTTGAAATTCAGTTTTGTTAAAACATCTTGATTTTCTTTGTAATAACGATGACTAAAATTGTTACTCCAAGTCAAATTATTTTTCGCAATTTTTTTGTCATAAACCAAATACGTATTAAAATTATTTGAAGCTTCGCGACGATGATTTTGTGTTTTATAAAATGATTCAAGTTGATTATTTGTTGTATTGTAAATATTTGTCGGAACGTTATAATTCCCAATTGAAGCAGGATTTCTAGAACCATTTATTCCAAACTGAAAATTCTGTAAACTATCAATTGAATATTGAGAAGCAAAGTTGTAAATATGTTGTTGTTTCGCAACTGTTCGACGAATCATGTCACTTTCCCAGCGTGTCTGATCTTTTTCATAAGTTGTTACATCAAAATTCTTGCGAACATATTTTCCATTCACAAAATAATAACTTCCTGTCAATTGCCATTTTTCTGTATTGTAAGATTGGGTAGTACCCAGCATTCCTTTGCTATAAATAGATTGATGATAACGTGTCGCAATTTGTCCTTTGTAACCAGAAAGCACATTTTTCTTCATTTTAATATTTATAATCGCGCTTCCAGAAGCTTCATATTTTGCAGGCGGATTGGTAATGACTTCAACCGAAGAAACTGTTGCACCATCAGTATTTTCCAACAATTGTTTCAAATCATCTTGGGACATTAATGTTTTTTTATCATTAATTGTGACTAAAATTTGCGTATTTCCTCTCACACTTAACTGTTCATTTTTTAGAAGAACATTTGGCGTGTTTTTCACGATATCCCAAGCACTTAAATTTTGCAAAGGCGTATTTTCGACATTAAATTCTATTCGATCAATTTTTCGTTTCAACAAAGGTTTTTGACCAGAAACAACAACGTCTTTTAAGTTAATTGTTTCATCTTTTTGAAGCGTGATAATCAAAGAATTTTCTGAGTTGGCTTGATATGTTTTTTCAAGTTCTTGGTAACCAAATTCTTTAATATAAATTGTAAATGATTGTGCTTGATGAAGCTCAAAATTAAATTCACCATTTTCATTCGATTCAGTTACAATCGGATCTTGTGAAGGAATTTCAACTTCAATTGAACTATTTTTGATTGGTTGATTTTGCTCATCGATAATTTTTCCAGAAATAATTTGTGCAAAAATTAAATTTGGAAGTAGCAGAAAAAATGTTATTACTATTTTCATGGTTCAGATTTTTAACAAATCTCTTTCAAGTTTCGATTTTACTTGGTTAATGAACGGTTAACGATGAGTTAATGTGTAATTTATGTGCGAAAACAATGTATTTTTGAATTGATGGAAAGCTTATGAAATTATCTAAAAAACATTATACATTTATTTTCTCTTTTGCATTGATCGTTTTGGTTGCATTGCAAGGGTATTATATCTACAATTTGTATCGATTGATTGAGAAAGATATGAATAAAGAGGCGTGTGAAATTGGAGTTAAAGTGATGAATTTTATGTCAAAATATGAAACAGATTCTAATGATGATAAGATTTTAGATTATTTCAAAAAACTGAATCATGATGAAAAAAAACAGTTTGATGAATTACAAATAATTCGAACGAAAGTAGATTATAATTATGAGATTTATACGCCAATTGTAGATTCTCTATTAGACGTTTATTCTAAGGAAAATAATTTTGAAATAGCGCTTCGTACAGATGTTTATTCGGTTTATGATGAATTGAATCATAAAGAATTATTGCCAAAGAAAAAGTATGTGATTTACGAAACGACAAATAAAATTGCGAAACCAACTAATATTAATCAAAGTGTTTGGTCATCGGATGATATTAGTAATCAAACAGATTCTGATTTAGGAATTAATAAAAATGAACGTCATAAATATAAAATTAGAGGAAAGACAGATTTTGAATTACTGAATTTGAAATTTTTAATTCTCAAGAAAATTATTCCTTTAATCATTGTGAGTTTGTTGATTGTTGGATTAATTGTCTTTTTGTATTGGAAAAGTCTTAAAAATTTATCGAAACAAGAAGAAAAAATCAATCAATTACATTTGACAATAGACTCTATTGCGCATGAATTGAATACGCCAATTACGACGATGAAATTTGCTTTGCATCAAGTTCAACATCCAGAAACGCAACAAATGATGAACAGACAAATTAATCGTTTGGAGCAAACTGTTGATTCTATTTTTGTAAAAAATGACGAAAATTCTGAATTGTTAGATGAGGTTATTTTGAATGAAATTATCCAAAAGATTCAACTTCAATATCCAGAAATTAAACTTATTAATCAAAGTATTTTCGAGAAAAATAATGTACTGAAAACAAACGATTTTAAACAAATTGCTCAGAATTTAATTGAAAATTCAGTCAAATATGGAGCTACTGAAATTGTATTAGATTTTAAATTTCAAAAAAAAATAACATTGAATTTTTCGGATAATGGAATTGGAATTCCAACCAATGATTTGCCTCTTATTTTTGATAAATATTATCGTGTGAATCGTTCTATTAACCAAAATGTAAGCGGTTTGGGTGTTGGATTATTTTTGGTCAAGAATACAATCGAACGATATTTAGGAACAATTAACGTTCAGAATAATAAAGACAAAGGTGTTCAATTTTTAATCATTTTGCCGAATGAAAACTAAATTAATTTTAGTAGAAGATGATCAAGATTTGGGAACTGTTCTCAAACAATATCTAGAATTTTCTGATTTTGAAGTGACTTGGTTTGATCATCCACAAAAACTATTGAAGGAAATAGAATCGTTGGAATCAGCTCAATTAATCATTTTTGATGTCATGTTACCCGAAATTGATGGTTTTTCTTTGGCGAAAAAATTAGCCGAAACCATTACAATTCCATATTTATTTTTGACTGCTAAGGCGCAAAGTTTTGATCGTGTTTTAGGTTTGAAATTAGGTGCAGATGATTACATCACAAAACCTTGCGATCCTGAAGAATTGGTTTTGAGAATAAAAAATATTTTGAAACGAAATCAACCTGTTTTAGAAAAATTGATAAAAATTGGAACTTATGTTTTTCATCCAAATCAATTGCAATTATCTTATCAAGAAGAAAAATTTCAGTTAACAGAAAAAGAAGCAGAATTGTTGAGTTTCTTGATTCAGAATAATCAAAAATTAGTGAGTCGAAAAGAGATTTTAGAAAAAATTTGGGGCGAAAACGATTATTTTATGGGTAGAAGTTTGGATGTTTTTATGACACGTTTGCGCAAATATTTTCAGAACGACGAAATGATAAAATTTGAATCTGTTCGAGGTATTGGTTTTAAAATTAATTTTCCACTCTAAAAAAATAAAGCTGAACAGAAGTCCAGCTTTAATAACAAACAATTGAATTCTAAATTCAGTAAAGGGAACCGAATTTTATAAATGGATTTTTATATTCCTTGAGCAATCATAGCATCGGCAACTTTTACGAAACCAGTTATATTAGCGCCTTTGTAATAATTTATATTTTCTTGAAATTCACCTTTTCCATATTTTTTACATTGGTGATGAATTTTTATCATAATTTCTTTTAATCGATAATCTACTTTTTCTCTGTTCCAATTTTGACGGATCGAATTTTGAGACATTTCCAATCCAGAAGTTGCAACACCACCAGCATTCGCAGCTTTTCCAGGACCGTATAAAATTTGATGATCCAAAAAATAATGAACCGCTTCGGGAGTTGTTGGCATATTTGCACCTTCTGCAACCAATTTGCATCCGTTGAGATGTAAAGTTTGAGCATCTTGCAAATCCAATTCGTTTTGTGTTGCACATGGCAAAGCTATATCACAAGGGACTTTCCAAGGATTTTGGTCGGAGAAAAATTTAGCATTTGGATAATAATCAACATACTTTGAGATTCTATCATAATCATCATTTTTAATTTTGAAAATGACCTTTAATTTTTCTGTGTCAAAACCATCTTCATCATAAATATATCCAGAAGAATCAGAAAGTGTTACCACTTTAGCACCCAATTCTAAAGACTTTTCAGCAGCATATTGTGCAACATTTCCAGAGCCAGAAATAGAAACTGTTTTTCCTTTTAAGGTTTCTTTTTTTTCGGCTAACATACATTCTACAAAATATAATAAACCGTAACCAGTTGCTTCAGGACGAATCAAAGAACCGCCATATTCCAAACCTTTTCCAGTTAAAACACCTGTAAATTCGTTTCGCATTCGTTTGTATTGACCAAATAAATAACCAATTTCTCTTCCTCCAACACCAATATCACCAGCGGGAACATCTACATCAGCACCAATATGACGAGATAATTCGCTCATAAAAGATTGGCAGAAGCGCATAATTTCCATGTCAGATTTTCCTTTTGGATCAAAATCAGAACCACCTTTTCCGCCACCCATAGGTAAAGTTGTCAAGCTATTTTTGAAAACTTGTTCAAAAGCTAAGAATTTAAGAATAGATAAATTAACTGATGGATGAAAGCGCAAACCGCCTTTGTAAGGACCAATCGCAGAATTCATTTGTACACGATAACCTTTGTTGATTTGGATTTCGCCTTTGTCATCAACCCAAGTTACTCTAAACTGAATAATGCGCTCTGGTTCTGCAATTCTTTCAAGAATTTTGAATTTCTTGTATTTAGGATTTTCTTCTACAAATGGTAAAATGGTTTCGGAAACTTCTTCAACTGCTTGTAAAAATTCTTTTTCGTTAGGGTTTTTTGATTTAATTCTTTGAATGAATTTTTCTGAGTAAAATAAAGTATCCATGCTATTTGTGTTTTATTGTTGATAAAATTATATTAAATAACAAATAAAATAATATATTTTTTAAATCAAACTTTTAATATTTATGAATTTGATAATTTCGAATACTTAGAATATATAGGTTGATAATTTTTGAAACAAAAAAAGCAGGAAAATTTCCTGCTTAATAAATTTTGTATTTTTATTCAGTTTAAGACAAGACTTATTTTTTGAAAAATCCACCCAATAAACTCATGGCATCTCCAATTCCTAATTGTCCATCACCATCCTGATCTAACAATTTTTCGAAACCTCCTAAATTTACTCCGCTTTGGTTTGTTTGAGTTGTAGAACCACCAACTAAACCGCCTAATAAACCAGCAATCCCATTTGAATCTAATCCAGCAGATTGTTTTTGTTTACCCAAGTAGCCCATTACAATTGGCGCAACTAACGCTAAAATTTGAGTAACTTGTGCTGTATTCAATCCAGATTGTTGAGAAATTGCAGATTCTACATTTTGTTGTTTATTTCCTAAAACGTGACCTAAAATTCCTAATCCATCTTGTTGGTTTCCTCCTTGACCTAAAAATCCAGAAAGATTATCCAAAATACTCCCGTCATGTTGATTCAAAGCATTCGAAATTCCTTCAGCACCTCCGCCTTGTGCATTTTTATTTAAAGCAGACAATAAAAAAGGTACAGCTGCTGCAACAGCAGTTTGAGCTTGAGATTCATTAATCCCTAATTGTTTTGCAGCAGAACCAACAATTTGTTGTCCCATTGCTCCTTGAATTAAATTAGTAAAGTCCATAAGTTTATATTATTTACTCAAATATACTATTTTTAAAAGATTAATTCAGATTAATATTAAGAGTCCTACAAAGTATTTCTATTTTTGTACAATCAATTTTGTAAATGAAACAAATAAATCTTTTTTTAGTAATCATTATTGCGGTTTTGGCTTTATTACCAATCGTTTTACCGAATCGTTTCGACGAAGAAATGCAATATGAATTTGATGCACCTGTTGGTTTGGTGTACGACGAATTTTATAATCTTCGTCAATTCTCGAAATGGCAACAATTTACAGCTTCGGATTCTTTGACAATCAAGAAATTTTCGAATACAAAAGAAGAGGACGAAAATTATATGATATGGGATTCAGAAGATGCTTCAATTGCTTCAGGAAAAGTAACGATTGAAAATTTTTCGATTAATCGTTTCGTTAATTATACGATAAAATATGATGGTTGGGAAAAATTAGATAGTTTGAATGTCAAATTTGAACAACAAGAAAATGGGAAAACAACTGCAAAATTGAATTATTTAAGTCAAGAAATTCCTTATTTCTACCGCTATTTTGCTTTTTTCAAAAATCCTGAATCTAAATTTGAAAAATCTTTGGATAACCTAAATCAAAAAGTGAAAGTTAGATTAGATAAGGATCAAAAAGAAGGACGATTGAATTATGGTGAATATCGAATTGTAGAATTAGGTCGAACAAATTTATTAGCGATTCGTAAACAATCAAGTTTAGCGGAAAAAGATATAATGGATAAAGTAGATGGTGCTTTTGAGGTGATTTATAAATCGTTAATGAATAAAGATGAAGGTGGTTTTGATTTCGATTTAGGTTTTCCATATGTCTACTTTACTGATTTTGATAAAGAAAAAGATAAGACAACATTTTTTGCTGGAATACAATTAATAGAAGATTTGCCTTTGCAAAAAGAGATGAAAAAAGTGGTTGTTCCTGGTGGAGATTATTTGTTGACATTGCATTTAGGACCTCGTTCTAAGCGTGCGCAAACAATCGAGAAAATGAAGAATTATGCAAAATCTAAAAAATTACAACTGGATACAAAACAATTAGAAATTATGTTAAACGATCCGAAGGAAACAGATAGTTTAAAACTAATTTCTCGAATTTATATTCCAATTAAAAAACAATAAATACTTAAGAATTAACAATTTTTAAAGTACACTTAGCCACAGGAATGTGGCTTTTTTTGTATTTTTGCAACTTCTTACAAACGAACATGGACAAAGATTTTATTGAAGTTTACGGTGCACGTGAACATAATCTGAAAAATATTGATGTAAAGATTCCTCGAAACGAACTTGTGGTAATCACGGGTTTGAGTGGAAGTGGAAAATCTTCGTTGGCTTTTGATACGATTTATGCAGAAGGACAACGTCGTTATATCGAAACTTTTTCGGCTTATGCACGTCAATTTTTAGGTGGTTTGGAACGTCCAGATGTTGATAAAATTGATGGTTTATCACCAGTTATTGCCATTGAGCAAAAAACGACCAATAAAAATCCGCGTTCTACTGTTGGTACAATTACAGAAATTTATGACTTTCTTCGTTTGTTGTATGCACGTGCTTCAACGGCTTTTTCTGTTGAAACAAACGAACAAATGGTTGCTTACACAGAAGAGCAAATCATTGAATTGATTCGTGCGCAATACAGCGGAAAGAAAATTGCGATTTTAGCACCAATTGTACGTTCAAGAAAAGGTCATTATCGAGAGGTTTTTGTGACATATTCTAAAAAAGGTTTTCTTGAAATGCGCATTGATGGCGAGTTGAAAGATATTGCACCAGGAATGATGTTAGATCGCTATAAAACGCATGATATCGAATTGATGGTGGATAAAATGTTGCTGAATGATAATGTGAACGATCAACGTTTGCGTTCAAGTATCGATCATGCAATGCAACAAGGTAATGGGATTACGATGATTTTGGATTACGAAACCAATGAAACGAAATTCTTTTCTCGTTCGTTGATGTGTCCGTCGACAGGAATGTCATATGCGTTGCCAGAACCTAATACATTTTCGTTCAATTCACCAAAAGGTGCTTGTCCGACGTGTACAGGTTTAGGTGAGTTGAAAGTGGTAAATCACGAAAAATTATTTCAAGATAAAGATAAATCGTTGTTTGATAATTTGGAAGAATTATTTGAGACGTTAAAATCATCTTCTCGAATAGAAAAACAATTGGAAGCGATTTTTGTCAAACATAATATAGACCAGAAAGTAGCATTCAAGAAACTTCCTCAAGCTTTGATTGATGATGTAATGAATGGTTTGAAAGAAACATTGAATGTTGATCTTAAGTTTGCATCAGTTAAAAAAACATATAAAATCGATTTTGAAGGATTGAATGAATTTCTTTCTGAAATTATGGAAGATAAAAATAATCCGTCTTCAAGTTCGATTAGCAAAAAGTTTGGAAAGAAAGTTATTTGTCCAAGTTGCGAAGGGAAACGTCTTAAAAAAGAATCACTTTTCTTTCGTATCGATGATAAAAATATTGGTGAAGTTGCGGAAATGGATCTTCAATCGTTGCAAAAATGGATTGAAAATGCGCCAGTTTCGATGACTTCGAATCAACAACAAATTGCGCACGAGATTCTGAAAGAAATTTATACACGTTTATCTTTTTTATTAGATGTTGGATTAGATTATTTGAGTCTTAATCGTTCTTCAAGAACCCTTTCTGGAGGCGAGGCACAACGAATTCGTTTGGCTACTCAAATTGGTTCTCAACTGGTGAATGTGTTGTATATTTTAGATGAGCCAAGTATTGGTTTACATCAGCGCGATAATGTCAGATTGATAGATTCGTTGAAGAAATTACGCGATATCGGAAATTCGGTTTTGGTTGTAGAACACGATAAAGATATGATCTTAGAATCGGATTATGTGGTTGATGTTGGACCAAAAGCAGGGAAAAATGGCGGTCAAATTGTTTGGGAAGGTGAACCAGAACAAATGTTGAAATCAAATACATTAACATCAAAATACTTAAACAATCAGTTGCAAATCGAAATTCCAAAAGAACGAAGAAAAGGTAATGGATTAGAATTGAAACTTTTTGGTGCATCAGGAAATAATCTTAAAAATGTCAATCTTACCATTCCTTTGGGTGAATTGGTTGTGGTTTCGGGTGTTTCCGGTTCTGGAAAATCAACGTTGATTAATGAAACATTATACAGAATTCTGAATCAACATTTCTTTAGAGCAGAAAAAGATCCAATGCCTTACAAAAAAATTGAAGGTTTAGAGCATTTGGATAAAGTAATCGAAGTGGATCAGTCGCCAATTGGTCGTACGCCTCGTTCTAATCCCGCGACTTATACGGGAATTTTCTCTGATATTCGTACGTTGTTTACAAATTTACCTGAAGCCAAAATTAGAGGTTACAAGCCTGGACGTTTTTCATTTAATGTAAAAGATGGACGTTGTGAAACTTGTCAAGGAGCAGGTTTGCGTGTGATTGAAATGAATTTTTTACCTGATATTCATGTCGAATGTGAAACATGTAATGGAAAACGTTTTAATCGTGAAACGCTTGAAGTTCGTTACAAAGGAAAATCGATTTCGGATGTGTTAGAAATGACGGTAAATGAAGCGGTAGAATTCTTTGAAGCAATTCCGAAAATATATCGTTATGTCAAAATGTTGCAAGATGTAGGTTTGGGTTACATTACGCTTGGTCAGCAGTCTACAACATTGAGTGGAGGAGAGGCGCAACGTGTGAAATTAGCAACAGAATTAGCTAAAAAACAAACAGGAAAAACAATTTATATTTTAGATGAACCGACAACAGGTTTGCATTTTGAAGATGTAAATGTGTTGATGAAAGTAATCAATAAAATTGTAGATTTTGGAAATACTGTTATCATTATCGAACATAATTTGGATGTGATAAAATTAGCCGATTATGTGATTGATATTGGTCCAGACGGAGGAAGCAAAGGTGGAAAAATTGTGGCAGAAGGAACGCCAGAAGAAATCATTAAGAATCCGAAAAGTGTGACAGGAAAATTCTTGAAAGACGAATTGAAATAAAAAAAAATCCATCTAATAACTAAGCTTTCGTCTTGCCCGGAGGGCTAGAGATGAAAGCCCGTTGAACGGAACCGGAGTAGCTTTATGTATTATGGGGTTTTCGAAATGTGGCTTTAAGATATACAAGCAGTAATTTTAGGATTACTGTTTTTTTTGTGGTTGAAGTTGTATTTCTTCATGCGTTTTGGCTGTTTTTTTGTGCTTTAAACACAAATTCCCTTACCCGTAAAAGTTAATTCACAGAAGCAAGTTTGTTTCCGATAAGATACTTTTCTGGCGGACCTCTTTGTCCAAAAACGTGCAACGTAACCAGATTCCCCACTTTACAACAATAACATTTTCGATGTTGTGTTTTAGGCTCTACTAATGCTCGCGCAACGTGTAATTCTTCTTGTAACTGCTGTAGTTTGCCACGTTTCCAACTGCTGCTTAAAATTCCGTAGTGCCGTATGCGAACAAATCGTTTCGGTAAAACATGCAAGCTAAAACGGCGGGCGAATTCTTCGTTTTTTAATGTGAGTTGCTTGGTTTCACTTCCGTCTCTATAATCTTTATAATTGATAGTAACTTCTTGATGGGTTACATTTGTAATGCGATGGTTGCTAATGGCTACCTTGTGGGTATATCTACCCAGATACTCAATCACTTGTTTTGGGCCGCCAAATGACCGTTTGGCATAAACAACCCAATGCTTTTCAAACAAACTTTCTAAGAT
>NZ_JAAGKM010000030.1 GCF_019308355.1 Empedobacter falsenii | reverse complement strand
CCCATTCCGAACAGAGAAGTTAAGCCTGCCTGCGCCGATGGTACTGTTACTTACGGGAGAGTAGGTCGTCGCCAGTTTTTATCAAAAGCCTCAAGTGAACAACTTGAGGCTTTTTTTGTGGGTATACTTTTTTGTAAAATGTACAAAGTAAAATGTAAGCTACCACATCTCCAGACTATGTTTTATAAAACAAGAAGCTTGCTTTCATCCAACAAGAGTTTCTAATTAGTCAACTAGAAGCTTCTTCTTGATAAAAAGGAAGCTTCCTTTTTGCAACTAACTCAGAACTTACAACCAGCGTTAGGGAGAGTAGTCTAAATCCTTTTGTAGAAATTGGATTTTCTTACTTGTAATAGAATTTTATTCTACAAAAGATTGCAACGGATAGCCCGACCGAGCGATTTACATTTCTTGTTATTGAATTATTAAGAGATAATTGAGGGAGATTGTATAAATACGAGGAATAGAGCGAGTGAATGCCCAAATAAATTTTTCAATAGAAATATACTTTTATTGATAGGTTCATACTTAAGTATATGTGGAATATGGATTTGATTTCATAAAAAAAATATAAAATCTTGATTATGTTCAAAATTATTAGAAGTTTATCATTTCAAATTTAATAGCTTTACAGCTTAATATTATTCAATTGGATCAGAAAATATTAAATCACATTTTAAATAAGGATTGGGAACAAGCTTTTAAACTTCTTGTAAAAGATTATCATCAGAGAGTTTATTGGCAAATTCGTCGTATGGTTTTGATTCATGAAGATGCAGATGATATTGCTCAAAATGTTTTTATCAAAATCTATCAAAATTTGAATTCATTCAAAAATGAATCAAAATTATCGACATGGATTTTTAGGATTACTTATAACGAAACCATCAATTTTATTCATAAAAATGCTAAAGAACAAAATGTTTCGTTTGAAGATTATTCGATGAATATTGCAGATGATTTATCTACGGATGAGTATTTTACAGGAGATGAAATTGAGTTGAAACTACAAAAAGCGATTGCAAGTTTGCCAGAAAAGCAGCGCGTAGTATTTATGATGAAATATTATGATGAAATGAAATATGAACAAATTTCTGAAATTTCAGGAACATCTGTTGGTGCGCTAAAGGCGTCTTATCATCATGCAGTTACAAAAATTAAAGAATTTTTAGAGGATGAAGATTAAACCTTTTTAACTTTTTTTTGTCTTATGAATGATATGAAAGAAAATGGATTAAAAAATAATTTTAAGGTTCCAGAGAATTATTTTAAGAATTTAGAAGATGAAATTTATTTTAAAAGCTTAAAACAAAAGGAAAATTATACAACCCCTACTAATTATTTTGACGATTTAGAACAGTCAATTTTATCGAAAACTATTGATAAAAAAGAAACAAAAGTTGTACATTTCAATATTTGGTGGGCTGCTGCTTGTATATTGCTATTAGCATTGGTTGTAACTCCTTTTGTGATTAATTCTACAGAAAAATCTACAGAAGTTGTGGATACAAAAACAGAAAATCATGTTTACGAGAAGATCTATGATTCGTATATAGTGAGTGATCAAAACAAAAAATCGTCCAATGTAACATTAGACGATTCTGATTTTGCTTTATATGATTATTAAGAAATTCTAAATAATTTCTGCACTTAAACCTCGGTTCAATAATTCTGTGCATCGAGGTTTTAAATCTTCTAATTCACCCGTCAAGACTTCGCATTTACCTTTGTAGTGAATCAAAATAGAACATTGTTCCGCTTGCTCTGGCGTGTGTTCACAAACATCAATCAACGATTCGATTACCCAATCAAAAGTATTCACATCATCATTGTAAACAATAATTTGATATTTGTGTGATTCCTGTTCCAATACATCAACAGCCGAATCTTTTTCCGTTTCCCACATGGGTTGCGTTGCGTATTTTGTCATATCATTTTATTTTTTGAAATGTAGCGCAATCCACTCATTTCGTTGTTTTTTAGATACAAATTTCAAACCATTTTCTGTACAAAAAGCTAAGATATCATCAAAATCTTGCTCCATCAATCCACTTAAAAATAAATCACCATTTTCATTCAAAACATTGATGTAAGAAGGAATTTGACTGATTAAAATATTTTTGTTGATATTCGCTAAAATAATGTCAAACTGTTTGCTTCCCAAAAGTGAATTATCACCCATTTTCGCATCTAAACTAACACCATTTCGTTTTCCATTTTCGATAGAATTTTCCACAGCCCACTCGTCAATATCGATACATTCTGCATAATTTGCACCACGTTTCATTCCTAAAATTGCAAGAATTGACGTTCCACAGCCCATGTCCAAAATATCTTTTCCTGTAAATTCAGTTTCCAAGATATATTCTACCATCAAATGTGTTGTAGAGTGATGTCCAGTCCCAAAAGACATTTTTGGTTGAATGATAATTTCGTAAGGAATATTTTCAACTGTTTCGTGAAATTCTGCACGAATCAAACATTGGTCATTCACTAAAATTGGCGTGAAATTTTCTTCCCAAGTTGCATTCCAATTTTGTTGTTCAATTTCTTGACGCGTATAAGAAAAATCAATATTCTCGATAGAATCAATCACTTCTTTTACTTGGTCAATATTTTCGTCAGTTTTTGGCATGTAAGCATCAAAACCTTCTTCGTTTTCAACAAAACTTTCAAAGGGTAGTTCAGAAATCATTGCAATAATAATTTCATTAAAAGGCTCTACTTCCGCAACTTTAAATTTATATTCGATATAATTTGTCATAAAAAAATGTAGAAAACATCAAATTGTTTTCCAGCGCAAATTTACGATTTTTATAATTAATGATAAAGGAGATTATTTATCAAATGGAAAGTCCTTCAAACCAACCATCATTTCACGTTTTCCTGGAGGCCCAGGACGTTTTTGTACAATATAGCCCAAATCTTTCAAACCTCTTTTTATGGTTCCTTTCGCTGCATAAGTGGTAAAAATGGCAGATTTTTTAGTTAAAGAATCAACAATTTCTAACAATTCTTTTTCCCATAATTCTGGTTGAACACGAGAACCAAATGCATCAAAATAAACCAAATCAAAATTATTTTCGTTGATGTTTTTCAGATTGAAAAAATCTTCTTCTACTTTTTTAATTTCAAAATAGGGAGAAATTTTATGCCAATTTTCCCAATTCGAATGAAATAATTGTTGATAATAATCTAAAAATTCTTCTTTTCGATGTTCAAATTCCGGATAAAGTTTGAAAACATTTTCAAAATAATTCACCAATTCAAATTCTTCATCAGAAACTGGAAATTTTTCAATTCCAACATATTGCACTGGAGTTTTATGTTTTTCAGCTTCCATCAAAGTAATGAAAGAATTAAGTCCCGTACCTAATCCAATTTCTATAATTTTTATAGGATTTTTTGTTTCTGTAAAATGATGAAATCCATTTTTTATAAATACATGAAAAGCCTCTTGTACAGCGCCATGCTTAGAATGATAAGATTCATCCCAATCTTCAATATAGATAGTTTTAGATCCATCTTCCGTTTCTTGAATAATTCTTTTCATCGTCGAAAGTTATGATATTTATTATGAAAAAGTGCAAATAAAATGTACCTTTGATAAGCACAAACAAAATATATCATAAAATGATTATAGAAAAAATTGCTGAATCAAAATTTAACGATTCAGTTTTTAACTCTACTACTTTTGGGAAAGAGTTTACAGATCACATGTTGATCGCGCATTACAAAGATGGTAAATGGGATGAGCCAAAAATTGTTCCTTACGGACCAATTTCAATGACTCCAGCAGCGATGTCTTTCCATTATGGTCAAACAATTTTTGAAGGAATGAAAGCCTACAAAAATGATAACGAAGAAGTATTTATTTTCCGTCCAGAGAAAAACTTCGAGCGTTTTAATTTATCTGCGGCACGTCTTAATATGCCTCAAATTCCGAAAGAAATTTTTATTGATGGTTTAGAAGCGATTATTGATATCGATCGTCAATGGGTACCAAAAGATTACGGAACGTCATTATATATTCGTCCAGTAATGTTCGCAACAGAAGAAGCAGTTTCTGCTAGGGCATCTAACGAATATATTTTTGCTATTTTATTAGCTTATGCTCCTAATTATTACGATAAACCTTTATCAGTAAAAATTGCTGATTATTATAGTCGTTCAGCTCAGGGAGGTGTTGGTTTTGCAAAATGTGGAGGAAACTATGCTGGATCTTTCTTTCCAACTTCTGAAGCTCAAAAAGATGGTTATGATCAAGTAATTTGGACAGATTCTATCGAGCATAAATACATTGAAGAAGCAGGGACAATGAATGTGATGGTGCGTATAGGAAATAAAATTTTAACTGCGCCAACGTCTGAGCGTATTTTGAACGGAGTAACACGTGATTCTGTTTTAACATTAGCAAAAGATAGTGGATATGAAGTAGAAGTACGTCCTGTAGAAGTACAAGAATTGTATGATGCTTACAAATCTGGAGAATTAAAAGAAGTATTTGGCTGTGGAACAGCTGTTGTAATTACACAATACGATGCTGTTGGATTTGGTGAAGAGCGTGCTCAATTACCAACCTTAGCTGAAGAAGAATCTTTTGCATTACAATTGAAAAAGAAATTAAAAGATATTCAATACGGATTAGCAGAAGATCCTTATGGATGGAGAATTAAAATCGAAGAACAAGCTTAATCTGATTAAGTAAGTTTTTTTTAAAAATATAAGCTGACAATTTGATTGTCAGCTTTTTTTGGCATGATATTTAATAATATGTTATACAAAGTACTATATTTGCAAAATGAATGGACTACAGAAATTTTTAATCATCTGTTCAGGGAGTAGTCTTGAACTCTTGAAAAAAACACCAACAGATATCAATAAACATGTCGGTATTGGAGGTGTCATATTATTTACAGGAATTTTGGCGGCTTTGTCTGCTGGATATGCGCTGAATACTGTTTTTGATAATATATATGCAGCAACAGGTTTTGGTTTGTTGTGGGGATTGATGATTTTTAATCTTGACCGATATATTGTCACATCAATGAAAAAATCAGGTGGATTTTTTCGTCAGTTTTTTGTTGCTTTGCCACGTATATTGGTTGCAGTTTTATTAGGTATTGTGATTTCGAAACCGTTAGAATTAAAAATTTTCGAGAAAGAAATTAACAAGCAATTAAATATTATTGTTAATCGTAATAAAGCGGAATTACAAAAAGGAATTGATGCGCGTTATGCTGAATTGGGAACACCTTTTTCGAATGAAAGAAAAGAAATTTATGCAGAAATTGATAAATTAAGAAACGAGTATAATTCAGCTTCTACCGAATTGGAAAAAGAAGTTGTGGGTACACAAACTGAAACAACAACTGGTCGCGAAGGTTATGGACCAAATGCGAAACGAAAAGCAGAATTGAAAAAACAAAAAGCTGCCGAAATCGAAACCTATATTCAACAATCTGCGCCTCGTTTGGCTGAAATTAACAAAGAATTGGATCGATTGAATGTGGCGAAAGAGAAAGAAATTGATGCGGCGAAACCAACGGAAGAGAATTACAATGGATTTGCAGCTCGTATGCAAGCTTTAGATGAATTATCAGTTAATAATTCAATTTTAGGGACTGCAGCTATTTTTATAGCTCTTGTGTTTATCTCGTTAGAAACTGCGCCAGTTTTAGTGAAATTAATCGCGCAAAAAGGACCTTATGATTTTCTATTAGAAAAACATGAACATTCGTTCAAGATTTTTAGCAAAGAATCGATTCAGGTTATGGATATCAAATCTGAAAAACGTGTGAAACATGAGTTAGAAAAAGTATAAAATTGTAAAAAAGTAACTTCCGTTTGAAGTTACTTTTTTAATTTTGTAATAGATATGGAAATTTATAAAATAGAAATTTACGGAGAAGACGAAAACCAAATTCAACGAATGGAAGAGGTGATTGCTCCAATAAAAGATATACAGGATTATTTTTGGAAAATTCTTTGGGTTGATGGTGAAAGTGAAACGGACGAATATTCGGTTTTCGAATTGCAAGAAGTGATTGATCAACAAGACGGAATTTTTGTGGAATATGATCAGTTAGAAAGTTTGTGTTATAAAATGGAACATGTAACGGAGGCGTTGATTATTGGAGATAGAAAAGAAAATAATTTGCATGTAAATATTGAGGATGAAAATTTATACGACAACGAAGTTGTGTTTGAATTTGTGAAAGATTCACATTGGCAAATTTTGACTTCGGATATCAATATTGTTGATACGTTCAAAGTTTTCTTTCCAAATAGTAAAATCATTGATTAAAAATAAAAGCCACTTTTTAGTGGCTTTCTTATTTATTTTTGATTCAATTTTTGGAAAATTTGTAAGGTTTCTTTTGCTTCTCTTACATCGTGCACACGCAAAATTTTTGCACCTTTTTGTAACGCAACCATATTCAGGACAGAAGTTCCGTTTAAAGCTTCTTGCGGAGTTGTTTCGAATAAATTATAAATCATCGATTTTCTCGAAATTCCGATCAGCAAAGGAAAACCTTCAAAACCTAAAGCTTCCATTTTATTGAATAATTCATAATTATGATCCAATGTTTTTGCAAAACCAAAACCAGGATCTAAAATAATATCATTCACTTTTGCAGCTTTTAATTGCGCAATTTTTTTGGAAAAATATTCGTTTACTTCCAGCGTAATATCTGCATATTCAGGATTATTTTGCATTGTTTTTGGCGTTCCTTTCATATGCATTAAAATGTATGGAACTCGAAGTTCTTTGATTGCATCAAACATATTTTCGTCTAACTCCCAACCCGAAACATCATTTATAATAGAAGCACCAACTTTTACAGCTTCACGTGCAACATTTCCTCGAAAAGTATCAATCGAAATAATCAATTCTGGATATTCTTCAATAATTTTTTCGATAATTGGTGCAGTTCTATCAATTTCTTCCTGCTCCGAAATATTTTCTGCTCCAGGTTTTGTCGAATAACCACCAACATCAATCATATCGGCACCTTCGGACAAGTGTTTTTCAACTTTTTCTAAAATCAAATTCATCGATTGATTACTGCCACCATCGTAAAAAGAGTTTGGCGTTGTATTCAAAATTCCCATAATTTTAGGCTCGTTCAAATCAATCAAACGACCATTACAATTAATTGTCATATCTTAGAAGTTCTTTAAGCAATTTCAATTATTTTTGAAATCGAAACGAAATTATGAAAAATACCTCAATTCAATTTAAAGAAATCATCTCTGTTTGTCGAGATTTATATACAAAAAAATTACAAGATTACGGTCCAGCTTGGCGTGTACTGCGTTTGCCGTCTTTAACAGATCAAATTTTTATCAAGGTAAACCGTATTCGTACGTTGCAAGAAGCAGCGGAGCGTTTGGTTGATGAAGACGAAGAAGGAGAATTTGTGGCAATCGTTAATTATTCGATTATGGCATTGATTCAGTTGGAACTTGGTTTTGCAGATCAGCCAGATTTGACAGACGAACAAGCTATCGAATTTTATGATAAATATGCAACAATTGCGCACGATTTGATGATGAAAAAAAATCATGATTACGGTGAAGCTTGGAGAGATATGCGTGTAAGTTCGATCACAGATTTAATTTATCAGAAAGTTTTGCGCACAAAAAGTATCGAAGATAATAAAGGAAAAACAATTGTGTCTGAAGGTTTAGATGCAAATTATTTGGATATGATTAATTATTCGATTTTCGCAATGATTTTAATTAACGAAAAGAAAGCTTCATGAAATATTTAGTTCAATTTGCCCGAATTATAGTTGGTGTCATTTTTATAATTTCTGGATTTGTAAAAAATGTTGATCCAATTGGATTAAGTTTCAAATTAGAAGAATATTTTTCGCCAACAGTTCTTAATATTCCATTTTTAGAAGGTTTGAGTTTGCCTTTGGCAACATTTTTCTCCATTTTTGAAATTGTTTTAGGCGTTTTATTATTGCTTGGCGTTTGGAAAAGATTTACAACAATAGCTTTATTGTTAACGATTATTTTCTTCACATTTTTAACATTTTATTCAGCTTATTTCAACAAAGTAACCGATTGTGGATGTTTTGGTGATGCACTAAAGTTAGAACCTTGGACATCATTTTACAAAGATGTTGTGCTTTTGGTGTTGATCATTATTTTAGTGATTGGTCAAAAATATATCAAACCATTATTTGTCGAAAAAGCGAATTACGTAATCAATTTTATAACAATTTTAGGTTCTGCAATTATTGCTTATATCGGAATTAATCATTTACCAATTATCGATTTTAGACCTTATGCAGTTGGCAAAAATTTAATTGAAGGAATGAAATCTCCCCAAGAGTTAGGTTTGAAACCAACAACGTATAAAACGATTTACACCATGAGAAATAGTGTAGATGGAAAAGTGGTAGAAATTGATGATGCGCAATATATTGCCGATGATAAGTGGTATAAACATGGAACGCCTTGGGTGATTGAAGCGGATAAAACACGTACAATTGTAGAGAAAAAAGGGTACGAACCACCAATTCATGATTTTAATTTTGATTGCAATGGAGTTGATAAAACGTCTGAAATTTTAAATGCCCCGAAAGCGATTGTTTTTGTCATTCCATTTGTTGAAAAAGTAAATGATAAACAAATTGCGAAATTAAATACTTTAGGAAAAGAAGCGAAAGCAAAAGGTTTTATTGTAACAGCGGTTTCGAATAATCCAATTAAAGGTTTAGAATTGGAAAATTGTTTTATGGATCAAACGACGATGAAAACAATTATTCGTTCAAATCCTGGAGTGATGATTTTAGAAAAAGGAACGGTAAAAGCGAAATATCATGACAACAATTTTCCTTCAATTAATCAATTAGAAGAATTATTTTAAAAAGTGATTAATTATATTTTAAATAAAATTTTCTACGGATTTCTGACACTTTTTGGAGTGGTGACTGTAGTTTTTCTATTGTTTTCGGTTCTTCCTGGTGATCCTGCACGTATGATGCTTGATCAAAAAGAAGATCCTGAGCAATTGGCTCAAATTCGAAAAAACTTAGGTTTAGATCAACCTTTATGGAAACAATATGCTTTTTATTTAAACGATCTTTCACCGATTTCTTTTCATAATATTGACGAAAACAATACAACATATACTTCATTAAGTTCTGATAAATACAATTACACAAAATTGATAGATTTCGGAACAAATGAAATGGTTTTGAAAACGCCTTATTTACGTGAATCTTTTCAAAAACAAGGAAAAAGCGTCAGTACAATTATTGGAGAAACTTTACCAAATACAATGGTTTTGGCAATTGCAGCCATTATTATTGCAACGATAATTGGTGTTGTGTTGGGAATTGTTTCTGCTTTGATGAAAGATACATGGATTGACAGAGTTTTGTTGGTCGTAACAAGCTTTGGTATGAGTATTCCGTCTTTCTTTTCGGCAATTATCATTGCCTATATTTTTGCTTTTTTAATGCATGATATTACAGGGCTGAATATGATTGGAAGTCTATATGAAGTGGATGATTTGGGAGAAGGAAAACATTTGATGTTGAAAAATTTAATTCTTCCAGCAATTACATTAGGTTCGCGTCCGTTAGCGGTTTTTACGCAATTAACACGAAATTCGTTGTTAGAAGTTTTGAACCAAGATTATATCCGAACAGCTTTTGCAAAAGGACTTTCTAGAAAAACGGTGATTACAAAACATGCATTACGAAATGCTTTAAATCCTGTAATTACAGCAATTTCAGGTTGGTTTGCGTCGATGTTGGCAGGATCGGTTTTTGTGGAATTTGTTTTTGGTTGGAATGGTTTAGGAAAAGAAATCGTAAATGCATTAAATACATTAGATTTACCAATTGTGATGGGAGCTGTTTTAGTGATTGCTGTGATGTTTATTGTGATTAATATTTTGGTCGATATTCTTTACGGAATTTTAGATCCGCGCGTTCGCATAAAATAAATCAGTAATAATTTCACGATAAATAATTATCTTGCAGTAAATATTAAAACCAAAATCAAATAAAATACACTTTTTTATGCGTGATAGAATAGTAGCAGGAAACTGGAAAATGAACTTAAATTATGAAGAAGCAATTCATTTAGCAACAAACCTTAATGCTTGGGTGGCAGATAATCATCCAATTGCACAAGTTATAATTGCGCCTTCTTCTATTTATTTACAAACATTGTTAGAAGCTGTAGATGAGCAATATGTTAAGATTTCTTCGCAAGATATTTCTGCTCACGAAAAAGGAGCGTATACAGGAGATATTTCAGCAGAACAATTGGATAGTATCGGATTAGATTTCGCTATTATTGGGCATTCTGAGCGTAGAGAATATCAAGGAGAAACAGATATTGTAATTGCTGAGAAATTAAAACAAGCTTTTAAACATCAAATTAATCCAATTCTTTGTGTAGGAGAAAAATTAGAAGAACGTGAAGCTGATAAACACTTTGAGGTTGTAAAAACCCAATTAATGGATGCTTTAGTTGCTCAAAAACCAGAAGATCTTTCTCGTTTGATTATTGCTTACGAACCAGTTTGGGCAATTGGAACTGGAAAAACAGCTACACCAGAGCAAGCGCAAGAAATTCATGCATTTATTCGTAAAGTTTTGAATGATGAATTTGGCGTAGAAGTCGCGAATGATACAAGTATTTTGTACGGAGGAAGTGTAAATGCACAGAATGCGAACGAAATTTTTGCTCAACCAGATATTGACGGCGGTCTTGTTGGTGGTGCTTCATTAAAATATGATGATTTTGTGCAGATAATTGCTGCATGTAAATAATATAAAAGCTCAACTTAGTTGAGCTTTTTTTATGTTTTATATTTTCTAAATTTTGAAAAATAATAAATTTAACTCCTCTGAATCCCTTATAAAATAAGTCAATTAAGAAAACTATAACATTTATTAGGATTAATTAAGAGTTTTCGGAACAGTGTCTGCAAAGTTCTAAAATGTACTAACTATTTAAAAAGTATCATTTTTAAACAAAACACATTTATTATGAAAAAATTGACGCAAGTATTAGGAGTCGTAGCAATAGGGTTAGTTTCTTTCTCTTTTACTACAAAAAATGAAATAAAAGTTCCTACAACAGAAATTACAAATAAAGTTGTAGAAGATGCACCAAAAGTTGTCATTTTAGATATTGTAGATAATATCGCTGTAGAATCAGGAACAAATATCGCATCAGAATTTAAAACAAAGTTAGAATCTTTGAATAAAGAAAATGTTCAGGTTCTTTTATGGAAAGATTTAACGAAAGGATTAAAAGATGAAGAGAAAAGATCAATCATCGATAGTTTAAAACCTGAGTTAATCATGACATTAAATTTTGAAAAAACTGATGATAATACAAATAAAGTTGCCGCAGTTGTTTTTAAACAAAATGTTGCATTTAACGAAACAGTTAAAGTAGCAAAAGAGTTAACAGAAAACTTAAATTCAACAGCTGTTAAAAATGACGGAGTTTATCAAAACGAATCAAATTATATTCAAGATAATGCTGCACCATCAATTTTCTTAAGCGTAAAAGTGAAGAATGAACCAACTTCTAACGCAGAAATTGTTGATAAACTTTCTAATTTCATCGAAACAGCGAAAGTTGAAGATAGCACAACTCCAGTTGAAATAACATCAGAAGTAGTAGTAGATTCAGCGGCAGCTACGGTAGACTCAGCTACAACAACAATAGAAGCGGCGGTACAAGATGTAAAAGCAGCTACGAAAGATGCAAAAACAAAAGTAAAAAAATCTAAAAAATAGAATCCGTTTTTTCGAATATTTCATTTTTATTAATGAAGAAAAAGTAACATTTTGTAATGAAATGTTACTTTTTTTTGTTTTTAATTACAGATAACTTAAGTTTGCTCAAACACTTCCAATTCAATGTCAAAACAAGGTTATATCGCGCGTTATTTCAATATTGTTCGTAAATTATCACAACAAAAATATTGTTCTTATGAAGATTTAGAGCGTTTTTTGGAAAGAGAATTTGAAATGCTTCAACTTAATGATGATACATTAGAGTTTAATTTCTCTAAACGTACATTACAGCGCGATATTCAAGAAATCAGAAATATATTGGGAATTGATATAATGTATAGTCGCAGTCAGCGTGGATATTATATTATTCAAGACGATTATAGCTCTGATTTATTTCTGAAAACTTTAGAAGAAATTAATAGTTTTTCTGCTTTGAAATTGACAAATTCGCTCGAATCTATTGTGTATTTGGAAAAAAGAAAGCCAAAACGCGCCGAATTTTTACCAGATATTGTACAAGCAATTCAAGGAAAAAAGAAAATTGAATTTCATTATCAAAAATTTGGAGAGGAAAAAGAAACGATTCGTAAAGTTTCTCCAATTGCAATTAGAGAGCACAATAACCGATGGTATTTGATTGCGGATGATAAAGGAATTGTCAAAAATTTTGGTTTGGAACGAATGAATAAAGTTTTGATTCTTAGAGATAAAATTGATGATAATATCGAGTTTAATTACAATGATAAGTACAAATATTCGTTCGGGATTATTGTTCCAAGTTCAGAAAAACCAGAAAAAATAGTGCTTTCTGTGACCAAAAAACAAGCGGCCTATTTAGAATCTTTGCCTTTGCACGAATCCCAACAAATTTTAGAAACTAAAAACGATGAAGTTTTAATTGGTTTAGAACTATTTTTGACCGAAGATTTTATCAGCGAAATTCTTTCTATGAGTCGTTCAGTTACAATTATCGAACCTAAAAAATTGAAAGAAAAAGTCAAAACAATTTTGAAAGAAACGTTAGAGAAATATAATTAGCGAGTTTCGAATTTCGAAACTCGCTTTATTTTTTTTACATTTCTTCAAATTCTAAATCGAAATTCATTCCTAAAATAGCTTTACCAGTAACTTTTTCTCCATTTTCAGGATTGATTAAGCCAGCCATTTTTCCAGTTTTTTGTTTGGTTAACAAATCCAAAATTTGTTTATCAGTTAATTTTTTACCCATAAACTCGAACGGAATTTTGAATCCACATGCTGCAAAGTTTGCACAACCATAAGCGGCTTTTCCTTTGACTAATTTATGTGTTTTACATTTTGGACAAGTTGCATCTTCCAGATTAATTTCTTCTTTTGGTTTACGTTCCTTTTTAGGTTTTTCAGCTATTTGAACTGAATTCTGATGAGAAGCGATTGGTCTGAAGTAACTATTTTTTACATCAAATGTTAGTTTCGAAACCATTTCAATCAATTCTTGCTTAAATTGTTCTAATTCGTATTCACCTTTTTCAATCAAACGAAGTTTTCGTTCCCAAACACCAGTCAATTCAGGAGATTTTAATAATTCATCTTGAATGGTATCAATTAAATCAATACCCGTTTGTGTGGCGATAATATTACGTTTTTTCTTTTCTATGTATTTTCTACGAAACAAGGTTTCGATAATATTTGCACGCGTAGAAGGTCGACCAATTCCATTTTCTTTCATCAATTCGCGCATTTCTTCATCATCCACTTGTCGTCCAGCAGTTTCCATTCCGCGCAATAGAGTCGCTTCTGTATAATGTTTTGGCGGAGTTGTTTTTCCTTTGTGAATAAATGGTTCGTGAGGACCTTTTTCACCAATCTCAAAAATCGGCATTATTTTTTCCTCATCTTTTTCGTCTTCCTTTTTATCTTTTGCATAGACTTCACGCCAGCCTATTTCGAGAATTTGTTTTCCCGTAGCTTTAAAATTTATCGCAGAAAGTAGTCCATCTTTTCCTGTATTTTCAACTTTTCCTTCGACAGTTGTGTTGGCAACTTTACATTCTGGATAAAAAACAGCAATAAAACGTCGCGCAACCAAATCATAGATACGTTTTTCTTCGTTCGATAAACCTTGTGGAAAGATTTCGGTCGGAATAATAGCGTGGTGATCGGTTACTTTTGTGTTATCAAAAACTGCTTTCGACATCGGAATAGGTTGCGTCATCAAAGGAGCAATCAAATTTTGATAAGCGGTTAATTTATTCAAAATTCCAGGAACTTTTGGATAAATATCTTCCGATAAATATGTTGTATCAACACGAGGATAAGTCACAAATTTTTTCTCGTAAAGACTTTGTATATATTTTAAGGTATTTTCTGCCGAAAACGCATATTTTTTATTCGCTTCTACTTGTAAAGAAGTCAAATCGAATAGGCGAGGATTTTTTTCGCGTCCCTCTTTTACTTCGAAATCAATAATTTCAAATTCTCTATCTTTGATGAAATCTAAACCTTGTTTAGCTTTTTCTTCAGATTTTAAACGAGGAATTGTCGCATTAAATTCTACTTCTTTGAAAATCGTTTTTAATTCCCAATATTCATCAACTACAAAGGCATTTATTTCTTTTTGACGCTGAACAATCATTGCCAAAGTAGGTGTTTGCACACGACCAATAGAAAGAACTGTTTTTGGCGGCGCAAATTTTTTGGTAAACAATCGTGTAGCGTTCATTCCTAATAACCAATCGCCGATTGCACGTGCTTGCCCAGCAGAAAAAAGATTGAAATATTTTTCTCCATCTTTCAAGTTATCAAAACCTTCTTTAATCGCTTCTTCTGTTAATGAAGATATCCACAAACGCTTCATTGGTGCTTTTGCACGTGCTTTAAGTAAAACCCAACGTTGTATCAATTCTCCTTCTTGTCCGGCATCACCACAGTTTATTATCTCGTCGACTTGATCGTTTGTGACTAATTTTTCGATGATATGAAATTGTTTCGAGACACCTTTATCTGCAATTAATTTAATTCCGAAACTTTGCGGAATCATTGGCAAATAATTAAGATCCCAGCTTTTCCACTCGGGTGTATAATCTTGCGGTTCTTTTAATGTACACAAGTGTCCGAAAGTCCAAGTGACCTGAAATCCATTTCCTTCATAGTATCCATCGTGCTTTTGATTCGCACCAATTACTTTGGCGATATCTTTAGCAACACTAGGTTTTTCGGCAATACAAACTTTCATAGCATTTATAATTATTGAAGTGCAAAAGTCAAAATAATAATTTAATTCTTAAAAAAAAATATAAATATGTATAATTATTGAATAAATTTGCGATAGGTTATCTTTTGTGGGAAGGCTGATTTTAATAAAATTACACATTGTTTAATATTAGATATATTGTTTTGATTATTTTTTAATTGTCAAATCAGTAAAAAATTCTATTGATTTCAAGTAGATTGAAAATTTAATATGATAACAACGTAAAAAATTTAGAAGAATTAAAAAATTTTCACTTAATTTACACCCACATTAATAAAAATCATAATATTTAAAAGAATTAGTAAATGGAAAAGAATGTAACAGTACCAGCTAAAACTAAAAAGGGAGGTCTTAACCCTGTGATTACTATGATCATTTTAATTGCAATCGCAATGGGGATCTTCAAGTTTGTATTTGGAGCAGAAGGTAATTTCGAAGGAGGAGATGTAGAAAAAGGTAATCCTTTAAACTTTTTAGGAATTATTCATAAAGGAGGGGTGATTATTCCATTCTTAATGTCTTTCTTCTTTATGGTAATCGTTTTCTCAATTGACCGTGTTATCGCTTTAAATAAAGCAAAAGGAACTGGATCTGCTGAGAAGTTTGTAAATGACATTCGTGCTTTATTAAACAAAAATGAAGTTAACAAAGCAATCGAATTATGTGACAAACAAAAAGGAGCTGTAGGTAACGTAGTTAAAGAAGGTTTAACAACTTACAAAGCTTTAGAAAACGACACAACGTTAAACAAAGAGCAAAAATTAGCTCAATTAGGTAAAACGTTAGAAGAAGCGACTACATTAGAAATGCCAACGTTAGAGAAAAACATGACTATTATCTCTACAATTGCTTCTGTAGGTACGTTAATTGCCTTAATGGGTACAGTAATCGGGATGATTAAAGCATTCTTCGCATTAGGTGAAGGAGGAGGATCTCCAGATGCAGCTCAATTATCAGTAGGTATTGCCGAAGCCTTAATTAATACAGGTATGGGTATTGGTGCTTCTGCATTCGCTATTATTATGTATGCTTTCTTAACTTCTAAAATTGATGATTTAACATTCAAAATTGACGAAGTAGGAATGAGTATCCAACAATCTTTCTCTGCTCACAATTAATATTCAATTGACGAAGCCTTAGAAGGATAGTATAAGGACAAAATCAAACAACAAACAATTTAGAATATTAATTAATAATACAGAGAAAATGGCAAGAGTAAAACCAAAAAGAAGAGGTCCTTCGATGGACTTAACAGCTATGTCTGACATGGCTTGGCTTTTGTTAACTTTCTTTATTTTGACATCTAACTTTAGAGAACCTGAAGTTGTTCCTGTCGTAACACCAACATCTGTTTCGAACCAAAAAATGGCTTCAGAAAACATGATGATCATTAAAATTGATGGTGAAGGTAAGTTCTTATTCGGATTAGAAGAAAAGGATCGTATCGCAACATTAGAGAGAATGGGTGATAAGTACGGAGTAAAGTTTACAGATGCTGAAAAGAATGCATTCAAAAGCATAGTAGAGTTTGGTGTACCAATGAAAGAGATGAGAAATTATTTGAATCAGCCTGCTGATAAACAACAAAAATATCATCCTGGTATTCCATTAGATACAATACCTGAAAAGAACCAAGAGTTAATTGATTGGGTATTTGAAGCAAAAGAAGTGAACCCAGATGTTTTCTTAGCAATTAAAGGTGATCAAAAATCTGAATATAAACAATTCAAGAATTTGATTCAACAATTGCAAATGAAAAATATGAATAAGTTCCAGTTAATTACATCTCAAGAATAATTATTAAGAAATTAGAAAATGGCACAAATAGAAAGTCACGATGACGGTGGCGGAAAGAAAGTCCGTTCCAAAAAGAATTCGACGAAAGTCGATATGGCTCCTTTGGTTGATTTAGGTTTCTTATTAATTACTTTCTTTATGTTTGCGGCGACATCGATCAAACCAAATGTAATGAACTTGAATATGCCTCCAAAAATTGACAAATTAGATCCAACTGATAAACCAGAAATAAAATTGAATAATTCTATATCAATTTTAATTGGAAAGGATAATAAGTTATTTTGGCATCAACAAGATCAGGCAGGATTAAACGGAGGAACTCTAAATGAAACTGACTACTCTAAAATTCGTGATGTTATTACAGCAGCACAAGGTAGAGCAGATAAAGATAAGTTTACTGTAATTATCAAACCTATGGATGATGCTACGTATGATAATTTAGTAACTATCTTAGATGAAATGGAAATTACAAAGTCTACTCGTTACGGAATCGTACCTGTTGCACCTTTTGAACAAAAAGTGTTCGACGAAAAAGTAGGTAAATAATTAGTTTAATTGTTAAATTTAAAAGAATTAAAATGTCAGAAAATAACAACAAACTAAAATCCTTAGACGAGATTGTATTTGAAGGTAGAAATAAAGCGTATGGAGCTTATGACATGAGAATGTCTGAGAAGAGTACATTATTGAAAGCTTTCATTCGTGGATTTATAGTAATTGCGATTTTAGCTTTTGGTCTTATTGCTTCTGCAACAGGTTTGTTTGAAAGTAAAAAGTCAGAAGACGTAGTCGTAGATGTTCAGCTTGAGGATTTGAATATTCCTGAGCCTCCAAAAGAGGAAGAAGTGGTTGAACCAGAGCCACCAAAGCCAGAGCCAGAACAAAGATATCAAGAAGAAACAGCTCAGGTTAGAGTGGTTATGCCAGAACCTAAAGCTCAGCCTAAAAAAGAAGAGCCTATTGTCGAAGTAAAGGAAATGGCCGATAAAGATTTAGGTTTAGTAGATAGAGAAGGGCCAAAATCAACAACACAAACTGGAGGTGCTAATGAAGTAAATACTAAAAAAGAAGCACCAAAGGATACACCAAGTACTCCTAATCCAGGGAAAGGTACAGAACCTGCAGCTCCATCTACAGTAACTGCTCGTACAGCGGCTGTAATGGCGGTATATCCTGGTTGTGAGAAAGATGCTGCAAAAGGTAAACAAGCTGCAACAGACTGTTTATCTAAAAAGTTATCACAAGATTTACAAGACGAGTTGCAAGATTTTGCGAATGACGCTGCTGGTCAAGGTTTATCTGGTGTAGTAGCTGCTAAACTTTCTTTCCAAATTGACACTGAAGGTAGAATCGTTGGAATTTCTCCAATGGGTGATGCTAAGTTAGGTCCTGAAGCTAAAAAAGCTTTAGAGCGTATTACACAACGTCAACAAAAAAGAGGGAAAACGATCAAACCTGCTCAAACAGAAGATGGTCGTGCTGCGAAGTTGAATTTCAACATTCCAGTTAAAATGCAAATTGAGTAAGACTTAATTTCATATATAAAAAAAGAGGCTAAAATTAATTAGCCTCTTTTTTTGTGTTTAATTTTTAGAACATATCTTTATGTTTTGCAGGTTTTAATTATCAGTTTTGATAAAATTAAAAAGCATCTTCAATTGTATGAAGATGCTTTTTCGATTATAAGAGTTTATTCTTAATTTAAAACGTAAAATCTTTTAATAAACTTGTATATCGTTCAATTCCATGTTCTATTTCGGATAAATAAATATATTCGTCTGGTGTATGAGAACGAGCTGAATCTCCAGGTCCCATTTTTACCGTTTCGAAATTCATCATTGCTTGATCCGACATTGTTGGCGAACCATATGTTGTACAACCTAATTCGATTCCTTTTTGTACAATTGGATGATTTTCTGAAATACGTGAAGAATTTAAACGCAACGAACGTGCTTTAATTTCTGCTTTTGGTAAACAACTCGAAATAATATCAACGACTTCTTGATTTGAGTACAATTCGTTTACACGACAATCTACAACCAAACGACATTCATCTGGCACAACATTGTGTTGCTTTCCTGCTTCAATTTGTGTAACCGTCATTTTAACTGGTCCTAACATATCCGAAACTCTTTCGAATTGATACGTTTTGAACCAATTCATCACATCAATCGCTTCGTAAATTGCATTTACACCTTCGTTTCTTGCAGCATGTCCAGTTTTTCCTTTTACAATTACGTCCATTACAACCAAACCACGTTCTGCAATTGCCATGTCCATTTGCGTAGGTTCTCCTACAATTCCCAAATCGATTTTTGGTAAATTAGGTAAAATACTTGCAACATTTAATTGCCCTGAACTTTCTTCTTCAGCTGTGATTGCGACAATTAGATTAAATGGTAAATCATCATTCAAAAAATTGATATAAGTGGCTAATAAACTTACCGCAGAAGCTCCTGCATCGTTACTTCCTAAACCTACTAATTTATCACCTTCGATTGTAGCTTTTAATGGATCATATGTCCAAGAAGAGCCAAATTTTACAGTGTCGTGATGAGAGTTTAATAAAATTGTTTTTTTGTTCTCATCAAAATTTGGATGAATACTCCAAACATTGTTATTCTGACGATGAGCCGTAGCACCATGATCAGTTAAAAACTTGAAAATAATATCGGCCGTTTTATCTTCTTCGCTCGAAAAAGATTGAGTTTCGATTAATTGACACAACAAATCGACAGCTTTCTTTTTGAGAACAGTTAATTCTAACATAAAATTGTTTTAATCTCTGAGTTAATGTTGCGCGCGTGCACCAAACATACATTTTTTACACCCGCATTGATTACTTTGAATGAATTGTCTAATTTTGGAATCATTCCTTCGAAAATTACACCTTCTTCTTTTAACTGCAAATATAAAGTTTCGTTAATTTTTGGAATCAATGTTGTGTCATCATTTACATCACGAAGTACGCCAATTCTATCAAAACAGAAATTTAATTCTACTTCATTTTCTTGTGACATAGCAACCGCAATTGTAGAGGCAATAGTATCTGCATTAGTATTCAACAATTGTCCATTTCCATCATGTGTAATCGCACAAACTACTGGTGTGATATTGTTATCAATTAATAATTGAAATAATTCTTTGTTGACGCTTTTATCATTCAAATCTCCAACAAAACCATAATCAATAGTTTTTACAGGACGCTTAGAACCTTTGATTGCATTACCATCTGCACCCGATAAACCTAATGCATTGCATCCAAATTCTTGCAATTTAGAAACGATAGATTTGTTCAAATTTCCAGCATATAATCCTGTCACAACATCCAATGTTGGTTTGTCTGTGATGCGACGACCTTCGATCATTTTAGGCTCGATTCCCAATTGATTTAACATCTTCGAAGCACCTTTTCCTCCACCATGAACCAAAATTTTTGGTTCTTTAATTTCGGAAAACGTTTGTAGGAATTGCTCTAAGTCTTGCTCGTTATCGATAATTCCGCCTCCTATTTTAATAATTTTCAACATTTTAATAAATATGTAAATTTTGTTTGCTTTTTTTTGGTGATACAAAAATATAATATTTAACTTTGCATCTCAGTATAATAACTGAATATCTTGTTGATTAATGGAAGAAATTACTGAAATTGTTCTTCTCAATTATGAGAGTAGCTTTCGCAATGAAAGCACACCTTTTGGTTCTCATATTTTACTTAAGTGTGATGACAAAAGGTCATCTTTTCTCAATTCCTCTTTATTAATCGACTTTCCCTTAAATTATGTATGTTAGAATAGCAAATGCAGATGATGCCAAGTACACAGAATTGTTGTGCGAATGGTACGAAGAATCAGCTCGTATGAGAAAAACGGGTATTGCTAAACGAAATCCAGTTTATCTTGAACGCAAAATGCGTAATGGAAATGCTGTGATTGCTTTTGATGATGATGATCAAATAGCAGGGTTTAGCTACATAGAAACGTACGAAGAAGAAAAATTCGTCGTAAACTCAGGTTTAATTGTTCGTACAGATTTAAGGAGTTCAGGAATTGGACGCGAAATAAAACATGCTGTTTTTGAATTGTCACGTACAAAATTCCCGAAATCAAAAATCTTTAGTATTACAACTTCTTTAGCTGTAATGCGTATGAACACAAAATTAGGATACAAGCCAGTAACATTTTCGGAATTAACACAATCGGATGAATTTTGGAATGGATGTAAAAGTTGTAAAAACTATCACATCTTGATGGAAAATGATCGCGAGCGTTGTATTTGTACAGGATTGGTTTATGATAACCTTGATGACGAGTACGCTAAGCGCGCATTGGCAAATCAATCAAAAAAAGAAAATGAATAAATATACGAACTAAGGTTTTTTTTTGTCTAAAATGAGTATATTTGCATAAAATTTCGAATAAATATTCAAAATGAGTAATAAAAAATACAGATTCCAGATTATAAAAGATTTAATAACAGATCAAGAAATAAGTAATCAAGACGAATTATTAAAAAAATTAATCGATTTAGATATCTCCGTTACTCAAGCAACTTTATCGAGAGATTTGCGCGAATTGAAAGTTTCAAAAGTTCCTAATAGTTCGGGACAATACATTTATCGCCTTACAGAAAGTGCTGTTCCAACGGCAACTGTTACACATAACGAAAATGCAAGTTTGATTTTCTCTAAAAATTTGGGAGTTATCAAAACAAAACCAGGTTATGCAAACAGAATCGCTTTTGAGATTGACAACACACATTTCAATACCATAATTGGAACAATAGCTGGAGACGATACAGTATTAATCGTAATGAAAGAAGAGAGTAGCCGAGAAGAGGTTACCAATGAATTAAGAAGAATTATTCCCAATATAAACAAATAAACAAACAATGAGCAACAAAGCAGTTTTAGCTTACAGTGGAGGTTTAGATACATCGTACTGTTTGGTTAACTTAACAAAAGATCAAGGAATGGAAGTGCATACAGTAATTGTAAATACTGGTGGATTTTCTGCAGAAGAGTTAAAAGATATCGAAGCACGTGCCTACGAATTAGGATCTTCTAAACACGTTACAATTGATATTACAGATAAATATTACAACGATTGTGTTCGCTACTTAATCTACGGAAACATCTTGAAAAATAACACTTATCCATTATCAGTAAGTGCAGAACGTATGTTTCAATCAATTGCAATTGCTCAGTATGCAAAAGATGTAGATGCAGAATACATTGTACATGGATCTACAGGAGCAGGAAACGATCAAATTCGTTTTGATGTTGCTTTTGCAGTTATCTCACCACAATCTAAAATTATCACACCAATTCGCGACGAAAAATTATCTCGTCAACAAGAGGTAGAATATTTACAAGCAAATGGTGTAAACTATAGTTGGGAAAAAGCTAAATACTCTATTAACAGAGGAATTTGGGGAACATCTGTTGGTGGAGTAGAAACATTAACATCTAACCAAGCGTTGCCAGAAGAAGCTTATCCAACACAATTATCAAGAACAGAACCATCTGTTATCGAAATTGAATTTGAGAAAGGTATTCCAGTAGGTTTAGATGGAAAAAAATTATCTCCAGTAGCTTTAATTCAAAAATTAAACGAAATCGGTGGTGAATATGCAATTGGTCGCGATATTCACGTAGGAGATACAATTTTAGGTATCAAAGGACGTGTAGGTTTCGAAGCGCCAGCAGCTTATTTATTAATCAAAGCACACCACTTATTAGAAAAACATACACTTACAAGATGGCAATTGTTGCACAAAGATTCGTTATCAAACTGGTACGGAACTTTATTGCACGAAGCACAATACTTAGATCCAGTAATGCGTGATATCGAAGCATTCTTAGAATCTTCTCAAAATCATGTAACAGGAAAAGTGAAAGTACAATTAAATCCTTATCATTTCTCAATGATTGGAATCGAATCGCCTTATGATATGATGCAATCTAAAGTCGCTACTTATGGAGAAGAAAACGAAGCTTGGGACAGTAGAGATGCAAGAGGTTTCATCAAAATATTCGGTAATCAATTAAAGATTGTTCATAGTTTCGATTAATTGATTCTTTAAAGTGGATTCCAACGAGTCCACTTTATTTTAGAAATATAGTAGAGGTATTATACCTTAAAAAAACACGCGCAAAACATAACAAATGACAAACAAAATTAACGTAAGCATTGTAGGAGGTGCTGGCTACACAGCAGGCGAACTGCTAAGAATATTGATACATCACCCGATGATTAATATTTCGTCTGTGTACAGTACATCAAATGCAGGCAACCCCGTTACCAAAGTGCACGACGATTTGTTTGGAGAAACTGACATCGTATTTTCGGATAAAATAGACGAAAATGCTGATGTCGTTTTTTTATGCCTTGGTCACGGAAAATCGGCAGAGTTTTTACAAAACAATAAATACTCAGCCAACACAAAAATTATTGATTTGAGCAACGATTTTCGATTAAATGCGAACCACATTTTCGAAGATAGAACGTTTGTTTACGGTTTACCAGAATTAGACCGCGAAGCAATCAAAACAGCTCAAAATATTGCAAATCCAGGTTGTTTTGCAACAGCTATTCAGTTAGCATTGTTACCATTGGCAGCGAAGAATGAAATCAAAAATGATATTCACATCAATGCTGTAACGGGTTCTACAGGTGCCGGACAAAGTTTATCTGCTTCTACGCACTTTAGTTGGCGAAATAATAATGTTTCTTTCTACAAAGAATTTACGCATCAACACGAGGGAGAAATTTACCAAACATTGAATCAATTAGAAAAAGATTTCAATAACAAAGTATATTTCTTACCAATGCGAGGAGATTTTGCGCGCGGAATTTTAGCAGGTGTTTATTTAAAATCTGATTTATCAGAAGAAGAAGCAAAAAATATCTTCAACGAATATTACAAAAACGAACCTTTTACACATGTTTCTGACGCACCAATTGCATTGAAACAAGTCGTAAATACCAACAAATGTTTTTTACATATCCAGAAACAAGACGATGTATTGTTAATCACTTCTATCATCGATAATCTAACAAAAGGAGCTTCTGGACAAGCCGTAGAAAACATGAACTTGATGTTCGGTTGGGAAGAAAACTTAGGACTTAATCTTAAAACGGTGGCGTTTTAAAAAGTTGTGAGTATTGAGTTATAAGTTTTGAGTATGCAAGATTATAGAAAATTACAAGTTTGGAATCGTTCACATCTCTTGGTTTTAGATTTATATAAAATTGTAAATCAATTTCCAAAAGAAGAACAATTTGGATTAATTTCTCAAATTAAAAGAGCATCATCTTCTATACCAGCAAATATTGCAGAAGGTTGTGGAAGAAACTCAAATAAAGACTTTGCTCAATTTTTAAATATTTCTTTAGGCTCTTTGAATGAAGTCACATATTTTATTTTGCTAGCTAAAGATTTGAATTATATAAATATTGAAGAATATTCAAAATTAACAGATGAGTGTAATGAAATTAAAGCAATGCTAATTGGATTAATAAATAAAATTAGAACAATAGCTTAACTCATTACTCAAAACTCATCACTTAAAACTTATTAAATGAAACTATTCGACGTATATCCATTAATGAATGTAACTCCGGTTAAAGCTAAAGATTGTATTCTTTGGGACGAAAACGGAAAAGAATATTTAGACCTTTATGGAGGTCACGCAGTGATTTCTATCGGTCACTCTCATCCATATTATGTTGAGAAATTAACAGAACAAATTAATAATATCGGGTTTTATTCAAACTCAGTTAATATTCCGATTCAGCAAGAATTAGCAGAAAAATTAGGTAAAGCATCAGGTTATGAAGATTATACTTTATTCTTAATCAACTCTGGAGCAGAAGCCAACGAAAATGCAGTAAAATTAGCGTCTTTTCATACAGGAAAAGATCGTGTAATTGCGTTCAAAGATGCGTTTCATGGACGTACTTCTGGAACAGTTGCGCTAACAGATAATCCAAAAATTGTTGCGCCTTATAATGCTCATCACAAAGTATCTTTCGTAGAATATAATATTGATGAAGTGAAAGAAGTAATCGCTGGAGGAGATGTTGCTGCAGTAATTTACGAACCAATTCAAGGAGTTGGAGGAATCATTTTACCTTCTGACGAATTTGTACAAGAATTAAGAAAAGTATGTACAGAAAACGGAGTGGTTTTAATCGCAGATGAAATTCAATGCGGTTATGGACGCTCTGGGAAATTCTTTGCGCATCAACATTCAGGGATCAAAGCAGATTTGATTACAATGGCAAAAGGAATGGGGAATGGATTTCCAATCGGTGGAGTTTTAATCTCTCCAGAATTTAAAGCTTCTTACGGATTATTAGGAACTACTTTCGGAGGAAATCATTTAGCTTGTGCTGCTGCAGTAGCCGTTTTAGATGTGATTGAGCAAGAAAATTTAATCGAAAATGCAAAAAAAATTGGAGAGTATGTTGGAATCCAATTAAATAAATTTCCAAAAATTAAAGAAGTTCGTGGACGTGGTTCAATGATTGGTATCGAGTTTGATTTCCCAATCGGCGAATTAAAAAACAACTTAGTTACAAAACACAATATTTTTGTAGGCTACGCTGGTACAAACGTTATTCGTTTATTGCCACCTTTAACAGTAACAAAACAATACATAGATAAATTCATATCAGCTTTAGAAACTGAAATTAACATTATCATCAATGGATAAGACAGTAAAATTAGTATTCCAAGACGGATTAGAAATCGAAGGAAAATCTTTCGGTGCGTATACTTCTGCCGCAGGAGAAGTAGTATTCAACACAGCTTTGGTTGGATATAATGAAAGTTTGACTGACCCTTCTTACAAAGGGCAGATTATGGTGATGACAGCTCCAATGATCGGTAACTACGGTGTTCCTGATGATAAAGCAATGATTAATGAAATTGAAGCTTGGATGGAATCGAACCAAATTCAAGTAACAGGATTGGTTGTTTCTTATTATGCTGATGATTATTCGCATTGGAACGCTATTCAAAAATTAGGAACTTGGTTAGAAAGTCAAAACATTCCTGGTATTTATGGAGTTGATACACGTATGATTACAAAAAAATTACGTGAGCAAGGTTCTACTTTAGGAAAAATTGTTGCTGATACAGATGTTGCATATTACGATCCAAACGAAGATAATTTAGTAGATCAAGTTTCTTGTAAAGAAGTGATTCGTTACAACGAAGGTGCTGATATCAAAATTGTTTTGATTGATTGTGGAGTGAAAAATAACATCATCCGTTGTTTTGTAAATCGTGATGTTGAGGTAATTCGAGTTCCTTGGGATTATGATTATTCAACATTAGAATATGATGGATTATTTATCTCGAATGGGCCTGGTGATCCAGCTTTATGTATTCCTACGATTAATAATATCAAAGAATCTTTGAAAGGAGATAAACCAATTTTCGGAATTTGTTTAGGAAATCAATTGGTAAGTTTAGCAGCTGGTGCATCTACTTTTAAATTAAAATACGGACACCGTTCGCATAATCAACCTGTACAATTAGTAGGAACAAAAAGATGTTTCATTACATCTCAAAACCACGGTTTCGCAGTTGATGATTCGAAATTACCAGAAGGATTTAAAACATTCTTTACGAACTTAAATGATGGAACATGTGAAGGAATTCGTCACGAATCAAAACCAATTTTTACAGTTCAATTCCACCCAGAAGCAATGGGAGGACCAGTTGATACAGAATATTTATTTGATGAGTTCATCGAAGAAGTAAAAAAATATAAAAACGCTAACGCATAATCAGAATCACGATGTTAAAAAAAGATATTAAAAAAGTATTAGTATTAGGATCAGGAGCATTAAAAATTGGTCAAGCTGGTGAGTTTGATTATTCTGGTTCGCAAGCGTTAAAAGCGTTAAAAGAAGAAGGAATTAAAACAGTTTTAATTAATCCAAATATTGCAACTGTTCAAACTTCTGAAGGAATTGCAGACGAAGTTTACTTCTTACCTGTAACGCCTTACTTTGTGGAAGAAGTCATTAAAAAAGAAAAACCAGACGGAGTTTTAGTTGCCTTTGGAGGACAAACAGCTTTAAACTGTGCGGTTGAATTAAATAAAGAAAATATATTCGAGAAATATGGTGTTGAGGTTTTAGGAACTCAAATTCCAGTAATTGAAGCAACGGAAGATCGTGATATTTTCATCGAAAAATTAGACCAAATTGGTGTTTTAACTGCTCGTTCAGAAGCAGTAGAAACTGTAGAAGACGCAATGGCAGCTGGTAAACGCATCGGTTTCCCATTAATCATTCGTGCGGCGTACGCTTTAGGAGGTTTAGGTTCTGGTTTCGCAAATAACGAAGAAGAATTATTAGATTTAGTTGAAAAAGCATTCAATTATTCTTCTCAAGTTTTAGTGGAAGAGTCATTAAAAGGATGGAAAGAAATTGAGTACGAAGTAGTTCGTGATTCTTACGATAACTGTATCACAGTTTGTAACATGGAGAACTTCGATCCTATTGGTGTTCACACAGGAGAGTCAATCGTTATTGCACCTTCTCAAACTTTATCAAATTCAGAATATCATAAATTACGTGAAGTTGCCATTCGCACAATTCGCCATCTTGGTGTAGTTGGAGAATGTAACATTCAATATGCTTTCGATACTGTTTCAGAAGAATATCGTGTAATCGAAGTTAACGCTCGCTTATCTCGTTCGTCAGCTTTGGCGTCAAAAGCAACAGGTTATCCTTTAGCTTTCGTGGCTGCTAAATTAGCTTTAGGTTATTCTTTAGATGAGTTGAAAAATAGTGTAACGCAAACGACATCTGCGATGTTCGAACCTGCGTTAGATTATTGTGTAGTGAAATTGCCTCGTTGGGATTTAAATAAATTCTACGGTGTTCGTCGTAACATTGGTTCTGCAATGAAATCTGTTGGAGAAGTTATGGCTGTTGGACGTTCTTTCGAAGAAGCAATTCAGAAAGGAGTTCGTATGTTAGACATCGGACACAGAGGTTTTGTAGCAAACGGATTTAAGATTCCAGAAGGAGAATCGTTGGATACGTGGTTAGCTGAGCCAAATGACGAGCGTTTATATGCCATCACAGAAGCTTTTAAAGCTGGATACTCAATCGAGAAAATCCACGATTTAACGAAAATCGACTTATGGTTCTTACAACGTTTAGAAAGAATTTTTAATGTATCAAAAGAATTTGAAGCGTTAGAAAGATTTGAACAAGTTGAAGCAGATTTAGTAAAACGTGCAAAATTATTAGGATTCTCGGATCAACAAATTGCAGTTTTAGTAAAAGGAGATCAAAACGTACACAGAAACGAATTAACAGTTCGTGAATTACGTAAAAACTTCGGAATTAAACCTGTTGTAAAACAAATTGATACGTTAGCAGCAGAATTCCCAGCACAAACAAATTATTTATATGTAACCTATCACGGAACTGAAAATGATTTGGAGCCAGAAACTGAGAAAGCAGTTTGTATTTTAGGATCTGGAGTTTATCGTATTGGTTCGTCTGTAGAGTTTGACTGGTGTTCTGTAAATGCAGCGCATACAGCATCAAAAAATGGTTACAAAACAATTATCATCAACTATAATCCAGAAACGGTTTCGACAGATTATGATGAGTCAGATCGTTTATACTTCGAAGAATTGTCTTTTGAACGTGTAATGGATATTTTAGATTTTGAACAACCTAAAGGAACAATTATTTCGACAGGAGGTCAAATTCCAAATAACTTAGCGATGAAATTGTACGATCAATCAATTAATATTTTAGGAACTTCTCCTTTAAGAATTGATGATGCAGAAAATCGTCACAAATTCTCAGAAATATTAGATGAATTAGGAATCGATCAACCACGTTGGAAAGAGCTTTCTTCTTTAGAAGCGATTCACAAATTTGTGGAAGAAGTTAATTTCCCAGTGTTAATTCGTCCTTCTTATGTCTTATCTGGAGCTGCGATGAACGTAGTTTCGAATACACATGAGCTAGATGCTTTCTTGAAATTAGCGAAAGAAGTTTCTCCAGATTATCCAGTTGTAGTTTCTGAATTCGTACAAGGAGCAAAAGAAATTGAGTTGGATGCAGTTTGTCAAAATGGAGAAATTGTAGATTACGCAGTTTCTGAACACGTAGAATTTGCGGGAGTTCACTCAGGAGATGCAACAATGTATTATCCACCACAAAAAGTGTACATCGAAACAATTCGTCAAATGCGTAAAGTTGCAGCGAAAATTGCAAAACGTTTCGAAATTTCTGGACCAATGAACATTCAGTTTTTATCAAAAAATAATACAGTTCGTGTTATCGAAACTAATATTCGTGCTTCTCGTTCGTTTCCATTCGTATCGAAAGTTGCAGGAAATAATTTAATCGAAAAAGCAACAAAAGTTTTATTAGGATTAGAAGTAGAAAAAGGACATTCAGAAGTCGTTTACGATTTAGATTATGTAGGAGTGAAAGCTTCTCAGTTCTCATTTACACGTTTAGCAGGAGCTGACCCAGTTTTATCAGTTGACATGTCTTCGACAGGAGAAGTAGGGTGTATCGGTGATACAGCAGAAGAAGCTTTATTAAAATCAATGTTATCTGTTGGATATGAAATTCCAGAGAAAACAGTTTTAATTTCTGGTGGTCCAATTGCTTCTAAAGTTGCTTTATTAGAGCCTGCGAAACAATTAATCGCAAAAGGTTACAAAATTTATGCAACAGAAGGAACGCACAAATTCTTTACAGAAAATGATGTGTATTCTACACTTGTATACTGGCCTTCTGATAAAAAAGAGCCAAATGTAATGTCTTATTTACATGACAAGAAAATTGATATGGTGATCAACATTCCGAAAAACTTAACAAAAGCGGAATTAGACAATGATTATCAAATTCGTCGTACAGCAGTAGATTTCAATATTCCGTTGGTAACAAATGCACGTTTAGCTTCGGCTTTCATCAATGCATTTACAAAATTATCGATGGATGATTTAAAAATCAAAACTTGGAACGAATACCGTAATAAATAGAAATTAGAATCTAGATATTAGAAATTAGAAAGCCTCGCAAATGCGAGGCTTTTTTTATGTTTTTTTTGAATTTGTAATTCCGAGGTATCGAGAAATCTTTATTAAACATGAAGAAATGAATACACAATAATTCCAATAACAATTATTGAGAAAATAAACGTATTAATTCCTAAAAGTATAGCACCTTTAATTGTTGTAATGATAAATCCTTGGTTATAGAGTTTTTTCAGCGCAAGGAAAAAGTAAACAATAAGATATAAAACAATCAATGTATTAATTAAAGCTATTATGGCTGATACAGCATTACTATCAATATAATCTGAAAGTTTATTCAAAAGAAAATAAACTAAAATAGATAAAAGAATTACCGTAAAATAATGCAGTGTAAAAATTCCGTGATCAAAATACCACCATTTCTTTTTGTTGTAAAAAATCCATAAGAAGAAAGCAAACAAAGGCATGTACATAAACAAAACTTTCGGAATGACATGTAAAGATTTTTCGGTAATAGCTTCTCCTAATTGTTCATTCGAGATTTTATTATGTTTTATTTCTTGGTATTTTTTTATCAATGGATGAAATAGTGGAGCTTCTTCTTTCACACCTTTTTCGATATCAGAAATTGTTTCGGTACTTAAATCATCCAAAGAATTAATATCAACATTTTTGGAGTAAGCATCCTTAATCTTTTCATTTTGTTTTTGCGTCATAAAACCTTTACTTTTCAACGAATCTAATGCTGAATTGAAAGATTTTTCTTTATCCAAATTTTCGATAATTGGTTTTTCTTCAACTTTTTCTTTTATAATATGATTTTTTGAAGGAAAAATTGAGATAATAAAAAACGTTACAAAACTGACAAAAATGTACATTTTTACAGGATTAACAGAACTATTTCGTTTACCACTCAAATATTCTTTGGTTAAAACTCCTGGTTTCAAAAATAGTTTTTTGATCGTTTGCCAAAAACTTCCATCGTAATGAACAAAATCTTCGATAAAGTGAGTAAATAAAAAGTGAAACGGTTGACGTGTTTCTACATTTTCTTGTCCGCAATGCGTGCAATAATGCTCTTCAACGTAATGTCCACAATTTTGGCAATTATGATCTTCTCTTAGTTTTCCGTGACTCATGTGTTAATTAAATAGTTATAAAGCTATAAAAAGATTATTTATTTTGAAAAACACACGTTTGAAAAAATTGAAATTATTTTAAAATTTAGAATGAAATTTATTAAGTATACAGAATATTGTATTTTAGTAGAAATCTATTAGGAAATTTTATGTTTAAATCTTTACAGCTTAAAACTGATGTAACAAAACAATATCAAACAGAATGCGAGGAAAATAATTTGAATAATCTTTCTAAAATTAACATTTTTATCGGACCTAATAATTCTGGAAAAAGTCGTTTTTTGAGAGATTTGTTCTCAATTGAAGAAATCAGATATAATCTAATTCAATTAAAATTAATTGAGTTAAGCGAAATTTATGATGAAGTATCAATTAATATAAAAAATCTGAAGATAAATTATCCATATGAAGTTGATAATAGGCTTAATGTAGATAATTTTTATATTAAAGATGAATATGATAAAGAAGAATTAGTGATTTTGTTCGATGAATACAATAAAATTGATTTAAATAAACAATATTCAAGTTATCATGGAATTAATAAAGATATATATAACCCGTAGTGCATTTGTATTAGCTTGTATATAAAAGTTGTACAAGCTACTAAAAAGCAGTAAATTGTAGTTACTACACACACAATTCAATGCACAACTTTAAAGCAAATTACGATAAAATTTTAGAA
>NZ_JAAGKM010000002.1 GCF_019308355.1 Empedobacter falsenii | reverse complement strand
GCTCACCTCTTCCCATTCCGAACAGAGAAGTTAAGCCTGCCTGCGCCGATGGTACTGTTACTTACGGGAGAGTAGGTCGTCGCCAGTTTTTATCAAAAGCCTCAAGTGAACAACTTGAGGCTTTTTTTGTGGGTATACGTCGCGCTTTAGGCTGAACGTTTTAAGCTTTACGCATCTCCAGACTATGTTCTATAAAACAAGAAGCTTCCAATCAGTAAATAAGAGGCTTCTAATTAGTCAACAAGAAGCTTCTTCTTGATAAAAAGGAAGCTTCCTTTTTACAACTAACTCAGAACTTAAAAACCTGCGTTAGGGATAGTAATGGAAATCCTTTTGGAGGAATTGGTTTTTCTGTAATCACTTCTAATCTTCTTATACAAAAGATTGCAACGGATACCCCGACCGAGCGATTTACATTAGTTGTGTTTGTATTCTTTTTGGTTACCTATGAATAATATAAATGAAAGGAAAAGAGCGAGAGAACGCCCAAATTAATTTTTATTAGTTACTATAAAATTATTTAAAATTTATCAATTTATATAGTTCATTTACTTTTTTAATAGAATCATTATCTAAATAATATAGGAAAAATAGGTTCTTGTCTATCTCAACAAAACCAGTAATCATATAAGATTTTTCGTTTTTTGATTCAATTAACAAATCAGGTTTATAATCATTGTTAATATCTAACTCAACTATACCTTTTAAAGCATAAAGCTTGGTCTTGTGATTTATAATTGAATCGATGAGATTTCCTTTTATATTATAATTTACAATGGGTTTATGTATAAAGAAATCATCTGGAAAGTACATTTCTTCATATTTAGTATTTTTAAAATTATATACATCAGGACTCCGAAAAAATGATATTTTTTTCATCATTCTTTTATTAATTTCGCTAATTTCTCCTAAGTTATATATTCTTATGATTGATTTTATTTTACCATCAATTGTTTCAGGATTGTATGTGTAATTTAAATTTACTTGCCTTACTTTATTTGATTTGGAATCGAAATTTACTGTAATATTCTTTAAGTTTTTATTGTCAACAATTAGAAACAAGTCAGAATTAAAAGATTTTAACGATTTAAATTGTGCATTCTTTACAGGCGGAACTTTATAATAAAGTTCATTATAAGATTCAAATTCATAATTATTAAAAGTCTTACGAACTAAATATAAACTATAAGTTGCAGAAAGTACCAATAATAGAAAGGATAGAAATATAAATATTTTCTTCATAATTAATTTTATTAAAATATCCATTGTAGTAGCTTTCATAGATACTTTTACATGTGGTATTCAATCAGATTCATTACCATAAAGATATGAATTAAAAATAATTACACATATAAAAAAAGCCTAACCGAAGTTGAGCTTGTATTATCCAAAATAAAATGAATCGCGATCATTTAGGAAATTAAAATGCTTTCGAGTTTTATCTTGTTCTTCTTTATCAATTTCGAATTGTAAAATTTCGGGATGATTGTTTATTGTTTCTAAATCTTGCCCCAATGTATCAAATAAATGCGAATCGCCCTGATACTCGAGATTATAGCCATCTACACCAATTCTATTTACGCCAGCAACAAAAGCCATATTTTCGATTGCTCGAGCTTTTAGAAGTGAAATCCAAGCTTCTCGACGTGCTTTTGGCCAACTCGCGTTACAAAGTATCAAATCGTACGGATCTTCTTCTGTATTGCGAATCCAAACTGGAAATCGTAGATCGTAGCAAACAATAGGACGAATTTGCCATCCTTTATAATCAATCGTTACAATTTTATCTCCTGCAGAATATACGCCAGCTTCTTTTCCGTAACTGAACAAATGTTTTTTATCGTAAATGTAAATAGAGCCGCTTGGACAGATAAAATAAAATCGGTTATAGTATTTATTGTTTTCATGCGTAGAAATGCTTCCAGCAATCGCAGAATTCAATTCTTTAGCTTTATGTTGCATCCATTCGAAGGTTTCTCCAAAAGGCTTTTGACCAATTTTTTCTATATTCATCGAGAATCCCGAAGCAAACATTTCTGGTAACAATATAATATCAGTTTGATGATTGGCTAATAATTCGTCTAAATAGGAATGATTAGCTTTTGTATCTTCCCAGATTACATCGTATTGTATTAATGATATTTTAAGTTTATTTTGAATTTTCATTGTTGATAAATTTTTGATCTAATTTTGGTTTATTAGATTGGTTGATGATGTAATACATAAAGATAAATATAAAAAAACCAATAAACGAACCACCAACGGTATCAATCGCAAAATGGCGTGATAAGTAGATTCTACTAATTGCGATACTCGGAAAATGAAGTGCAAAAAATAATTGTAACCATCTGTTTTTGGTTAATAAACATAAAGTCATCGAAATTATTGCGGCTGTTAATGAATGTCCTGAAGGAAAAGTTGAAGCCATTTGTATCGCATAATCTTTGACTAGAATAATGTCTATTTTTTTCTGTGTAAAATAATATCCAGGACGTAAAACTTGTTCGAAATAGACATTTTTAAAGAATACACTAATTGTGGTTGCAACTGCTCCAGAAACTAATAAATAATAAAAATATCTTCGTGTTGTTTTCCAAAATAGATAACCAAGAAGTATAAAAAATAAATAATAGGTTCCGAAATCGGTATAAAAAACAAAGAGTTTATCGAGATAATGATTGCTGTACTGATTGAAATGCAGATGTAATTCGTCGCGACCATAATATTGCGTCATGGCGATTGCAGCAAAATTGTAGATAAAAAATACGACAAAAAATGGCCAAATTCTTAGAAATAAATCTTTTTGTTGATTCATTTGAGTTGGGTTTTTATATAACATTTATGATGAGATTCCAAATAAGTCTAAAATGAGATTCATTCAAATTTAAGCAAAAAAAAACTTGACTAAATAGCCAAGTTTTAAAACGTTTTAATATTGTTTAAAAAAATTATTTTACTTTTTCTACGATTGCTTTGAAAGCTTCTGGATTGTTCATCGCTAAGTCAGCTAAAACTTTACGATTTAATTCAATTCCAGCTTTGTGGATAGCTCCCATAAATTTAGAGTAAGACAATCCGTGTAATCTTGCTCCAGCGTTAATTCTTTGAATCCATAACGCACGGAAATTTCTTTTCTTTTGACGTCTATCGCGGTAAGCGTATACTAAACCTTTTTCTACTGCATTTTTAGCAACAGTCCAAACGTTTTTTCTTCTTCCGTAATATCCTTTTGCAAGTTTTAAAACTCTTTTTCTTCTAGCTCTTGACGCAACTGCGTTTACTGATCTTGGCATAATTTTTAATTTTTTTGTAGTGGGCGAGATTGCTCTGCTTTAAGGCCCATCGACAGGGTTAATAATGAATTAATAAACCAAATAAGAACGTGTTCTTATTTTAATCTTAATTGTTGTTTTACTGAATGAACATCAGCTTGATCAACTAAACCAGTTTGAGTTAAATTTCTCTTTTGTTTAGTCTCTTTTTTTGTTAGGATGTGGCTTTTAAAAGCGTGTTTTCTTTTAATTTTACCTGTTCCTGTTAATTTGAAACGTTTTTTCGCTCCAGATTTTGTTTTTAATTTTGGCATGATTACAAATATTTAAAATTAAAACGTTTTTTATTTTTTGTAAGATGATAAGAACCTAATTATTTCTTAGGTCCCATCATCATAATCATTCTTTTACCTTCAAGTTTTGGCATTTGTTCTACTTTTCCAACATCTTCCAATTCTTGAGCTAAACGTAACAATAAGATTTCTCCTTGATCTTTAAAGATAATAGAACGTCCTTTGAAGAAAACATACGCTTTCAATTTTGAACCTTCTTCTAAGAAAGATCTTGCGTGACGTCTTTTGAATTCGTAATCATGATCATCTGTTTGAGGACCGAAACGAATTTCTTTCACGACAACTTTCTGCTGTTTAGCTTTAAGTTCTTTTTCTTTTTTCTTTTGTTCGTATAAGAATTTTTTATACTCTACGACACGACAAACAGGTGGAATGGCTTTTTCACTGATCATTACCAAATCTAAACCTTGTTCTTCTGCAAGTTCTAAAGCTTTAGCTATTGGATATACACCAGGTTCTATACCTTCTCCAACAACGCGTACTTCTTTCGCGTCAATCTTATCATTGATCTTGTGTTGATCTTCCTTAATTACTCTGGCTGGACCTCTGCCGCCTTTTCTTCTAATTGCGATAGTTATTCTGTTTTAAATTATTTTAATTTGATTTGTTCTTTCATGAAGTCGATAAATGCTTGAATCGTCATCTCTCCTAAATCACCTTCTCCGTGTCTTCTTACAGAAACTGTACCGTTTTCTGCTTCTTTTTCACCGATGATTAACATGAAAGGAATTTTACCGATTTCGGCATCACGGATTTTTTTACCAGTTTTCTCGTTTCTACTGTCAATCAGTCCGTTAATTTCCTCTTCGGCCAGCAAATTTAATACTTTTTCTCCATATTCCACATATTTTTCACTAATTGGTAAAATTGTGAATAAATCTGGTGTTAACCAAAGTGGTAAATTACCTGCTGTATTTTCTAACAAAATGGCAATGAAACGTTCCATAGAGCCGAATGGCGCACGGTGAATCATTACTGGTCTGTGTTTTTCGTTGTCTGCTCCAGTGTAAGTTAAATCAAAACGTTCTGGTAAGTTATAATCCACTTGGATTGTTCCTAATTGCCATTGACGTCCTAATGCATCTTTCACCATAAAGTCTAACTTAGGTCCATAGAATGCAGCTTCGCCATATTCTACAACTGTTGGTAAACCTTTTTCTGCTGATGCTGTGATAATTGCTTGTTCTGCTTTTTCCCAGTTTTCATCAGATCCGATGTATTTTTCTTTATTCTCTGGATCTCTTAATGAGATTTGAGCTGAATAATTATCAAATCCAAGATTTGTAAATACATATAATACTAAATCAATTACTTTTTTGAATTCTTCTAATAATTGATCTGGTGTACAGAATAAGTGAGCATCATCTTGAGTAAATCCACGAACACGAGTTAAACCGTGTAATTCTCCTGATTGTTCGTAACGATAAACAGTACCAAACTCTGCATAACGTTTTGGTAAGTCGCGGTACGACCATTGAGATGTTTTGTAAATCTCACAGTGATGTGGACAGTTCATTGGTTTTAACAAGAATTCTTCTCCTTCGTTTGGCGTTTTAATTGGCTGAAAACTATCTGCACCATATTTTGCATAGTGACCAGAAGTTACATACAATTCTTTTTGACCAATGTGTGGAGAAATTACCATTTCGTAACCCATTTTTTGTTGCTCTTTCAATAAGAAGTTTTCTAATTTTCTTCTCAAAGCAGCTCCTTTTGGTAACCAAAGAGGTAAACCTGCACCAACTTTTTCAGAGAAAGCAAATAAACCTAATTCTTTCCCTAATTTACGGTGATCACGTTTTTTTGCTTCTTCTAATAACTCAAGATATTCTGTTAAATCTTTTTGTTTTGGGAATGTAATACCATAAACACGAGTCAACATCTTGTTTTTCTCATCTCCACGCCAATAGGCTCCCGCAACATTCAAGATTTTTGCAGCTTTCACAATTCCAGTGTTTGGAATGTGTCCACCACGACATAAATCTGTAAAATTATCGTGTGTACAGAATGTAATATCTCCATCTTGTAGATTAGAGATTAATTCTGTTTTGTATTCATTGTCTTTGTATGTCTCTAATGCTTCTGCTTTTGAAACTGAATATAATTTGAATTCAGCTTTTTTCTTTGCATTCTCTAACATTGCTTTTTCTACTTTCGCAAAATCAGCTTCTGTAAATTTATCCTCACCAAAATCAACATCGTAATAGAAACCTTTGTCAATCGCAGGTCCAATAGTTAATTTAGCATTTGGATAAAACTCTAAAATAGCTTGCGCTAATAAGTGAGCAGATGAATGCCAAAAAGCTTTTTTACCCATTTCATCATTCCAGGTTAACAATTTGATCGTTGCATCTGTGGTGATTGGGGTTGTTGTTTCAACTTGTTGATCGTTTACTATAGCCGAAATTACATTACGTGCTAAACCTTCACTAATGCTTAGCGCCACGTCCATAGGAGTTACGCCACTCTCATACTGTCTTACACTTCCATCTGGAAGAGAAATGTTTATCATCTTACTTTTAGAATTTGTACTAGGATGCAAAATTACGAATTTTCTGTAAGTTGACGAAATTTTTAAAGGGTTGATTTTAGCTAAAATATTAAGTAAATAGTTGAGCTATTGTTTTGAATGAAATTATCTTGTTTTCGATAAAATTAATATTGAATTATCTCTTTATAAACTTTAAAATTTCGTTTGATTCTTTTGTTTTAATATAATAAATTCCAGCCGCTAATCCTTGACAATTAATCGTTATATTTGATTGATTATTAATACGAACCGATTGTACACTTTGTCCAACTGAATTGTAAATGAAAAGTATATTATTTTGAGTATTTAATTGTGTTTTATCAATACCAATTATAATTTTATCATTCGTAATATTTGCTGATTTTAACCAGATAAAAGGTTTTGATTCAATTGATTTTGTACTTAAACTCTCATGAATTTTAAATTGCATCACAACAGGTAAATGATCGCTCATATTGTACAAATTAGTTCGTAGAGTTTGAGAGTAAATGCCTGTACAATCAGGATCTTTAACATCTTTATTCAAACAATCTCCATTATTTCCATACGCTTTATAACTATCGTTTATAAAAGAAAAACGTGAGCTGTTTTTGAAATTTTCACTCATCATAATAAAATCAAAACGATCATCTAAACCGCCACTTGCCCCTGCATTAGTTCCGCTTCCAAAACCTATGTTAGAAACGCGTGTACTTTGTGTATGTAAATAACTAAAAGCTGGATTGTCTTGCCAATTTCCAAGTGCATTTAATGGATCAATCATCAAAATAGCATTTGCCGGATTGATAATTTCTTGATAAGCTGGTTCTGATGAATTATAAAAATTAAAATCTCCAGCAAAAAGAACATATGTATTAGGTTGCGTTAATTTTTTCAAGGATTTTGTGACTTCTTGCACCATTTCCAAACGCATTTGACGATTTGCAGGTCCTGTACTCGATTTTAGATGCGCAACAAAAACTTCTAAATGAATAGGATCGTTTGAAGTAATATTTAATTGAAAAGAATATTGATTGATGTCGCGATAAACTGTTGGGATTTTTTGTTGATTAACTAACGTCAATTTACGTGTATTATAAAAAACCATTGTTTGTAACGGATCATCTAATTTCGTTGTATCAGCTACAAAAATTGCGCGAGCAAATTTATCAGGTTGATTTTGCAAAGACGTATTTAGAATTAAATCAGCGCCATTTTCTGTTACTAATTCACAAATCATAAATAAATCTGGTTTGTATTCGTCTAAAATATCTCTTAGGATCAATTGACGATTTTGAGGAAGTGAATTCGGAAATTTGAACACATTATAAAACATCGTATTTAATGTTTCTTGTGAAAAAATAGAAACCGAAAGGATTAAAAATAAAAGGAGTAAATTTTTTTTCATATCAATTGATTTTAGTTTTACACTTCAACTTTTTTTAAATCTAAGGGATTAATTTAGAATGTCTTAAAGTTAATTATTATCAATTGAATAAAAAATTTTATTTCTTTTAATTAAAAATATAATTGGTTTAATGTCAAATAAAAAATCCAGTTCTTTTCGAAACTGGATTTTGAAATATTTTATGAACGTGCTCGTCTGAAATATAAAAACAAAGTTAGTAATCCGAAGACGATGTTTGGTATCCATGAGGCGACAAGTGGCGAAACATATCCTTTTTCGGAAAACGTAGACGTTGTTTGCGAGAAGAAAATGTAGACAAACGCTAACGAAATACCAACTGCAAGATTGATTCCGATTCCTCCACGACGTTTTTTAGATGAAAGCGATAAAGCTAAAAGTGTCAAAATAATAGTTGAAAATGGTACGCTCAAACGGTTATTTAATTCATTTTCGTATGTATTTACATTGGCAGAACCTTTTGCTTTTTGTTTCTGAATAAATTCATTTAATTCGAAGGTATTCATTGTTTCAGCAACATATTCTTCTGGTAAAATTTCATCAGGAGAAGCTGGTAACTTCAAATTTGTATTGGCTTCGTAATTTAACTTTTCGGTTTTATCCTTGTTAATTTCGCGTGTGTAAACACTCATTAATGCATATGTAGAATCTTTGTCGTTCCAATTAAAACTTGAGGCAATGATTTGTTTTTTTAATTCAGTTGAATCAAATTTTTGATACATAAAAGAACTTCCTAACTTTTCTGTTCTGTCATAACTATCTACAAAAACAAACTCATCAGGAGAAATTTGCGAACCGATACGTTGTCGTTTATAATATTCTTCCTTGTCGTTGTTACTCAATAAGTGGGTGTATTGGTATTTATTTTTTTTGATATTTGCCCAAGGCAAAACCACATTTCCTACTACCAAAGCAGAAACAGCTAAAAATATAGCAACCCAAATATATGGAAGTGTAAATCGATAAAAACTAATACCACCCGAAAGCACACCTACAATTTCGGTTTGCATCGTCAGTCGTGATGTAAAATAAATCACAGTGATAAAAACGGCAATTGGTAAAAAGGTGTTGATAATCCAAATAGACCAATAAGGGTAAAATTGGGTTAAAGCCGAAAAAGCTGTAGAACCACTATCATTAATACGTCCTAATTTTTGACTAAGATCGACAATAACAGCGATAGTAGACAAAATCAAAACCATGAAGATAAAGGTTCCGATAAAGTTTCGGATGATGTATTTATCAATTATTTTCAAACTACAGACGTTGTTTTAATTGTGGAACAATTTGTTCTTTCCATTGAGCGAAATCTCCTGCTAAGATATGCTGTCTTGCAACTCTTACCAAATCTAAATAAAACGCAAGGTTATGAACAGATGCAATTTGTTTTCCTAAAGCTTCGTTGGCATTGAACAAATGACGAACATAGGCTTTTGTGTAATAACTATCCACATAGCTTGTCCCGTTTTCGTCTAATGGTTCGAAACAATCTTTCCATTTTGCATTTTTCATATTCATAACACCATTCCACGTGAACAACATGGCGTTACGCGCGTTACGCGTTGGCATAACACAGTCGAACATATCAACTCCTAAAGCAATACATTCGATGATATTCCAAGGCGTTCCAACTCCCATTAAATAACGAGGTTTGTCTTGTGGAAGAATTTCTGTTACGATATCCGTCATTTCGTACATCACAGGTTCTGGTTCACCAACAGATAATCCACCAATAGCATTTCCTTCTGCACCGAAATCCGCAATATATTTTGCTGATTCTTGACGCAAATCTTTGAAATCATTTCCTTGTACAATTGGGAAAAGTGTTTGTTTGTGATCGTAATATTCAGGATTATTGTTTAACCAAGTTCTACAACGTTCCAACCAACGATGTGTGACATGCATGGCACGTTTTGCATCGTGATATTTTGCTGGAATTCCTGTTAATTCATCAAAAGCCATAAAAATATCAGCTCCGATAAAACGCTGAATTTCCATTGATTTTTCTGGCGTAAACATGTGGTAAGAACCATCGATATGTGATTTGAAACGCACTCCTTCTTCAGATTTTTTACGACTTGTTGCCAAAGAATACACTTGGAATCCTCCAGAATCTGTAAGAATTGGTTTTTGCCAATTCATAAATTTATGTAATCCACCCGCTCTGTGCAAAATATCAGTTCCTGGACGCAAATACAAATGATAAGTATTTCCAAGAATGATTTGGGCTTTAATATCTTCTTCTAATTCACGTTGGTGAACAGATTTTACTGTACCAACCGTACCAACTGGCATAAAAATAGGTGTTTCGATTTTACCATGATCGGTTTCTACAACACCAGCTCTTGCCTTAGAAAATTCGTCTTTTTTATCGATTGAAAATTTCATAGTGTGCAAAGATATTAATTGTTTAGCTTGTTGCGAGTTGGTTTCGAAAAAAATAACAAAAAAATAAGGATAAAGTTGCCTTTACCCTTATTTAGAAATTTTATGAAATGATTATTTTGTGAAACGTAATGACATTTTGCGGTCAGAAGCTCTTTCTGCGTCAGAAGCTGTTTCAGCTACTTTTGCAAATTCTTCTCCGTAACCTTCGGCAGCAATAACTTGCGCACCAACACCACGTTTTGTTAATTCAGCTTTTAAGTAATCTGCTCTTTTTTGAGAGATTTCTTTGTTTTTCGCATCATCACCAACTTTATCTGTGTATGCTCCAAGTTTAATTTTTGCAGTTGGATATTTTTTCAAAATTGCAGCAACATTATCTAATTGAATGTCAGAACCTGATTCTAATTGATCTGTTTTACCAAAAACGAAGTTAACATTATCAAAGTTGAACCATTTTTCTTTCAATTGATCTTCTGTCATTGTTGCAAAATCTGGCGCTTTGATAAATTTGATAATTTGATCTTCTAATCCATTTGCATATCCTTTCAATGCAACACCATCTAAATCGATATCAGATAATTCTTTTGGTGCAGCGTTTAGAGAATCCTCATTTAATGAATCAACCACAATTTCAGATTCTTCTGTAATAACTGTTTTTTCTTCGTTCTTATTACATTTTTTTAATAAGAAAAAGGCTGCTAAAGCAACTAAAATTAATGGGATTAACCATTTCCAAAAACCTCCACCACCATTGTTATTATGAGTTTCTGCATAAGCATCAACTGGCGCTACATATGGTTTTTCTTCTGGTTCTACATCAACTACTTTTCTTGTTTCTGTAATAGTTTCAGTTATATGATCTTTTGCAACATCTATAGTTTCAGTAATTTTAGGCGCATCGTTAAATATTGTTCCTAAACCTAAAGCTCCAAGTCCTAAACCAGTTGGAATTAATCCTAAAATTTTATCTTTAATTCCTCCTAAAGATGAAAAGAAATCAGCTTCTGTTACATTGTTAAATTCTGCTTCTTTTCCAATAGATCCAAAAGTTGTTAATGCAGTTAAGTCTAATAATTTTGAAGATGAACCTGTCGAAATTCCTGCATATTCAGCAATTTTAGAAACGATTGGTTGCGCATTCGAACCAAAAATAACATTGATTAATTCTTTAATTGTGTCTGGAGTTTCTTGTTCTGTCGAAATATTAGCTAATCCACGAGAAGCACCAAAAGATTTGATGGTATGAAATAAGCCTGTAGTAGAATTCTTTTTTTCTAAAACACCTCCTAAAAGAATAGGAATAAATGCATTGATTGCTTTAGAAATTCCCGATTCATTTTCACCTAATTCTGATGAAGTTTTCGAGATCAAATCTGGGGTAATATACCCTTTTACTAATTCAATAATGTTCATAGATTTTAATTTTTAATTATAGTCTTTTTTTAGTTGTAATTTGTTATTAACGAATATTGTACCAATATTCAGATTTATTAAAATTAGTTAAAAAAAATGATAATTTTTTTATTTTTTTGAAAAGATGTAAGAATGGAATTAATTTTATCCGCTGAATTACTAAAAAAATATTATGCAAGAACAAGACAAGGTTGATAGTTTACAAGATGTGATTTCAACACCTATCAAAGATGTAGAATATATTACGAACTGGTTAATTACGAAAGGGTCTGAAGTGGGGTGGAGTTTAGTCTCTGCGATATTTACGTTAGTAATTGGTTTATGGTTGGCGGGCAAATTGAAAAAATTGATTGAAAAACGTATGATTACTCGTAATGTGGATCTATCTATTCGTACTTTTCTTATTCCGATTATAAATATTGTTCTAAAAATGATCGTGATAATGTTTGTTGTTTCACGATTAGGTTTAGATGCTTCCGGTTTAATCGCAGCACTAGGAGGAGCTGGTTTAGCAATTGGTTTAGCTTTGCAAGGGTCTTTGTCAAATTTTGCAGCGGGAATTCTAATTATTCTTTTCAAACCGTTTAAAGTAGGAGATTATATTGTTTCACAAGGAAATGAAGGAACTGTCGAATCAATCAGTTTATTAAATACAGTGATTGCGACTGGAAAAGGGCAGGTTGTGACGCTACCAAATGCAAATTTGTTTAATAATCCAATTACCAATTATTCCGTCAAAGAATATCGTCGATTAGATGTAAATGTTGGTATTTCTTATGATGATGATTTTGACAAAGCGCGCGAAGTTTTGTTGAATGTTTTAGAGAAAAATGAATTGGTTGATGATACACAATCTAAAACGGTTGAGATTTTAGAATTTGCAGCAAGTTCTGTGAATTTGGCTGTGCGTTGTTATGTGAAGAATAGTGATTATTGGACGGCTTATTGGCAATTGTATCGCGCGGTGAAATATGCATTAGACGATAATAATATCTCGATGCCTTATCCGCATACAGAGATGATTATTAAGAATGATAGTAATTCGCCAACAGTTCCTTTCGATAATAAAGATTAATGAAGTATTTACTTACTATATTATCAATTTTTTCGTCTGTGCATCTATTTGCGCAGATCGAATTAATTGAGAAACATCTCAATTCTGATTTCTATTCCACTCAATTCACAGGATTTTATTTGTATGATCCAATCACGAAAGAAGAAATCTATAATTATAACGGGAATAAATTTTTTATTCCAGCATCAAATACCAAAATTTTTACGTTGTATACAGCAATGAAAATGTTGAACGATTCTATCCCTGCATTCAAATATCAGTTGATTGGTGACGAATTGCATATCGAAGGAACTGGAGATCCAACTTTTTTGCATCCAAAATATAAAAATACACGAGCGGTAGATTTTTTGAAAAATAATGGTTCTAAAATTGTTTTTCATTGGAATAATTTCGACGAAGAATCTTTTCTACCAGGTTGGACTTGGGACGATTTTAGAAAAGATTATGCACCAGAAAGAAGTCAATTTCCAATTCATGAAAATTTAGTTTCAATTTCGAAAAATGGAAGTTCAATCAAAACATTTCCGACATATTTTGAAGAATTAACAGAAATTAGAGAAATGCCAGAGCCGAGGAATTTTTATGATAATAAATTTTATATCAGTAATAAAAAACGAACAGAAAAAGTTCCTTTTATAGTGAATGAAACGGTGATAGAAAAATCGTTGTCGCAAATTTTGGGTAAACCTGTTGATATGGTCAAAACGCCAATGATCAATAATCCGAAAGTGTTTTATAGTCAGAAATCAGATGATGTTTACCGCGAAATGATGGAAAATAGCGATAATTTTTTGGCGGAACATTTATTGATTTTAGCTTCGAGTACTTTACCAGGAAAATTGAGCGCTTCTGAAACGATTACCTTTTCTAAAAGATATTTGTTGAATGATTTGAAACAACAACCAGAATGGTTTGACGGTTCGGGATTATCGCGTTATAATTTGTTTACACCGCAAAGTTTTGCTCAAGTTTTGGGGAAAATGTACAACGAATTTCCCGAGCAACGTTTGTTTTCTATTTTCCCAATAGGTGGTAAAACTGGAACAATCAAAAATAGATACAAAGATTCGGCGCAACCTTATATTTATGCCAAAACAGGAACGTTGAACAATAATGTAACGTTGAGTGGTTATTTGAAAACGAAATCTGGAAGAACGTTAATTTTTAGTTTGATGAATAATAATTCGATCAAAGATTTATCTTGGATTCGAAATGAGAACGAAAAGTTATTACGAATTATTAGAGATAATTATTAAGCATATTTGAAATAAAAAAGCCTTCCGATTTCGGAAGGCTTTTGCTTTATTAGAAAGACATCTTTACGGTGTCGTTATTTCCTGTTAATACTTTTGTGTCTTTTTTATTTTTGACATCAAAAGTTACAATGTTTTGTTGATCATTAAAAATATCTGTCAACAAAGCTACTTTTAGTTCTATCGAGCTGATATTAGAAATTTTATCAAACTTAAAAAAAACTCGTGTCGATTTATCATTTACCTGATAACCATAATAAGAAGTTCCCAAAGCTTTACCATTTACTTTTACATCAACTTTACTATTTACATACGCTTTCAACTTGTTTTCGAAGTTAGATTTGTTTGAAACATCAGCACCAACTGCTTTTTCCAACTGATTGGTAAATGTACGCGCAGTGATATTTAAAGTTCCAGTTTCTTGTTCGTAATCAACCTTGATATTTGCTGTATGAAAATCTTGAGCGTTTAGGTTAAAAGTTACTAAAACCAAAAGCAAAGAGAATAGATATTTTATGTATTTCATTTTATTTCTTAGTTTGTACAAGTCTATTTCAAATCGAGTGCCAAAGATTCTTAAAATTTAAAAGAAAGCTTTAGCGACTTGTTAATAACGAAATTAGAATAAAAAAATTATAAATCACATAAAAATATAAAAAGAGTATTAAGTTATTAATACTCTTTTTAGTGAAATTATTCTAATTTTTAAACTAACCAAAGTTGATTTTGGTATAAAAAGAAAACTCCTAAAGCTACTAATAGAAATGAAACTATTGCAAAAATAGGGACGCTCATTGGTACAGTTATAGAGCGTTTTAGTTTTGCATTTGCAATCGTCATAAAAATAACAGCAGAAATCATAATTAATGGATGTTCCATCAACTTAAATCTTAAAATATCGTTTTTCATAATGTTTTCTGCCCCAGAAACATCAACAGCCAATTTTATTAAATTTACTAATCCAAGTAATAATTGAACGTGAAAAGTAATGGTTGTAAATAACCCGATTTTTTTTATTGTTGCGTTTGTATCTTTTTTAGAAATCGCATAAATTAATGTTGAAATCACAAAGATAACGCCCATCAAAATCACAAGATAAGCCCAGCCACTATGAAATTGTTTGATAAAATCCATTTTTCTAATTTTAGTTTTTCAATACAAAAATAACAAACCTTTTTACATAAATACTATTTGATGATATTTATGTGTTTTCAGAACAGTTTTTTAGATTAATCAAAATCTCGTAATTTCGCGCAAAATATATCCGAAATGGGAAAAGATAAAATCAGAAGATTTAACGAAAATAAAACTTTTCAGAATGTTGTTCAACCAACACGAGAAGAGGCAATTAACGAGTTTGCATTAAAAGGAAATTGGAACAAAGAATTTTTCAAGAACGACAAACCAATTGTGTTAGAACTTGGGTGCGGAAAAGGAGAATATACAGTTGCAATGGCGCGTCGTGACAAGGATCGTAATTTTATCGGAGTAGATATTAAAGGATCAAGATTTTGGCGTGGTGCTAAGACTTGTTTGGATGAAGGAATTGAAAATGCTGGATTTCTTCGAACTCAAATCGAAATTATCGATCATCTTTTTGCAGAAAATGAAGTGAGCGAAATTTGGATTACTTTCCCAGATCCACAAATCAAATACAGAAGAACAAAACATCGTTTAACAGATCCTGAATTTTTGAGACGTTACAATACCATCTTAAAACCTGAAGGAACAGTTAATTTAAAAACGGACTCTGAATTTTTACACGGATATACACATGGTGTTATTCACATCGAAGGACACGAAGTTATTCGTTCTACACACGATGTTTATCACCCAGATCATTCAGATATTCCAGAAATTGTAACAGCTGTACAAACATATTATGAATCGAAATTTTTGGAAGAAGGTAAAAAGATTACCTATATAAAATTTCAATTAAAATATTAATAAAAAAATCCATCTTTCGATGGATTTTTTTGTTTTGATAAATACGATAAATCATTATTAATCATATATTTGTTTTACACTAATATGATTTTTTATGAAAACTAAACTTTTACTACTTACCACATTTTTATTGAATGGGCTTTATTCTTTTGCGCAAACCAGAGAAAACTTCATTTTTGCGACAATGGAGACTGAGAATGCCGCTTTTTTACAAAAAAATCATGCGGATTCTATTGAAATAATTTCTTCAAAAAATAATTTTTCTGCTATTTATTTTCATCCAGAAATTGCTGAAAGTTTACATGGAAAATTTGCGCATGGACATGGTTATATTTTTAGAAATTCGAAAGAAGATGCACTAGAATCACTTCAAGAAAAGCCATCTCAGAAAAAAGCACCTTTCAATTATACAATATCAGAACAAGCTTTTATAACTACGGCATTGAATGATGTTGATGTCAAAGAAATTGAGAAAACAATTTTGATGTTAGAAGATTTCAAAACGCGTTATCATACACGACAAGAAGCAAATAATGCGGTTCTTAAATTGAAAGAAGTTTGGGTGAAAATGATTGCTGATGCAGGACGAACTGACGTATTTGTAAGAATCGTTGATCATGTGAATACGCCAATGAAGTCGTTGATTTTGACTTTTAATGGAATTGAAAAGAAAGATGAATTTGTGATTATTGGAGGTCATGCCGATTCGACTGTTGGTTGGAATGCAAATCAAACTTTTGCACCAGGAGCAGATGATAATGCATCTGGAATTGCAACAATCACCGAAGTTTTGCGTGTGTTGTTAAAAAATAATTTCAAACCGCAACGAACTACCGAAATTATGGCTTACGCAGCAGAAGAAATAGGTTTAGTAGGATCGAAAGAAATTGCGCAGAAATACGCTTCGGAGAATAAAAATGTAATAGGTTATGTACAATTTGATATGACGAATTACAAAGGTTCTACGAAAGATGTTATTTTGATGACGGATGCTTATTGTGATGCAAATCTCAATTCGTTTTTGATGCAATTGATGGACGAATACAACAAAACTGGTTTACATCAATTCACGTATGATACTTCACAATGTGGATACGGATGTTCAGATCATTTTAGTTGGTCGGATAATGGTTTTGCGGCAACTTTACCTTTCGAGGCTAAAATGCAAGATAGCAATCCATACATTCATTCTGTAAATGATACATATGCAACTCTTGGGAAAACCTCTACGCATGCTGCGAAGTTTACAAAATTAGGAATCGAATATGTGGTTGAAGCTGCTAAAACATCAACTTTAGGGACAAATGATGTTGATAGAAATTCATCTAAAATTTATATTTCAAACAAAACATTGAATTATCAATTAAATTTTGAGTCTCAAATTTCGATTAAAATTATTGATGCAACAGGACGAATGATTAAAACGATAAATACTGAAAATTCTAATGGAAGTGTAAATCTTTCTAACTTATCAGCAGGATTTTATGTCGCAACAATTCAAGATGATAATGGAAATAGTGTTTCGCATAAATTTATATTGAAGTAGATTTCTTACCAAATAAAAAACAAAAAGCAAGCTGAAATAGCTTGCTTTTATATTTTTGAAATTTATCTAAATCTTAGTCATTCAAACTTTGTAGGTAAGAAACCCAACCTAACGTTTGGTATTCTTTTGCCGCAGTTTTTACATCAGCAGCTTTGTAAATTCCACGACCAACAATCATAAAGTCTGTGTGGTAATTTTTGAAAACTAATTCTGGCGTATTATACTGTTGTCCTTTGCTATCTCCAGTCGAAGAAATATTAACACCAGGCGTAAACAATAACAAGTTATCAGGAATTTGGCGTTGTGCAACAGCTCCTAAAACATTTCCAGATTGTTCCGAAACATTAATTGCTTTTGTAAAGTAATAATCATCAGTCAATGTTCCTTTCGAAGACATTTCAACAATTGTGATAACTCCGGTATTTTCGAAAACTTTTAATGATTCTAAACCTCCAATTGGATGAACAGTTACTAAATCTGCCCAATCAGAAATTTTGTAAATCGATTTCTTAAATTGTAATTCTTGCGTATTTCCAATATCTCCAAACTTGCGATCTTCGAATAATAAGAATTCTTTTTCGCGTGCGATTTTTTTCAATTCAACAATTAAATTGTCCGAAAAATCTTGAATAATATCTGAATGTAATTTTAAAGCAACAACATGATCACCAACTTTACCAGCGAAATCAATAATTTCTTCAGAAGTAATTAAATCAGCAGAAGCAATCAAGTTAGATTGTTTTTTAAGTGCTAATTCAACTAAACGTTTTCCAACTGGATGTACAATTTTTTTGTTTTCCAATGCAATACGTTGTTTTGCAGGAGCCGCTTCTGGAGGTAAAGCTAAAAAGTCTTTGATTTTTTTCGCTTCATCATCACTCAAACGGTGATATTTATGTAAAATATCGATTACTTCGTGAATTGTAAATAACGTTTTCACGTTGTACCCTTGTTCTTTTAATTTGTCTGAACCACCTTGTGCACGGTCTAAAACAACAACCAAATCTTTTACACGTAATCCTTCGCGCTCAACTTGATCAATTGTTTCTAACAAAGATTGTCCAGAAGTAATTACATCTTCGACCAAAAGACAAGATTGTCCTTCCGCAAAAACACCCTCTACCATACGTTTAGTACCGTAACCTTTGTTTTCTTTACGTTTGATAATCAAAGGAATATTTGATGTTAAACTCATTGTAGTTGCCATAGGCAAAGCTGCATAAGGCACACCACAAATCAAGTCGTATTCTACATCTTCAACTAAATCTAATAAGTTATTTGCTAAAGTTTTTAGTAATTGTGGACTCGAAGCTAAAGGTCTTAAATCGACATAGAAAGGAGATTCTATACCACTTTTTAAAGTAAAATTTCCAAATTTTATAATTCCCAGCTCGTAAGCTTTCAATAAAAAATCTTCTCTTGGTTGCATCTGTGTAATGTTTGAGCAAAGTTAATAGGTTTTTGAGTCATTTATGGCATTTTCACGAAAATTAATTTTAAGATGAATAAAAATTGAATATTTATACTTAATTGATTTATAATTTGTTCGAATACTGAAATATTATACTGAATTAAAAATTGAATTAAGATAAAAACTTGTAATAATTCGTAATTCTAAAATTGTAAATCTAAACTTCCTCCATCTTTCGTTAAAAACTTCATAAAATAACTTTACTTTTGAAATCTATACAAAACACAAATGAAAAAATATATAGTTGCCAGCATTGCTTTTGTAAGTATGTTGGTTTCGGCACAAGAAACGCCTTTCAAATTTACAGAATTAGTTAACAACACTGCGCTTCCAATTATTTCGCAAGGAAAAACGGGAACTTGTTGGTCATTTTCTACAACTTCTTTTTTAGAATCAGAAGTAAAACGATTGACAGGAAAAGATGTCGATTTGTCGGAAATGTACAATGTACGATATACTTATCCAGAAAAAGCATACAATTATGTTTACCGTCAAGGAAAAGCACAGTTTAGTCAAGGAGGTTTGTCGCATGATGTTTTAAATTCGGTTCGTAAAAATGGATTAGTTCCAAACGAAGTTTATGCAGGTTTTGCGAATGGAACAGATGTGAAGCATAACCACGAAATATTGGTAAAAGATTTGAAAGTTGGATTAGATTCGATTGTAAAAAATCCTAAAAAATATTTAACAGCAGATTGGAAATCAAAATTTGATCAAAAATTGAATGATAAATTAGGTGTTCCTCCAACAAAATTCAAGTTCGAAGGAAAAGAATATACACCACAAGAATTTGCAAAAGCCTTGAAAATAAATCCTGATGATTATGTAACCTTGACATCTTTTCAGCAAGCGCCTTATTATTCACAATTTATTTTGCAAGTGCCAGATAATTTTTCAAATGGTTCATATTATAATTTACCATTAGATGAATACATGAAAGTCTTGGACGAAGCGTTATATAAAGGATATACAGCGGCTTTTGATACAGATGTTTCTGAAAAAACATTTTCTAAAAAGTATGGAATGGCAATTTGGCCTTCAGAAGGTTTAGAATCAGATTATTTTGTTCAGATTTTACCTGAAAAATGGGTGACGGCTGATGAGCGTCAAAAAGGTTTTGAAGATTATTCGACAGAAGATGACCATTTAATGCATATTACAGGAATTTTGAAAGATCAATTGGGAAATCAATATTATGATGTAAAAAATTCTTGGGGAACAACAGATTTAGGAAATAATGGACACATTTATATGTCGAAACCATTTTTCAGAATGAAATCAATTGCTTTTACAGTGCACAAAGATGCGTTGTCAAAAGAAGTGAAAAAGCAATTAGGTATAAAATAAAATCACTCACAAATGAATACATTAGAACAAGCGATAGAAAAGTTAGATTATAAAGGTTATTTGGATGTTGAAATTCCAAAAGGAACTGATTTAATTGCGGAAATCAATAAATTACGCAAAGAGAAAAATGCAATGATTTTGGCGCATTATTATCAGTCAGGAGAAATTCAGGATTTAGCAGATTATTTAGGTGATTCGTTACAATTGGCGCGTGCTGCTGCAAAAACTGAAGCTGATATGATTGTTTTTTGTGGTGTTCATTTTATGGCAGAAGCTGCAAAGATTTTGAACCCTTCTAAAAAAGTTGTTTTACCCGATACAAAAGCGGGTTGTTCTTTGGCAGATTCATGTTCGGCAGAAGGTTTACGTGGTTTACGTGAGCAACATCCAAATGCGATTGTGGTAAGTTACATCAATTGTGATGCGGGTGTTAAAGCAGAATCAGATATTATTGTCACTTCTTCGAATGCGGAAGCGATTATTAATTCGTTGCCAGAAGATCAAGAAATTATTTTTGCGCCAGATCGTAATTTAGGTCGATACTTAAATCAAGTTTGTAATCGCAACATGATTTTGTGGGACGGAGCTTGTATCGTGCACGAAGCTTTTTCTTTGGAAAGAATTGCACAACAAATGGCTGATCATCCAAATGCAAAATTAATTGCGCATCCAGAAGCGCAAGAAGATTTATTGAAATTCGCACATTTTATTGGTTCAACTTCTCGTTTATTAGATTATGTGGTAGAAAATGATGCACAAGAATTTATTGTGGCAACGGAAGAAGGAATTTTACACGAAATGCAAAAACTTGCTCCGAATAAAACATTAATTCCAGCATTAGTTCAAGATGAATCGTGTAATTGTTCTGAATGTTTTTACATGAAATTATCAACATTAGAAAAATTATATCTGTGCATGAAATATGAATTGCCAGAAATTCAAATAGAAGAAGAATTGCGAGTTAAAGCGTTAGCTGCAATTAATAGAATGTTAGATTTATCAGAAAAAATCAAATAATGGCTATTCAAGATGTATTAGTCATTGGTTCTGGAATTGCTGGACTTTCGTATGCGCTGAAAATCGCGATTCGAAATCCTGATGCAAAAATTACAATTGTAACCAAAGCAAACAAAGACGAAACCAATACCAAATATGCGCAAGGTGGTGTAGCTGTTGTAAGTGATTTCGAAAAAGATAGTTTCGAAAAACATATCGAGGATACGCTTCGTGCAGGAGATGGTTTGTGTAAGCTGAAAGCGGTTGAGATTGTCGTAAAAGAAGCGCCAGAACGTATTAATGAAATTATAGATTGGGGTGTTCGTTTCGATAAAAATAACGAAGGAATTTATGACCTTGGTCGTGAAGGTGGACATACCGAAAACCGAATTGTTCATCACAAAGATGTGACAGGTTGGGAAATTGAGCGCGCGATGTTAGAAGCAATAAAAGAATATCCAAATATTCAGGTTTTTACGCATCATTTTGTAGTAGATTTGATTACAGAACATCATTTGAATCGTGATATAACTCAGAAAACGACATGTTTTGGTGCGTATATTTTAGATTTGAATACCGATAAAGTTGAGCAACATTTAGCCAAAGTAACCTTGTTAGCAACGGGCGGAGTTGGTCATGTTTATAAAAATACGACGAATCCTATTATTGCAACTGGCGACGGAATTGGTTTGGCTCGACGTGCGAAAGCAACCGTTTCGGGAATGCAATTTATTCAGTTTCATCCAACAGCTTTTTACAGCGAATTTGATGGACAATTGTTCTTAATTTCAGAGGCTGTTCGTGGTTTTGGTGCGAAATTGCGTACGAAAGATGGCGAATTGTTTATGCACAAATATGATGAACGTGAGGAATTGGCTTCGCGTGATATTGTGGCGCGAGCGATTGATAACGAAATGAAATTGCGCGGAGATGATTATGTTTACATCGATTGTCGACATTTAGAGAAAGAAAAATTCTTGGAGCATTTCCCCAATATTTACAAAAAATGTAAATCCGAAGGCTACGATATGTTTACCGAATTGGTTCCGGTTGTTCCTGCTTCGCATTATTTGTGCGGTGGAATTGATGTAGATTTAGAAGGAAAAACATCTATCGAGAATTTGTTTGCGGTTGGCGAATGTTCTAATACAGGTTTACATGGTGCAAATCGTTTAGCTTCGAATTCGTTGTTGGAAGCGATGGTTTTTGGTCATCGTGCAGCGTTGAAAACGGTCGACTTATTAAATGATAATCAATTTTCGATTTATAATTTTGAGTTTCCAGAATGGAACGAAGAAGGAATGAAAGTGCAAGAAGAATTAGTATTGATTTCTTATTTACGCAAACAATTACAAGCGATGATGAGCGAATTGGTTGGAATTGTACGAAGTGATAATCGTTTGCAAATTGCACAAAATCGTATCAATGAAATCGAGAAAATGGTCAAAGAAATTTATTATTTTACGATTGTTTCGCCTAAAATTTTAGAACTTCGAAATTTGGTTGATGTCGCACATTTAATCATTGAGCAAAGTATCAATCAAAAAGAAAATCGAGGAACTTTTTATAACAAAGATTTTAATTAATGAAGAAATTATTTCTGTTCGTTGCATGTTTTGCAATAAGTTTTTCTTTTGCTCAAAATTCGAAAGAAAAACAAAACGTAAGTTTGACTTTTGGTAAAGAAGCTAAGAAAGCTGTTGTTTATTTTGGTTGCGAAAATCTCAAAGAGAATAGCGAACTACAGGCTTGTATGAACAAAAATTTGAATCAAGATATTCAAACTCAAATTTCATTCTTTTCTAATATTGCTGATTATCTTCATATCGAAACTGCTCAATCTAAATTAGGTTTTAAAATCAATGAAGATGGTAATTTTGATGATGTCTCGACTGATGGTTCAAATCCAATTTTTAATAGTGTAGCATTGTCGAGTTTAGTTTTGTTGAACAATAAAATGGAGCGAGCTAATCTGAAAATGACGCCTGCAAAAGGAGTCGATGGAAAAGCGGTTGCGATGAAATATACAATGCCTTTACGTTACGAATCGGCAGAAAAAAATAATGATTTTGAAACTTTCCCTTCAGAAAATCGTGTATTGTTTACTTTAAAAACTGATGAAGAAACGATTGAAGTAAGAATTGATAAAGAATTTAATTTAACAACTTTTGGTAATAATGGAAGTCGAGAATATTATTTAGGAAAGTTTTCTAATCTTTTCGAAATGGCTTCTATTGATCCTTATGCAACTGCTTTTGATGTGGCTTTTAAATCTGGAGCAATTGACATTACAAAAGGTAAAATTGATGACAAAGAATATAAACTTCAAATCAAAAATTTCTTCGAAAATGATCCTTCAGTACAAGTGTTGATTACAGTTGTGCGTGAAGAAAACGGTACTTGGGCTGAATATTATGAATACAAAACCAAGAAAGAATTTAATCAATCAAAATTTGCATCCTTAACATATAGATAATGAATTTTCCTCCATATATCACACAAGAAAAATTACAACTTTTTATTCGTCAAGCTTTTTTAGAAGACGTTGGCGATGGCGATCATTCAACTTTAGCGTCGGTTCCGTATGATGCAATTCAAGAAGCTGAACTGAAAGTGAAAGATAACGGAATAATTGCTGGAATTGAGTTAGCGAAAATTATTTTCGATACGTTTGATCCATCTTTAAAAATAGAACAATATATAAATGATGGCGATAAAGTTCAATTTGGTGATATTGCGTTCAAAGTGAAAGGTTCTTCGCAATCAATTTTAACTTGCGAGCGATTAGCGTTGAATTGTATGCAACGAATGTCTGGTATTGCGACTTATGCACATGAAATGATGGAATTGGTAAGCGGAACAAATGCCAAAATTTTGGATACACGCAAAACAACACCTAATTTTCGTATGTTAGAAAAATGGGCTGTTAAAATTGGGGGCGCAGAAAATCATCGTTTTGGATTATACGATATGGTGATGTTAAAAGATAATCATGTCGATTTTTGTGGAAATATTACTAAAGCAGTTGCGCAAACCAAAGATTATTTGGAAAAACATCATTTACATCTAAAAATAGAGGTGGAAACGCGCAATATGGATGAGGTAAAAGAAGCTTTGGAGGCAAATGTTGATTTTATTATGTTGGATAATTTTGATCTCGAAACGATGAAAGAAGCTGTTCAATATATAAATGGACAAGTAAAAACTGAAGCTTCGGGTGGAATTACAAAAGAATCTGTTCGTGCAATTGCCGAAACTGGTGTTGATTTTATTTCTTCTGGTGCGATTATTCATTCTGCTCCTAACTTTGACTTAAGTTTGAAAGCTGTTAAGGCTTGATTTCTTTAACATTTCAATTCTTTTTTATGATTAAGAATACAATACAACAAGTTTTAACGTTAGTTGTATTGTATTTAAATAATTTGTTTTGAAAATTTATTAGTATTAGCTTATAAATAAAAAAGTTATTGAATTTAATTTTATTAATACTGATTCTAAATAATTAATTTTTTCTTGAGTTTTCATCTTTTTTCTAAAAAAAAATCATTGTATTCCTATAATTAATGTTAAAAATTAACATTTACATTATGTTAATTTTTAATTAAATGTTAAATAATCTTTAAAATTTAATAGAATTACTTCATATAATTTAAAATATTGATAAAATATCGACTATTTTGAATAAAAAATAATAATTAATATTTAAGATGTTAATTGATTTTATAAAATTTTACCATAATTTAACAATAATCTCATTTAAAGTATTTACATTTACAGTGTAAACTTTTAAACTATTTCATAAGATGAGGTTAAACTCAATGAAGCTTTTATTAGTAGGAGCTTTTGCCTTAACGGCAACATTATCTTTCGCTCAAGTTGTTGAACCAACAGATTCTACAAAAGTTGTTCAACAAGAGGACGAAAATGTGTCTTTAGTAGAGACATTAATTATAGGTAAAGGAGTAATTGATCTAGCTGAAGACAGAAAAACACCAGTTGCATCAACTACAATTACTAAAGAACAGATAGAGCGAAGCACTGGAGGAGGTGATGATATTACCAAAGCCTTTGTTAATACACCATCTGTATATGTAGCAGGACAATCAGGAGGGTTTGGTGATTCTAGAGTTGTTACACGTGGTTTTGATCAATCTAACACGGCATTTTTATTGAATGGGCAACCAATCAATGATATGGAAAGTGGTAGAGTATATTGGTCAAACTGGTCGGGTATGTCTGATATAGCTTCTGCAATTCAAATTCAAAGAGGTTTAGGATCATCAAAAATAGCCATTTCATCTGTAGGGGGAACATATAACTTTATAACAAAAGCTACAGAAAAGAAAGAAGGAGGTGTTTTTAGAGCAGGAATAGCAAATGATTATTATTACACTTCGACATTAGCCTACAATACAGGGTTAATCAATAATAAATTTGGTGTTTCCTTATTATTAAGTCATTGGCAAGGAAATGGATATAATAAAGGAACAAAAGGTCAAGGACAAAATTATTTTATCTCATTTGGCTATAAACCATCTAAAAATCATACATTAAACTTCTTATTGACAGGAGCACCTCAGTGGCATGATCAAAATTATGCTCAACCAATATCAACTCTTTTGAAATATGGGCGTAAGTTCAATGGAAATCAAGGTTATTTACATGGTGAACTGTTTAATGAAAGAAGAAATTTCTACCATAAACCCGTAATGAATATAAACTGGGATTTTGATATAAATGATAAAACTAGTTTATCTACAGTTCTTTATGGTTCTTGGGGTCGTGGAGGAGGAACAGGACCTTTGGGTAGAGCGACAACTGACTCTGATACAGGATTAAAATTAATCCAAAATCAGTTTGATAGACAAAGTCAAGCAGGTGGAGCTTCTAGTTATGCCATAAGATCTAACGTAAACAATCATCAATGGTATGGAATGCTTTCTAATCTAAAGCATAAATTCACAGACAAATTAAATTTGAATGTAGGTTTTGATCTTAGAGCATACGAAGGAGATCATTTTCAACAATTAGCGAATTTAATGGGAGGTGATTACTACACTGTAAGATCGGGGACAAATGTTAGATATCCAAATGGTTATAATGTTTCCAAAACGTTTTCTACAAAGAATCCATGGAAATTGAATAATTACGCTAAGAATGACACAGAAAAAACGAGTTATGATGATAGAGAAAGAGTGAATTATGGAGGTTTATTTACTCAGTTAGAGTATTCAACAGATGCATTTAGTACATTTTTTCAAGGATCGGTATCTAATCAAACTAATCAACGTTGGGATTATTTTAAATATACTGAAGAAAACGAAAAATCTGAAAAATTATCAAACTGGGGATATAACCTAAAAGGAGGTGTTAGTTTTACTATAGCAGAAAATCACATGATTTTTGCCAACTCTGGATTCTATTCTCGCCAGCCATTTAGTAGAGCTTTATTTTTAAGAAATAGTAATGAAGCAAATAATAATACTAAAAATGAAGAGGTATTAGGTATAGAGTTTGGATATAAATTCAAAGCTAGAAATCTTTGGGCAAACTTGAATGGATATTACACAAATTGGAAAAATCGTGTAACAACAGACTCTAGAACTGCTACATCAACTGATATAAGTAAATACGGCGTAGAAAGAGGTTCAATTATAAATTTAGTAAACCAAGGTGTTGAACAAAGACATAAAGGACTAGAACTGGAAATGGGATACAAACTAATGAGAGTATTAGAATTGACAGGTTTCGCTTCTTTAGGAGATTGGAAATATAGAGGACAATCTACGACATTTGTATATGGAGATAATCAAAATTACTTAGATACTACAAGCGAAAACCTTGATAAATTGAAAGTAGGAGATGCTGCACAAACACAATTTGGATTAGGTATGAATTATAAAGTCATAAAGAGTATTTCTGTTAATGCAAATTATCGCTATCAAGGAGATTTATATAGTTCAAGAGTTAGTTCTGTAGTTGATGATACATCAACAAGAGGATCTGGTAATTTAAAATTGCCTTCATACAATTTAATGGATGCTGGTATTTCTTGGGAGCATAAATTAACAGATAGAAATAAATTAACTTTACGTTTTAATGTAAATAATGTATTTAATCATATTTATATTTCAGAATCTAGAACAAACTACCAAGAAGATTATAGAGGAGCAGAAACATATAAAGGATTAAATGTAAACAACGAAATCTATTTTGGATATGGAAGAACTTGGAATGCTACAATAAAAATTACAATATAATTAGTTGTTATATATAATTTATAAAAAAACCAATCTATTAAAGATTGGTTTTTTTGTTGATAAAATTCAAGTTAATGGTTCACTCATGTATTTTTTGTTTCTATCTTTGGGACAGGTAATTTTACAAAAATGATTCAGCCCAACTTTTTAAAAGAAGGTGATAAAATAGCAATTGTAGCTCCAGCCAAACAAATGTTGTTTGGAGAATTGGACGAAGTAATTCAATTAATAAAAACTTGGAAATTAACTCCTGTATTAGGAGAAAATGTTTATGCTGAATTTGATTTGGGATATCATTATGCAGGAACTGATGAATTAAGAACAGAAGATTTTCAGTGGGCTTTGGATAATGATGATATTAAAGCTATTTGGTGTGCGAGAGGAGGATATGGATCTGTAAAAATTATAGACAGCTTAAACATAGATAAATTTAGAGAAAACCCAAAATGGATTATTGGTTATTCTGATATTACAGTTTTTCATAATCATTTTAACCGATTAGGTTTCCAAACTTTACATGGAGTTACTGCAAAAAAATTAGCAGATACAATTTATCATCCTTCATCATATCAAAGTGTTTATGATGTTTTGTTTGGAAACAAAATAGAATATCATATAAAAGATAGTCATCGTTTTAATCAGCTAGGAGAAGTAGAAGGAGAATTAGTAGGAGGTAATTTGTCCATTGTTTATTCACTTTTGGGAAGTGAATCAGCTATAAATAATCCTCAAAATAAAATATTATTTTTAGAGGATTGGTTTGAAAACTGGTATGCAGTAGATAGAATGATGATGAATCTAAAAAGGAATAATATTCTAAATCAAGTAAAAGGAATAATTTTAGGAAATTTTACTCATATGGATACTGAAGATGAGAATAAAGAAAATTATAATCATCCTTTTGATTCAACGACTTATGAAGTAATACATAGTTTTACAAAAGATTTAAATATTCCTATAGCATTTAATTTTCCATCAGGACATACAGGACATAATGTTGCGCTTAAAATGGGGGCAAAAGTCAGATTGAATATAACTTCAAATAGTGTAAATTTGTATTTTATAGAATAATAGATATGAAACAAGATAATTTAACCATCATTACTCATCCATTAGTAAAAGCTAAAATTACGCAAATGCGTGATAAAGAAACAACTACAAAAGAATTTGGAGAGTTAGTTGATGAAATTTCAGGATTAATGTGTTATGAAATTACACGTAATCTAGAACTAGAAGAAATCGAGGTTGAAACTCCAATTACTAAAACAATTGGTTATAAGATAAAAGGTAGTGATATGGCTATTGTTCCTATCCTGCGTGCTGGTTTAGGAATGGTAAAAGGAATCCATCAATTGATACCAACGGCAAAAGTAGGACATATAGGTCTTTACCGTGATCATGATACTTTACAACCTGTAGAATATTTATGTAAGCTTCCAACTGATTTAGAATCTAGAGATGTTATTTTAGTAGATCCTATGTTAGCAACTGGAGGTTCAGCAATAAAAGCAATTGAAATTTTAAAAGATAAAGGTGCAAAATCAGTACGTTTAGCATGTTTAGTTGGTTGTCCTGAAGGTGTTGAAGCTGTACATAAAGTTTATCCAGAAGTTCCAATTTTCTTGGCTGCTTTGGATGAAAAATTGAATGAAAATGGATACATCGTTCCAGGTTTAGGTGATGCTGGAGATCGTTTGTACGGAACAAAATAATTTTTTTGAATGAGTATTAGTTACGATTTCGGAAAAGAAGCAGAAGATTTTGCCGTTAATTATTTAATCCAAAATGGATACAAAATATTGGCTCGAAATTATTTTTACAGAAAAGCCGAAATCGATATTATTGCTCAATTTGAAAATGAGATTGTTATTATAGAGGTTAAGAGTCGTACTTCAAATTATGTTGCGGAGCCAGAAAGTTCTATTAACACAAAGAAGAAGAAATTGTTAATTCTTGCCGCAGATGATTTTATTCAGAAAAATAATTTTATTTCTGAGGTAAGATTTGATATTTTAGCACTTTTAAAAAAACAACAATCTTGGAGCGTAAATCATATCAAAAATGCATTTAATGCTTCGGAAATTTAATCAACTTTTATGGAAGTATTTATGAGTCTTTTTGACTTTATTATGCATATCGACCAACATTTAGCAGAGTTTGCAAATGAATATGGTTTGTGGTTGTATGCAATTTTATTTTTAATCATTTTCGTGGAAACAGGTGTAGTTGTGATGCCTTTTTTACCTGGAGATTCATTGTTGTTTGCGGCAGGGATGTTAGCTGCACAAGAAACAAATGATATGAATGTGTGGATTATGATTGCAATTCTTTTGGTGGCCGCGATACTCGGTGATACATTGAATTATACCATCGGAAAGAAAGTTGGTTACAAAGCAACTAAAGTTAAGATTTTTGGTAAAAATTTCATCCAAGAAGAACATATCAATAAAACGCACGAATTCTACGAAAAATACGGTTCAAAAACCATTGTAATTGCACGTTTTGTACCAATTGTAAGAACTTTAGCGCCTTTCGTTGCAGGAATTGGGAGAATGGGATACTCTATTTTCATTACATATAATGTGATTGGAGCCGTGTTATGGGTTGTTGGTTTAACACTTATTGGATACTTTTTAGGAAATATAGAATGGGTTCAAAATAATTTTTCTAAAGTAATTTTAGGAATAACAATCGCTTCTGTACTTCCAATTTTAGTGGAAATTATCAAAGAAAAGTTCGGCAAAAAAAAGGTAGCTGAACAAGAATAACTATAAAAACTTAACTCGACTTCGGTCGAGTTTTTTTATACCTTTAAATCATGGAAATTTTAGATTATATTCTACATATCGATAAATATTTAGAAACCATTTTGAATGATTATCAACATTGGTTTTACTTGATTTTATTTCTCTTAATCTTTATCGAAACAGGTTTGGTTGTCATGCCTTTTTTACCTGGAGATTCGCTTTTATTTGCAGCAGGGATGTTAGCTGCGGCTTTTCCAGCTCAACTCAATATTTATATTGTATTAGGTTTACTTTGGATCGCGGCAATTGCAGGCGACACAGTCAATTATACGATTGGGAAAACCTTAGGAACGAAATTAGTTACAACTAAAATTTTCGGTAAACGAATTATTAAAGATTCTGCGATACTAAAGACCGAAGATTTCTTTACAAAATATGGTTCAAAAACCATTGTAATTGCACGTTTTGTTCCGATTGTAAGAACGCTTGCACCTTTCGTTGCAGGGATTTCTAAAATGCATTATGGCACATTTATCAAATATAATTTTATCGGAGGAACAATTTGGGTTTTCGGGATTACATTGGCTGGCTATTTCCTTGGAACAATTCCATTTATCAAAAACAATTTCGAAATTGTCGTAATGGCAATTATTGTGTTTTCTTTGGTTCCAATTATTGTAGAATTCGTCAAAGAGAAAATAAAAAAATAAAAAATGAGTACAGAAAATTCGATTTTCATCATCTTACTTTTGTGGATAATCTTTTTACCAATTATTTTATTTATCATTGAGTCTCAAAAAGAATATAAACACGAAAATGATGAAGTTATTCGCGTCAAAATTGGTTTTTTAAGCTATATTTCAGTTTTTAATATGATTCTTTTTGCAATTCTTTGTCTTACTTTTTTATTTATAGCTTATCAATTATTGTTTGTGACAGATTTCATTTTAACTAACATAATTATTGGAATGATTTTTTTGATACTATTCTTTTTTTTTACCATTCCAGTTGTCAATACTTACAATCATCTCTTAAAGGAATCTAAGCGCGAAATTTATTTTTTCAGGAATAAAAAGGCTTTGTTAGTTGTAGAAAAAGAAACAGAAATTACTATTGATTTAGAAGATGAAATGATTGAAATCAATCACGAAGTTTCTAATAAAAGTTCTAAATATCAAACTGGTCATGGTAAATATAATTTTATTCAGAATGATGAAATTATTCCAATTTCAGATTTAATCAAATTTCCGCAAGATTTTCTTGATCAAAATAATATTGAGCAAGTTAAAGTTTCGAAACTTTTTATTTGGATTTAGATAATCATTCAAATAATTCGTATCTTCTATTTTTAAAAATATCAATCAATGAAAAACCTATTAATTATTTGTTCTATCCTTTTTTCTTTTGTTGTAAATGCACAACAAGGTTATCCTGTTCCTCCAAAATCAGAAAATAGATTATTTTACATTCAACACAACGACAATAAAAATACGTTTGTTTACGATGCACTTTTTTCGAGCAAAGGAATTTTAGATGATGATAATCCAGTTGATATTTATCGCATTCTTTATGCTGAAGATGGCTCAAAAAAGCCCTTGACTTCTATACAAAAGAAATTGGCATATGGTTTAGATATTAAGAAAATTGAAAAGAATGTTTTTCAGTTGACATTAGTATCTTATCCAACTCAAAAATTAACGCTTAAGCTTGATTCTCAAAAAAATCCAATTGTTCAAACAACTGTTAATAACAAGTTGATAACATTGAATCGCGTTTTCTTAAAACAGAAGAAAGGAACGGCTGGAATTTCGGTAAAGCTTGATTATATTTTATTTTACGGAAAAGATAAAAACGGAAAATCTGTAGAAGAGAAAATTGTTCTCTAAAAAATTCTTCCTAAATTAGAATCTGTTAGACGCAATTTAATAGCATATGATCGAAGTAAGAGAGGTGAATACGCCAAGTGAAATGAAGAAATTTGTCGATTTACCTTTTGAAGTGTATAAAGATAATCCGTATTGGGTGCCTTCTTTAAAGAAAGATGAACTCGCAAGTTTTGATAAAAAGAATGCAATTTTTGAGACGGTAGAAGCTAACTATTTTTTAGCTTACAAAGGAAAAGAAGTCGTTGGACGAATTGTTTCGATTATTAATTGGACCGAAGTAAAAGAACTTGGAAAGACTAAAATTCGGTTTGGTTGGTTAGTTTTTAAAGATGATATCAACATTTTAAAAGCTTTATTAACAACTGTTGAAAACATTGCTAAAAATAATAAACTGAGTTATATAGAAGGTCCGATGGGATTTTCGAATATGGATAAAGCTGGATTATTAACAGAAGGATTTGATAAAGTTGCCACTTTGATCGGTTTATATAATTACGAATATTATCCAATATATTTGCAAGAATTAGGTTATCAACCAAAAGCCGAGTGGTTAGAATATTCTATTGATATTGCCAATTTGGGCAAGGTAAAGCAAATGGATAAATTGTGTGAAATGCTCAAAAAACGTTACGAAATAGATACGTATAAATTTGATACAATTGACGAAATGTTACCTTACGTAGATGAGATGTTCGATTTGTTGAATGTGACGTATGCAGAATTGCAAAGTTTTGTTCCGATAGAAAAATTTCAGGTTGAGCATTACAAAAAGAAATATCTAAAATTTCTTCATCCCGATTTTATTTCATGTGTAAAAGATAAAAACAACAAAATGATTGCTTTTGCGATTACGATGCCTTCATTTTCAAAAGCTTTCCAGAAAACGAAAGGAAAATTGTTCCCATTTGGTTGGTGGCATTTGATGCAAGCGCAAAAAAAGAACGATCATGTCGAATTTTATTTGATTGGAATTCATCCTCATTATCAAAATAAAGGTGTTAACGCCTTGATTTTTAAAGAGCTTTATGATCGATTTATAGCGAGAGGAATTAAAACTTTAGAGACCAATCCTTTGCTAGAGGAGAATACAAAAGTGCAACAATTATGGAAAAACTTTGATCCGGTTATCCATAAACGTAGAAAAACATTTTATAAAGATATAGAAGCATAAAAAAATGGTTAGAATCTAAATTCTAACCATTTTCTATATCAATTAAGGTTGTGGCTGATAATTTTTCGCATTATCTTCAGCATCATCATCAAACTAATCTCCAAATTTTTGCTTAACAGATTCTTTGATTTGATTCTATTTTTCTTCTAAATAATTATAAATTAATGTTTAAAAAAATGAAGAATAATTTCCTTAGAAAACTGCGAAGTAAATCAAAATAATGATGATAATTACAACCACTATAAATTCAAAAATGGGGATAGTTCTCCCTCCAGATTTCAAATTTCTTTTTCTTTTCGAATACATACCAAACAACTTGTAACCAAATAATTATCTAAATTTATAAAAAATATTATAAAGTAATAAGTCATAAAAAAAAGACTTTGAAATATTTTTCAAAGTCTTTGCTGTTGTACGGGCGGGGAGACTCGAACTCCCACACCTTGCGGCACTAGATCCTAAGTCTAGCGTGTCTACCAATTCCACCACGCCCGCTAAAATCTCACCGATTTGGATTGCAAATATACACAAGTTTTCTTTCTAACAAAATTTCGAAATAAAATTTTTTTAATCTTTTTTTACATTCTAAATTTGTACAAAGCTTTTACAAAAATGGAAATTACAGGAAGAATTAAGAAAGTATTTGAAACTCAAAATATTACTGCAAGTTTCAAGAAAAGAGAATTTGTTGTTACAACGCAAGAACAATATCCACAAGATATTTTAATTGAGCTTACACAAGATAAGACTGATGTGTTGAATGCTTACAAACCTGGTGATGAAGTGAAAGTTTCTATCAATATTCGTGGTCGTGAGTGGATTAATCCAGAAGGAGTAGCAAGATATTTTAATACAATCCAAGCGTGGAGAATTGAGAATATGGCGAATGCAGCTGCACAAGCACCTCAAGGTTACGATAATTTTGCACCAGCGCCTCCAGTTGATACTTTTTCTAATGGAGATGATGATGATTTACCATTCTAAGTAAAAAAACATCAATTAATACTAAACGTGTTCTTTATTGGACACGTTTTTTTAATTTTATATAAATTATACACAAAACGATATGTATTGGTTAAGTTCTGATTTAATCTTTCCTGATTACGATGAAGTGAATAGCGAGGGAATTATAGCTGTTGGAGGAGATCTTTCGCCAGAACGCCTAATTTTGGCTTATCAGAAAGGAATTTTTCCTTGGTTTAATGAAGAAGATCCAATTATTTGGTGGTTTCCACAAGATCGATTTGTTTTATTTCCAGAAAATTTACATGTTTCGAAATCGATGAAGAAAGTTTTTCGAGATCAAATATTTACGTATTCAGAAAATAAAGCGTTTCGAGAAGTGATTACAAATTGTTCGCAAGCGTATAGAAAAGATCAGGACGGAACGTGGATTACAAATGATATGATCGAAGCATATTGTACGTTACATGAAATGGGAATCGCTAAAAGTATTGAAGTTTGGCAAAACGACGAATTGGTTGGTGGTTTTTATGGAATTGATATGGGCGATGTTTTTTGTGGAGAAAGTATGTTTGCGAAAGTGAGCAATGCTTCCAAAGCTGGTTTTATACAATTTGTTGCAAAATACCACAAGAAATATAAATTGATCGATTGTCAAGTTTATACCGAACATTTAGCGAGTTTGGGTGCAATGGAAATTCCGAGTGATGTTTTTTTGGAATATTTGGAGAAATAAAAAAAAGCGAAATTCGGATTTCGAACTTCGCTTTTTCAATTTACTTCGTAAAAGTAATAGGATATTTTAAATTTTTATATTCATTTAGATCTGCATTTAACGATCCAACTAATAAACCCGCTTTTATTTTTAGCGGAACTAAGTTATCATCGTCAGAAATCCACATTGTAACCGATTCTGATTCTTTGAAAACACGACCAGATTGTACATACGGACGAATTTTGATTGCCGCAATTTTTCCGAATTTTGTTTTTAAGGTTTCACGTCCCAAAACTTTCAATCGAAATTTAAGCGTTTCATCACCAAGAAAAATATTTTCGTTCAAATAATCTCCTGTTTTAAGAGTGGTATGATTGGCATTACGTAAGCTATAAAAAGCAGAAAGTAAATCTTGCGCATCGTAAGGAATCGTTTCTGTTGTAACTTTTCCATCTCGTTTATTTTCAACTTTTGCTTTTCTATTGGCATGATCAAAATAATAGATTTGATGACGTTTGTAACTTCCTTCTACAATATTTCGAACAAATTTTGTAGGTTTCAAATCTGTTTTGTCAATATACGATTCGTAATTATCATCTACCTTAAAAAAAGCACGCACAGCACCTGTTGAAGTTCCTTTTCCTATGATGTGATAATGGCTTTTTCCATTCAATGTAGCTTCTCTTACATCAATGGAAGCAAAACCTGCATTCAATCCAGAATAATGAACTCTAAATTTTAGATTTTCGCCAACTTTGTAGTTGTTTTGAGCATTTAAAGGCAATGCAAATGAAAGGACAATAAAAGTAAAAAATAAAATATATTTTTTCATTTTGAATTTTTGGTTTTGAGGTTAAGATTCAAATTGTTTGCCAAAAATAATAAAACGCCTTTATAAATTGATATAAAGGCGTTTTAATTTATGAGAATCTAATGATATTCTAATTTTCTTCTTTTAAGGAAGATATTTGATCTGCTTCAGTTGAAGTTTCAAAATCTGAAACATTGATAACCGAAACTATTTCTGGAACATATTTTTTGATGGTCATTTCAACACCAGACTTTAAGGTCATTTGGTTGACAGAACATGCTATACATGCACCTGTAAGGCGAACTTTTACAATATTATCTTCTACAGATACTAATTCGATATCGCCTCCATCTGAATTTAAGAATGGTCTAATTTCAGTTAAGGCCTTTTCAACTTCTGAATATTTTTCTTCTGGAGTCATGATCTTTTACTTTTTTTAATTTTTTGCCGAACAACCTGCCATCGTTGTAATACGAACGGCTTCTGTTGGAGGCAAAGTATTGTTACGTTCTACTAAACTTTGTACTGCGTTACGTGCAATTTCTTTGTAAACATTAGCTACAACAGTATCTTCTTGCATTGCAGCTGGACGACCAACGTCAGCAGCTTCGCGAATAGATTGTACAATTGGAATTTCGCCTAAGAAAGGAACACCAATTTGTTCTGCTAAGTTCTTTGCACCATTTTGTCCAAAGATATAATATTTGTTGTTAGGTAATTCTTCTGGTGTAAAATACGCCATATTTTCTACAATTCCTAAAACTGGAACATTAATCGCTTCCATTTGGAACATTCCAACTCCTTTTTTTGCATCTGCTAATGCAATATTTTGAGGCGTAGAAACTACAACAGCTCCTGTAATTGGAACTTGTTGAACGATAGATAAATGAATGTCACCTGTTCCTGGAGGTAAGTCGATTAATAAGAAATCTAATTCTCCCCAATGTGCATCACGAATCATTTGATTCAATGCTTTTGCAGCCATCGGTCCTCTCCAAACAATTGCTTGATCTGTATCAGCAAAGAATCCAATTGATAATAATTTAATTCCGTAAGCTTCTACTGGTTTTATTTTCGTTTTTCCATTAACTTCTACAGAATATGGACGAGCATCTTGACAATCGAACATAATTGGCATAGAAGGTCCGTAGATATCAGCATCTAATAAACCTACCTTGAATCCCATGTTTGCTAAACTTATTGCTAAGTTTGATGAAACAGTAGATTTACCAACACCACCTTTACCTGATGCTACAGCGATAATATTTTTAACACCTGGCAATTCAGAACCTTTGATTTCGTTCGGATTTTTTTCTTCAACTTCAACAGAAATGTTAAGTTTAAGATTTGACTCAGGTAAATTTTCTTTAAATGCATTTTTCAACGCAATTTCCAAACGCTTGCGTTCGTGCATTGCAGGCGAAGGAGAAACAATATCCAATATAATATCATTTCCCATCACTTGAGCGTTACGCATCCAATTGCGAATACCTAATTCTTCTAATACTTGATATATTTGATCTCTTGTGTAAGCCATCTTTTAATTTTAATGAGACAAAATTACGAAGAATCAAAGACTTTAAATAATCTAAAAACGTGATTTTAATTGTTTTGCTTTATAATTTGATAAATAGACTTAATTTGATGTATATTTAAACTTTAAATCTGACTATGGAAGAGCATATTATTTATCTGACGAATATAAGAAAACAGATTATTGATGAGCTTGAACAACACTCTCTGAAACAACTACTTTATATACCTGTTGGCTATAAAAACAATTTGTTTTGGAATGCGGCTCACGTTTTGGCAACACAGCAATTGATCCATTATTATTTAACCGATAATAGGATGTTGGTCGATATTCAGTTTATTCAGAAGTATAAAAAAGGAACAATCGGAAATACGGAAGTAACGGAAGAAGATGTGACAGAATTGAAGGAAATGTTGGAAAGTACACCAATGCAGATGTTCAAGGATTATCGTTCGGAAAAACTATCGTATTATCGATCATATAAAACAAGTTTTGGTATGACGTTAGAATCGATTGAAGATGCAATTTTGTACAACAATATTCACGAAGCAATGCATTTGGGCTATATGATGGCGATGAAAAAGAATATTCCTTTTTAAAATCAAAAAGAGAATAAAATTTAAAAATTTAGATGTTAACATACAGAGATGCTAAACGAAGCGATTTAGAAAAAATAACAGAAATTTATAATTCTACAATAGCTTCGCGATTAGTAACTGCCGATACAGAACCAGTTTCAGTTGAAAGTAAAGCAAAATGGTTCGAAGAACATTCACCTGAAAAAAGACCACTTTGGGTTGTAGAAAATGAATCGAAAGACATTGTAGGTTGGGTAAGTTTTCAATCTTTTTATGGAAGACCAGCTTATGATGCAACTGTAGAAATTAGCATTTATTTAGATGCTATGCAACGTGGAAAAGGTTTAGGAAAACAAGTGTTGGAATATAGCATTACGAAAGCAGCAGAATTTGGAATCAAAACGATTTTAGGTTTTATTTTTTCGCATAATGAACCGAGCTTGAAATTATTCAAACATTTTGGTTTCGAAGAATGGGGAAATTATCCCAATATTGCAATTTTAGACGGAATAGAAAGAAGTTTAACTATTTTAGGAAAACGAATCGCATAAAAAAACCCTCACTTCATTTGAAGTGAGGGTTTTTTATTTATCAGATAAATTTTATTTACCAATACTCCAAATCAATGCTTTTTCTTTAGTTGCTCTGTAAATTGTAGCATGTTCTTCTTTAGGTTCTGGAGAATAATTCCATTGTAGATTTGGAAGTTTTTCTTGCGTCAAAATATTCTTCAAATCATCTGTATAAGGTAAAATATCACTTGCTCCAGATCCTGCAAACCATAACTTTTTTGGAGTTGAAGGAAATTTAGCTAAATCATTTTTTGAATTCAATAACATTTTGTGATCGTTCCACCAAAGTGAAGGATCAATTGCAATATAATAATCAAACATATCTGGTTGTTTCAGAAAAGTTTCCATGATAAATAATCCAGCCAACGATTCGCCAATAATTCCTTTTTGGGATTGAGTGCGATACTTTTTCGTGATTTCAGGAAATAATTCATCCTTGATAAAACTTCTAAATTCATTCGAACCTCCCACAACATCGGCTATTTTTTTATCTTCTTCGTTTTCGGTTGGCGGACTCAAATCTTTGCGACGTTGTATGTTTTCTATTCCAACTAAAATAACCGGTTTTATTTTTTTCGAAGTAATTAAGCTATCCAATGTGTTTGCAATATGTGGAAAATCCTCTTTTGTTCCGCCATCTGGCATATACAAAACGGATAATGAATCCTGAGAAGTTGAATATTCTTTTGGAACCCAAACATTAATAATTCGTTTTTCATTTAGAATTTTAGAATCAATTGTAAATGTTTCGTGTTTCGGAATAGGATCGTCATAAACAACGGGATTAGAGTTTTTGCAGGATGTCAAAAAACTAATAGAGATTACAACTAATAAGTAGTTAAAAATCGATTTCATATATTTCATATTAAAGTGTTTTATCAAATATACAAAAATCATAAAGAGTTGATTTTCTATTTAATAAAAAAGACCACTAAAAAATTAGTAGTCTTTTTCAAATTATTTTCTAAAGAGTTTTTAATACTCTAAAAATCTCACTTTATCTTCGATTGGTTGACGAACAGCTTCTGGAGAATCTCCTTCAATTTTTCCCATATAGAAAACACCAACACATTTTTCGCCTTCTTCCATAGTTGTAAACTCATCAACATTGGCGATAATGTTTGCTGGAGAAGACCAATATGCACCAATCTTTAGCGCACTTGCCATTAACCACATATTCTGAACAGCCATAGAAGTTGCAGCTAATTCTTCCCATTCAGGATTTTTTTCTGTGTTGATAAAATTGATTAATACAATTTTATTCGACTTATCACATTTCTCAATTAATGCATTTATTTTTCTGTCGCTCAATTGATCTGTTGGCGTTCCTTGCACATAAACACGCTTTACGTATTCGCGGAAACGGTCTTTTGCAGGCCCTTCTAAAACAACAAAACGCCAAGGTTCTGTTTTTTTATGAGATGGCGCCCAATTTGCTGCCTCAAAAATTTGATTCAATTCTTCGCGCGTAATTTCTTCTTGATTGTATTGCGGAGGAAATATAGAGCGTCTATTTTTTATGATTGATAATAAATCGTTTGCATTCATGTTGTAACAATTATTAATTTTATTCTACTAATCAAGCAAATTTACATTAATTTCAATTAAACCAACGTTAAGATGAAAACATTAGATTACAACAAAATTGAGTATTACAAAAACAATAAATTCCAATTTGATATTGGGAAATATTTCAATCAATCATTAGAACTTTTCCAAAATAATTGGCAGCCATTTGTTATTTATGCTCTTGTTGCAGCTATTGTTTATATGTTTACTTCCTTCACTATAATCGGATTGCTTTTTGTGATGTATCCACTTATAATGGGATTTATGATTGGTGCAGAACGTGCCGAAAACAAAATGTCGTTAGAGCTAGGTGACTTTTTTGGAGGTTTCAAAAATATAGGAAGCTATTTCCTTTTAACACTTATCGTAATGGGAGTCGCAATAGTTGTAATGTTACCATACATTATTTTTTCTTTTTTACCACTTATGTTTAATGATCCCGAAAATGTAAACCCAGCATTAATGATTGGTTCATCGCTTTTTGGTATGTTATACATCTTAGTGGCGACAGTATTTTTATTGTTCTTACAAGCGTGTATTTATCTGGCTCCGTATCTTATTCATTATGGAAATATGAGCGCTATTGACGCAATGAAAACTTCTTATGCAATCGTAAAAAAGAATTTTTGGTGGATGGTTCTAATAGCTATTGTTGTTAGTCTGGTTGCTTCAATAGGAGCTATTGCTTGTTATGTAGGTGCGTTAGCAACTTATCCAATTGGCTATATGATGGTTTATTTTATGTTAAAAGATATGATTTTGACAGATGATGAAAAAACAGAAATTGATCTACTTGGTACAAACCAAGAATAATATTAATTTTATCGAATGTTAGCAAAGCATTCGATTTTTACGAAAATGAATGAATTGGGAGCTGCAAAAGTTCCCTTTTTTTTTATGATCGATTTTTTGAAAGAAAATGGAGAAGTAATTCCGTTGAAGGAATTACCTGATGAGATAAAATTTGAAGTAGATTCAACAAAAAAAGAATTTTTTCAGAAAGATTTTAAATTCAATAAATTCCCGATTTCTTTTGACGAATATTTGCCAAAATTCAATTATGTTCACGATAATCTTTTGTTTGGAAATTCATATTTAACGAATTTAACGCTTCCAACAAAAATTGAAACAGATTTGACTTTAGATGAAGTTTTTCAGTTTTCTGAAGCAAAATATAAATTGAAATATAAAAACGAATTTGTTTGTTTTTCTCCCGAACGTTTTGTGAAAATTGAAGATCAAAAAATCTTTTCAAATCCAATGAAAGGAACCATTGATGCCTCGATTCTAAATGCGAAGCAACTTATTTTGAATGATGAAAAAGAAGCTGCCGAACATGCAACAATTGTCGATTTAATCAGAAATGATTTGAGTCTTGTTTCCGAAAATGTTGAGGTGATAAATTATCGCTACATGGATGAGGTGAAGACAAATGATGCAACACTTTTGCAAGTGAGTTCTGAGATAAAAGGCGATTTGAATGATGATTATAGTCAAAATTTAGGAACGATTTTCGATCAACTTTTACCTGCTGGTTCTATTTGCGGTGCGCCCAAAAAGAAAACCGTTGAAATTATTTTAGAAGCCGAGAAGTATCATCGAAATTTTTATACAGGAGTTTTTGGTGTTTTTGATGGCGAAAATCTTGATAGTGCTGTGATGATTCGTTTCATCGAAAATAATCAAGGTGAATTATTTTTCAAGAGTGGAGGAGGAATAACAGCAAAAAGTAAGGCAAAAGCAGAGTACGAAGAATTAATACAAAAAGTGTATGTTCCAATTTATTGAATCGATTTGTTGTGTAAACAAACAACTTCGAAATTTAGAATTTCATCAAGCGAGATTTGATCGAACAAGAAATGATAATTTTACTGAAATCAATCCGATTTTATTGGACGAAATTATTAAGTTTCCGACAGATTTAACGGACGAAAAATATAAAGTTAGAATTGTATATGATCGAGAAATTCAATCGGTAGAATTTCAACCGTATCAAATCAAACCAATTGAAAGTATTCAACTTTTTGAGATCGAAAATAAAATTGATTATTCCTACAAATATTTAGATCGTTGGTTTTTTGATGAATATTTAAAAGAGTCAAAAACAGATGATTTGGTCTTGGTAAAATCAAATTATATTACAGATTGTATTTATTCGAATATTGTTTTTTTTGACGGTTCTCAATGGATCACGCCACGAACTTTTCTGTTGAAAGGGACAATGCGAGAAGCTTTGTTACAATCAGGCGAAATCATTCAGAAAAATATAAAAGTTTCAGATTTAGTTAATTTTAAATCATTCAAACGAATCAATGCGATGATGAATTTAGACGAAAGCCAAGAATTGGATATTTCGTTGTTAATTCAATAACTCTATAAAATTGATAGAGTATTGTTTGCGTTTTCATTTTTTAACATTACCTTTGCATAACTTATCAAGAAAGGTGGAGGGATTGGCCCTGTGAAACCTTAGCAACCAGATGACTTATAATCTAAGGTGCTAAATCCAACCTATTAGAGGGAAAGATGAGTAAAAGTATTTTCACTTTAATCTGTTGGTTTCTTGAAAGTTTTATGAAAATTAAAAATGAAAAGAAACAAATTTTTACTTGCTTCATTCGCATTTATTTGCGCAGCTACACTTTTCGCTCAAGAAGTTGAAAAGGAGGAAACAAACCTTAACGAAGTTATTTTAATTGGTGGTCGTACATCAGAAAGAACGGTGGTTAATTCGTCTGTTCCTGTCGATATTATCGATGTTGAGAAATTGAAAACGTCTTCTCCTCAATTGAGTGTGAATGATATTTTGAATGTGGTTATTCCTTCTTTTAATTCTGTTCGTCAATCATCTGCCGATGGAACGGAGCATATCGATCCTGTGACATTGCGTGGAATGGGACCAGATCAGGTTTTGGTTTTGATTAATGGAAAACGACGTCACACAACTTCGTTGGTGAATTACCAAAATACAGTTGGAAATGGTTCTGTAGGAACAGATTTAGGCGCAATTCCGATTTCAGCAATTGATAAAATTGAAGTTTTACGTGATGGTGCGGCTGCGCAATATGGTTCTGATGCAATTGCGGGAGTTGTAAATATTGTTTTGAAATCTAAACCAGGTGGTGACGCGTCTTTGACGTATGGTCAGACTTCTCGAAATGATGGAGAAACGTACAATTTTAACGGAAGTTATGGAACGAAACTAGGACAATCGGGTTCGATTGTTTTTTCGGCTGTTGTAAGTGAACGTAAAAAAACAAATCGCTCGAAAGATCATAATTTAGATATTTTTGGAGATAATTTCGCGTACGATTTTGCAGATGATCCAGATGTAGCAAGAGCTGTGGATGACGCTAAAATTGCTGCTTTAGGGCTTTCGAGAAAAGATTTTAGATTTCAAATTGGAGATGCGGCAATCAAGAATCAACAATTTTTTGTAAATGCTGAAACGGCGATTAATGATCGATTAGATTTTTATTCATTTGGAGGAGTTTCGTTGCGCCAAGGTAATGGATTTGGTTTTAGAAGATTGCCAAGTGAATTGTCTGAAGATGCGTTAAAAATTTATCCAAATGGTTTTCAAGCAACGTTAAAATCTAATGTAAATGATTATTCAAATTCTACAGGATTACGTTATTCATATGATGGATGGAAAGTTGACTTGAGCAATACTTTTGGATTAAATTCATTCAAGTATGATTTAGAAAATTCAATTAATCAATCATTAGGCTTAAATTCTCCAACCGATTTTTACGCTGGGAAACATCAATTTTTACAAAATACAGTCAATTTAGATTTTTCGAAACGAATCAATCAAAATGTTAGTTTAGCGTTTGGAGGAGAATATCGTTTTGAACAATATAAAATTGAAGCTGGAGATGAAGCGTCTTATTCAGGTTCTGGATCTGAATCTTTTGTAGGGTTTTCTCCATTGAATGTTGTAAAAGGTGATCGTCACTCAGTTGCGGCTTATGTAGATGGAGAATTGAAATTTGGAGATTTTACGGCTGATTTAGCTGGACGATTTGAAAATTACTCAGATTTTGGAAGTACAATCAACGGAAAATTAGCGATGCGATATGAATACGCAAAAGGATATTCGGTTCGTGGAGCGATTTCGACAGGATTTAGAGCACCTTCTTTACAACAAAAATATTTCAGTAATTCGTATACCGATTTATTCTTGAATGATAATGGTGATCAAGTTTTGGTAACAAAAGGAATTATTCGAAATGAGTCTGAATTGTCGAAAGAAATTGGTTTGGATAAATTAAAAGAAGAAAAATCAATCAATGCAAGTTTAGGTTTAACATTTCGTCCGACTTCAAAATTATTTATCACATTGGATGGATATTTTATAAAAGTTGATGACCGAATTGTCTTAACTTCTGATATCACAGATCCTGCTTTAGAAAAATATAATGTAGCGACAGCGCGTATTTTTACGAATGCAATTGATACAGAAACCAAAGGTTTGGATTTAGTAATTTCCTATGATACTCGTTTAGGTCGAGGAAAATTGAATGCAAGTTTATCAGGAAATATCAACGAAACAAAAATTGTCGGTTATCATTTTCCAACAGCTTTAACAATTCCAACGGAAGAATTTTTTGGTCCTGATCAAGTCAATATTATCGAATCGTTAAGTCCAAAAACAAAAGCAACTTTAGGATTGAATTATGCAATTTCTGGATTCAATTTTATGGTGCGTAACACGTATTTCGGAAAAGTGACAAAAGATGGATATCCTTGGGGAAGTATCCAAGAACACACGGGAAAAGTGGTGACGGATGCTTCGATTGGTTATGAGATTACAAAGAATTTCAACTTTACAATTGGTGCAAATAATTTGTTTGATGTTTTCCCAGACAAGCAAGTTTACGAAAATTCTTATTATGGAGTTTTTCCGTATGCGCCAGTTCAAATGGGGATGACAGGAGCGTATTATTTTGCGCGTGCAAGTTTTAAATTTTAATCAATAATAAAATATTCAAAGTGTCAATTTTAATGTAAATTCAAACATTCAATTGGCACTTTTTTGTGTATGGCACATTCAAAAATTGGTTGGAAAACCGCAGCAGCTTTAGTGATTTCGAATATGATCGGAACAGGTGTTTTTACCAGTTTGGGTTATCAAATTTCTGATTTAAAAAATACAACTTCTATCTTATTATTGTGGTCAATAGGAGGATTGTTAGCGTTGATTGGCGCATTTATTTATTCGGAATTAGCTTCAAAATTTAAACAATCAGGAGGAGATTATATTTATTTATCTCGGACATTTCATCCCGTTTTTGGTTATTTATCAAGTTGGATTTCTTTATTCGTTGGTTTCTCAGCGCCGATTTCTTTAGCGGCTTTGGCAATGGGAAAATACTTGAATGTTTTCGGGTTTGATTTAGGAAAAGAATTTGCAATAGCCATGATTTTGATTGTTGCCGTTTTTCAATCATTCAGTCTAAATTTGAGTAGTAAATTTCAGAATATTTTTACTATTCTAAAAGTTGTATTTATTGTTGTTTTAATTGTTTTAGGTTTTTATTTTGCTCCAGCAGTTGAGCCAAATGCGGTAGTTTTTGATTCGACTTGGAAAAATGAATTGTTACTTCCTGCATTTGCGACGTCTTTGGTTTATGTTACTTTTGCTTATACAGGTTGGAATTCGGCTTCATACATCGTAGAAGAAATTGAGCAACCAAAACAAAACTTACCAAAAGCACTATTTATAGGCGTTATTTTTGTCACGATTTCTTATGTTTTGCTAAATTATGTTTTCTTGAAACATGCATCAGCAGGAACTTTGGCTGGACAAGAAAATGTTGCAAATATTTCGTTCGGTAATCTGCTTGGAAATAATGTAAAATGGGTGAGTTGCTTTATTGCTTTACAATTAATTGCGACGATTAGCGGTTATTTATGGATTGGTTCTCGCTTGACGCAAGCCACAGCGCGCGAAAATAAATTGTGGAATTTTATGGCGAAAGAGAACAAAAATAGAATTCCAGTTCGTGCAATTTGGGTGCATACAGCAATTAGTATTTTGCTAATTTTTTCAGGAGATTTTGAAGTGATTTTTACCTATACATCGTTTGTTTTACAAATTTTAGCAACATTAGCAGTTTGTACAGCTTTCTTTATCAAACAAGATCAATTAACCATTATCAAAAGTAAATTCTTTTATATCTTGCCTGCTATATTTTTAGCATTTAGTTTATATATCTGTTATTTCGTTTTGATGCAAAAACCAAAAGAAAGTTTATTTGGTTTAGGTATTATTGCATTAGGAATTGTATTATTCTATTTTGATAAAAGAATTGAGAAAGAGAATTAATCACAAAACCCACTCAAATTTGAGTGGGTTTTTATTTTTTAATCTTTTATTCCGTTAAAAATATATTGTAAAATAGGGTTGATTTCTGGATTTTCAAGATGTTTTTTGAAAATTTTGGTATGATATTTTGGTTTATTAATCATTTTACGTTCAACTAATTCGTCAATTGTATCAATGTATTCAACTGAAGTTTTTCCAATCAATAAATTATCCAAAGAACGTCCTTGATCGACATAATTCAAAATCGTTTTCAAACCTTTCAAGTAAAGTGCATCTTTTGTAAAACCACCACCACGATAAACGCGAGTTGTCAGATAAAATGCATCTTCTGGTTTCATTTTGTATTCTTCCATCAAAACCATAAACGTTTCATTGAATGATTTTCCATTTGTCAACATATGAACTGCCATAACGCGTAAACCAAGTTCTCTTAATCGGCTATGATTAATAGAATCAGAATAATATTCACTTAAAATCGCTAAACCTTCTTGCGTTAATGTATTTACAGGTAAACCAATACTAAAGATTTTTAATGGTTGATCCAACGCATTCATGGTTGTCACCATGTGAACTCCAATTTCGTGCTCAATTAAACCATTTGTAAAACGTTTGTCAAACTTAACGCCACGTTTAATCACAACTTTTCTCTTGCTATTGATTACAAGTGCTTTTGATGCGATATCATCCGAAACTTCGATGTCAAATTTGAAACCATAATCATTCGTAGCATTTCTAAAAAGATTAACCACTTCTTCCTCTGTATAATTTCCTTGTTTATCCATTCTAAATTCAGGACAATAAAGGATAAAGTTCGCGTTTTCGATATCTTTTTTGGATGGTTCGCCAAAGTAACGCAACGAATTGTATAAAAATTTATCCGTACCAAGATTGGCTAATAAATCGACCTTATCAAAATAAGCGTTAATCGTGTTAACATACATATTTTGAATACTAATATCATTGATTTTTTCGACTTTAATATTCGATAATTTTCGTTTAAATTCGAATGGATCAATGTTAAGCGGATTGTATTTAAATTGTGGTTCGTATGTATATTTTGAAGCTAAAAATTTCTTCTTTTCAAATTCTAAATTGATCGGATTGATAACACTTAACAATTCAAAATTCTGAACCAATTGGCACAATTGTTTATCAATTTTAACCAAGTCAGATTCTAATTCATTGTGCAAAATATTTACTTGCTTAGAACCTACTTTGTACGTCGTTTCTGTTTTTACAAACTCATAAGCATGGTTAAGAATTGCCGATTTGAAACCTTCTTTTATTTGGTTAATAATCTCCGGAAAAGATTCTCCAGTTAATTCATCACAATAAATTTTCGAAACTTCTGTCGCTAAAACCAACGTATTTTTGAATCGATTTGTAACAAATTCTAACAAATATCCTCGTCCATAAAATACATCGTTAATCGCCGAATAATTGTGAATATTTTCTAACTCAATATTTGCCAATTCATCGCGCCAACTTTCTACATAATTTCCGTAACGTTCGTTATCAACTCGTTCCGCACCAATGTTGAACACAGGAACCGGACGATCCCAGCGTTTCCAATTGTACGAATGAATATCATAAACCAAGCATGACTTAAATTTAGTTTCAAGCTTGTTGATTAAAGCTTCTAAAACTTCATAAAAAGCGTGATGTTTTGCAATACTTTTTTGTTTTTGAGAAACCGACAAAGGCTCTTTCCAAACCTGTTTTCCCCAAGCTTCTTCGTACACAGCAGTTTCTGGACCACGATTTAGATCGTATTCAAATCGAGAATCACAACCTTGAATTAAGATTGGAAAAGTTTCTACAAACTCAGCAGTATGCGGATCTTCCTCGTACCAACGTTCATAATTGCTTAATAAACATTTTTCGCGAATATCTTCGCGCATTTGTCCACCATCATGAATGGCAGCACAAACGTAAGGAATGTATTCGTCGATTTTTATTTTGAATGATTCGTCTTCTGCATAAGCTTCAAATACAATTTCGTTCTCAATATTCTCTAAAATTTGCTGTATACTTATGGATTTCATGCTTTAAATTCTTTATATTTCTCCAATAACATCGACACGATTTGTTTCTGAATTTCGTTGTTATTGTTTACATTATTGTGAGGAACAATTCCTCCAGGACTTACTACATTTAGCTCAACCATTTTTCCGTTAATCAAATCGATACCACAAAAATAAATTCCATCTTCATTTAATTGTTTTCCTATTTTACGGCATAAATCTAACTCATGTTCACTCATTTCGTGTCTAATCGCAGAACCACCAGCCGAAATATTAGAACGGTGGTCACCTTCTGCAGGAACACGCATAATTGCACCAATCGGTTCACCATTAATCACAATAGCGCGAACATCACCTTTTTCTGCACCTTCTATATAATTTTGACAAATAATAGGCTGAGAATATCCGGTATGATTGATATAAAAATCGCAAATCGAGCTTAAGTTACCAATATTTTTTCGTTCGAAAAGTATAACACCTTTACCACCCATTCCGTCTAAAGGTTTGATGATAAATTTCTCGAAATTATTTTCTTCTACAAACGATTTTATCAAATCAATATCTTTTGTAATAAGTGTTTGAGGAACAATTGTTTCTAGACCATCATCAAAAGATGCGGCGTATATTTTATTATTTGCTTTACGTAATCCCGAAATTTTATTCACGAAGAAAACTTTATCTTCGATTAATTCTAACATATTCAACAAAAGCGGATCAATTGGTGGATCGGCTCTCATAAAAATTATATCAAATTCGGTCAAATCTTTTATACTACTTTCAAATTTCATGGTGTGATAAAACTCAACACAATCATTTGTTTCTGTAGTTATCATCTTTTTGCAGTTTCCTACAACTTTACCTTTGGCAATAGAGATATCTTTTTTTGTCAAATAGGATACTTCAAAACCACGGTCTACGCATTCTTTGATAATTCGCATTGTGGTATCTTTACCTGGTTCAACCTTGTCCCAAGGATACATTACGAAGCATATTTTCATATAAATAAAAAGGGTATTAAAATCAATGCAATAATAACTAAAAGTTTAATACAAAAAATACTCTACAAAAAAATATATAATATTTGTTTCGATTCTACGGAAACAACTGATTACTAACAAGTAATCAAAAAAAAGGGTGATTGATTTTTTAATTTCAATCACCCTCAGGTTGGTAAACTATAAACTATTTATTTCTTAAACGATCAATTGTTTCTTGAACTTTCGGATCATCTGCTTTTACACTGTAGTAATCTGCAATTTTTCCATTTTGATCAAGAACCATATACCGAGGTATCCAATTTAAATCAATACCTGTGCCAAAATTACCTTTCCAATTATTTCCCATGTAAAAGTGCTGACCTTCAATTTGATATTTTTCAATCCCTTTTTTCCATGCTTCCTCCGTTTTGTCCATTGAAAGGTAAACAAAGGTTACGTCAGGATTTTTTTCGTGCAAAGATTTCAAAGCAGGCATGTTTTTGATACAATCTCCACACCATGTTGCCCACAAATCCAACAAGACAATTTTTCCTTTATAGTTTGAAAAAGCTTTTTCTATGGTTGCCGAATTTCCTTCAGAAGTTACCACTATATCCTGTAAGGCTGCCTCCGGAAATTCAGTTTTCATCACTGACGGAATTTTTTGCGAAAATGCATTAATTCCAACAAATAATATTAAAACGCTAATTATTTTTCTCATGATAATTTTTTATCGATTTCATGTATTTACAAAATCTATACCAATTCAGTAGACTTTAAAGCAAAGGTAAATATTTATTTCTAATCATTGCAAAAAGATGTAATTTTGTTTCATGCAAAAATATCTGATTATTGGGCTTGGTAATATTGGTGCTCAATACGAAAATACTCGTCATAATATTGGTTTCAAGGTTGTTGAAGAAGTTGCTAAAAAAGTTGATGCTAAATTTTCACCATCAAATTTTGGTGAAGTAGCACAGTTTAAATATAAAGCGCGTCCAGTTACGTTGTTAAAACCAAATACATACATGAATTTGAGTGGAGATGCGGTTCGTTTTTGGATGAAAAAAGAAAATATTTCGTTAGAAAATATTTTTGTCATTACAGATGATTTGAACTTGCCTTTCGGAACAATTCGTATGCGTGGAAAAGGTAGCGATGGTGGACACAATGGTTTGAAGGATATTCAAAATAAAGTTGGCGGACAAAATTATGCGCGATTACGCTTTGGTGTAGGAAACGAATTTTCGGAAGGTAAACAAGTGGATTATGTGTTAGGCGATTGGTCGGCAGAAGAAAATGAAAAAATGAATGAACGATTGAATTTGGCTGCTGATGCAGTTTTGTCGTTTATTTTTCAAGGATTAGGTAATACAATGAATCAATATAATGGTAAATAAAATTTTAGGAGTTGCAATGATTGCAGGAACACTTTTTTTAGGTTCTTGTGCAAGCAATTCGTCAAGCTCAGAAGGAAAAGAAGCGAAAATAGAAGAAATAACTTCGACATTAGACAATGTAAATGAAATTAATTTCAAGAGTAATAAGAATGTTTTGTTAGACGTTCGTACACCTGAAGAGTTTGCTGAAGGTCATGTTCCTGGAGCGGTAAATATAGATGTGAAAAATCCAAATTTCGAAGAAGAAATTCAGAAATTAGATACAAAAAAGAATTATTTCATTTATTGCAAATCTGGTGTTAGAGCAAAATTAGCAACAGAAAAAATGCAAGAAAAAGGTTTCAAAAATGCGAAGAATTTCAAAGATGGAATGTCAACGTACAAAGGAACTGTAACAAAATAATGGAAGGATTTCGTCCCGAAATATTAAAAGAAATTGTCACAACTAAAATGCCTTTCGGTAAATACGAAGGGCGATTGTTGTGCGATTTACCTGTTTCTTATTTGGAATGGTTTGTTGGTAAAGGTGGTTTTCCGAAAGGGAAATTAGGAATTCTTTTATCCACTGTTTATGAAATAAAATTAAATGGATTAGAAGATATTATCTACGAATTGAAACGTCAATTTGGTTAAACTTCCCATTCATAAAAATTTGCATCATCACGCAATTGAAATCCAGCACTTGGATATAATGAATTTCCAATATCATTCGTAACACTTGTTTCTAACAACATTGCACAAGCATCTGTTTTGCGACACAGATTTTTTGCTTCTTCTATCAATTCTCTTGAAAAACCTTGTCCGCGAAATTCTGGTGAAACAAATAAATCATTCAAAATCCAGAAACGTTTCATTCGAGTAGATGAAAATGAAGGAAATAATTGTACGAAACCAACTGCTTTTTCGTCTTTATTATAGGCTAAAAAGATAACCGATTCGTCATTTACAATTCTGGCTTCTAGAAATTTTTCCGCTGCTTTTACATCAGATTTCTTATCATAAAATTGACGATACGCATCAAATAAAGGAACTAATTCTTCTAGATTATTTATAGTAGCTTGTTGTGTCATGATGCTGTGATTAAATATTCTTTTTTATTGTATTTATCTACAAAATATAATTGATTATTTCTGCATCTCATTTTCCCAAAAACAGATTTTATATTTTCTAATACAATTTTATATTCAAGTGTAAATATATTTATTGAAATAAGATTTATATCTGGATTTCTAGTAGAATTCCATTGTTGTAAATATATCGTTGAATTGTGTTTATAAAACCAATCTCCAAAGATTTTACTATTCAATTCTTTAATTTCTGGATTAGAATTAAGCGAGAAAAAAGTTGGACCAAACCGAATTTCACCAGCAAATTGTTTTTGAATTCTTAATGATTCATATTCTATTAAATTTTCCCAGTCCATAACCTTCAAATTCTCACATTAAATTTATCCATACAAATTACTTCCATCCAAATATTCCCAAACTTTTGGAGGTAACATAGGTTTTATATTTTTTCCATATTTGATTGCATTTCTGATAAATGTAGAAGAAATTTCCATCAAAGGCGCTTCAACCATTTCGACATTATCCAAATTTTCTTCTTGCGAATAACCAGGACGCGGATAAACATACATTTGATAATCGCGCATTAAAATCTCAGCGTTTTTCCATTTTGAAATTCCATCTAAATTATCAGAACCCATAATCAACGCAAAGTCATGCTCAGGAAATTTTTCGTTTAGATGAATTAATGTATCAATCGTGTAAGAAGGTTTTGGTAACGTAAATTCGATGTTAGAAGCACGAAGATTAGGATAATCTTTAATCGCTAATTCTACCATTTCTAATCGATCATATTCATTTGCTAAAGAACTTTTTTTCTTCAATGGATTTTGAGGCGAAACCACAAACCAAACCTGATCCAAATCGGTGAATTGTTGAAAATGATTGGCAATAATTAAATGTCCGACATGAATAGGATTGAATGATCCAAAATATAAACCGACCTTCATAAAATTGATTTTTTAGAAAAACAAAAATACGATAATTAATAAAGTTTCGGAAGAAAGTGAAATGATGTAAGTTTTTTGTCATTTTGAATGTAGCATTAGAGAAATGAAAAATCTTAGATTCCTCTTTTCATCAGAATGATTTTTACTTTAGTGCTATTTTGAGTTTGCTTAATTTTTTTCTGTTTCTTGATGCGATATTGAAACAAGTTCAATACGACAAATAATAAAAAAATCCAGCCGGAGCTGGATTATATGTTTAGAATTTTACTAATTCTTTATATAGTTTGTGCGTTGGAAGTCCCATTACATTGAAATAACTTCCATTCATATTCTCCACACCAATGTAACCAATCCATTCCTGAACTCCATAAGCGCCCGCTTTATCGAAAGGTTTGTAATTATCAATGTAGAAATAAATTTCTTCATCTGTTAAATCTGCGAAAGTAACTTGCGTTTCGTCTGAAAAAGTAACTTCTTTTTCTAAAGAACGAATTGTAACTGATGTATAAACAGAATGTGTTTTTCCGCTTAATTTTTTAATCATTTCGTACGCTTCTTCTCTATTCGAAGCTTTTTCTAACGAATCATCATCCACCCAAACAGTTGTATCCGACGTAATAATCAAATCATTTGGTTGAATATCTGTATAAGCTTTTGCTTTTTTAGCGGAAAGATATTCGGTGATTTGTTCTTTCTTGAATTCGTTGCGATCAAATGTTTCGTCAATATCCAATGAAATTGTCGAAAATTGCAATCCTAATCCAGCTAAAAGTTCTTTTCTTCTTGGCGATTGTGATGCCAAAATGATATTGGTATCTTTTAGTTTTTCTGTTAATAACATTTCAAATTCTTTTATACAGAAGCAATTTCTTCTGCATTATACCACTTGTTTTGAACTTTCAAAATTTGTTCTAATAAATCGCGAACGCAACCTTTCCCTCCATTTTCTGGCGAAATATATTCTGAAGCTTTGCGTACATCCATACAAGCATCGTTAGGACAAGCTGATAATCCAACTAAATTCATCACAGCTAAATCTGGATAATCATCGCCCATATAAGCAATTTCATCAGGATCTAATCCATAAGAAAAAAGTAAATCTTCGAAAGCTTCTACTTTATCACGTTTGTTTACATAAATATCAGTTAAGCCTAAATATTTTAAACGATTTACAACAGCTTCATCTCTTCCGCCTGTAATCACCGCAATACGAATTCCTTGTTTGATGGCTAATTGCATCGCATAACCATCACGCGTATTCATTGTTCTCACCATTTCGCCAGTTGGTAATAAAATTAAATTTCCATCTGTCAAAACTCCATCTACATCTAAAATAACGGTTTTAATGTTATTTAGTTTTTCTTTATAACTTATCATTTTTCGTAAACTCGTTTGATTGAATCTGTCAATATTTGGTAAATCTGTAATAATCTCGAATCATCTTGTAAGGCCTCTAAATGACGATCAATAATGACTTGATCTCCACGTTTTGCTGGACCAGTTTGCGCATCTTTAGGACTCATTTCGATCACTTTATTTGCTGTTTCTTGTATAAGAGGCAACAAAACATCGAACGGAACATTGTTTTGTTCACAAATATTTCCAGCGATATAATATAAATGATTGACAAAATTATTTGCCCAAACACCTGTCATATGAACTTGCATTCTACTTGCAAAATTTAGTTTGTGAACTTCGTTTGAAATTCGATTTCCTAATTCATTCAATTTTTTCAAATCTTCAGGATTTTCTGCTTCGATGAAAAATGGAATATTATCATAACGCATTGTTCTTTCTTTCGAAAAAGTTTGCAATGGATAAAAAACGCCTTTTCGGTAATCGCCTTTCAGAACAGACATAGGAGACGATCCAGAAGTATGAACAACCAAAACATCATCATACGGAATATAATGAGAGAATTCTTCGATTCCAGAATCGGCACTTGCAATAATATAAATGTCTGCTTTTTCTATTTCAGAAATTTTATCAGTATACGAAATTCTATTTGCTTCTCCGATTTCTCTAGCATGTTCTAATGTTCTATTGAAAATTTGTCGAACATTGCAAGTGTTTTCGATTAATGCACGAGTTAAGTGAAACGCAACATTTCCTGCACCTAATATGACAATTGAACTCAATGTTTTAGCAATTTTTTGATTAATATTAATTGAATGATAAATGTAAGTTTTTCAGCCGAGGAAAAAAATTTTAAAAAAAAATTAAAAATTCTTGTAACATTTTTGAAGTTGTTGCGTCTTATTAGTAAAATCATCCAACGATTAGGTTTACGTATTATGCAAAACATAGTACTTGAAAAATCTTAAAAAAAGTTTAAATATTTTGTAACAAAACATTTTTTAGATCGTCTAATTAGGAAAAAGTACGGACAACTCTTACTATGTATTATGTAAAACATAGTACTATTAAAAAATATTAACTATGAGATTAAACAAATTTACTTTAGCTATTCTTTTCTCCGTTTGCTCTATTTACGGATTCTCGCAGGAACAACATCCTGTGAAAGGAAAGATTGAAAATGCAAAAAATGAAGCGGTTGGTATGGCTGCGATTCAGATTTATAAAGCAGATTCAAAAGAATTATTCGATGAAGTGTATGCGAACGCAGACGGAACATTCGAGATTCCAGATTTAGAAGACGGAAGTTATCGTTTGGTGATTACAGAATTTGGTTATCAACAATCTGTAACAACTGCAGAAGTAAAAGGAGGTGAGTTAAATTTAGGTAACATCATTTTAGAAACTGCTAAAACTGAAACTGTAGAATTGAAAGGTGCTTTCGTTCGTGCAGAAGTTTCTCAATATCGTAATGAAATTGATAAACGTATTGTTGAAGTTGGGAACGATTTGGTATCTGCTGGATCTGATGCTGCTTCTGTTCTGAATAATATTCCGTCTGTAAATGTGGATCAACAAACAGGAGCATTGTCATTAAGAGGAAACGAGAATGTAAAAGTTTTTGTAGATGGTAAACCTTCTTCTCAGTCAGCAGCGCAATTGTTAAAGCAAATTCCTTCGAATCAAATTCAACGAATTGAAATTATTACCAATCCTTCAGCAAAATATGAAGCGGATGGAAATTCTGGAATCATCAATATTGTTTTGGTAAAAGGAACTAAAAAAGGTTATAATATTGGGTTGATTGCAGGTTATGAACAAGGAAAGAAAAGCCGTTTCAATACATCATTGAATACAAATGTGAATGTAGGAAAGTTCAATTTATTTGGAAATATTAATTACGCTGATCGTCCAGCAAAACAAAATGGTATTGGTCGTAATTATGATGATCAAATTGATCAATTATTTGATATTCAAAATACAAAAAATAGAAATTTATCGTATAAAGCAGGATTCGATTGGTTTATCAATGATAAAAATGCTTTAACGATTTATACAAATCAGTGGGATGGAGATCATGCTGCTTTAATCAATACAAATGTTTTAAAAACTAATTTTAATAAATTAAATAGAAATGATATTTGGTCAGATTCAAGAAGTTCTGATTATAGTTTGAATTACAAATTAGATTTTAATAAAAAAGATCACAATCTTGTTTTAGATGCATTTTATTCGATTAATAAAGAGGATGATGACAGAGATTACTTAAATACATTTCCAAAAGACGAGTTTTATCAAGAATATCGTTACGATAAAACGCAAACAACTCGTATTAATTTAGATTATACCAATCAAATTGAAAATGCAGGAAAATTAGAAGCAGGAATTCAATATCGTAAAGAGTCTAATGATAATGATATGGATTCTACGAAAGAATTAACAAATCCTCTTAATGGAAATATATATAATCCGTCAGTAGATTTTCAGTTCGATCGTTCGTTTTATTCTGCTTATACAAATTACAAACAGAAATTTAATAAGTTTGGAGCGCAAGTTGGATTACGTTTAGAGCGTGTTGAAGATAATGCAGATTGGTTTTATTCACCAAATGAAGCAGGAACTCTGAAAAAAGATTATACAGATTTATTTCCTTCGGCTTTCTTAACGTATGATTTGACTGAAAAAGCACAATTATCATTAAACTATAGCCGACGAATTAATCGACCAGGAATTTATCAATTAACTCCAGTTCCTCAATATTCAACAGCATTAATGTCGAGCGAAGGAAATCCAAATCTTCGTCCAGAATATACAGATTCTTATGAAATTGGTTATTTAAAACAATTAACAAAAGGTTCTATTTCTGCGAATTTATTTTACAGAAGTGTAAAAGACAATATCATTCAATCATTCAAAAAGGATGAAGATATCGAGTCTGCAATTATTCAGTACAATTTGAACTACGATAAAGTAAATAAATTTGGAGTTGAAGCAAGCTGGAATTATAAATTGGCTAAATGGATGAATGTTTATTTGGCAGGTGATTTTACTTCTTCTGAAATGCAAAATGACCACAAGAAAATTACAGCAAATGTATTTTCTGCTCGTATGAATAATACGTATAATTTATCTAAGAAATTAAGTTTACAACAATTTGGATTCTTTAGAGGTAAAACTAAATTTTTACAAGGAGAAATGTTAGAAATGTGGCGAATGGATTTAGGTTTACGTTACACGTTTATGGACGGAAAAGCTTCTTTGTCTGCTCGTGTTAATGATGTTTTCAAAACGATGCGTGCAAGAGTTCATATGGATGATCCATATTATGGATATGCAAACTTCAACTGGGAATCTCAAACAGCTTACTTAGGATTTACTTACAATTTTGGAGGAAAAGTTAAATCAAGAGCCGAAGCTCAGCAAAATAAAACAGAGCAAAACGGTGGTGGAATCGGTATACAATAAAAAAAAACATTCTTCATTTATTTAAATATTCTTAAAACTAAAAAGAGTTCCAATATTTTTGGAACTCTTTTTTTATTTGGGTTAATATTTTTTTTATTGAACTTCTTTTTTGAATAATTTATTCAACGTTACAGCAATAGCTCCATCTCCAGTTACATTTCCTGCTGTTCCAAAACTATCCATTGCGATATAAAGTGCAATCATCAATGCTTGATTTTCTGCATTAAATCCTAACATCGAAGCAATAATTCCAATCGCTGCCATAATCGCTCCACCAGGAACGCCAGGCGCTGCAACCATCGCAATTCCAAGCATCATGATAAATCCTAAAAATTGAACAAAATCAATTTCTATTCCTTGGATTAACATCAATGCTAAACAACAACAAACGATTTTTAACATCGAGCCAGATAAGTGAATTGTCGCACACAACGGCACAGCGAAATTGGCAATTTCGTCGCGAACTCCAATTTTCTTTACTTGCGCAATTGTTACAGGAATTGTAGCCGCTGAAGATTGTGTTCCTAAGGCTGTGAAATAAGCTGGTAACATTAATTTCAACATAGTAAAAGGATTCTTTTTCGCGATAATTCCAGCAATTGTAAATTGAAGCACTAACAAGAAAACATGTAGCACGAAAATTACACCAATTATTTTCAAAAATACATTCATAATTGTCACCACTTGCCCTGAATATGACATGTTCAAGAAGATTCCGAAAATGAAAATTGGTAATAATGGAATGATTAAATTTTGAATTAAATACGTAATAATTTCTTCGAAATCATCTGCAAATTTTCCAAAAGTCGAATCTTTTAATCGTGATAATCCAATTCCGAAAAGAAATGAAAATACCAAAGCTGGCATTACATCAAATAACGGAGGAAACTCTATCGAAAAGTATGGTGTAAATTCTTTGGCTTTTTCTGCTAAATTAATTTGCCCAGTTTGATGTTCTAATAATTGTGGAAAAATAGACATACTCGCTGAGTAGCCTAGTAATCCTGAAAAAATGGTTGATCCGTAAGCAATTAAAACGGTTGCTAATAATAATTTTCCGGCTGTTTGTCCTAATCTTCCAATTGATGGAACGATTAATCCAACAATGATTAATGGGATTAAAAAGTTAAGTAATTCGCTAAAAAAATCATTGAAAGTCATAAAAATACGACCAATAGCTTCTGGTATTATTCCGCCGAGTGAAATTCCAAGTACAATGGCAAGAATAACTTTTACGAGTAAATTGTCTTTAAGTTTGTGCATAGTCAAATTTAGAAAAAATCCGTTCAATACAAGGTTTTAATTCTAAATGTTGATAAAAAGAAAAAAGCGATACTAAAATTTAGCATCGCTTTTTGGTATATAATTTTTGATAAAATTATTTTTTAGGTAAACGTACAATTCGGCTCGCATCGTTCGTATAAGCTTTACTTCCGCTTATTTTTTTGTAAGCAAATTTTGACGCCAAACGTGTGTTTTCTGTCGTAATATTGTTGGTAACATCACCTTTATTATTCATTCTGTCCACAATATCATACGTTACATCGTAACCTAATTGCTCGTAACGCGTCGGAAATTCACAATAAACTTCTTTGAAATCTTTGATCACACTTTGCACTTCCGTATCTCTTGTATTGATTAAACGCGCAGTACTAAACAAAAAACCAAATTCGCGGAATGCATCGATATTTTTTGCATTATCTGCGTTATAAACATCATAAACCGAAACCGATTTTATTCCGTAAGCTTTGATATTGTCTTTGTTAAATGTTTTTAATTTTTCTAAATATTGTTTTCCCAAATTATCATCATCACCAACTAAAACCGTAATAATTGGCGTATAATAATCTTCACCGTTAACTTTATCGTGTGGTTGAACAATTTTTGCAACACTATCTACAATGACAACATTTGCTTTCAACTGTTTTTCTAATTGTTTTTTCGTATAACTTGCTAACTCTTGATCGTCACGATTTGTTAATAAATAAACTTGTTCTCCAGCAAAGTTTTTCCCAATTTCTTCGATGATTTGATCTGCAATTACTTCATCTTTTGGATTAGAAATCAATAAATCATTGAAAGAATTTAACGAATCGTCATTTGCATAAGGCGAAATCACAGCGATACCAGAATTACTGAAGAAGTTGGCAACTTCTGTAATATCAGACGTGTTCAACGGGCCGATAACAGCATCCGTTTTACTAAAATCTGTTGTTGATAAAATATCTTGCAAGTTTCCGTTTTTCGTATCGATCACTTTCACATTTACATTTTTACCTTTTTTCGCCAAATGAGTCAACGCTAATTTAGCTCCAGTAAAAAATTGCATTGCTTGCGAATTTTTTAATTGCGGATTATTTGCAACATCAAAAGGTAGCATAATAGCAACATTAATTTCATTGTCATTAGCACGTTTCAACTTTCCTGCAGTTCCGTATTTGATGATTTTAGCATTTTTTTGCAATGGAATTTTAAGTGTCATTCCAGCTTTTAAACCATTGATTAAATCAGGATTTAAACGCAATAACTCATCTAAATTCGTGTTGTATTTTTCTAAAATTCCGTAAGCCGAATCTCCATTCTGAACAACATAGTTGATCGTGTTTTCTTCGATTACAACAGAACCAGATTTTTTAGGAATCGTTATCACCATTCCTTCTTTTACACCTGTTTGTAAAGCTGGATTTTCTGCATATAAATCGTCAACACTTACATTATACTGTTTTGCTAAAGTGTATAAAGTTTCTCCTTTTTTGATTAAATGCGTTCCTTTTGGAACAGAAAAAACTTTATTTGTCACATCTTTTGGAAGCTTGATTACGTCACCAATTTCTAAACCTCTTTCTTTGATTTGAGGGTTTAATGAGTTCAATGTTTCTTCCGAAATTTTATATTTTTTTGTCAAATTGTAAACCGTTTCTTTCGGCTCAATTGTAATATATTGATAATTATCGTCCGAAATTTTTACGTTTGACGTAGTCGTTTGTGTATTGGTTTCAGTTGGTTTGGTTGTCGTAGTTCCTTTACCTGGAATCACAATCAAATCACCTGGATGAATCCCATTTTTTTCAATTTTAGGATTGGCTTTATACAATTCTTCTTGCGAAACACCATATTGCTTCGAAATTCCGTAAACGGTTTCTTTTGCTTGAACTGTATGCGTTTTTTGTTGAGCATAAAGTGCTGATGCACCAACAAATAACAATAAAGCTAATATTTTTTTCATTTAGATGAATTTTCGTGGTCAAATATACAAATTATGTTTTGTTTAGAGTTCCTCTTTCAATGTATTTATGATGAACTCAAATTCAAAAGGTCGAAGACTATCTTCAATAAAATCAATGAAATACTGAATATTAATGTAATCAAAATCAGCAAAATTTTTCACACGTTCTTGCAAACCATTTTGTTGAGAAAGATCATTTAATAATTGCTCGATTCTCTTCAATAAATCTTCATTTTTTTTCACTTCTGCATGCACCAAACGTTGTTTTATTTTCTCAAAACCTTTCAATTGTTTTGTACGCTGCGCTTGTATCATATCGGCAAAAGAAGATTCTGTTAACGAACTCAAATGTTCCAAACGTTCAAAAATGCTTTTTAATTCTTCTTCCAATTCAGGAAGTTTTGGAGCAATTTCTGATGAATTTATCGAACGTTTTTTTGTGATTGCTAAACTATTCGAAAATAAATCTTCGTTTGATAGATCTAATTTTTGTTGTTTTTCGTATTGTTTTTCAGTTCGGATTAACAATGAATTTCTCAAAACTAAAAGTGGAAAATCAACTTCAAATTGATTGAACATTTCTTTCAGTTGTAACCAATAAGCCATTTCGCCACCGCCGCCAACATAGGCAACATTTGGTAAAATTGTTTCTTGGTACAATGGTCTCAAAATCACATTTGGGCTAAATTTATCTGGATTTTGATGTAAATCGGCAATAATTTCTTCTTTCGAAAATTTGATTGAAGTGTTATTGACAAAATACGTTCCATTTTGTTCAACAATACGTTCGCGCGAATTATTTTGATTGATATAAAACAAATTTATCTCACGAGGATTCACTTGAATAGAATACCCCAATTGTTCTAATTTCTCATTTTGAGGTATTACTTTTTTGAACGATATTGACTGAATTAATTCTTCTTCAAAAGTTGGAATCATCAATTTTTTCAATTCTTTATCATCTCCATCAATCATCAACAATCCAAGATCTTTGAATAATAAATGAACCAATTTTCGTGTTGCGTCTGTCAAATTATCATTCGATAAATAAGATGCTTCAATCAAATTTTGCAATTCAGTTTTCTTTTTTCCATTTGGAATTAATGACAAAAATGAATCAAAAACTTTTTGTAAACCGTTTGTTGATAAACGACCAACTGGTCCACCAAATTCTTTTTCCCAATGAATAATTCGATCTCCAAATTTGAAATGATTAATTTCTTCGAAATCGTGATCTTCTGTCGCCATCCAAAACATCGGAACAAAATTGATTTCACTTTGTTCATTATTCAATTCTTCGCATGCTTTGATAACTTGCAAAATTTTATAAAAAAAGAAAATTGGACCTGTAAATAAATTTAATTGATGTCCAGTCGTAATTGTTACTGTATTCTTTTCTCTTAATTTTTGTAGATTATTTTGTTGCTTTTCCGATAAATCTAAATGACCTAATTGTTTCGAAATTTGTTCAACAAGAATTGCTCTATTTTTATAATGTCCAAGCTTATTTTTCGCTTGTTTTATATAGTTTTCTTTGGTTGGAAATAGGTTGTAGAAGTTTTTCAAATCCTCGTCTTGATTGATATAATTTAGCATCAATTTTGAAAAATAATTTGAATCCTTAAGTGATATTGTTTCCATTTAATTTTTATTAATCGTTTGATGTACATCCATTGCTCTGTCTGTTGCAAAAATGTCGACACCATCTTTTTCTAAATCGCGGTAAAGTTGTCCATTTCTCGCCGAAACACTTTTGTCTAAGTTTCCTAACGTCCCAAAAATGACCAAAATATCCTTGTCATGAATTTTGTTTAAAAATGATTTGTCATTGCGTCGAGTTCCTGTAAAGGCAACCATTTTGTCAGTCGGAATTCCGCTGTTCATCATTTCATTAAATTCGCGTTCGTTTCGCATCGAAACAGACAATAGCATATCTGGCGCAAGTTGATGCAACTTTTTCGCTTGACCAACTGTATACGTCACCAAAACAACCTGTTTTTGCATGTTTACATGTTCTATTGTCTTCACAATATCACGATAATCAACACCTTTTTTGATGTCAACCATAAAATAAATCGGTTTACTTTTCCCCCAATTTAGCGCTTCTGCAAAAGTCGGAATTTTGTATGACGTTTGTTGTCCAAAATCATCTACCAAAAAGTATTCCTTAATGGTTTTTAAGTCAACTTGATTGACATCTTGTCGCCCTGTGCTTGTTCGTTGCAACGAATTATCGTGCATTAAAATAAGTTGATTATCCTTTGTTTCGGCAACATCAATCTCAAAAATTTGTATTCCTTTTTGATAAAGATGTTCAAAAGTTTCGACACAATTTTCAGGAAAACCATGTATTCCACTTCCGCCACGATGTGCGCTGACAAAGTTTTTATTTTTGGTCGAATATTTGAAGGATATTTCTTCGGATGAAGTATTTTGATGTGTTTCGGATTGATTTTTCTTCGGATTACAACTAAAAATAGTTAGTAAACTGAACATTAAAATTCGGAGATAATATCGTTTAAAATAGTTGAAATTCATTTTTTTAAATAAAAAATTAAATTAATTCATTCTAAAATTACGAATGAAGCTGTAAATTTAAACTGAAAATAATCAACAAAATAAATTATTATGGGACTTAGAACTTTTTTGAAAAGAATTTTAGGAAAAACGGAAACCGCGATTGATGTTGCGGGAGATAAATTTGACGATGTTTCGGCAACTGTGAAAAAAGCAGGAACATTGATTGCAGATGATGCATCGGATTTTGCGCGTAAAACAATCAATAATATAAAAGATGCTTCTGGTGATCTGAAAGAACAATCGAAAGAAGCCGCTAGAGATTTTAAAGAAAGATCGAAGCAAGATTATAACGAAGTAAAAGATATTGCGGAAAAGCAAATGAAAGAAACAAGTGCTTTTGTGAAAGAGAAAGTTTCGGATTTGAAAGAAACTTTTAAAGAAGAAAAAACAGAATTGGAAGAAAAAGCTGATGAATTAAAAACAAAAGCCGAAAATAAATTAGACGAAGCTTCTGAAGACATTAAAAAAGAGACATACGATTAAAAAGTCTTTATTTATTAAGTTTTATTACAATTTGTAAATGTTAAATTTAACATTAGTTATTAATTATTATAAAATTGGTTTAATTTTTGATTTAATAATTTTTCCTCGAAATAATTAAAATGACTGAATACAAAGATCTTGAACCCTCTACAAACCCTAAACATAAAAATGAATTCGTAAAGAATATTATTATTGCTGTTTTAGCAGTAGCCCTGTTATTAGCTATTGGGTATATTGTATATTCTAAAGAAGCAAATGCAAAATCTTCGATAGAAATGCAAAGTGATATCAATGATTTGGAACGATCTAGAGAAATTCTGAAACAAGAATTACGTATAATTAGATCTGATTTTGATGATGCTAAAACTCGTGTTGTAAAAAAAGATTCTTCTTTAAGTTATCAAGATCGATTGATTTTGGAGAAACAAAAAGAAATTCAATCAATCTTAAATAAAGAAGGCATTACAAATGGAGAATTGCAGCGTGCTAAACGATTGATTACTTCTTTACAAGCAGATATTAAAGTTTATAAAGAAGAAATTGTTCGCTTGAAAGACGAAAATAAAAAGCTGACAAACAAAAATACAGAGTTAACTTCGGAAAATTCTCATTTGAATGAGCAGAAAAAAACGGTTGAATCAAATTTGAGTACTGAAAAAGAAAATCATCAGAATTTAATCAAAGAGACAAATTCTACTTTATCGATTTCAAATTATACGATTAAAGGTTTGAGAGTAAAATCAAGCGGAAAAGAAGTGGAAACAACGCGAGCAAGAAGAATTGATAAAGTTAGAGTATCTTTTGATTTGGATAAAAACTTGAATGCGACTTCAGAAACCAAAGAATTGTATGTATCTATTTATAAACCAAGCGGCGAGATAGGAAAATTTAAAGGTGCTGATGCAGGTGAAACAACTTTACGTTCTGGATCTTCTGTAGAATATTCTGATCGTGTAAAAGTTAATTACAATAATATGTCTGGTTCAAGAGTTAATTTTGACTGGGTTGATTATGACTTTCCAAAAGGTGAATATAAAATCGATATTTACCAAAATGGATACAAAGTTGGTCAAAATGTGATTACACTTCGATAAATATTAAAATTATAAATACATAAAAAAACTCTTCAAGATTCTTGAAGAGTTTTTTTATTAACAATATTTTTCTCCGTTTTTCTGTAATTTCAAATCGCTCACATAAGTTTTTATAAACTGTACATTGCTTCGAGGACAAATGAGTAATCCTTTCTCCGAATTAATAACCACATAATTGTCTAATCCATCAATAATAATAGCTTTGTCTTGTGTAGAATAAATAAAATTATTTTTAGCGTTGTAACCAGAAAAATGTTTGCATAATAATGTATTGTGATTTTCGTCCTGATCTTCACCTGTGTATTTATACTTTTCGTTGATTGCAGACCAAGTTCCAATATCACTCCAGCCAAAAGTTGTTGGAATGACATAAACATTATCTGCTTGTTCTAAAATTCCTTTGTTGATAGAAGTTACGTCTAACGTTGTGTAAATAGGTTTTAAAGTTTCTGTATTTTGTAAAGAACGATCAAGATCAAAATATTTTTTTAAAGTTTCTTTCATCGAAGGTAAATGTTGTTGAAAAGCTTTTACAATACTATCTACAGACCAAACAAGGATTCCTGTATTCCAAATAAATTCACCACTCGTTATAAAAGATTCAGCAAATTCTAAATCAGGTTTATCGATATAAGATTTTACTTTTTTTATAGGTGTTGTATTTTCGATGAACTGAATATAACTGTAATTAACATCTGGACGCGTTGGAGCTACTCCCAAAGTAATCAATCGATCGTTGTCAGCATCCTCGAAAGCAAGATTTACTTTTTCTACAAATTCATCTTCATCAAAAATAAAATGATCTGAAGGAGAAATAATCAATTTTGCATTTGGATTAAATTGTTGGATTGTCATTGCGGCCAATAAATTACAAGCTGCGGTATTCATGACTCTTGGTTCGATGATAAAATTTTTATCCTCAAAATCTGGTAATTGTTCTTTTACAATCTCTTTATAATCTTGAATAGTTACAATGAAAATATTTTCTTGCGGAACGACTTTTTTAAGGCGATTATACGTTAATTGAATAAAAGTTTTTCCTATTCCTAATAAATCATGAAATTGTTTTGGTTTTTTAATTGTACTCAAAGGCCATAATCTCACTCCTGTACCACTGGCAAGGATAACAGCGTAGTTATCTTTATTATTCATGATTGTCTTTTAAAGTTTATTTACAGTTGCAGTTGCGTTTATCAAATATTTTTTCTTGGTTTTCAACTCTAAACAAAGATACCTTAATTTTCTTTTAGATTCTTTTTTAAAGATTCTTTTTCCTATCGAAAATATTGTACCATCCTCCAAATCTTCAAGATAAATTTGAGCAGGATTTTTATCATCTATAATATATTTTGAGATATTAATATCTGCTCCTAAACTCGCTTTCGGATGTTTGGCATGATGAAGAATATACGGTTGCAATTCTTCGGGATAAATGTGAAGAGATTCTAATAATAAATGCCCAAAAATGGTTTTCCATTCTTTTCCATGCGGATTTATTTTACGCGAATCAAACTGAACAAAAGTTTTGAGATGCGCCACTTCATGTGTAAAAACAAAAAAGAAAGCATACTGATTTAAGTCGCCATTCACTGTAATTTGATGACGATTATTTTCGACCAATTTGCGATAATCTCCCAACTTAGTTTCACGTCTTCTTGTAATTTTTAACGTTATAAAATGATTTTCTAACCACTTTTTTACATACAAGTCTGCATTATGAGGGAGATAAGAAGTTAAATGTTCTAAATTCACATTGTGCAAGATAAATAAAAAGCCTTTCCAATAAAAATATTAATTTTGTCGTAATGAAACTAATCGAAAATTTAGGGTCATACTTTATGCTTATGGGTAAAGTATTTAGCAAACCTCAAAAATTGAGCGTTTTCTGGAAATTGACCGTTAGAGAAATATATGATTTAGGTGTCAACTCTTTGGGAATTGTAACCTTTATCTCAACATTTATGGGTGCAGTTGTAGCAATACAAATGGCGAAAAACTTTCAGGGAGCGTCTATTCCTGTTCCAGATGCTTACATTGGTTATGCGACCAAAGTGGTTTTGGTGTTAGAGTTTGCCCCAACCATTATGTCGCTAATTTTAGTTGGTAAAGTAGGTTCGTACATCGCATCGAGTATCGGAACTATGCGTGTTACAGAACAAATTGACGCGTTAGATGTAATGGGGATCAATTCTGCAAACTTCTTGATTTTACCAAAAATTATCGCCTGTGTATTTTTCAATCCTTTATTGGTTATGATTTCTATCGGATTTGGATTATTAGGCGGTTATTATATTGGAGTTTTTACAAAACTATGGTCGGCAGCCGATTTTATTACAGGTTTACAAATGAATATGGCAACAAAATTGTTTGTCTATACATTCCTTAAAACAATGGTATTCGCGTTTGTTATCGCAACAATTCCGGCATACTATGGTTATAAAGTAAAAGGAGGTTCGTTAGAAGTTGGTCGTTCTGCAACAACAGCTGTTGTATGGACATCAGTAGCAATTATTGTGATCAACTTAATATTAACACAAACAATTTTGAGCTAATGATTGAAGTAAAAGATATCAGAAAATCATTTGATGCAGTAGAAGTTCTGAAAGGTTTTTCTGTCACTTTCGAGAAAGGAAAAGTTAGTTTGATTATTGGTCAAAGTGGTTCTGGAAAAACAGTTTTCTTGAAAAATTTGATTGGATTATTAACACCAACTTCAGGTCAAATTTTGTACGAAGGAGATAATATGATCGAGTTTGATTACAAAGAAAAACAACGTTTACGTTCAGAAATTGGAGTAGTTTTCCAAGGTTCGGCTTTGTATGATACGATGAATATTGTAGAAAATGTAAAATTTCCATTGCAAATGTTTTCGGATATGTCAAATGCTGATGCCGAAAAACGTGCGCGTGAAGTGTTAGATCGTGTAGAAATAGCTCGTACAGCGCTTAAAAAATATCCGTCAGAAATATCTGGAGGAATGCAAAAACGTGTGGCGATTGCGCGCGCGATTGTAAATAATCCAAAATATTTATTTGCTGATGAACCAAACTCTGGTCTTGACCCGAAAACGGCGTTAGTTATCGACCAATTAATTTATGATATCACAAAAGAATACAACACAACAACCGTTGTAAATACACACGATATGAACTCGGTAATGGAAATTGGAGATCATATTGTTTTCTTAAAAAATGGTTTCTTGGAATGGGAAGGGACAAAAGAGGAGATTTTGGTGGCTGATAATCCAAATGTTATTGATTTTGTATATTCGTCAAATCTTTTCAAGAAACTAAGAGAAGCCTTATTAAAAGAACAATAATAAATCAATAAAAATAAAAATTCTATGAAAAAATTAATTTTAACTGCAATTGTAGGTTTAGCTGCAAATTTTGCAACAGCACAAAATATCAATTTTGGTATCAAAGGAGGAGCTGTTTTCAATACAGATAAAGGAAAAGTTTGGGAAGATGCTGGAAATATTTTCAAGAAAGATGGGAAAGCTTCTGCAGGGTTTCAAGCTGGTGCTTTAGCTCGTGTCTCTTTAGCAGGAATTTACATTCAACCAGAGTTATTGTATACGCAATTCAAAAATGAATATGATGTTGATGGACAAAAACTGAATGTAACTAAAAAACGTATGGATATTCCTGTAAATGTTGGAAAAAGATTTTTAGGAATCGGACATATTCAAGCTGGTCCAGTTTTCTCTTACTATTTTGATGATAAATTATCTGTAAAAGATTTTACAACTGCAAAACAAGACGAATTTAATGTCGGAATGCAAATTGGTGCAGGTGTAGAAGTTTCTAAATTATTATTCGATTTACGTTACGAATTCGGTTTAGGAAAAGTTGGATCTGACATTTTGAACGGATCAAATGGACAATATAGAACAGAAAATCGTCCGCAAATGTTAAACTTATCAGTAGCATATTTATTCTAAAAGGTTGTTTGTAAATAAATTTATTGGATATATTTGTTCCAAATTGTATTTTTGCAACCTCGTAAATTATTAAAATGGCAAAAAATAATAAAAAAGAAGAATTCGCTACAGAGCAATTCGTAGAAAAATTAGATAGAACAGCTTTCAACGTAGAGTTTTTTGTTGAAAAATATGCTAAAGCAATTGGTATTGGTTTAGGAGTAATTATTGTAGCTGTTTTAGGTTATTTTGCTTACTTAAAATTAGTCGTAGAACCTAAATCAGAAGACGCTTTCAAAGAAATGGTTCAAGCAGAACGTCTTTTTGATCAAGATTCTATTAACGTTGCTCTTAATGGTAGCGCAGGAAGTTTCCAAGGTTTACAACAAATTGTTGATGAATATGGAAATACTGATGCTGGTAATTTAGCACGTTTCAAAGCGGCAAGTTCTTATTATAAATTAGGAGATTACGCATCTGCGGTAAAATTATTAGAAGATTTTGACACAGATGACAATGTAATGTTGGCGCAAAAATATGGTATGTTAGGAAATGCATTAGTTGCTTCTAACAAATTAGAAGAAGGTTTACCTTACTATGTAAAAGCTGCTGAAGCGACAGAAGTTGAAACATTACAATCGACTTACTATACAAAAGCGGGTGAAATTGCGATGGAATTAGGTAAAAATGCTGATGCTTTAAAATATTTTCAAGCTTTAGAGGATAAATATCCAAATGCAAATAATGGTGAAACTGCGAAGTTTATTGAGCGTTTAAAATACGCTTCTGAAACTGCGAAATAATTCACTTCAAAAGATAATTACAAGCCGAACAAATTGTTCGGCTTTTTTTATTGATTCAAATCAAAGTTTATCCTAAATCATTTTTGTAATTTTACCATTCAAATTTTAAACAAAATGGCAACAGAAAATAAAAATTTATCTCAATATAATAAAGCAGAATTACCAAATGTAGCGGGCTCTAAGTTTGCAATCATTACATCTGAATGGAATAATCATATCACATTTAATTTGCGAGATGGAGCAAAAGATACATTGATTGATTTGGGCGCAAATCCTGATGATGTTACATTATATGAAGTTCCTGGTAGTTTTGAGTTGATTTATGGAGCTGATAAAGTCGCGCAAGTTCATCCAGATTTGGACGGAATTATCGTTGTTGGATGTGTGATTCGTGGAGCAACAGCGCATTTTGATTATGTTTGTCAAGGTGTGACACAAGGAATCAAAGATTTGAATATCAAACACAATATGCCAATTATTTTTTGTGTTTTAACAGACGAAAATGAACAGCAATCAATTGATCGTTCTGGCGGAAAACATGGAAATAAAGGAGTTGAAGCTGGTGTAGCTGCGGTTATGATGGCGGATATGAAAAAGAAATTAGGTAAATAATTTTAGAATGATAGATTCAAAACTTTATCGATGCCAATAGCAGAAGATTTTAAATCAATTTATACGAAAAATTGGGAGATTTATTTTTCTCAATGTGATCCGACAGGTAAGATGAAATTGTCTGAAATGGCAAATCTTTTTCAATTAACTGCTTCAGAACACGCGATAAAAGGAGGTTTAGGTTTCTTTGATTTACAAGAATTTAATCAATCTTGGGTAATGAATCGACTTCGAATTGAGATTGATGAATTACCTTCTTGGACAGATTTTGTTGATGTAAAAACTTGGATTGAAGTATTGAAAGGTGCAAAATCTATTCGTGATTTTACAATCGAGAAAAATGGAAAAAAATTAATTGGAGCTTCAAGTTTGTGGGCGGTTTTCAATACAGAAAAACGTCGTCCTGATATTCTTCAAATTGATTCATCTCACATTGAACGTTTTCCTGATCTGAAACCAACGGAAGTCGAGAATTCGATTTTAAACATCGATTTTGAACCAACAGAAGTTATTCAATATAAAGTTCAGTTTTCTGATTTAGATATCGTAAAACACGCAAATAATACCAAATATTTGGATTGGTGTTTGAATACTATTGATCCTGAAATAATATTCAAACATCGTATCAAAGCGATTGATATGAATTTCTTGAAAGAATTAAGTTTACATGACAAAATAGAAATTCAGAAATTAGAAACTAAGAATTTAATTCAGTTTAAAGTTGTTAATCAAGAAAAAGTAAACTTCGTTTGTCGATTGGAGTTGAGGTAAAATACTTTGTATAATGCGATGTAGAAATGAGTTCAACATGACTTATGGATAATAAGTCAGAATGCAACGTAAGTGGAATGAAGAATCTCAGATTCCTCCTTTCGTCGGAATGACATTTACTTTATCAGAGTTTTGAAAACAATTATTCTGAGTTTATCAAAGAATCTAAAATTATTACAATAAAAAAAGGTTTCATATCGAAACCTTTTTTTATCTATTTTTCTTTTGTCAAAACAAATTTAGCAGAATCGGCCGATTCTATTTTCTTCTGATTTTTATTTAACTGAGTAATTTTTCCCTCTTCAACCAAAAAAGCATTCGGAACATTGGCAATTTCAGGAAAAACAATTGTATTTCCATCTTCTTTAAACTGAAAAGTTCCAGATGTCATAATTGCCATTTTATCTAACCCCAGACGTTTTGTAGAATAGACATATCCTTTGTTTGGTAATAATTTTATTTCCATTTCAACCTCTTTGCAATCTTTCTCATAACAAGGCAAAATTCCTTTGTAAGCTCCTTCGTATTGAATAGATTCTTCGGCAGTTTTTGCTTCAACTTTTACTGAATCTTCTACATTTTCTACATCATTTTTTACAGGTTCTGTTTCGCTTTTACAACTTGACACAACAAAAGCTGCGATTGTAAATGTGGCTAAAATTATTTTTTTCATTTTTTAGAATTTGATTTAAAGGTAAGTAAATTTTGAGCCAAAAAAAATCCTTCCGAATATTTTCAGAAGGATTTGTATAATGTTTTGTAATCTTATTCGATTAGAAAATTTCTTTCGCAGCAAAGTGGAAAGCAGCTTCAATAGCAGCATTTTCGTCAGAATCAGAACCGTGAACAGCGTTAGCATCGATAGATTCAGCATATTTAGCACGGATTGTACCTTCTGCAGCCTCAGCTGGGTTAGTAGCACCGATTAAAGTACGGAAATCAGCAACTGCGTTGTCTTTTTCTAAAACTGCAGCAACGATTGGTCCAGAAGTCATGAATTCTACTAAATCCTTGAAGAAAGGACGCTCTGCGTGGATAGCGTAAAATGCTTCAGCATCTTGTTTTGCTAATTGAGTCATTTTAGCCGCTTTAATTTTGAAACCAGCGTCAGTAATGTCTTTTAAAATATCTCCGATGTGTCCTTTTGCAACTGCATCAGGCTTAATCATTGTAAATGTAATGTTTGCCATTTTATTGAATTGTATTTATTACTTATTTTTTGAGATGCAAAATTACAAAAATGATTCGAATGTTTTTGTTTTATAATTAAAATTTCTTATTTTAATAAAAATAGTTAATTGTTATTCATTTAAGATTGTTTCAATTCGATAATATTTCTTATTTTTAAGAGAAATCTAAAACTTATGAATACAAATGATCTTTCCACATTTCATCATAAAACAAAACTCAAAAAGGTTGGTGATAAATATTTTCTACCTTTCGAAATGTGGAATTATTTAGATTTTGGGCTGATGTTTGCACTTGTTTTATTCTTTATTTATGCATCAAGTGAAATGAATATTGTTTTTATTTCAATGATTTTAATTTTTGGAATCCGAATAATAACGACAATTAAAGACAGATTTTTTGTAGAAATTAAAACATCAAAATCGTTGAGTGAGAATATTAATTTAATCAAAGAATTAGCACAGCGTCAACATAATTTTACGCAATCATTGGACGAAGAAGGTTTGTTTCTTTTTGAATATTCGGAACGAAATATTTTTTACAAATACAATTACCGAAGAAGAGATTATATCGAAACAGTTGTGATTTACTGTGAAGACAATTCGATTTGGGTGAACTCTTTTAATCAACGTTATTTCGGAATTTTTAGACGATATAATCTAAAACAATGGATAAAATTGATCCAATTAAAAAGCGAGAATTAATCTCGCTTTTTAATTTTAATATCTTTCGATTAAATCGTTTTCTATTTCGTTGATAGAATCATCAGTTTCTTTTGGGTTTGGTCCCCATTGATTAGAACCTGGTTGACTATCCATAATAAAAAATATTAATAAAATAAGATTTCCTCCAGGTATAAAAGTTAATAAATAGAACCATCCACTTTTTCCTGTGTCATGCAATCTTCTACTTATTAAAGCTAATCTTGGTATAAGAGTTATAAAAAAAAATAAAACTATTATTCCTCCAATAGTATATGAAACTATGTCTGATATATTTATAAATTTAAATAAACAAATGAAAGATATTATAAAAAATATAGTATTAATTAAAGTTGTATACCAAAATTCGCTTCTGCGGGCTCTTCCCGAGAAATTGGCGTAATTGTCAAACATTACTCGTTTGTATATTTCAATCATAGATTAAGTTGTTAAATTATGTTAAAAATATTAAAATAAATTTTATTACGCAACTCTTAATCTGCTTTTAAACGTTTAGTTTTGAACATTTCTGGCTTATAGTTAATAATAAAAACACCAAGAATAATTAGAATAGTAGCGACAATAAACTTTGATGAAATCTGCTCGTCAAGAACTAACCAACTCAAAATAATTGCAATAATCGTATTGAAATAAGAAAGAATAGAAACTTGTATAGGGGAAATTTTGGTCAATGCATAATGAAATGAAAAAAACGTAATCACAGAACCAAAAACAGCTAAATAAAGCACGGCAGAAATACTTTTTGTACTCCAATTCTCGAAATTATAATTTTTAGTAAAAGCGAATGCAAAAATAATTTGAACAATTTCAGCAAATATAAATTGATAAAAAAGATTGAGAGAAATATTTTTAGATTGAATATTCATTTTTTTTGTGAAAATAGTTCCTGTTGCCCAACCTGTAATCGCACAAAAAAGTAAAATAATTCCAGTTCTATATGCTAGATTTGCTAATTCTTGATTTCCCTACCAAAAAATAAATATTCCACCCCAAAAATAAAGTAAAACACCTAATAACCCACGCTAACTGAATTTTTTTAAGCCAATAAAATACTTCCTAAAAAAACGAGAATAGGTAAGGTTGCACTAATTAATGCAGCTAAAATACTCGATAAGTTTTCTTCTGCAGCAGTAGTTAATCCATTTGCCATTATCAGCATTAATGAAGCGAGATAAGTTGATAAGAAAGGTTTTTCCAGACAATCTATTTTAATTCCTTTTTAGATAGTAAAATAATTAGCATAATTAGTCCTGCCAAAAATTTACGAATTTCAGCAACAAACCAACCAGGAATAGTTTCTACAGCTATACGAATTCCGAGGAAAGTTGTTCCCCAAAGTATTGCAACTATACTAACGGCAATCAATAATTTGATCTCTTTCAAGATAAAAAAGTTAAAAGTGTTAATTCTAAAATAGAATTATAAAAATAAAAAAAAGCGACTTGATAAACCAAGTCGCTTTTAAAGTATTATAATAGAGATTTATTATTTAACAAAATCTTCTGCTTGTTTTAGTGCAGCATCTAATCCAGAAACCTCTTTACCACCTGCTGTAGCTAAGAAAGCTTGTCCACCTCCGCCGCCATTGATATGCTTCGCGATTTCTTTTACAATTTGTCCTGCGTTATAACCTTTTTCATCTACAAGGTTTTTTGCGATAGAAATTGTAATCGATGGTTTTACGGCATCATTCGTACCAACAACGATAAATGCATTTTCGATTTCTTTTGTTAAATCAATTGCATTTTGTTTTGCGGCATTTGTATCTAAATTCGTTTTAACCGCTAAGAAATTAACACCATTAATCTCTTTAATCGCAGCTTTCCAAGTCGCTTTCTCAGCAGCAGCTTGTTGCGCAACAAAAGATTCTAATTGCTTTTTCAATTCTGCATTTTCATCTAATAAATGTTGAACCGCTTTTACCGCATCATTTTTAGTTTTAAGTGCAGCTAAAACATCATTGTAGTTTTTCTCAGCATCTTTGTATGCTTCGATAGCTTTGTTTGATGTAATTGCTTCGATACGACGAATACCAGCAGCAGTCGAAGATTCAGATAAAATTCTGAACAAACGAATATCTGCTGTGTTTTTTACGTGCGTACCACCACATAATTCGATTGAAGATCCGAAACGAATCACACGAACTTTATCACCATATTTTTCACCAAATAAAGCCATTGCTCCATCAGCGATAGCTTCGTTGATATCACAATCTCTTTTTTCGATTAGTGGTAAAGCTTCCGCAATTTTATCATTTACTTTTTGCTCAACAATTGCGATTTCTTCATCTGTCATTTTAGAGAAATGAGAAAAGTCAAAACGTAAATAATCATCTCCAACATAAGAACCTTTTTGCTCTACGTGCGTTCCTAAAACTTCGCGTAAAGCTTCGTGCATTAAGTGTGTTGCAGAGTGATTTTTAGTTGTCTCATTACGTTTTTCTGTGTCAACTTTCGCATTGAATGTAGCGTTTACATTTTCTGGTAAAGTTTCAACGAAATGAATTACTAAGTTATTTTCTTTTTTCGTGTCAACAACTTCAATTGTTTCATTCAAAGTAGAAATTGATCCTGTATCACCAATTTGTCCTCCAGATTCTGCATAGAAAGGCGTTTGATTGAATACTAATTGGAAAAATTCTCCTTTTTTATTTTTTACTTTTCTGTAACGTGTAATTTTTACTTCAGCTTCTGTGTTATCATAAGCGATAGAGGTTTCGTTTCCTTTATCATCTAAAATAACCCAGTCATCCGTTACTAAAGCAGTTGCTTTTTTCGAACGTTCTTTTTGTTTCGCCATTTCAGCTTCAAAACCAGCTTCGTCAATTGTGAAACCGTGATCTTCTGCTACAATACGAGATAAATCTGCGGGGAAACCAAATGTGTCATATAATTCGAAAACCACATCACCAGGAACAACTTTAGAATCTCCTAATTGCTCAATGATTTGATTTAATCGATTTAATCCTTGTTCAATTGTACGTAAGAAAGATGCTTCTTCTTCACGAATAACGCCAGTTACAATTGTTTCTTGTTTTACTAATTCTGGGAAGAAATCGCCCATTTCAGCTTTCAAGATTGGATATAATTTATAGATAAAAGGCTCTTTAAGACCTAAGAAACGATATCCGTAAGAAATAGCACGACGTAAAATACGACGAATTACATATCCAGCTCCTGTGTTTGATGGTAATTGTCCGTCTGCAATTGCAAAAGAAACTGCACGTAAATGGTCAACTACAACACGAATCGCGATATCTGTTTTTTCTGCTGCGCCATATTTTACACCAGAAATTTCTTCTAATTTTTGAATTGTTGGTTGAAAAACATCTGTATCATAATTTGATGATTTTCCTTGTAAAACCATTGCTAAACGCTCAAATCCCATTCCTGTATCGATGTGTCGCGCTGGTAAAGATTCTAAAGAACCATCAGCTTTACGTTGGTATTGCATAAATACCAAGTTCCAAATTTCGATAACTTGTGGGTGATCCATATTAACCAATGTTTTACCATCAACAGCTAAACGATCAGCTTCTGGACGAATATCAACATGAATTTCAGAACATGGTCCACATGGTCCGATATCACCCATTTCCCAGAAATTATCTTTTTTATTTCCGTAAAGAATTCTGTCTTCAGCAATATGTTGTTTCCAAAGTTCTAATGCTTCTTCATCTAATGATGTTCCGTCACCTTTATCACCTTCAAAAACTGTTACATAAATTTGATCTTTAGAGATTCCGTATTTTTCTGTTAGTAATTCCCACGCCCAAGCGATTGCTTCTTTTTTGAAATAATCACCAAAAGACCAGTTTCCTAACATTTCGAACATCGTGTGGTGGTAAGTATCTTTTCCTACATCATCCAAATCATTATGTTTACCAGAAACACGAAGACATTTTTGTGTATCCGCGATACGATTACTTTTTGGAGTTCCGTTTCCTAAAAAATATTCTTTGAATTGTGCCATCCCCGAATTATTGAACATTAATGTCGGATCGTCTTTCAAAACAATCGGCGCAGAGTCTACTATTAAGTGGCCTTTTGTCTCAAAAAAATGCAGAAATTCTTTTCTTATATCTTTGGATTTCATTTAATTAAATTATTTTTATCATTTGATTAACAAGTTTACTCGTACAATATTCGTTACTTTGCAAACGTTTTACAAAGATAATAAAAGGTTGGTTAAGTAATGGAAAATAAAAACTATAAGTATAATTCTGTAAAATTTTTGATGAGTTGGGCGAAGAAAAGAGTCCAAAAAACTCCTAAAACAGCGTTATACGTATTACTATTTTTATGTCTATCGACAATATCTGCTGGAATGATTGGTTATCATTTTAATGATTCTGAATACGCATCGAGAGCAGGGAAATTCAAAGATGACAAAAGCAAATTATTGGCTGAGTTGGAAAGAATGGAAAATGAAAATCAGCAATTACATAAAAAATTCAAAGAAGTTGAAGAGGCTTTGACAGAAATCGAAGAAAAAGATCGCAATATTTATCGTACAATTTATGATATGCGTGTCAATGAAAATATCGATTCTGTAAACAAAGAAATTGATAATTATACAGCAGAAGATATCGAAAAATTGATTGATAAAATCGAAATTGAATCAAAATCGTTGGACGAAGTATTTCGTTCTGCTGGTGTAAAAGATGCCAATTTATCATCAATGCCAGTTCTAAAACCTGTTGCAGATAAATATGTAAGTAGATTAGCTTCTGGTTATGGATCTCGTTTTCACCCAATTTTGAAAGTGAATAAAATGCACAAAGGTTTAGATTTTGCAGCTTCTACAGGAACACCAATTTATGCAACTGGAGATGGTTCTGTAAAAGTTTCTGAATTTAATTCGGGTTACGGAAATATGGTGGTCTTGAAACACGGAAATGGTTACGAAAGTTTGTATGCTCACATGTCTCGTGCGAAAGTTCGTAGTGGACAAAAAGTGAAAAGAGGCGATGTAATTGGTTATGTTGGGACGACTGGATTGTCGACAGGAGCGCATTTGCATTACGAAATTCACAAGAATGGAGAACCTGTAGATCCAATTATGTATTTCTACAATGATGTAGATCCAGACGATTTCATTAAAATTTATCAAAACTCTAAAAAATTGTCATTATCTTTGGATTAAACGCTGATAATGAACGTAGACCTGCCTGATAAACTATATTACTCGATTGGCGAAGTCGCCAAAGCCTTTGATGTAAATGCATCGTTGATTCGATTTTGGGAGAAAGAATTTGAAATTATTCAACCCAAAAAGAACAAAAAAGGAAATCGATTATTTACCAAAAATGATATTGATTGTTTCAAGAATATCTATTATTTGGTAAAAATAAAAGGCTATACGTTAGAAGGTGCAAAACAAGCGATTGGTAAAAAAGGAATTGCGACAACAACAGATGAAATAGATGTTGTGAAGCGATTAGAAAATATAAAAGATGAACTCATCAAACTTAAAATGAGTTTTGAGTCGGAAGAAATTTTAGAAAAAGATGAACTGAATTAAGTTCATCTTTTTTGGTTATAAAACTTTTGTTTCAATAAATTTAAAGCCAATTGCAAGTATAAAACTTATAATGATTAGAATCCAGTTTGGTTTTAGTTTAGTTTTTAATTCAAATAGTTTCGAAAAAATTTCAATCACTCTTTCTTTGTCAATAATTAAGATAACAAAGACTAAAACTTGATAAAAAATAGAAGAATTTAGCGCAACAATTTCATAGAAATAATCTTGTAGAATAATATTGATTAAAATTGTAGTTAATAACAAGCATGCAAAAATTCTTGTCCTTCTAAAAAGTAATGTGATTGCACCAATCACTTCAAAAATTCCGATGATTATTGGATACCCTTTGGTAAAACTATAAAAATTCCACATCAATCGATGACCTTCAGAAAGATGATTATTAATGCTGTTATCCATATTTGTGAATTGAGTAGGTTTTACAATTCCATACACAAACATTGATATTGAAACCGTAAATATTGCTGACCAATAAAGTATATAGATTAGTTTTTGTTTCATTTATTTTTTAAAATTATTTAGAATAATCATTACAATTTTTATAATTAATACAATAATAGTGATTGGAAGTAAGAAGAGTAAAATGGAGTATAAACTCCAAAAATCATTTAAAATTTTAAAATATTGTAAAAAAAATAAGCTAATCAAGTAAAGCCAGAATAAAAAAACTAAAATGAGAAGGTTATTTATTTTGAATATTTTTCGTTCAACGAAATAAAAAGTCAAAATAATCAAAAGTGGTATTGCAATAGTATAAACGTAAAACATATTTTAGGTTAATAGTTGGTTATAAGCTACGATGAACTCTTCCAATTGTTGTAAAGTTACTTTATCAATAATTTTTCCTTCCGAATTTACTTTTCCTTTAACACCTTGAATGAGTAAAGTTGTTTCATTATTGAAGTTTGTCATCAACGTTTTCATTATCAATTGCAATTCTTCATGTCCTTTTTCTCCATTTGCAGACGCAGTGATAATTCCTAAAGGTTTTCCATCAAAAATAGTTGTAGAAACGCACCATTCTAATACATTTTTTAATCCACTCGGAATACTAAAAATATATTCGGGCGTACAAATAATTATTCCATCAGCTTTTTCTATTTCAGTTCTAAAACCAAGTATTTCTTGCGGCGTATTTTCGATAGAACGTTCTGGATCAAAATGAGGAAGAGTTTTTAATTCATCAAAAACAGTACATTTGAAATATTGAGATGTAGAAGAAATAAAATTTTCTATGATTTTTTGATTAGATGAATTTTCGCTTGTGCTTCCATTAATGATGAAAATATTTTTCATTTTCGTTGATTTGAACATCTAAAATAGATAATTATTCTTAACTTATCTTAAGAAAATCTTCTGCTAAGATTTCGTAAATTTACAGATTCAAACGAAAACTCAATGTACTTAATATACGATACAGAGACAACTGGTCTTCCGAAAGATTGGAATGCGCCGATTTCTGACTCCGACAACTGGCCGCGTTGTATACAAATCGCTTGGCAATTGCACGATGAAATGGGGCAAATTATTGAACATCAAGATTATTTGGTGCGTCCAGATGGTTTTGATATTCCGTATGATTCTGAACGTATTCACGGAATTTCAACTGATTTAGCAACCGAAAAAGGTGTTCCATTAAAAGAAGTTTTAGATAAATTCAACGAAGCTTTAGGTAAAGCTAAATTTATTGTTGGACAAAATTTAGGTTTCGATATTAACATTATGGGAGCCGAATTTTATCGTCTGAATTATGAAAATAATTTAGCCGAAAAACCTGTTTTGGATACCTGTACCGAGGTGACTGCTGAGTTATTGAAACTTCCTGGAGGTCGTGGAGGTCGTTACAAATTACCAACGTTAACGGAATTGCATCAATATCTTTTTGGTGTTTCGTTTGGCGAAGCGCATAACGCAACTGCCGATGTGGAGGCAACTACGCGTTGTTTTTTCGAGTTGATTCGTAAAGGTATTTTTACAAAAAACGAGTTAGAAGTTGAAGATGAATATTTTGTTCGATTTAATGCAATTAATGAAACAAATATTCAGCCAGTTGGACTAAATCACGTAAATCTTAAAAAAGCTTCACAAGAAATTGCGAAAATTAAAGCCAAAGAAGATGGAGGAGATGAGGTTATTGATATTTCGGAAGAAGTTTTAGCACAATTCGAGAAAGCAAAATTTGCACATTTACATAATCACACACAATTTTCAATTCTTCAATCGACTATTTCTGTAAACGATTTGGTGAGTGCTGCGGCAAAAAATAAAATGACTGCAGTTGCAATTACCGATCATGGAAATATGATGGGAGCTTTTCATTTTAATGCAGAAGTACAAAATCATAATAAAGCTGCAAAAGTAAAGAATGAAGAGTTAATTGCTGACGGAGCAGAACCAACGGAAGTTATCTTAAAACCTATTATTGGTTCCGAATTCTTTGTTTGTGAAAATCATTTAGACAAAACAAAAAAGGATAATGGCTATCAAATTGTAATTTTTGCAAAGAACAAAAATGGTTATCATCATTTAGCAAAAATGGCATCGAAGGCTTATACTGATGGGTTTTACTACGTGCCTCGAATTGATAAAGCGATTATTGAAGAATATAAAGAAGATTTAATTGTTTTGTCTGGAAACTTACAAGGTGAAGTTCCAAACAAAATTTTGAATCTTGGTGAAAAGCAAGCCGAAGAAGCTTTACTTTGGTGGAAAGAGCAGTTTGGTGATGATTTTTACATCGAATTGATGCGCCACGGACAAGAAGATGAAGATCGTGTTAATCAGACTTTGCTTGCGTTTGCGCGTAAACACAATGTAAAAGTTGTTGCGACAAATAATACGTATTATATCAATCAAGACGATTCGAATGCACACGATATTTTGTTGTGTGTGCGCGATGCAGAAAAACAATCAACGCCAATTGGTCGTGGTCGTGGATTCCGTTTTGGTTTGCCAAATCAAGAATATTATTTTAAGTCGGAAGCAGAAATGAAACAATTGTTTCAAGACATTCCCGAAGCAATTATTAATATTCAAGAAATTGTTGATAAAATAGAAGAATACACGCTTTATCGAGATGTATTACTTCCAAAATTTGATATTCCCGAAGAATTTCATCACGCAGAAGATGATGAAGATGGAGGGAAAAGAGGTGAGAATGCTTATTTAAAACATTTAACCTACGAAGGTGCAAAAATTCGTTATCCAGAATTGACAGACGAAATTAAAGAACGTTTGGATTTCGAATTAGCCACAATTGAAAAAACAGGTTATCCTGGTTATTTCTTGATTGTACAAGATTTTATTGCTGCGGCGCGTAAAATGGGCGTATCGGTTGGTCCAGGTCGTGGTTCGGCGGCAGGATCAGCAGTTGCTTATTGTTTATGGATTACCAATTTAGATCCAATTCAGTACGATTTACTTTTTGAGCGATTCCTAAATCCTGATCGTGTATCTATGCCCGATATCGATATCGACTTTGATGACGAAGGTCGATCGTTGGTAATGGATTATGTGATTGATAAATATGGAGCAAATCAAGTAGCGCAAATCATCACTTATGGTACAATGGCGGCGAAATCTTCGATTAAAGATACGGCGCGTGTATTGGATTTACCATTGTTTGATGCGAACCGTGTTGCAGGTTTGATTCCGAATATGAAGTTATCTAAAATCTTCAATTTAGATGAAGCTGCATTAAAAGGAGCCTTAAAACCAGAAGAGTTTGATGCTGTAAGCGAATTAAAACGTTTATCGAATGGAGACGATTTAGCTGCGGAAACTATTCAGCAAGCAAAAATCTTAGAAGGTTCTGTTCGTAACACGGGAATTCACGCGTGTGGGGTAATTATTACGCCAGATGATATTACGAATTTCGTACCTGTAACAACAGCTAAAGATTCAGATTTATATGTAACGCAGTTTGATAACTCGGTTGCAGAAAGTGCCGGATTATTGAAGATGGACTTTTTGGGGTTGAAAACCTTAACCTTGATTAAAGATACCATCAAATTAGTAAAAGCGAGAACAGGAATCGAAATCAATCCGGATGAAATTCCGATTGACGACGAAAAAACATATGAGCTTTTCCAGCGTGGCGAAACGGTTGGGGTTTTCCAATACGAGTCACCCGGAATGCAAAAATACATGAAGGATTTACGTCCGACAGTTTTCGCGGATTTAATTGCCATGAATGCCCTTTATCGTCCTGGGCCTATCGAATATATTCCGTCGTTTGTTCGCCGTAAAAATGGTGAAGAACCAATTCAGTACGATTTGGATGCGATGGAAGAATATTTATCAGAAACCTACGGAATTACGGTTTATCAGGAGCAAGTAATGTTGCTTTCGCAAAAATTAGCAGGTTTCTCGAAAGGTGATGCCGACGTTTTGCGTAAAGCAATGGGGAAAAAGCAAAAAGCTGTCTTGGATAAAATGAAACCAAAATTTGTTGCGCAAGCTTCAGAAAAAGGGCATGATCCTAAGATTTTAGAAAAAGTTTGGACAGACTGGGAAGCCTTTGCATCCTATGCCTTCAATAAATCGCACTCGACGTGTTATGCATGGGTAGCGTATCAAACAGCTTATCTGAAAGCACATTATCCAGCAGAATATATGGCGGCTGTTCTTTCAAATAATATGAATGATATCAAGCAAGTGACCTTCTTTATGGAAGAGTGTAAGCGAATGGGATTGGCGGTTCTTGGTCCAGATATCAATGAATCGATTACGAAGTTTAACGTAAACGAAAATTATGAAATTCGTTTTGGAATGGGAGCTGTAAAAGGTGTTGGGCAAGCCGCAGTAAACTCGATAATTTCTGAACGTGAAGCAAATGGTCCGTTCAAAGATATATACGACTTTGTTAAACGTGTCGAATTGCGAACAGTGAACAAAAAAACAATCGAAAACTTAGTTTTAGCTGGAGGTTTTGATTCGTTTGAATTTCATCGTGGACGTTATTTTTTTATCGATAATACAACGACGAATCTGGAAAAATTAATCAAATATGGAGGAAATTATCAGGAGCAAAAAAACTCTTCTCAAACTTCTTTATTTGGCGATTTTGGTGGTGATTCTGTTGTAGAAGATGTGGTTCCGATGTTGCCAGATTGTGAGAAATGGAATATGTTACAACGTTTGTCGAAAGAGAAAGAAGTTGTTGGAATTTATATTTCTTCGCATCCTTTGGATGATTTCAAACATGAGTTGAAAATGGCTTCAAATTGTAGTATTTCTGATATCAATGCGAATGAAGATAATTTTGTCAACAAAGAAGTTTCAATTTGTGGAATGATGTCAAATATTCAACATAGAATTGCCAAAAATGGAAACGAATTTGGTATTTTTACGTTTAGTGATTACACCGATTCGATGGATATCATGGTTTTTGGTAGCGATTATATGAAATATAGACACTTTATGCAGGAAAATATGTTCTTGAATTTGAAATTGAATATCTCGAAAAAAGAATTCAAAGACAAAGAAGGAAATGTAACGCAAGGTCGTGTGTATAAAAACATCACAAATATTTTGTTGTTGAATGAAATTGTTGAAAAACAAGCCGAAAAAATGACGGTGAAGATTGAAGTTCCAGAATTTTCGGAAGAAACATTTAGCAAATTATCAGATATTATGTTCAAATATCAAGGAGATAAATTATTAAAAATTCAATTAATTGATCCAAAAGATTATTTGAATAATTTAGATTTACCAGCAAGTAAAATCAAAATTAACATTTGTCGAGATTTGTTGAAAGAATTAGATGAATTGCAGGAAATTACATTCAAACTGAATTAATTATTCGTTTCATCTATTGAATAATTGATAGATAATATGAACGAAATTTTTCAAGAATAAAATTTTATGTAGATTTGTAAACTTAAGATTAGATAAAAAAAATATAAGATTATGGCATTAGAAGTAACAGACGCATCATTTGCATCAGATATTATAGAGTCAGGAAAACCAGCAATGGTTGATTTTTGGGCTGTTTGGTGTGGTCCTTGTAGAATGGTTGGTCCAGTTGTGGAAGAGCTTGCTACAGAATATCAAGGAAAAGCAGTTATTGGTAAAGTTGATGTAGACACAAACCAAGAAGTTGCAGCAAAATATGGAATTCGCAACATTCCTACAATTTTATTCTTCAAAGACGGAGAAGTAGTAGACAAAGTTGTTGGAGTTGTTCCAAAAGAGCAATTAGTAGAAAAATTAAACGCGATTTTATAATAAATTAAATCGCTGATTTTGAAATAAAAGAATCTCGGATGCAAAATTTCCGAGATTTTTTTTGAAAAAAGTTTAGGTTTTATCAGAAAACCGCCTATATTTGCAATCCGAAATCGATACAGATTTTGATCCGGTAGTTCAGTTGGTTAGAATACTTGCCTGTCACGCAAGTGGTCGCGGGTTCGAGTCCCGTCCGGATCGCAAAAAGTTCGTTCTTTTACACAATATATTTTTTATAATTTCTGATCCGGTAGTTCAGTTGGTTAGAATACTTGCCTGTCACGCAAGTGGTCGCGGGTTCGAGTCCCGTCCGGATCGCAATTTTTTATAAAAATTCATAAAAAATATATCAATTTATAATTTTCTGATCCGGTAGTTCAGTTGGTTAGAATACTTGCCTGTCACGCAAGTGGTCGCGGGTTCGAGTCCCGTCCGGATCGCATCTATTTCTTTTTCTATTTTAGTGCGATCGAAAATTATAAATAAAAAAACAGACTGATCCGGTAGTTCAGTTGGTTAGAATACTTGCCTGTCACGCAAGTGGTCGCGGGTTCGAGTCCCGTCCGGATCGCCAACTTTTATAAGCTTCACTTATTGTGAGGCTTTTTTTTGCTCCAAACTTTTTATTTTTGCATAACGCATAACGCATAACGCATAACGCATAACGCATAACGCATAACGCATAACGCATAACGCATAACGCATAACGCATAACGCATAACGCATAACGCATAACGCATAACAATGAATCATATTTATTTGGTGAACGCCTTGGTTACAGATGAAACGGGTAGAATGTTAGCTGTCCGAAAAAAGAAATCGAAATTTTTTCAGATGGTTGGTGGAAAACGAGAACAAGATGAAGAATTATTAACCACACTTCGACGCGAATTTTTAGAAGAGATTAATGTTGATATTGTACAGCACGATGTTTCATTTTTAGGGCAACACACTTCTATTGCCGTTAATGAAGTTAATACCGAAGTTTATGCAAATGTATTTCATGTTAAATTAAAATCATTAGAAACGCTTAAAATCGCTTCTGAGATAGAAGAAATGGCGTGGATAACGAAAGAAAACTACAAAGAATTTCAATTGGCTCATTTATTAGAAGAATTCAGTTTACCGATTTGGTTAGAAATGGTTTTTTAAATTTTTTTTCAAAATTTTTGTAACGTTTTTACTTTATGTTTACTTACTAATAAACACTAAATAATTAAGCGATGAAATCTATTTTGGAAATAACAGTTGAAAATAATGTTATCATAATAGACGATGAACAAGTTGCGTTGAAAAAAATAAAGTAACGATTTTGGAAGCTAAACAAACCCTTTTTTTAGAATTAATCGATCAACACAAAGAGATTTTACACAAAATCGCTAAGATGTATATGGATAATTCTGAAGATCAAAATGATTTGATACAAGAGATTGTTTTGCAACTATGGAAATCTTTTGATCGTTTCGAAGGTAAATCTCAATTTTCAACTTGGATGTATCGCGTTTCGTTGAACACGGCGTTAACTTATTTTAGAAAAGAAAAGAAAAAAGCAGATCGTCATACTTTTTTAGAAAATATTGATCAAGTAGATGAGATGGATTTTGGTGAAAAAGAAACACAACTCGAATTGTTTTATAAAGCAGTTCATGAATTGAATAAAGTAGAAAAAGCATTGATTTTTCTGTTTTTGGAAGGACAAAATCACAAGGAAATTTGTATGAACTTGGGAATTTCGGAAGTAAATGCACGTGTGAAATTGAACAGAACGAAAGAAAAAATACAAATCATCATAAAAAAATACGGTTATGAATTTTGATGAATTACAAAAACAATGGGACAATCAATCTTCAGATGAAGTTAAAATTGATCCAAATCTTGAGTTTAATCAAGAAGCAAATACCATTATTGATAAAGTACGAAAAACCTTGAAGAAAGAGTTTTATGTTCAATTATTAGGATTATTGTTTTTATATACTTTTCCTTTCTTATTTGATGCAAATACGCCAACAATTTGGTGGACATTGTTGTGTATTTCGTTGACTTTTTTGGTGCCGTTTATTTATGTTTTCAAGTTTTATAAACGATCATATCATCTGGAATATAATTCGCTAAAGAACATCAATTGGTTTTATTATAATTACAAATCTGCGATTGATATTTACAGTATTTACTCGTACTTGATTTCTATTTTAGTGTTGATGATTATTGGGATTTCGTATATCCAGCATCCTAACTCGTTGCAATTTGAATACAAATTTCAGTTTTATCTTTATATTTTTCTTACACTATTTTTTTATGTATTAATTTGCGTTTTATTATTAAAATGGTGGATTTCTACTTATTATAAAAAGAATCTGGTAGAATTAGAAAATATATTGCATCAATTAGAAGAGTAACCAAAAGTTACTCTTCTTTTGTTAATGTAATGCGTTAAACTTTAACATATCATTGTGTAACCTTTGTGAATTTTGAACATCTATATTTTATAAAATTGATAAATGATTTAAAAACCAAATAGATGACAAAAATTTACTTTCTTTTTTTATGTTTTATAACGTTTGCAAATGCACAAGATTATAAAAAAGATACGATAGAATGACATGAAACGATTTTGTATGATAAAAGCAAATTTCGATTGAAACGTGTTGGTTCGGATACCAAGACGAAATCAATTTTAATCGGATTAACGGCTGATATTAATTTTAGTAAAGATTCACTTCCTAAGTTTACCAAAGAATTTGCAATTCCAATAAATGCGCCTAAAAAAGAATTCACTTTTCAACGTATTAATTTCAATTTTAGTAATAGTTTGAAATTAGATTCTATTCTTTTGAAAGTTGATTTAACGGCAATGAATAATGGGAAACCAGCTCAATCAATTTTAGAAAAACCTTTTGAAGTTGTTGTAAAAAAAGAATATCAACAGAATGATGTCTTTTCGATGGATTTACGTGATTTGAATATTAAATATCAAGATGATTTTTTCATCAAAGTAGAATTATTAACAGAAGTTGAAAAGCCAATTTATTTTAGTGGAGCTTTGCTGGCTAAATGTTTATATAAAACGACTGATTCTGATGTGTGGATGAAAACACCATTAGGAATTACGCCTGCAATCAATGCTGATATTTTGATAAAAAATAAAAAAGAAGCGACATTTAATTTAAGAAAAATATTCCTAAAAAATATACAACAAAGGAAGAGCTAAATAAATTGAATAATGAACTTGAATCAATTTCTGGCGTAGAAAATGACTAACAAAAAAGCCCTCGCTTGTTCAGGGCGAGGGCATATAGTTAAGTGCTTTTTTCTTTTTTCAAATAAAAATTTTGAATTAAAATTAATTAATATCTATAATATTCTGGTTTAAATGGTCCTTCAACCGTTACACCAATGTATTCTGCTTGTTCTTGAGATAAAACTTCTAATTCTACTCCTAATTTAGCTAAATGCAATTCTGCAACTTTTTCATCTAAATGCTTAGGTAAAGTATATACTTCATTTTTGTAAGCTGATGAATTTGTCCACAATTCGATTTGAGCTAAAGTTTGGTTAGAGAAAGAGTTTGACATCACAAAAGAAGGGTGTCCTGTTGCACAACCTAAGTTAACTAAACGTCCTTCAGCCAAAATGATGATGTCATTTCCGTTGATGTTGTATTTGTCAACTTGTGGTTTAATTTCTTCTTTCGTGTTTCCGTAGTTTCCGTTTAACCAAGCCATATCGATTTCGTTATCGAAGTGACCAATGTTACACACAACTACTTTGTCTTTCATTTTCTCGAAATGCTCTGCACGTACAATTCCAAAGTTACCAGTAGTCGTAATTACGATATCAGCGTTTGCAACCACTGTATCTAATTTTTTTACTTCGTAACCTTCCATAGATGCTTGTAAAGCACAAATAGGGTCGATTTCTGTTACTGTAACAATTGCTCCAGCACCGCGGAAAGAAGCCGCTGTACCTTTCCCAACATCACCAAATCCACAAACTACAACACGTTTACCAGCGATCATCAAGTCAGTAGCACGTTTGATAGCATCTACTGCAGATTCACGACATCCGTATTTGTTGTCGAATTTAGATTTTGTTACAGAGTCATTTACGTTAATTGCAGGCATAGGCAATGTACCTTTCTCCATTCTTTCGTAAAGACGGTGTACACCCGTAGTTGTTTCTTCTGATAATCCTTTGATCTCAGCAACCAATTCTGGGTAACGATCAATCACCATATTCGTTAAGTCTCCACCATCATCCAAAATCATGTTTAATGGTTTACGATCTTCTCCGAAGAATAATGTTTGCTCGATACACCAATCGAATTCCTCTTCGTTCATCCCTTTCCAAGCATACACAGGAATCCCAGCAGCAGCTATTGCAGCAGCAGCGTGATCTTGTGTAGAGAAAATATTACATGACGACCATGTAACATCAGCTCCTAAAGCAACCAACGTTTCGATTAATACTGCAGTTTGGATTGTCATGTGTAGACAACCTGCAATGCGAGCACCTTTCAAAGGTTGAGCAGCTTTGTACTCTTCACGGATAGCCATCAACCCAGGCATTTCTGCCTCAGCCAACGTAATTTCCTTTCTTCCCCACTCAGCTAAAGAAATATCTTTAACTTTGTATGGAATGTATTGCGTTTTTGTATCCATCAATTGATATATTTAACTAACTTTTTTTTTAAGTTTATAAGGAACAAATTTACAAACAAATTTCGATTAATAAAATGCCCGTTATCGATTATATTAACGATTTTAAACATACCCGCATTATTACGTGGAATGTAACAGAATCGAATGAAGAATTATTAGAATATCTTCATTTAGAGGACTATAGAATAGAAAAATATAATAATCTTCGACCTAAACAGGCCAGAGAATATCTTGGTTTGCGCGCTTGTCTAAAGAAATTGGACTTGGATTATGATGTAAATTATGACGAAAGAGGAAAACCTTTTTTACCTACAAATAAAGAAATTTCCATCACACATTCCTATGGATTGGTTTCTGTTGGCGTGAGCGAATATAATATTGGGATAGATATTGAATTGTCTCGACCAAGAAAAATTTTGAACATCAAACATAAATTTGCCCGTCCAGATGAAATAGCTTGGATACCTCAAGAACATGAAACTGAATATTTGCATGTAATTTGGGGAATGAAAGAAGGTTTGTACAAATTGAATGGTGGAAATCTTTGGAATTTTCTGAATCATTATCGTGCAGAAGAATTTGAATTAATAGAAAATAAACAATTTATTTGTTGGATTTCGGATGATGTAAAATCTCGAAAATATCATGCATTCTATAAAATGATTGGTGAATATTATTTGGTTTGGGTGTTGGATTATGAATAAGTCGAAGTTTAAAATTAGAATTACGAATTTAGATTTTTGATTTAGAATGAATTATTTTTAACTCACAACTCACAACTCACAACTCACAACTCACAACTCACAACTTAAGAATGAACGATTTTATTGATTATATCCTTGCGCCTTACAAAACCTATTCTACGTTGAATATCTTGCTCGAAACGATAGCAACTTTTTTCGGAATTATTTCAGTTTATTATACCTACAAACGCAATATTTGGGTTTATCCAACTACAATTATTTCAACATTTATTTTCATTTATTTATTTTTTAATTGGGGATTATATGGTGAAACAATTATTAATGTTTACTATACTTCAATGGCGATTTATGGTTGGATTTTGTGGCAAAAAAATCTCGAAGCAGATCATAAACATGTCGATGTTTCGTGGGCAACGAAGAAAGAATATCTGTACGCAACTTTACTTTTCGCGTTGAGTTTTATCTTTATTTTGACGATTTATTATTTTCGTCCAGTTATTCAAAATGGTTTTGATTTCAGTTTTATAAACCAATGTAAATTACATTATTCCAAAATTGATTTTGTAGACGCTTCGACGACCGCTATCTTTTTGATTGGAATGTGGATGATGGCGAGACGAAAAATTGATAACTGGTATTTCTGGATTATCGGCGATTTAATCATGATTCCATTAATGATTTACAAAGGAGCAGTTATCACTTCTGTGCAATATATTGTCTTATTGATTTTATCATTTATCGGATTAATCGATTGGATAAAATCAGTAAAAAACTCCCAAAAAATAGTGAGCTAAGAAATAATTTAAAATTAGTATTTTAGCCTTATAAATTGAATTTGAAAAACCTATAAAAATTACGAATATGGAAAATCAACACGTATATCAACAAAACCAATTGGTTGCAGAGGCAACGAGCGTAGAAAGGGCAAATTTCTATAAACATACTTACGGACACGTTGCTGGAGGAGTTTTGGTATTTGTTTTAATCGAATCTTTGATGTTAAAATCAGAAGCATTAGTAAGCTTCATGTTGAGTTTAACTTCTGGATATCTTTGGCTTATTTTATTAGCAGGTTTCATGGGAATTACATGGGTTGCTCAAAAAATGGCGTACGGATCGATTTCAAAATCTAAACAATATTTAGGCTACTTTTTATATATAGTTGCAGAAGCTTTAATTTTTGTACCAATGCTTTACATCGCATTGTATTATGGCGGAACTTATGTGATAAAACAAGCAGCTGTAGTAACAGGCGGATTATTTGTAGGATTGTCAGCTATTGTATTTTTAACAAAAGCAGATTTCTCTATTTTACGAGGAGCATTAACTATAGGATTTTTCTTAGCAATTGGATTGATTATTGCAGGGATGTTATTCGGGTTCGATCTAGGATTATGGTTCTCAGTTGGAATGTGCGCCTTAGCTGGTGGAGCAATTTTGTACAACACTCACCAATTAAAATATGAGTTCGGAACACAACAGTATGTTGCAGCGGCATTGTCGTTATTTGCTTCATTAATGTTATTGTTTTGGTATATTTTGAGAATTTTTATGAGTAGAGATTAATCATGAAGAAACAATAAATTTGTATATTGAATCGTAGCATTTTTGTTGCGGTTTTTTTATTTAAGATACTATGACAGATAAAGAAAAAGAAGACGATAGAATACAATCTCCGTTTCGACCAAAAGATTGGAATGAGATTAGAATAAATGATTCTTGGGCGTTGTTCAAGATTATGGCAGAGTTTGTAAATGGTTACGAAGTAATGTCTAAAATAGGACCTTGCGTGTCTATTTTTGGTTCGGCACGTACTTCTCCAGATCATCCATATTATGCATTAGCAGAGGACATTGCGTATCGATTAACGCAAATAGGTTTTGGTGTAATTACTGGTGGAGGTCCGGCAATTATGGAAGCTGCAAACAAAGGAGCGCAAAAGGGTGGAGGAACTTCTGTTGGATTGGGAATTACATTGCCTTTCGAAACAGACTTGAACAAATATATCGACCGTGAATATGAAATTAATTTCGATTATTTCTTTGCACGAAAAGTAATGTTTGTGAAATATTCACAAGGATTTATCGGAATGCCAGGAGGTTTTGGGACGTTAGACGAATTATTTGAGTCGATGACATTGGTACAAACGAAGAAAACAGGACGTTTCCCAATTGTGTTAGTTGGAACTGAATATTGGTCAGGTTTAATTGATTGGATCAAAGAAACAGTTTTGAGAGAAGGTTATATTTCTGAGAAAGATTTGGATCTTTTCCGTTTGGTTGATACAGCAGAAGAAGCAGTTGCTCACATCGAGAATTTCTACGAAAAATATAATATTAAGCTTAATTTTTAAGCAACAAAAAACCTCATCATTTGATGAGGTTTTTTTATATTTTTATGATTGAATTTATTTTAAATCAACTACTTCAAAAAACATATCTTGGTAATCATCAGCTTCATAAAAAATACCAACTTTATTTTTTGATATATTCGTTAAAACGGAATAAACCGAAGAATTTGGTTCAATAGTTTTGATAAAATTCCATGTTTTCGCTTGATCTTTACTTACTTTCAATCCCAGATTTTGACGATCTTTTGAATCATGCAAATTACTAAACACAATATTTTTTCCTAAAACTAATGTCGATGCATTACAAATTGGATCAATTAATTGTTCTTCCATTTTAGAAACCCACGTTTTTCCTTGATCTTTTGAGATAAATATTTTACGGAAACCAGCATTTTGAACGCGCGCATTTAACATCCAATCTTTGTTCGGAAGTTGTACAATATTTGTTTCGTCTGCTTTATCTGCAACACTCGAAATTCGTTCCCACGTTTTTCCATGATCTTTACTTCCGAATACGTAAACACCGTCTTTCAATCGAACCAATGTATTCAAAATCCAACCTTCTTTTGTGTATGCGCCACGACCAGAAGTAATGAATTTAAAATCTTTTTTCCATTCCGTTGGCGTAATTTGGTCTGTAATATCAACAGGTTTTGACCACGTTTCTCCATTGTCAGCACTTTTTACAAAATGTAATCGAAATTCATTTTTCGCAATTTTTTTGATTCATGTAATTGTAAAAAAGATAAATTTCTTTTGTCTTTTCATTCAAAACCATCGATACATCAGAAGCAGATTCTTGATCTGGAAAATCGATAACTCGCTTGATTGCTGACCATGTTTTTCCCTTGTCATCACTTTTCCTAATCACAATATTGATATTAGGATTGTAAAGTAAATCGCCACAATTTGGAACACGCTCGTCGATTGCCGCAATCAATATTCCTTTTGCTGATGTAATGATACTCTGAATGCGATAACATTTGACATCCGATTGATTTTTGCTTGTAAATAAAACTTGTTTGTTGGTTTGGGCAAATCCTAGCGTATAAGCGAAGGAAAAAATGGCAAGTAGAATTTTTCTTTTTTGTCATGGTGTAAATTAACCGACAAGTTATTGATTTTTCAACGATTTGTGAAAATGAAAAGCCATCAAAACGAATTTTAATGGCTTTTTTTAAAATTAATTTTTAATCAGTTTCGCCGACGATTTTCGATTTTTAGCTTCAATGTCAAGAATGTAAATACCTTTTGGTAATTCTTTGATGTTAAATTGATGTATCGCTGAAAATTTTCCTGAAAACTCTTTGATCAGTTTTCCTGTTAAATCATAGATTTTTACTTTTTCTGAATTAATATTTAATGAAAAAGAGGAAGAAACTGGATTTGGAGTTACAGAGATTTTTTCTGAATTAACCTCAATATTATCTGTTGATAAATTTGCTTTTGCATTCCCGAAAATTCTAAATTCACCTGGATTTAGATTAACTGTAAATGATGAATTTGTATTGGTGACATTCAGCGTTGTTTCGTCCATCAAATTGTACCAATTTCCTGTAAATGGAAAAAGTGGCGCAATTGCTTGAGTGCTTGTTGTGAAGTTTGCAATAACAATTACCTCATATAAATCAGACGACGATAATAAATTATTTGTAATCTGAATACGCGGTTTTAAATCTCCAGATGTAATTGTATAATTATCAGTTTCGAAAACTTTGTTGTTTAATTTAAGACCAATAATTTTTGACCAAACTTCATAAACAGATTTTCTATCGGCATTTGTTAAGTAACCAATTTCGCTTGGAATAGGTTTTGGATTGGTGCGACATCCGTCATTATTTGTTCCATCTTCGCAATGATTTATCGAGTAATCATATCCTAATTCTCCGAATTGCCACAACATTTTAGGACCAGGAATTGTAAATAAAACTGCACCAAGAGCTTTTTGTCTTTCCAAAGAAGTTTTTAAATCTTTTATATTATAAGTTCCTGATGATGCACCATATTGTAAATTCTTGTACATCATTCTTTCTTCATCATGACTTTCTGCATAGGCAACCAAATGTTTTTTCGTAAAACCTTTTACAGTATGCTTCAACCAATCAAAGTTACTATCCGAAGCATATCCCATTGTATTTTGATTAAAATTATTAGTCGCTTTACCCCAAAGCATAATTCCTTTACCTTCGTTAATGCGATAATTCGCCCATTCTGTTTCCTCTTGTGCTGAACCATTATTTCCTAAATGCTCAAAAATGATGTAGGAATTCGGATCAATTGTCCATTGCATATCTGCATATTTTTTTAAAATTGCTACACGATCAGCTTGATATCCGTTTGTACAAGTTTCATCAGAAGGTGTACAATTTTGTGTAAATCCTTTTGTTAAATCCCATCTAAATCCATCAATTTTAAACTCTTCAATCCAATGTTTTAATGTACGTTGTACATAATTTTGAGTTGGTGTTAATTGATGATTTAAATCGTATCCAACATTGTAACTATGTTTTGCAGTTTGATTAACATAAGGATTTATAGCAGTTGGTTCTCCAAAACCATCATTGTCGGGATCATTCATCCACATTCTAACCAACGGAGATCGACCATAAACATGATTTAAAGCAACATCTAAAATGATTGAAATTCCATTTTGATGACACAAATCGATGAATTCTTTCATTTTATCTGCTGGTCCATAAGCTTTATCCAAAGCAAGATGATAAGCTGTATTATAACCCCAAGAAATATTTCCTTCAAACTCCATTACGGGCATAACTTCGATTGCGTTAATGTTTAATTTTTTGAAATAATCAAAATCATCAATTAAAGATTGCCATGTTTTTGTCGAATTGAAATCACGAATTAATAATTCGTAAATCATCAAATTCTCTTTATTTGGGCGATTGAAATTTGAAACTTTCCAATTGTATTTTGCTTGATTTGTTTGTAAAACCGAAACTTCAAATTGTTGTCCAGTAGGATATACAGGCATATTTGGGTAAGTTGCTGCGGTAATATACGGATCATCATAAGGCGATAAAACTAAAGTCGAATAAGGATCTGCAGTTTTGATTCCATCACTTGTTCGATATTGAAACGTATAGATTTCACTTGCTTTAAGATTAGATAATTCAATCCAATATAAATCCTTGTTAGTTGTATCTCGATTCATCACATATTGATCAGAAAGTTGCCAATTATTGAAACTTCCGATTACATGAATGAACTCTTTTTGTGGAGCGTATAAAACCAAATATGCTTTTGTAAAATCATTATTCAAATAATTAATTCCTTCATGTAAATTAGATGGAATGGCTACATCTTTAACCGTTGGTTTGATATTAATTGTAAAAGATTTGCTTATTGTTTGACCATTAAAAGTTGCATTTAATGTATAATTCTGATTTTGTAAAATGGTATAATTTTTATCAAAAGAAGTTGAATTATTTAATGCATCAATTTGAGTTCCGTTAGCAGATAATGTCCAATTAGCAGATTTTGTAGCTATCGCTTTGATGTTAAAACTTGATCCTGAAGAAACATTTGTAATTGAATTTTCGAGCGGATTAGTTAAAGTAACTTTGAAAGAACCTACCGAAATAGAAAGATCCGTAGTTTGTTGTTTTCCATCTGCACTTCTAAAAACAACATCTATTGCTGTAATATTTTTAGAAGTATCAACTCCATAGAATTGATAAATAGATGTAGGGATTTCTAATTTGTAGGTTGATCCAGAAACGAAAGTTAATTTGGGTTGAGTGGTATTATTTCCCCAACTTTCAATTATATTTTCCCATTGTTTTCCATCAATAGTTACGCCTGTATGCGCATAAATATCTCCTGAATAATTGGCAAGACCTGTTCCTGTTTTATCGAAGTTTATTACAACTGCTTGGTTTGCTTCGGGTGGTGAAGGAGTTGTTGTAATTTGTGCTTTGGTAAAAGATATTACCATTAAAAGCATTAAAATAGATAGAATGTTTTTCATGTTTTGTGTAGTTTTAGAAAAAAGCCATTAAAAAACGTAATTGAATTTTAATGGCTTTTAAAAAATTATTTGTTGATGAGAAAAAATTTTATTGAGCTTCTACTGTATAAGTTTTCTTGTTGAAATTAGCTGTGATTTTATATTTCCCAGCTTTTATTTTGATGTTAGTACCGTCTTTGTCTGTTAATTCTCCTGCATTACTTGTACCACCAAAATTTGTTCCCCAATCATTATTTAAACGGAATTTAAATTCTCCATCTTTTAATGTTGTAGTAATAGTCCAAGCATCTAAAGTACCATCATAAGACAATTTTTGGTCTGGACCATCCCATCCGTTTGCTGTAGCGTCACCTACTAATCCCCAAGAATAATTATCTAATTTATAAGTTAGATTTGTTAAGTCCATAGTTATCTTGTAAGTACCGGCATCTACTGCGATGTTTTTACCTCCTTTTTCAAGTTTTCCATTAGATCCACCATAATCTAACTCCCATTTGTTGTCTTGACGGAATTTGATTTCACCAGCTTTTAAATCTGTATACGCTACAAATACATTTGTAACATCAGTTTTCCAAAATTGAACATCTGGCCCGTCCCAACCGTTAGGAGTAGCAGAACCAACAACACCCCAATTTGTAGATAAATCTGTTGGATATGGCGTTATTTTTAATATATTGACATTAGAAATTAACTGTTGAGAACCAGGAGTACCAACTGTAGAGACAATACGATATTCTATTTCTCCTTCTTTAAAAGGTTCTAATCCTAAAGCAATAACTGCTAAATTCAATTCTTTTACGGTAACATCAGCTGTTAATGTTGAAGTTGAAGTAAGAACTTGATGATTTTCAAAATTATCTCCTTTTACATCAATTTGTAATTCATATTTAGGAGGAGTATTTGTTCCATAATTTGCGGCACTCCAATTAAATGTCATTGCTGTATTTGCAGCATTTTCTTCTAATAATTCAATTGTTGATGAAGCAGGTGTTTCTACTTTCGGTGCAACAAAATTTGAGGGATCTAATTTGATGATATCTTCATCATCGTTACATGCGCTTAAGGCAAAAATACTCGCACAAGCTAACGAAATATATTTTATAAAATTTTTCATCTTAATAACCTGGGTTTTGAGTTAAGTTTGGATTAATGACAATAATATTGTTTGGAATTGGGAAGATAGCTTTTGTAGCATCTACAGAAGTTCCGTTTTGAACGCCTCCTTTCCAAGGCCAATTGTAATTATTTGTATATCTACTGAAACGAATTAAATCCGTTCTACGCGTTCCTTCCCAGTACAACTCTCTTGATCTTTCTGCTAAAATGAAATCTAAGTTTAATTGTCCGTCAGTAATATTACCTGATGTATTTCCGTATGCACGAGTTCTTAATTCGTTGATTAAGCTCAATGCAGTTGCACGATCACCACCAGTTCCTCCACGTAAAACAGCTTCGGCATAGTTTAAATAAACTTCTGCTAAACGAATTATAGGAACATCTGTGTCAACATATTCTCCTGTTGCGTCGTTTGCACTTTTTCCGTCTGAACGTTTATTTGACCATTTGTAAACAGCATAACCTTCTCCAAATGTACCTATGTTGTTAATTTCAAATGTTTGTCCATCTGTAAAGAACATCGCACGTTTATCTTTCCATGCAGTTGGATTTCCGTTACTGTCTTTCGTTGTTACAGCATCTGTAAATTGATTCACCAATGCTTTTGTAGAACGAGGACCTCCCCATCCACCATTTACACCATAATCAGCAGCTGTCATTTTTCCACCAATTGCAGCTTTTACTAAGAAAGTAGAACCTCCATATGTACGAGAATTATTTCCGTCAAAATTTAAAACGAAAATAGCTTCGTTCTGCGCGCCATTCGTATTGTTATCAGCTAAAAATAATTCGTCATAAGCAGAACCATTTTTATTTCCATCAGTTATGTTAAGCGTATATCCAGCTTGCATAGCCAATTTAGAATAAGTGATGGCTTCTGTATATTTTGCTTCACCAATCCAAGTTTCTGCATTTAGATATAAACGAGATAATAATGCTTCGGCAGCTGCTTTGTCTACACGTCCGTATTCGTTTGTACGACCAGCTTTTAATTCAGCTTCGATAGCTTTTAGTTCGCTTTCAACGAAAGTGAAAATCTCTTTACGATTGCTTTGTTTCGGTAATTCAGAAGAAACTTCTGTTACTAACGGAACATTCGCATATAAATCCATTAAGCTATAATAAGCATATGCTCTAATGAAACGCGCTTCAGCTACATATTCTTTCACTTCTGGAGTTGTGCTTGATAAAGCTTCAGCGTTTGCAATAAATGAATTAGAGAAAGAAACGGTTTGTGCTAAACGATAATACATCGCTTCAACAAAACTGTTACTTGCTCCCCAAGAAATCTCATGCAAGTTTGGTAAACCTGGATCTCCCCAGCCAACAATAGATTCGTCTGTTGTTAATACATTTAAGTTGAACATTAAACGAGTATATTGAGAAGCACCTTCGTCAATACCTTGAATATCTCCACTTCCCGCTGGACCTTTTTGTCCAGTAAGTGCTAAAGAAGAATATACTTTTGCTAAAGCAGATTTTGCAGTAGCAACATCTTTGAATACATCAAATTGTGTATAAGTATCTGGATCATTTGGCATTAAATCTAAATCATCATGACATGAAGAAACAGAGAAAGCCAATGCCGCAGCTAAAATATATGTTGAAATTTTAATCTTTTTCATTGTAGTTTTCTTAGAAATTAACATTTAAACCAAATACATACGTTCTCGGTCTTGGATAAAAACTATTATCAATTCCGCGGTAAATTTCAGGATCTAAACCACTGTAATTTGTGAATACAGCTACGTTTTGAACCGCTCCATAAAGACGAATATCTAATCCTTTGATTGCTTGTTTTAGGTTGTAACCTAATGTAATGTTATCAATACGGAAGAAAGATGCATCTTCTATAAAGTGGTCACTTAACAAATTAGTTTCTGTGATACTTGTGAAACCTGTGTTGTAGTAGCTTGAAAGCACATTAGATAAATAGTTTTGACCATTTCCTGTCGCTTTTTTGCTGTAACCTTTAGACGAAGCCATGTTATTGTAAGCATAGTTTCCGATATTAGCACGAGCAGTTGCACTTAAATCCCAATTTTTGTAACGGAAGAATGTATTGAATCCCATTGTTACTTTTGCGAAAGGACTTTTGTGAATATAACGGTCTTTTTCGTTGATGATTCCGTCGTTGTTCAAATCTTCGTAAGCTCCTTCGATAGGCTTTCCGTTTGCATCATAAATTTGTTTGTATACGTAGAAACTAAATGGTTCTTCTCCTTCACGTTGAATTTGAATATTGTTACCAGTTCCTCCATCGATACCACCTGTTAAATTATCAGTAGGTAAGTTGACAATTTTATTATCATTAAAAGCGATGTTGTATCCAAAAGACCAATCAAAATCTTTTGTTTTTACGATATCAGCATTGATGCTAAATTCGATTCCTTTATTTTCCATATCACCGATATTTTTATCGATCATATTTCCAAAGTTTGTAAATGGATCTACATAAACACTCGCAATTAAATCACTTGTTTTTTTCTTGTAAACGTCTAATGTACCATAGATTCTATTTTTGAATAAAGAGTAATCAATACCAGCATTTAATGTACTAGAAATTTCCCATTTTAAATCACCATTAAATGGTTGAGGACGATAAGTTTGATAGAATGTTGAACCAAATTGATAATAAGCAGTTGATTCTGATCCTTGATAACGCGTTAAGAATTGGAAGTTTCCTAATCCGTTCACATTACCAACTTTACCATATCCAACACGTAATTTCAAATCATTTACAACAGAACTTCCTTTCAAGAATTCTTCTTTAGAGATATTCCATGCAATAGCTGCAGAAGGGAAATAACCCCATTGGTTGTCATGGCTTAATTTTGATGAAGCATCTGCACGCATAGTAGCTGTTAAGATGTAACGATTATCAAAATTATAGTTTAAACGTCCGAAGTATGATAGTAAAGAATAGTGATCACGGTCTACGAATGTAAATTGATCAGAACCTTGTTGTTCTAATTCACTATCGTAATTGGTGTTGTATGTATTAAAGTATTGATAACTGTAACCTCCAACAACAGTTAATCCGTGTTGTCCAAAATCTTTGTTGAATGTTAAATATGCATCAAATAATTTGTTGTAGAATTGTGCGCTAAATGTTGTTTTAGAACCATCCCATGTCAAAGAAGAGTTTGGCATATTTGCAGTTGTTACATTACGTCCATTCGCATTAGAAATATCATAACCTACATTAACTGTTGCAGTAACAGATGGTAAGAAATGTAATTTATAATCCATTTTTGCATTTCCTACAAAACGACGAACTTCTGATGTATCTCTGTTTTCGTTGATTAATGCAACTGGGTTAGTTGGCGCTAAATTGTGTTTAACAGATCCGTCCATCCAAGTGTGGTAACCTCCAAATATATTTGCTCCAGAATAAACTGGTTGAGTTGGATCATACTCTAAAGCAGCTCCAATTGCACCTCTGTTTGCAAATTGATTTTCGATATAAGAACCTCGAGCATTCAATTCAAATTTTAAGTGATCATCTAAGAAAGATGGACTTAAGTTCATAGAAGCTGTTGTACGATTGATGTTATCTCCTTTCAAAATACCATCTTGATCTGTGTTAGAAATAGAAAAACGAGACGGCATTTTACCTCCAATATTTCCTGTTGCACTAAAGTTGTGATCAAAACCTACAGCTGTTCTATAAATTTCTTTTTGCCAATCTGTATTTGCGTTACCTAAACGAGAAATTTCGTCAGCTGTTCCTACAGATTTTACCAATTCACGGAATTGATCTGCATTCATTACATCAATATAACCTTCTGGTTGATAAATTGATGTAATTGAATTATAATTAAAACGGAATTTTTTTCCTTTTCCTTTTTTAGTTGTAACCATTACAACCCCATTCGCAGCACGAGAACCATAAATGGCAGTTGCAGAAGCATCTTTCAAAATAGTCATCGTTTCGATGTCGTTAGGATTTAAGAAATCCAAAGGATTTCGAGAACCTCCAATATTTACTTCAGATAAAGGAACACCATCAACTACATATAATGGTTGAGAGTTTAATGATAACGAACTATTACCACGAATGATAATGTTTTGACCGTCACCAGGAGCTCCACCAGCAGATGTTACCACAACACCAGCGATTTTCCCTGTCATTAATTCTTGCGCAGAAGTGATTGATCCTTTGTTGAAATCTTCTGAATTTAATTGATTTACAGAACCTGTGACATCTTCTTTTTTAGCTGTACCATATCCAATTACAACTACTTCTTTCAAGTTTTCTGTCGTTTTAGACATACGAAGTTGTAATTGCGTTTGTCCCGCAAAAGTTATTTCTTGATCGTCATAACCAAAAAAACTGATAACAATTATATCACCATCGTTCGCTTCTAATGTAAAATTTCCTTTTTCATCAGAAACTGTCGATTCTCCTGTTGTAATGTTCGAAACATCTGCACCAGCTAAAGCCGTGTTATTAGCGCTATCTTGTACTGTTCCTTTTATCGCAGTTTGTGCAGATAAAATAGCAGGGCTTGATAAAACTAATGCTAGAAGAGATTGTTTTAAAATCCTCATATATTTTTTGTTTTGTTTCGTTAATTATTAATTTATATTTTTACTTCTCATTACCAAATATAAGTTGTTTAATTGATTGATTGTGTATGTAATACACTAACTAGTTAAACGAAAACGTTTTCGTGTTAATAAATAATTAAATTAATTGTTATAGCATGTTAATTTTTAATAAAAAAGACGGAAATTAGTAGAATAAGATTGATGGTTAAGGTAGAAAGAAGATTATGAAAAAGAATTTGACATTAAAACAGATTGCAAAAGAGTTAGATGTTTCGATATCAACGGTTTCTAAGGCGTTGAAAAATAGCGAAGAGATTAGTGCTGTAACGAAACAAAAGATTCAGGCATTTGCAAAATTATACAACTACAAACCGAATAATATAGCATTAAGTCTAAAGAATCGTAAAACGAAAACCATTGCCGTGATTATTCCCGAAATCGTTCACGATTTTTTTGCGATGGTAATTAGTGGAATCGAAAATTTAGCCAATCAATATGGTTATAATGTCTTAATATGTTTGTCAAATGAATCGTACGAACGTGAAGTGATTAATATGGAGATGCTTGCAGCGGGTAGTATAGACGGATTTGTGATTTCTCTTTCGAAAGAAACTCAAGCCAAAAAAGATTATCATCATATCAAAGAAATCATCAACCAAGGAATGCCAGTTGTGATGTTCGACCGTGTAACGCGTGAGGTTTATACTGATAAAGTGATTATTGATGATGTACTTGCGACACAAGAAGCAATTCAGTATTTTATAAGTAAAGAACGCAAGAAAATCGGTTTTATCACAACGCCAGATTATATAAGTGTTGGACGCTTAAGAACCGAAGGATATAAAAGAACATTAGAAGCGAATGGAATTGCAGTTGACGAAAACTTGATTTTGCGTGTAGAAGACGAGAGTCAGTTGGACACTATGATTGATGAGTTTTTCGAAAAAAATAAATTTGACGCAGTAATGGCAGTAAATGAATTATATGCCGTAAAAGTGTTGAGAGCAGCACTGAAAAAAGGAATCAAAGTGCCAGAAGAATTACATTTAATAGCTTTTACAGATGGTGTAATTTCCAAGAACTCAATTCCAAGCATTTCTACAGTCAAACAAAATGCATTCAAAATGGGTGAGATTGCAGCGCGTTTATTGATTCAAAAATTAGAGTCAGAAAACGAGCATGAGCATTACATTACCGAAGTTGTCGGAACAGAATTATTACACAGAGAAACTACAACGATTTAGTAAGTTTTTTTTGGTTAAATAATTGTTACAGTTGCAATAATCCCAAAAAAAAGTTTTAACATTGTAAACAAATCAAAACATATTTTTACTTCTCAAATTACAAAAATATAGTTTTGATAAGCATAAAACGCTTATCGTAAAATACATAAAAAAATTACGATAATGAGAAAGCGTAGATTAGGATTTCTTGAAATCTGGAATTTAAGTTTCGGATATCTAGGAGTTCAAATGGGTTTCGCCTTGCAAAACGCAAATGCGAGCCGTATTCTAAGTTCATTTGGTGCCGATGTGCACGAATTGTCTTGGTTTTGGATTGTTGCACCGCTAATGGGATTGATTGTTCAACCTATTATTGGTCATTATTCAGATAATACTTGGTCTAAATTTGGACGAAGAAAACCATACTTTTTAGTAGGAGCTTTATTGGCTTCTTTCGGATTAATCTTAATGCCACAAGCAGGTGCATTTACGGCATTGATGCCTGCATTATGGATGGGTGCTGGATTCTTGATGATAATGGATGCTTCATTCAATATCGCGATGGAACCGATGCGTGCATTTGTAGCAGATATGTTGCCTTCGGATCAACGTACATTAGGATATTCAATTCAAACTGTAATTATTGGTTTAGGAGCTGTTGTGGGTTCGTGGTTACCTTATATTTTGAGCAACTGGTTTGGTGTTTCAAGTGTTGCAGCGGAAGGAGAAGTTCCGTTTCACTTAATTTTATCATTCATTATTGGAGCAATTGCAATTATTGTAACCGTTTTAATCACCATTTTTACAACAAAAGAATATTCGCCAGAAGAATTAGACGCTTTCGAAAAAGCAGAAGGTAGAGAACCAATTGTTGAAGAAAAAGCAAGCTTAACACAGATTTTTACCGATTTTGGAAATATGCCAAAAACGATGAAACAATTAGGTTTGGTACAATTCTTTACGTGGTTTGCATTATTCGGAATGTGGGTATTTGCTACGCCAGCAATCGCGCATCATGTGTACGGTTTGTCTTTGAGTGATACCCATTCAGAAACATATCAAAAAGCAGGAGATTGGGTTGGAATTATCTTCGGAGTTTACAACGGAATTTCTGCAATATTCGCCTTCTTTTTACCAGCAATAGCCTTAAAATTTGGTCGAAAAACAACACATGCTATTTCATTAATTTGTGGAGGATTAGGATTAATTTCAATCTATTTTATTCACGATCCAAAATTACTAATCCTTTCCATGATCGGAGTAGGAATCGCTTGGGCAAGTATCTTATCGATACCTTATGCAATTTTAGCGGGAGCAATTCCAGCGAAAAAAATGGGTGTTTACATGGGAATTTTCAATTTCTTCATTTGTATGCCTCAAATCGTCAACGCATTGTTAGGCGGTCCAATTGTAAAATATTTATATCACGATAATCCAATTTTCGCCATTGTTACCAGCGGTGTTGCGCTAATTATTGCAGCACTTTTTGTAACGCGCGTAAAAGATGTGGATGAACCAATCAAAGCATAATCATTTTGAAAACTAAAGCATTTATTTTTGATTTAGATGGTGTCATCGTCGACACTGCAAAGTACCATTATTTAGCATGGAAAAAATTAGCGAATAATCTAAACATCGATTTTACGCACGAACATAACGAATTATTGAAAGGTGTTTCTCGTGTGCGATCATTAGAAATTATTCTTGGATTGGGAAATGTTGAAGCTTCTGATGAGCAGAAAAACGAATGGTTAATTCAGAAGAACAAAGAATATTTAGAATACATTGATAAGATGGACGATTCTGAAATTTTACCAGGCGTTATGGACGTTTTAAACTTTCTAAAAGAAAACAATCAACCAATTATTTTGGGATCAGCTTCTAAAAATGCACGTCCAATTTTAGAGAAAGTTAATATTCTAAATTATTTCGATGATATCGTAGATGGAAACGATGTTTCTAACGCAAAACCAGATCCAGAAGTTTTTATCGTTGGAGCGAAAAAAGCGAATCAAACAAACGAAAATTCAATTGTATTTGAAGATTCTGTTGCAGGAATTGAAGCAGCAAATGTTGCAGGAATGACAAGCATCGGAATTGGAGAAGATTCAGTTTTGAATGAAGCGAAATACAACTTTAAAAATTTTACTGAAATCTCAGAGGATTTCTTGTTCGAATTAATCAATCAATAATTATACAAACTATATACAACAAACAAAATGAATCAAGATTATATCATCCCGAATGCGTGGTCAATTATCGAAGAAGGGTTTGAAAAAGATCGTGTAAAATCGTCTGAAAGTTTATTTTCTATCGGAAATGGAGCAATGGGACAACGTGCCAATTTCGAAGAATTTTATTCAGGTGATACATTTCAAGGAAGCTATATTGCCGGCGTTTATTATCCTGACAAGACAAAAGTGGGATGGTGGAAAAACGGTTATCCAGAATATTTTGCAAAAGTATTAAATGCGCCAGTTTGGATTGGAATTGACATCGAAATTAACGGTGAAAAATTTGATTTAAACACTTGTAAAGAAGTTAAAAATTTCCGTCGCGAATTGAATATGAAAGAAGGTTTATTGGATCGTTCATTTATTGCGATTTTACCTTCAGGATTAGAAATTGAGGTTTTTGTTCGACGTTTTCTTTCTGCTGATTTAGATGAATTAGGAGCAATTAAATATGACATCAAACCAATCAATGATGATGCGAAAATTGTCTTCAAACCTTATGTTGATGCAGCTGTAAAGAACGAAGATGCGAACTGGGAAGAGATTTTTTGGGAACCAATTTTTTCTGAAATTAAAGGTGAACAAGGTTTTGTACAAGCGCGTACGTTCAAAACTCATTTTGAAGTCGTAACATTTATGCAGAATAAAATCTTGGTAAATGGAAGTTATCAACAAAATACACCAACAAGTGATGTTAAAACTGAAACAAAAGTAGAATTTACATATGAAGTTGAGGTAAAAGCGAATGATACCGCGACAATTGAGAAATTTGGAGGTTATGTAGTTTCGACAAATCATCCTAAAAATGAATTAATTAACGCTGCCGAAAATGTATTATCTCAAGCAAATGAACAAGGTTATGAACAATTGTTAATAAACCAAAAAGAAGCTTGGGCAAAGATTTGGGAAATGGCTGATATCACTATAGAAGGAGATACAAAAGCGCAACAAGGTATTCGTTTTAATATTTTTCAATTAAATCAAACGTATTCTGGAAAAGATGAGCGTTTGAATATCGGTCCAAAAGGCTTTACGGGAGAGAAATATGGAGGTTCTACATATTGGGATACAGAAGCATATTGTTTGCCATTTTACATGGTAACAAAAAATCAAGAAGTTGCGCGAAACTTATTAATGTATCGTTTTAATCAATTGGATAAAGCGATTGAAAATGGAGAAAAATTAGGCTTCAACAAAGGTGCAGCTTTGTATCCGATGGTTACGATGAATGGTGAAGAATGCCATAACGAATGGGAAATTACATTCGAGGAAATTCACCGTAATGGAGCTATTGCATTTGCGATTTACAACTATGTTCGTTTTACGGGAGATCAAACGTATATTCCAGAAGCTGGTTTAGAGGTTTTATTAGGAATTGCACGTTTTTGGAAACAGCGTGTGAATTGGTCAAACGACAAAAAACAATATGTGATGTTAGGAGTTACGGGACCTAACGAATATGAAAATAATGTCAACAACAATTTCCATTCAAATTATTGTGCACAATGGTGTATGAATTATTTGTTGGAACAAGTTGAAAACGTCAAAACAAATTATCCAGAGGATTTCGCTCGAATCGCTGCAAAGAGAAGTATTACTGATGCTGAATTAGCAGAAATGAAAGAAGTTGCAGAGAATATTTATTTTCCATTCAGTGAAGAATTAGGAATTTATTTACAGCAAGATGGTTTCTTGGATAAAGATTTAACACCTGTTTCTGAATTACCAAAAGAAGAACGTCCGATTAATCAAAAATGGTCTTGGGATAGAATTTTACGTTCAGCTTATATCAAACAAGCAGACGTTTTACAATCGTTCTATTATTTCGAAGATCAATTTTCGAAAGATCAATTAGAAAAACATTTTGATTTTTACGAACCATTAACGGTTCACGAATCATCATTATCGCCTTGTGTTCATTCCATCCAAGCAGCAACGTTAGGAAGAATGGAGCAAGCATATACATTTTATTTGAGAACTTCTCGTTTAGATTTAGATGATTATAACAAAGAAGTTCACGAAGGATTACACATCACATCTATGGCTGGAACTTGGATGTCGATTGTAGAAGGATTTGGTGGAATGCGTGTGAAAAACGATCAATTGTATTTTGAGCCACGTTTACCAGAACAATGGGAAGGTTTTACATTTAAAGTAAATTTCCGTCATCAAATCCTAAAAGTTATTGTAAATAAAGGAGAAACAACATTTGAATTGGAAGGAACAGAACCGTTAGAGGTTTATGTTTTCGACCAGAAAGTAGTTGTTCAGCCTTCGATTTAATAAAGGGAATCTAATACCTTGAAGGCTTCGGTTTTCAGGGTATTTTTATTTAGAATAGATGTTTTAAGTTCTAAGTTTATTCTGAAAACGTATTTTAAAAAAGTCATCCTGAATTCATTTCAGGATCGCATGAAGCAGAGAATGAGAAGCTGAAACAAGTTCAGCTGGACAGAGAATTTAAAAAAGATTCTTTGATAAACTCAAAATGACAATAAAGTAAATATCATACAAAGCTTGTCGAGGTATCAAAAAAACAAAAAACATGAAAAAAATACTATTATTATCATCTTTCCTATCAACATTAGCTTTTGCACAAATTCAAAAAGTAGAGCCAATGTTTTGGTGGAAAGGAATGAAAAATCCAGAAGTTCAAATTCTGGTTTATGGAAAAGATATTAGTAAATACAATATTGAATTATCGGATAATGTAAAAATTCAAAATTTACAGAAAACTGAAAATCCAAATTATGTTTTTGTAACGATTAATACGAATGAAGTAAACAAATCATCATTCAAAATTAACATCAAAAACAAAAATAAAATCGTTGATTCGTATACATACGAGTTAAAAAATCGTCAGCCAAATTCTGCAAATCGAACATCTTTTACGTCAAAAGATATGGTGTATTTAATTATGCCGGATCGTTTCGCCAATGGAGATGAAAGCAATGATTCGAAAAAAGAATTGCGTGAGAAAGTTAATCGTCAATTGCCAGGTGGTCGTCACGGAGGAGATTTACGAGGAATTATCAACAACTTAGATTATATCCAAAATTTAGGAGCCACTGCAGTTTGGTTAACTCCAGTAAACGAAGACAATGAAAAAGAATATTCGTATCACGGGTATGCTCAAACCGATTTATATAAAATTGATGGTCGTTACGGGACAAACGAAGAATACCGTGAATTGTCTCAGAAATTGAATCAACGTGGAATGTATTTGATTCAAGATTATGTCACGAATCACTGGGGAATCTCACATTGGATGATTCAGGATTTACCTTCAAAAGATTGGATCCATACATTTCCAGAAGGAGAAAATGGATTCCGTCGTTCGAATTATAGAACAACAACCCAATTTGATCCTAATGCTTCAGAGATTGATAAAATAGGCGCATTAAATGGTTGGTTCGATACGACGATGCCAGACATCAATCAAGCAAATCCATTAGTATTAAAGTACATCACTCAAAATGCCATTTGGTGGATAGAATATGCCGAATTAGGAGGTTTACGTGTAGATACATATCCTTACAATAACAAAGAAGGAATGGCAACTTGGGTAAAAGCAATTACAGATGAATATCCCAATCTAAATGTAGTAGGAGAGGCGTGGATGCATTCGCCAGCTCATGTATCGTATTGGCAAAAAGATTCGAAAATCGGTGAAATGGCGGGGTACAATTCGAATTTACCAGCGGTGATGGATTTTTCGTTGTATGCAAATATGACGAAAGCTTTTCAGGAAGAAGAATCGTGGGATAAAGGTTTGGTGAAAATCTACGAATCATTCACGAATGATTTCTTATATCCAGACATCAATAATTTATTGGTCTTTTTTGAAAATCACGATACCGAACGTTGGAACGAAATCTACAAAGGAGATATTAAGCCGTATCAACTAGCAACGACTTTAATCGGAACGGTTCGTGGAATTCCACAAATTTATTACGGCACTGAAATCGGTATGGCTGGAGATAAAAATACTGGTGGAGATGCAGCAATTCGTCAAGATTTTCTTGGTGGTTGGAAGTCTGATACACAAAATGCATTTAATCCAAATTCACGAACAGCAACGCAAAAAGCGTTCTATGATTTTACAGCGAAAGTATTCAATTGGCGTAAAAATAAAGAGGTGATTCATTCCGGTAAAACCAAACATTATGCACCAATCAATGATGTCTATGTGTATTTCCGATACAATGACAACGAATCGGTAATGGTGATTTTAAATAATAAATTAGATAAGCAAACCCTCCAATTGGATCGTTTTGAAGAATCGATCAAAGGATATCATACTGGAAAAGATATTTTATCGAATCAAGATTTCACAATTCATCCAAACGGTGAAATCACAATTGATGGAAAATCTTCGATGATTATTGAATTGATGAAATAGAATTACTGTCACACTGAGCTTGTCGAAATGTTTTTTATAATTCTTAAAAAGCTCAGAATAACAAAATCGTATAACGTAAAACATATCACGTACAACGTAAAAAGCAAATGAAAAAATTAACAACAACTATATTTACTTTACTTGCCATAGGCGCATTAAATGCCCAAATCATTGAATCGCCATCAAAGGAAGTAAAAGTTAACTTCGAATTAACAGCTAATGGTCAACCATCGTATTCGGTAACTTATAAAGGAAAAGAAATTGTAAAACCTTCAACATTAGGTTTCATTTTAAAAGATGCAGAAGCTTTAGAAAACGGATTTACAGTTACAAATTATACGACTAAATCAGTAAATGATGCTTGGCAACCTGTTTTAGGAGAATACAAAGAAATTAAAGATATTCATAACGAAGGTACGTTTCAATTAACGCAAACTTCTACTAACCGAAATGTAAATGTTACGTTTCGAGTTTTTGATGAAGGTGTAGCTTTTCGCTATGAATTTCCGAAGCAACAAAACTTAAATTACTTTGTCGTAAAAGAAGAAAAAACACAATTTAATTTAACAGGAGATCATCAAACATTTTGGTTACCTGGTGATTTCGATACACAAGAATATACATACATCGAATCGAAGATTTCAGGAATCGATCACAGTAAAATTGATATGAATAATGGGATTGGAGTGAAATCAATTGGGAAACCAAATTCAGTTCAAACGCCATTACAAATGAAAACTTCGGATAATATTTACTTAAATATTTTCGAAGCTGCAGTGGTTAATTATCCAGTAATGCATTTAGAATTTGATAAAAACTCCTATCAATTCAAATCGCATTTAGCACCAAACGCAATTGGAGATTTAGCTTATTTACAAGCGCCTTTCAACACACCTTGGCGTACAATAATGGTATCAGATGATGCCCGAGATATCGTAGGGAAAGGTCCTCAAATGATTTTAAATTTAAATGAACCATCAAAAATTGAAGATACATCTTGGATTAAACCAATGAAATATGTCGGAATTTGGTGGGAAATGCACGTTGGGAAATCAACGTGGGATCGTCAAGGAACTCAAAACGCACAAAACCAAGTCGGACAGGAGGCAATTAAATTTCCTCACGGAGCGACTACAGAAAATACAAAACGTTACATCGACTTTGCAGCGAAACACGGATTCGACGGAGTTTTAGTGGAAGGTTGGAATGAAGGATGGGAAGATTGGTATGGGAACTGGAAAGAAGATGTTTTCGATTTCACAACACCTTATGCTGATTTCGATATCAAAGAAATTTCTGCTTATGCAAAATCAAAAGGTGTAAAAATGATTATGCACCACGAAACTTCTGGTTCAGTAGCCAACTACGAACGTCGTTTTGACCGTGCAATGGAGGTAATGAAACATTACGAATATCCTGCAGTAAAAACAGGTTATGTTGGTCGCATCATTCCAAGAGGAGAATATCACGATGGACAAACAATGGTCAATCATTTCAATTGGACGGTAGAGCGTTTCGCTGAAAATAAAATTTTAGTCAATACACACGAGAGTTCTCGTCCTTCGGGTTATCACCGTACGTATCCAAATTATATTGCTGCTGAGGCAGGGAGAGGAAACGAGTTTAATGCATGGAGTTATGGAAATCCTCCAGCGCACGAAACCATTCTACCCTTCACACGTCAGTTAGGTGGTCCTATGGATTATACGCCTGGTATTTTTGAAACAGAAATGAAAGTGTATAATGTTGGTCGTGATACAAAAGTGCATACCACTTTAGCGAAACAATTGGCTTTATATGTGACGTTATATTCTCCGTTACAAATGGCTGCCGATTTACCAGAAAACTACGAGAAGTATGCCGATGCTTTCCAATTCATCAAAGATGTGGCAGTGGATTGGGACGATACAAAATACTTAGAAGCTGAGCCTGGTGATTATTTAACAGTAGCGCGTAAAGCAAAAGGAAGGGAGAATTGGTTTGTAGGTGCGATTACAGATGAAAATCCTCGAAAAACTGAAATTAAATTAGATTTCTTAACGCCTGGAGTAACTTACGAAGCAACAATTTACCAAGATGCGAAAAATGCACATTGGGATAAAAATCCAAAAGCATACGACATCAAAAAAGTAAAAGTAAATTCAAAATCAAAACTGAAATTGAATTTAGCGGCGAGTGGAGGAACAGCAATTTCGATTTTTCCAATAAAGTAGAAAATGTTTTAAGTTCTACGTGATACGTTTTACGTAGAACTTCTTTCAATTCTCATTAATAAATTGTCACACTGAGCTTGTCGAAGTGTATTTTTAAGCTTCTTTGATAAGCTTAGAATGTTATTTAAAGTAATCTTGAATAGGTCACTGAGCGAAGTCGAAGTGCAGGATCAAATTAAAGATGATGAGAAGCTGAAATAAATTTAGCTTGACAATTTGAATACTTTTTTATCAAGAAAAGAATATTGGAGAATTAATTCTTCGGCAATCTCAAAAAGACAAAAAAATATAGATATAAAAAATAAACAAATTATAATGAAACACTTAAAATCAATTATAGCGTTAGGAATTTCAATGATGAGCGTCGTTTACGGTCAAGAATTGAAATCACCAAATGGAAATTTCAAATTAGATTTTTCTTTATCGAAAGATGGAAAACCAACGTATCAATTAAAATACAAAGGGAAAGATGTCATCAAACCTTCAACTTTAGGATTCGAATTTAAAGCGAACAATCAAATGAGTTTTGAATGGGAAAATCAAGTCGGAGATAAAAATGCATTTACAAATTTTGTATCTGGTTTTCAAATCGTAGATACAAAGACTTCAACTTTTGATGAAACGTGGACACCAGTTTGGGGAGAAGTAGCTAAAATCAGAAATAATTTTAACGAATTAGCAGTTACAGTTTCTCAACCAAATACAGATCGACAAATGATTATTCGTTTTCGTTTGTTTAATGAAGGATTAGGTTTCCGTTACGAGTTTCCAGAACAAAAGAATTTAAAATATTTTGTCATCAAAGAAGAGCATTCGCAATTCGCAATGGCGGGAGATCACACAGCTTTTTGGATTCCTGGCGATTACGATACGCAAGAATATGATTACACAGAATCAAAGTTATCAGAAATTAGAGGATTATTTGATCAAGCCTATACTGGAAATGCATCACAAAAATCATTTTCTAAAACAGGAGTTCAGACTTCATTAATGATGAAAGCTGAGAATGGATTATACATCAACATTCATGAAGCAGCTTTAATCAATTATCCAGCAATGAATCTAAATTTAAACGATAAAAATTTAGTATTTGAATCGTGGTTAACGCCTGATGCATTAGGTGATAAAGGATATTTACAAGCGCCTTTTAATACACCTTGGAGAACAGTTATTGCAAGTGATAATGCGGCAGATATTGCGTTTAAAGGGCCACAATTAGTATATAATTTAAATGAACCATCAAAGATTGAAGATACTTCATGGATCAAACCAGTGAAGTATGTAGGTATTTGGTGGGAAATGATTACAGGTCGTGGTTCTTGGGCTTATACAGACGATTTTTCTACAGTGCAATTAGGAATAACGGATTATAAAAACGCAAAACCAAATGGAAAACATGCGGCTAATAACGAAAATGTAAAAAATTACATTGACTTTGCTGCAAAACATGGTTTCGATGCGGTATTGGTAGAAGGTTGGAACGAAGGTTGGGAAGATTGGTTCGGAAATCACAAAGATTATGTGTTCGATTTTGTAACGCCTTATCCAGATTTTGATGTAAAAGCATTAAATGAATATGCAAAATCAAAAGGTGTAAAAATTATGATGCATCACGAAACTTCGGGATCAATTCGTAATTACGAAAGACATTTGGATAAAGCATATAAATTCATGAACGATAATGGTTATACATCTGTAAAAAGTGGATATGTTGGTGATATCGTTCCTCGTGGAGATTATCATTACAGCCAAAATACAATTAATCATTATCAATATGCAATCGAAAAAGCGGCTGATTATAAAATAATGGTCAACGCACACGAAGCGGTTCGTCCTACAGGAGTTGCGCGTACATGGCCAAATTTAATCGGAAACGAATCTGCACGTGGAACAGAATACCAAGCTTTCGGTGGTTCTAAACCAAATCACGTAACGGTTTTACCTTTCACACGTCTATTAGGTGGACCAATGGATTACACGCCTGGTATTTTCGAAATGGATGTGAAAAAATTAAATCCAAACAATCATTCTCACGTTAATTCTACGATTGCAAATCAGTTGGCTTTATACGTGACAATGTATTCTCCTTTACAAATGGCTGCTGATATTATCGAGCATTACAAACAATTTTCTGATGCATTTCAATTCATCAAAGATGTGCCTGTAGATTGGCAAGATTCTAATTATTTGGAAGCTGAACCAGGAAGATATTTAACAATTGCACGTAAAGACAAAAATTCGAACAATTGGTTTGTTGGAAATGTAAATGGTGAAACGCCTCGTTCAACGAAAATTAAATTAGATTTCTTAGATAAAGGAAAAAAATACGAAGCAACTATTTATGCTGATGGTAAAGATGCTCATTTCAAAACAAATCCTCAATCGTATAAAATTGAAACCAAAAAAGTTGATGCTAAATCAGTGTTAGATTTAACTTCTCAAGTTGGTGGTGGTTTTGCAATTAGTATCAAAGAAATTAAATAAGTAATGAGTGATGAGTATTGAGAAACTTATTACTCAATACTCAAAACTTACTACTCAAAACTTTTTAGTATGAAAAAAATACTTTTCACGTTAGGAATAGCTTCATTGTTTTTAAGCTCTTGTTCAAAAACAACAACACAAGCTACGCAGACAAATCATTCAGAAAAACAACCATTTGTTTGGAATGGTGCAAATATTTATTTTTTATTGACCGATCGTTTCGAGAATGGAGATAAAAAGAATGATGTTAATTACGGGAGAACTGCTAAAACATCTAAATTAAGAGGTTTTGAAGGAGGAGATTTTCGTGGGGTAATCAATAAAATCGAAGATAATTATTTTTCAGATTTAGGAGTTAATGCCATTTGGATGACTCCGATTGTAGAACAAGTTCATGGTTCTGTTAACGAAGGTCAAGGTGCAACTTATGGTTTTCATGGTTATTGGACAAAAGATTGGTCGTCGATAGATAAAAATTGGGGAACCGAAAAAGAATTGCAAGAATTAGTAGATAAAGCACATGCAAAGGGAATCCGAATTATGTTAGATGCTGTCATCAATCACACGGGACCAGTCACAGATTCTGATGGTGTTTTTCCTGCAGATTGGGTTCGTGTTTCGCCACAATGCACTTACGATTCTTACGAAACAACCGTAGAATGTACCTTGGTGGCCAATTTACCAGATATTTTAACCGAGTCAGAAGATGATGTTTTATTGCCTCCACAATTGATTGCAAAATGGTCACAAGAAGGTCGTTTGGATAGAGAAGTTGCAGAGTTGAATACTTTTTTCATCAAATACAATCTGCCAAAAGCGCCAAAATATTACATCATGAAATGGCTTTCGGATTATATCAAAAAATATGGTATTGATGGTTATCGTGTAGATACGGTGAAACATACAGAAGAAAGCGTGTGGAAGAAGTTTGCAGAGATTTGTCAAGATGCATTTAATCAATATAAAATCAATCATCCAGAAAAAGTTTTAGATCAAAATGATTTTTATTTAATTGGAGAAGTTTATAATTATTCGGTGAACGATGCATTAGAATTTCCATTTCCAGATAAAAAAGTTAATTATTTCGAAAATGGATTTGATGCATTGATTAACTTCGATTTGCGTTCGACTCAAAACGAAACTTCTCAACAGGTATTTAATCGTTACAACTCGATTTTACAAAATAAAATGAATGGTAAAACCGTGATGAGTTATATTACATCTCATGACGACGGTTCTCCGTTTGACATAAAACGAGAAAATAATTTTGATGCTGCGACACGTTTATTATTAACGCCAGGTATTTCGCAAGTTTATTATGGCGATGAGTCGGCTAGACCTTTAGAAATAGAAGGTGTTGATGGTGATGCAAATTTGCGTTCTTTCATGAATTGGGATGATGTAAATTCTAATCAAGAAACAAAATTATTGTTAGAACATTATCAAAAATTAGGACAATTCAGACGAAATCATCCAGCAGTTGGCGCAGGTAATCAAACAGATTTACAAGATCAACCATATATTTTTACTAGAAAATATAAGACAGACGAAGTGGTGATTGGATTGGAAATGCCAATTGGTAAAAAAACAATTAATGTAAGTTCTATCTGGAAAGATGGTGCTAAAATTCGCGATGCTTATTCAGGTTTTTCAGGAAAAGTTGTGAACGGAAATTTAGAATTGAATACGACTTCTGATATTGTATTATTGGAAAAAGTGAATTAATTTTTTGAGAAGTAATAGAAGAAAAATGATAAAAAAAATAGTTGGTTTAACCTTGATAACAACTTTGTTTTTGACAAGTTGTGAAAACAAAAAGGAAACAAAGTCAGAAGACGTTAAAAAAGAAAGGAAAGAACAAAGTATTTTGCCTTTTACGGCTGATATGGCGGAAACTTCTGTGATTTATGAAGTGAATGTTCGTCAATTTTCGCCGGAAGGAACTTTTGCTGCGGTAACAAAAGAGATTTCGAATATCAAAAAATTAGGGGTTAAGATCCTTTGGATTATGCCTATTTATCCAATTGGAGAAGAAAATCGAAAAGAAGGTTTAGGTTCGTATTATTCAATCAAAGATTATAGAGGAATCAATCCAGAATTTGGAAATGCCGAAGATTTTAAGAAATTGGTTGATGAAGCGCACAAAAACGGAATCTATGTGATTTTGGATTGGGTTGCGAATCACACGGCTTGGGATCATCCTTGGGTAAAACAACATCCTGATTGGTACGAACAAGATAAGAACGGGAAAATGCATTCTCCTTACGATTGGTCGGATGTTGTGGCATTAAATTTCGATAACAAAGAAATGCGCAAACAGATGATTGCCGATATGAAATATTGGTTAGATGATTTCAAAATTGATGGTTTCCGTTGTGATATGGCGCATGAAGTTCCAACAGATTTTTGGAATGAAGCAAAACCACAATTGGCAAAAGGTCGCGAAATTTTTATGTTAGGTGAAACAGAGAAGCCAGATTTATTAGCAAATAATGCATTTGATGCTGCTTATGGTTGGGAAATTCATCATATCATGAATGATATTGCAAAAGGTAAAAAGAATGTTTCTGCGATTGATGCGTACATGGATTCGCTTCCGAAAAAATGGCAAGCGGATGATTATAAATTATTATTCACATCAAATCATGACGAAAATTCTTGGGCTGGAACTGAGTACGAAAGAATGGGTCATGCGGTCGAAACATTTGCTGCATTAACGTATACTTTACCAGGAATTCCTTTGATTTATAATGGACAAGAAGAAGATTTTAATCGTCGTTTAAAATTCTTTGTCAAAGATTCTATTGATCGTAATCCAACAGCAAAAATGCGTGGCGTTTACGAAAAGTTAGGAGAACTAAAAATCACAAATGAAGCATTTAATGGAGCGAAAAAAGCGGCTTCTTACGAACGTTTGAAAACATCTGATGATAAATCTATCTTAGCGTTCAAACGTCATAAAAATACGACAGAAGCTTATTTTATTGCGAATTTTACGAAAGCAAATAAAGAAATTACAGTTCCAATTAATGGTGTGTACAAAAACTTTATGAACAACGAAGATGTTACATTTGATGCAACAACAAAACTGAAATTAAAACCTTGGGAATACCTGATTTTAGTTCAGAAGAAAAAATAAATTCTTAAAAGCTGGTTAAATTTTTAATCAGCTTTTTTTATGGTATAATGCTTGTTGATAAACGTTTAAAATCCAAATCATGAGAAAAATAATTTTATCAACAGCCGCCATTTTAAGCTTAGTTTTCTCTTCGTGTGAATCGAAGAAAACAGAAAACTCAGAAGTTATCACAAGTAAATCTGAAGTTGCAGAACAGCCAATTGTTTCGGAAAGTGATATTGCGAATCATCCAGAGTCATCGACTTCACAAAATACTTATGTGGTTTTACAAGATAATGGTCAACAAAAAACGGTAAATATTGATCCAAATGAAACGGTGATTTCAGCAAATAGTTTACCTGTTAATGCACAAAATTTTGTTTCGAAAAACTTTGGTAATATGGAGTTTGTGAATGCGATAAAAGAAGTTGAACGCAATATCACAACATATAATATTCAGTTGAAAGACGGAACAAAAATAGAATTTACAGATAATGGTGATTGGAAGGAGGTGAAAAATGGTTTAGGAAAAGCGATTCCGATTAAATTTTTCCCAGATAATATTCAAAAATATCTTCAATCAAAATATCCTAAAATCGATGCGAAATCAATTGAAATGGATACAAAAGACAAAGAAATAAAAGTAGAATTGTTACAAAATAATGTCGATTTGAAATTTGATTTGAATGGTAATTTTATCAAAATTGATTAATCAAATACATCAAAAACCTTGTCAATAGATGAGGTTTTTTTTAATTTCTAATTTTTAAAATTTTACAATAACCTTCACATCAACTTTTCGCAATTTTCAATATATTTATAGTAGAAAAAATCGCCCAAAATGGATAAAAAATATTTGAGATCGTTAATTTTTAGACATCTCGATGGTTTGGTAACGGCTCCGGTATTAAGTGCTTTGGCTAAAAAAGGAGCTTTGCATTATATCGTCGAGCGTAAAACTATACAGTTAGAAGAATTGACAAACGAATTTCAGGCAAACGAAGGTTATCTAAATGTTGCTTTGCGTGTGTTGGCTTCGCAGAATATGTTAGAATATTCAGTGAATAATGCAGAAAATAGCGTCGAGATTCAAACCAATAAATATTCAGATCGCGCATTTACTAATGTTGATATTTACCATGATTTAGCTGTTTTTTTGGCAGAAAATGAAGTAATTAATCAACATGATTTTTCGGATGAATTTTGTAAAAAATGGATTAAATTATTTGATAAATATAAAACTTATTTGATGACTGCTGACGACGAAGAGTTTCTTGAAAAACCTTTGCATTATCAAATTACCAAACATATCGAAGGCGTTTTAGTTGGACCAATTATTGTGCGAATGGGAATGAGTGGTTTGTTTCATAAATACTTTATGGAAGCTTCTTTCAATCCATATGAATTTCACAAAAACCCACAAACTTTCGAGAAAATATTGGAACGATTAACCGAATTAGGTTGGTTTACAAAACACGAAAAAAACTATAAATTCACAGAAATAGGATTATTTTTTGCGCGCCGTGCAACATCTTATGGTGTTACAGTTTCTTATTTACCAATGTTCGCGAAGTTGAATGATTTGCTTTTTGGTTCGCCAACAAAATTGCGTGAAATTACCGAAGGCGAAGATGAACAACACGTGAATCGCGAAATGAATGTTTGGGGTAGTGGAGGAGCGCATTCCACTTATTTCAAAGTGATTGATGAGTTTATTGTAGATATTTTTAATCGTCCAATAGAAGAGCAACCGAAAGGAATTTTGGATATGGGATGCGGGAATGGAGCGCTTTTACAACATTTGTATGATGTGATAGAACGTCAAACCTTACGGGGAAAACATCTCGACGAATATCCACTTTTTTTGGTTGGTGCAGATTATAATCAAGCAGCGCTGAAAGTAACGCGTGCCAATTTAATTAAAAATGATATTTGGGCAAAAGTGATTTGGGGTGATATTGGTGATCCAGATCGTTTGGCAACAGATTTGAAAAATGATTATTCAATAGAGTTGAGTGATTTATTAAACATTAGAACATTTTTAGATCATAATCGAATTTGGGAAGATGTAGAAGATATCAAAACAAATCGAATTAGTGCTTCTACAGGAGCTTTTGCGTTTAGAGGAAAACGATTGTCAAATAATGATGTGGAACAAAATTTATTGAATCATCTCAAAAAATGGGCGCCTTATGTAGATAAATTTGGTTTGTTATTGATCGAATTACATACGATTGCTCCAGATTTAACGGCGGAGAATTTAGGAAATACACCTGCAACAGCGTATGATGCAACGCATGGATTTTCGGATCAATATATTGTAGAAGTCGATGTTTTTCATCGAATTTGTCAAGAAACTGGTTTAGTTCCAGATAAAACATTGTTCAAAAAATATCCAAACAGTGAATTGGCAACTGTTAGTATCAATCTTTTGAAACGATAATATTTAAAAGATATATTAAATCAAAAAAAGCTCAGCAATTGCTGAGCTTTCTTGGTTAGTCTTGTGTCAATAATTAGTTTAGGGTTATTTTTGCTTGACTAATCTTAAATCCATTTTCGTAAACATTGAACGTGTAAACTCCTTTTTGGAATTCCTCGTTTTCCCAATCAAACGTAATATTTTTTGTTTGTCCGTTTGTGTAATTAAAGTTGATTGCATCAGAGAAATTAACTGTATCTCCAGATCTCAATTCAATTTGTCCGCCTTGCGCATTTCCATATCTTCCTAATGTTCCGTCAGGATTATAGATAGCAACATATAATTTTTTGTCTCCAGATTCTGTTCTCGAATTACGATCTACATCAAAAGAAACACGAATTTTATCAATACGTTTTGCACGTGTTTTTTCAACTTCTTTTCCGCTATTTCTTACACGAATTCCTTTGATTTGTTGATTAGAAACAGATAAAGTTGAACTTAATTCATTGATCTTTCCTTTCGAAATTGCATTGTCTTTTTGACGAACACTTTTTTCTGTTTCGTAGTTATATGTTAACTCTTTATTGTTTTCTCTTAAATTGTTGTTGTCTGTTGTTAAAGCAGAATTTTTATTATTTAATTCGTCAACGCTACGTACAAGAATTGCATTTTCTTTTTGTAAACGAGCAACTTCAGATTTGTAATTTTTTACACTTCCTTCTAAATCGTTAATCATTTTACGAGCACGATTCATTTCCTCTGCAGTTGGATTGTCTTTATCTAAAATTTCTTGAATATCTTGATTCTTTAACTGAATCATATTTTCTTTATCGCTCAATAAATTGTTACGATCTTCGATGCGTGCTTTATATTGTGTATAGTCGTTTAAAATCGAATCATATTGTTTACGAATTTGATCCTTTTGACCTGTTTCGTTTTTAAGGATTTGAGAATTTAAAGATTCATTTTTTTCAAGATTTCCGATCTGATTTGCTTGATAAATATTATATCCTACACTTCCTGCTAATAATATTCCGACTAATGCCAAAGGAACTACTAAACCATTTTTTCCTTTGTTTGTTGGTTAATTGTTTTCTTCTAATCCTTGCATATGAACTATTATTTAAGGTTAATTGTTTTTTTATTGTTTTTAGTGTTAAGAAATTATGATGCCAAAAACTTAGTATGATGTTAAAATGAGGATTTTTTAACAAATTTTTTCACATTTTAGACCGAAAATGAATAATTATGCAGATTCTTATTCTAAATAAATCATAAAAAAAGCTTCAGATTATTCTGAAGCTTTTTTTTAATTAATATGAATTGTATTTACTTTTTATCAAAAGTTCCTGTGTAAACAGAAGTTAATTTATCTAAAGAAATGTACTTTTTGAAAACCTCGTTTACTTGGTTTACATTAAGAGCATCTACTTTTTTCTCTAAATTATCAAATTCATCAAACGTAATTCCATTCAATAAATAACCATTCGATAAGCCTAACAAAGTTCCGTCAGTTCCCAAAGAAGTTGTACGACCGTTTTTCCAACTTACAATATTTGTTTTCAATTCGTCCGCTGTGAAACCATCTTTCAATGCTTTTGCAACTTCTTCTTTCAATGCTTTTTCAACTGCTTCACGTTTTGTAGGGTTTAAAAATGCATAATATCCCCAAGAAGCTACATCGTTTTTAGGATCGTTTGGAATCGAAACATATGAACCTGCACCATAGCTGATTCCTTCTTTTTCTCTTAATCGCATTGGAATACGAGCAGATAAAAATCCTCCACTTCCAATCATTTCATTTGCCATAACCATTGCGGCGTAATCAGCACTTTCACGATTCATTTTGAAGTTAATTGATCCAACTGCAGCAGCATTTTCTTTGTCTGGAATGTTATAAAGTTTATCCTCTTTTTTCGTTGCTGTAAAAGTTGGATACGCTTTTTCGTACTTCGATTTGCTATTCCATTTACCAAAAGTATCGTTTAATAATTTTTCAACTTTCGCTTTGTCATTTGTTCCAATAATAGAAACAACACCATTTTGTGCACCTAAAATATTTTTATAAAAATCAACTAAATCAGCTTGTTTGATTTTCTTTAAATCATCTTTTGTTTCAGCAAAAGAAGCTGTATAAAAAATAGAAGATTTAGGATAATTAGATGTTAAACGACTAATTTCGTTGAAGGCTAATGCTTGCGGATCGTTTGTATTTGCATCTAAATATGTTGTGTATTCATTTACAGATTTTGCTAATTCAGCTTCAGGAAAAGTTGGTTCTGTAATGATTTGACGCACGATATCCATTGTTTTGTCTAATGAATTTTTGTACGTATTAATTGTTACAGATAAATTTTGTCCTCCAAATCTAAATCCAACCGAAGATTTTAAAGCATCTAATTGATCTTTGATTTGTTCTTTTGTTAAATTCTTCGTTCCAGACATTAACAATTCAGCCGTTAATTGACCGATCATTCCTTTGTTTGCCAAATCTTTTTCATTCGAAACAGGTAAATTAAATGAAAGAATTACTTTTTCACCTTTAATTTCTTTGTCGATGATTCCATATTTTAGACCATTGTTCAATTTTCCTTCTGCATAATGAGCTTTTAAGTTTTTGATTGAAGCTTCAAATGGTTTTGCTTCTTTCTCAACTGCACGACCTTTGTAATTCGAAACTAATTCTGTAATCTGTTTATTCGTTAATTCAGCTGGTTTTACACGAATTTCATCTTTTGTCGGAATAAAAGTTCCAACTGTTCTATTATTCGCTTTAAAATATTTTTCAGCTACACGTTTTACATCTTCTTTGGTTACTTTTTCGATATTATCGCGGTATAAGAAACCTAAACGATAATCACCCGCACCAACAATTTCTGTTAAACCAATGGCATAATTAATCGTATTATTTTTTTGATTTTCGATGTTTTTCACAATACTTGCTTTCGCACGTTGTACATCTTGATCAGTATAATTAATTGTAGCAACTTTGTCTAATTCTGCACGAATATCATTTTTCGTTTGTTCGATGTTTTTCTCTTTTGGAATTTCAGTTCCGATATAGAAGAAACTTGCATCACGAACTTCTGGACTATACGCCCAAATTGAAGCAATTTTGTGTGTGTCAACTAAAGATTTGTACAAATATCCCGAAGGATCTGAAGTTAAAATATTATTTAAAACATCAATTGCTGCATAATCTTTATCGCTATATGCTGCAACGTGATACATTACACCAACAGATTGGGAATCTCCTGCACGTTTTACTTCAACAAATTTTTCACCATCTTGCGCTGGCTCAACTGTTAAAATTTCGTCTAAAACACGAGTTGGTTTTGGAATCGAAGCAAAATACTGATTCACATATTCCATCGTTTTTTTCTCGTCAAATTTTCCAGCAATAATTAAGGTTGCATTATCTGGTTGATAATATTTTTCGTAGAATTTGCGCAACTGTGGTGTTTTTACACGCTCAATATCTTCTTTAGATCCAATTGTAGATTTTCCGTAATTGTGCCATAAATAGCCAGCAGAAATAACGCGTTCCATTAAAACACTTGACGGATCATTTTCACCAATTTCAAATTCATTACGTACAACCGAAAATTCTTTGTCCAAATCTTCTTGTTTAATGGTTGCATTAATCATACGATCAGCTTCCATTTCCAAACTCCAACGTAAATTTTCGTCGCTTGATGGGAAAACTTCGTAATAATTTGTACGATCATAATATGTCGTTCCATTTGCACGTCCACCTTTGTCAGATAACATTTTCTTGATATCACCTAAGTTTTTTGTTGATTTAAACAACATATGTTCTAACAAATGCGCCATTCCTTTTTCACCGTAACCTTCGTGTTTAGAACCAACATTGTAAACAATATTTACTACAACATTACTTTGCGATTGATCAGAGACTAATAAAACTTGTAATCCATTTGGTAGTTTGTATTCCTTAATTCCTTCTACTTGCGTCACAAAAGTTGCGTTTCCAGATTTCGTTTGAGCCATTAAGTATGGTGAATTTGCAAAGGCAAAAACCAGACATATACTCAGTAAAGTTTTTTTCATGTATTTATTTTTATAGTTATTAATTGGATGATACAATTCTATAATCTATTCGTTAGACGCAAATTGTATGGTGTAAGTTACAAATCTTTTGTTAAATTTGTGATGCAACAAACAAAAGAAATGGAAACAAAAGAGGTAAATAAAATTACTTTCGAAGAGTTTAAAAGTCAAATCATTAATGATTACAAGACGGCTTTTATGTCTCGTGAAGCAAGTCTTTTAGGAAGAAGAGAAGTACTTACTGGGAAAGCAAAATTTGGGATTTTTGGTGATGGAAAAGAATTACCACAAATTGCAATGGCAAAAGTATTCAAAAATGGAGATTTCCGTTCTGGATACTATCGCGATCAAACATTTATGTTCGCAATTGGTCAATTAACAGTTGAACAATTTTTTGCACAATTATACGCTTTAACAGATTTAGAGAAAGAACCTTCATCAGGAGGTCGTCAAATGACATCTCATTTCGGAACACGTTCTTTAAATGAAGATGGTTCTTGGAAAAAATTAACAGAACAAAAAAATTCGAGTGCTGATATTTCGCCAACAGCTGGTCAAATGCCACGTTTATTAGGCTTAGCACAAGCTTCAAAATATTTTAGAAATGTTCCTCAATCAGACGAAGATCAACAATTTTCTGTAAACGGAAATGAAATTGCTTTCGGAACAATTGGTGACGCAAGTACTTCTGAAGGTCATTTTTGGGAAACGATAAATGCAGGTGGAGTTTTGCAAGTGCCAATGGTTGTTTCTATTTGGGACGATGGTTACGGAATTTCTGTACCAGCTAAATTTCAACGCACAAAATCGAATCTTTCTGAATTATTATCAGGTTTCGGAAGAACGGAAGAGGAAAGAGGTTACGAAATTATTACTGTAAAAGCGTGGGATTATCCTGCTTTGATTGAAGCGTATACACGTGCAGAAAGATTTGCGCGTGAGCATCACATTCCGTGTATTGTACACGTGCAAGAATGTACGCAACCGCAAGGTCACTCGACTTCTGGTTCGCACGAGCGTTATAAATCAGAGGAGCGTTTGACATGGGAAAAAGAATTTGATGGAATCTCAAAATTCCGTGAATATATTTTAGCATTTGCAGATCATTCAGAAGCAATTATTTCTGCGGAAGAGTTGGATCAATTAGAAGCTGAAGTAAAAGCTGAAGTAAAAGCTTCTCAAAAACAATGTTGGGACGATTATTTGAATCCAATTTTGGATTTGAAAAATGAAGCGTTAGAATTATTAACGAAAATTGCTTCAGAAAGTGCAAACGGTGCTTTTATCAACATTGAAATTAGTAATCTAAAATCAAAGAAAAGTCCTTTCAAACGTGATGTTTATGGAGCTGTTCGTAAAGTAATTCGTTTAATACGTTCAGAAAATTTAGTTACAAAAGCTGAATTAATTTCTTGGTTAGATGCCAAAATGAAGCGCGAAGAAGAAATCTATTCGACTAAATTAGTTTCAGGAACGGCAACTCAAGTACCACAAGTAAAACCTGAGTTTGGAGAAAATCCAGCGTTAGAAGATGGTCGTGTAATTGTTCGTGATAACTTTGATAAAATTTTCGAAAAATATCCAAAGGCATTAGTTTTTGGTGAAGATGCTGGAAATATTGGTGATGTAAACCAAGGTTTAGAAGGTCTTCAAGCAAAATATGGTATCGATCGTATTTCGGATACAGGTATTCGCGAAGCAACAATTCTTGGTCAAGGAATTGGATTAGCGATGCGTGGTTTACGTCCAATTGCAGAAATTCAATATTTAGATTATATACTTTATTGTTTACAAGGAATTTCTGATGATTTGGCAACTGTGCTTTATCGTTCGAATGGAGGTCAAAAAGCGCCTGTGATTATCAGAACGCGTGGTCACCGTTTAGAAGGTGTTTGGCATTCAGGTTCGCCAATGGGAGGAATTTTGAATTTGGTTCGTGGCGTGAATGTTTTAGTTCCACGTGATTTAACAAAAGCCGCAGGTTTTTACAATACATTGATGCAAGCAGATGAGCCTGCAATTGTTGTAGAAAGTTTGAATGGTTATCGTTTGAAAGAACCTGCACCAACTAATATTGGAGAATTTACAACGCCAATAGGTGAAGTAGAAATTACAAAAGAAGGAAAAGATGTAACGTTGTTAACTTACGGTTCTACTTGGAGAATTGTGATGGATGCTGCGAAAGAATTGGAGCAACTAGGTATTTCTGTTGAAGTAATTGATGCACAATCTTTATTGCCTTTCGATATCAATGCAGATGTTGCAAAAAGTTTGAACAAAACGAATCGTTTAGTTATTGTTGACGAAGATGTTCCAGGTGGAGCAAGTGCATTCTTGTTACAAGAAATTATCGAGAAACAAGGTGGATATTTTACATTAGATAGCGCACCATTGACGATTACAGCGAAAGCTCACCGTCCTGCGTATGCGACTGATGGAGATTATTTTTCAAAACCTTCTGTTGATGATATTACAGAACAAGTTTATGAATTGATGCGCGAAGCGAAACCAAACGAGTTTCCTGCTTTGTACTAAAAAATAAATTTTAGAGTTATATAAGCGTATGTCTTTTTCAAAAAGGCATGCGCTTTTTTTGTATTTTTAACAATCAAAATTATAATGAAAATGAAATTCTATTCGATTATACTTTGTCTATTGACTTCAATTCTTTTTGGGCAATTTCAAGATGTAATTCCTCCAAAGAATATCAAGACGGTTCAAGTTTTTAATCCGCAAACAAACGATAATACACCCGTTATCAAGTTAGGTTCTAGCGAAAGATTAATTTTTCTTTTTGATGATATCAGTGCAGGTTATAAGCGTTATCAATATTCTATTGAACACAGAAATGCAGATTGGTCAGAATCGAATATTTTTCAAACCGAATTTTTAAATGGTGTTAATGCTGATTATGCGCGAACATATAAGAATTCATTCAATACGTATCAAAAATATACCAATTATCAAATTCAATTTCCGAATGATCAAATGAATGTAAAATTACCTGGAAATTATGTGTTAAAAGTGTATTTAGAAAATGATTCAAACCCAATTTTCACGAAACGTTTTGCCGTTTATCAACCAATTGCGGATGTTGGAGTGATGGTTTCTCGTTACAATAATCCAACCGTAAAAGAATTGAATCAGCGTTTGCAAGTTCAAGTTTCGAGTGGAACACAAAATTTAACTGAAGTTCCTGATGGTGCAAGATTATTTTTGATGAAAAATAACAATTGGAACGAAGGTTATTTTGTCAATCGACCATCTTTTTCTCGTCCAAATCAATTAACATATAATGATACTAATATTTTGTTTGACGGTGGTGCAGAATACAATTGGTTTGATAACAAAAATTTAGAAGTTCCGAGTTTAACAACAGAAAAAACATTCAGAAAAGATAGTGTTTATCACACTGTTTTGCGTGCAGATATTCCGAAATATAATTTACCTTATGATGATTATCCAGACATTAATGGTAATTTTTATATCCGAAATAACCGTTATGGAAACGAATATGCAGCAAATTCTGAAGCAGATTATTCATGGGTTTATTTTGCCTTAGATGCTTTCGAAGATCAAAATGGATTATACGTTCCGTATGTTGTAGGTGCTTTTAATAATTGGGAAATTGATGAAAATTCGAAATTAGAAAAAGACGATGCAGGATTTTGGGTAACCGAATTATTATTGAAACAAGGTTATTACAATTATCAATATGTCGTAAAAAATACCAAAACAGGCAAAATCGATCCAAGTTATGTGAGCGGAAGTTTTTGGCAAACCGAAAATCAATATCAAGCATTGTTTTACTATCGCCCTTGGGGACAACGATACGATGTGTTGATGGGATATGGAACTGGAAATTCGAGGAGATAAGTAGCTTAACTTCTCAAAATTTTTTCCATTATTTTTCCTTTGGCTAATTCATCGATTAATTTGTCTAAATATCGAATTTTTTGCATCAATGGATTTTCAATTTCTTCCACACGATAACCGCAAATCACACCTTTTATTTTAGTTGCATTTGGATTAAACTTTGGTGCATTTTCAAAAAAATCATGAAAGTTAGTTTTCTTCGTTAAAATTTCTTCCAAATCTTTTTCAGTATAACCTGTTAACCAAAAAATAATTTGATCAACTTCCGTTTTTGTTCGGTTTTTCTTTTCTGCTTTTGTGATGTAATGCGGATAAACACTTGCAAAAGACATTTCGATTACACGCTGAAAATTTTTATCATTCATTTTTTAAGAATATTATAGAGGATAAATTTCGACAATTAATTTGATAAAATCTCACTATTTTCATCGATTGTGATTTATAGATTTTGAGTTAAATTTGAGTATGAAATTTTTATTTAGATTTTTAACACTGTTTACGATAATTAGTTTGGTTGGATGTACTTCTGAAACCAAAAAATCACCAATTGATTTTTATTATTGGCGAAGTAATTATTCGGTGAATGAAACAGAGAAAAAAGCGGTTGATTCACTAAAAGTGGAAAATATTTATGTTCGTTTTTTTGATGTGGATAAAAAGTTGAATAAAATTTCTCCAGTTGGAATTATTCAGAATTTTGATGCAACGAAGCTCAATGTCAATTATATTCCGACGGTTTTTATTACCAATCAAACTTTTCTGAATACATCAAAAGATCAAGTCAAAATTTTAGCAAAAGATGTGTATAATTTTTTGAGTGAAACGGCTGAAAGAGGAAATCTAAAAAGTTTCAATGAAATTCAGATAGATTGTGATTGGACGAAATCTACGCGTGAGAATTATTTTATGTTTTTGTCGGAATTGAAACATATTTCGGGAAAAAAACTTTCGGCAACTTTGCGTTTGCATCAAGTCAAATTTAAAGACAAAGAAGGAGTTCCGCCTTTGGATAAAATGGTTTTGATGTGTTATGCAACCGAAAATCCAACTGATCAATCTGAAAATAATTCGATTTTAGATTTGAAAATAGCAAAAGATTATTTAAAAAACTTGAACGATTATCCAATCAAATTAGATGTTGCTTTGCCAATTTATTCGTGGGCAATTTTGACAAATCATCAAGGAAAAATAAAATTAATCAATTCTTTTTCGGAGCAAGATTTGATAGGAAAACCTGTAAAGAAAATCAGAAATGGATTTTATGAAGTGGAAGATGATTTTTTTGTACGAAATTTTTATGTGAGCAAAGGTTTTACAATAAAAGTTGAAATGATTTCTCCCGAATTATTAGTTGAAGCAAAATCATTTATCGATACAAAATTATCTTACAATTATCGATTGATTTATTATCATTTAGACTCAAAATTTTTGAAAACAATACCAACACAATTATGAAAAAAATAGTACTTACTTTATGCTTAACTTTTGGTTTAACCAAAGCATTTGCTTGTGCAGATGGAGGCGGAGAAGATTATTATTACTACAATCTTTTTTCGCAAACATTAAGCGAAGCTCCGCAATATCAACCATTTTTGATGACGTTGGATAATCCATATTATACGATGGATGCAAATCAAAAGAATGAGAATATTTTGGATTGGCAAAAAACGTTAGGAATTAGCTATCAGCAAGCATTTGAGTTAGTTTTTAAAGCATCGAAACAAGAAATTGATTTGATGGTAAAGAATGGAAAATCGTCCAATACGAACTATAATTTTGCGACAACAGATTGGGTAAAAAAGAATAAGCAAAGTTTACTTTACTTGTCGTATGCCAAGTATTTAGAGCCTTATATGGCTTTTTATTATATCGATAATGGTGAATGGTCGTATGTAGATCGTCCAGAAAAAAATGTCAATAATCTAAATTATAAGAAAGTTCTTGATGTTCTAAAGAAAAGTTGGAATGCAGAAACGGACAAAGAATTAAAAGTTCGTTACGGTTATCAATTGGTGCGTTTTGCGCATTATTTCCACGAATATAAAGACGCTATCAATTATTTTAATATGTATGTGGCGTCGCAAGGACTCAAAAATTCGATGTATTATTATGCGTTAGATCAAAAAGGTGGAGCGGAGCGTGCACTTGGAAATTATATTCAAGCGAATTATGACTTTTTCGAAGTTTTTTCTCATTCGAATGATCGAAAAATGAGTGCTTATCAATCGATGCGCGTGACAGAAGATTTGAATTATGAGAAAATGTTAGCCAATGCCAAAACGATTCAAGAAAAAAATGATTTGTATTTATTGATTGGTTACAATGATTTTTCGAATCCGTTAGCTCCTGCCAAAAAAATTATTGCGAATGATGTAAATGCTCCACAAGCGAGAATCTTATTTGCACGTTCTATTAATTTAATTGAACGCGAATATTTGCAACAAAATCCTGAAGATTATTATTGGAATTCTTCTCAAGAACGAAAAAAATATACAGATTTATATTTGCCTGTAAAAACAAATGGCAATTATTACAGTAACCCCGAAGATTCAAAAGATGAAGTTCAGATCAATGAATTGATTGCTCTGGCAAAATCACAAGTGATAAAAGCTGACGACAAAGAATATTGGAATTTATCGGTGGCATATTTGAATTTATTGAACAAAAATTTTGCGGAAACAAAGGATTATTTAGCAAAAGTAAATTCAACTTCGAAAGAATTTCAACAACAGAAAAAAGTGATTGAAATTTTATTAGAAATTTTCGAACAAAAGAAAATTACAGATAGTTTTGAGAATCAATTGATGCAAAAATATGCGTCGATTTTGAATTATGAATATCCAAAATTACCAGAAGATGTCTATGGTTATTCGGATGAAGATGATCAAAAAATGAACTTGAAAAATGTGATTTTAGATGTTTTAGCAAATCGATATTTTTTGCAAGGTGACAAAGGAAAAGCATTTTTGATTCATAATGAAATTACACAATTAGGTTCAAATCCAGATTGGACGATTATCAATGATTTAGATAAATTGGATAAAAAATCGAATAAAACAGCTTTCGAAAAATATTTGATTAATGCAAAAGTAAAATCGAGTTCATGGGATTGGAGAACAGAAAAATCAAAAGAAATTCAGTTTAAATTATCAGATTATTTAGCCGATTTCAAAGGAACATTGTATTTAGGCGAAATGAAATTTGATTTGGCGAAAAAAGAATTTGAGAAGATTGATCAAAAATATCACACGTCAGAAAGTGCTTATTTTGTTTATGATTACGATTATACAACAGAAAAAGAAAGCAAAACTTGGGTAGAAAATCAGTTTGATGGTTATCATAATATTCCGAATAAAATCTTTGGATATAATAAGATTGAATGTTTCAATTGTGACGAAAATCAAGTGATCGCAACACCATATTTGAATGAATTCAAATTTATCAAACCAAAAATGTCAAAATTAGAATTGACAAATGCGATGATTGAATTGAATAAAATAGCAAAGAAGAATACCGAAGAAGCTGCAAAAGCGAATTATTTGTTGGTGAATTTCTTTTACAATACGACGACTTTAGGCTATTATCGTTATTTGTTGACATTTGATCGAAACAATGATAATGGACCAAAATTTAATAATTATGGTGATCAATATGAAGCGACAAGCAACTTCTTTTACAAAAGTTTCGGTTGGGGTGGAAACTACGTAGATAATTTTACGCCGTCAGAAAATTATTTGAAAAAAGCTTTTGATTCGACAAAAGACAAAGAAATGAAAGCGCAAATTTTGTTTGCATTGTCTAAGAATGAACAAGGAAGATTTTATAATGCAAAAGACCCTGTGTTGAAACGTTTGTACGAAAATCAATATGATAACGAAGATAAAATTTTAGGGTTTAAAGTGGCAAATTATCGTTCTAATTTTAAAAATTTGAAACAATATTCGGACACGAAAACATATCAAGAAATAAAATCAAATTGTAAATATTTCGATTATTACACAAATAACTTTTAATAATTAAAACGCTTCTAATTTTAGGAGCGTTTTTTGTAATGTGATTTTTGACTAAAATAGATTATTATGAAATGTTTTGTAACTCAAGAACCAATTAATCGCTACGAAGCTGTAAAAGGAAAAGAAATTCAGCAAGAGATTTTTAAATTGATTGAGCAAGATTATCCAGCAATTACCGAAGAAGATTATGTTTCGATAAAAATATTGAACAAATATCGTCGTCAATTTTTTGCAAATTTGATTTCGCAAGAAAAAGGTGAAATGGAAAAATTGGATCAAGATGTAGTAGAAGCAATTCGTGATAATTCTATTCTTTCCGAAAATATAAAAGAAAATACATCAAAGCCATTGACAACAGGCGATAGAATTGCAGATAAAGTAGCGTCTTTCGGAGGAAGTTGGACATTTATTATTTCGTTTTTTATTTTCTTATTGGCTTGGATGTTTCTTAATTTCTGGATGTTGCACAACAAAGGTTTTGATCCCTATCCATTTATTTTACTCAATTTGATTTTGTCTTGTTTAGCAGCAATACAAGCTCCAATTATTATGATGAGTCAAAATCGTCAAGAAGATAAAGACCGTGATAGAGCCGAACATGATTATAAAATTAACTTGAAAGCTGAATTGGAAATAAAATTATTAAGCGAAAAAATAGATCATTTATTGGTTCATCAGAATAAGAAATTATTAGAAATACAGGAAATGCAAATCCAATATTTAGAGAATATCGAAAATCAAATTCTTCATACAAAAGATAAAAAAGAAAATAAAAAGGAAGAATAATGGATGATTTTATGTTTAAAGTGGTAAAAGACTTAATTATCTGAACTGAAACATTTCCATTTATTTTTCTTAAATTTGAACTTTGAAAAGTATAAACAAACAAAATAATCAAAATGTCAAAATCATTTGCTCAAATTCCTCACGCTGTTAACGAAGAGGTAAAATCATATGCTCCTGGAACACCAGAGCGTGCGCAATTATTAGACGCTTACAAAAAAATGTTTAACGAGGTAACTGAAGTTCCTCAATACATTGGTTCTGAAGAAATTTTTTCAGGAAATAAAAAAGAAATTCGTCCTCCACATGACCACCAAAAAGTTGTTGGTTATTTCCACGAAGGAACACAAGATGATGTAAGAAAAGCGATTGATACAGCTTTAGCTGCAAAAGAAGCTTGGGTTGCAATGCCTTGGGAAGATAGAGCGGCAATTTTCTTGAAAGCTGCAGATTTGATTGCTGGTCCTTACCGTGCAAAAATAAATGCTGCAACAATGATTGGTCAATCTAAAAATGCAATGCAAGCAGAAATTGATTCAGCTTGTGAGTTGATTGACTTTTTACGTTTCAATGTACAATACATGACAGAAATTTATGCAGATCAACCAATTTCTTCTCCTGGAATTTGGAATCGTGTAGATTATCGTCCATTAGAAGGATTTACTTTCGCAATTACTCCATTCAATTTTACTGCAATCGCTGGTAACTTACCATCTTGTATGGCTTTGATGGGGAACGTTGTAGTTTGGAAACCTTCTGATAAACAAACTTTAGCTGCTAAAGTAACAATGGAAGTGTTCAAAAAAGCTGGTTTACCAGATGGTGTAATCAACATGATCTTAACTGATGGAGCAGAAACAGCAAAAACAGTTTTAGAACACAAAGATTTCGCAGGTTTACACTTCACAGGTTCTACAAAAGTTTTCAATACTTTATGGAAACAAATTGGAGATAACATCAACAATTACAGAACTTATCCACGTATCGTAGGAGAAACAGGAGGAAAAGATTTCGTAATGGTTCACAAATCAGCTTGTCCAACAGAAGTTGCTGTAGGTTTAGTTCGTGGAGCATTTGAATACCAAGGACAAAAATGTTCTGCTGCTTCTCGTGCTTATATTCCATCTAACTTATGGAACGAAGTTGAGAAACAAATGAAAGAAATGTTAGCAACTGTTAGATTAGGATCTCCAGAGGATTTCTCTAATTTCATGACAGCGGTTATCGATAAAAACTCTTTCGAAAAATCTAAAGCATATATCGATCGTGCACAAGCATCTTCTGAAGCTGAAGTTGTAATCGGTGGTACTTATGATGATTCAGTTGGATATTTTGTTCAACCAACAGTTATCAAAGCAACGAATCCTAAATATGAATCAATGGTAGAAGAAATCTTCGGACCTGTATTATCAGTTTATGTTTATGATGAAAATGAATTTGAAGCAACTTTAAAATTAGTTGACGAAACTTCTGCTTACGCATTAACAGGATCAATCTTCGCGAAAGATCGTGCTGCTGTAGAATTAGCTGCTAAAGCATTGAAAAATGCTTGTGGAAATTTCTACATCAACGATAAACCAACAGGTGCAGTTGTAGGTCAACAACCATTTGGTGGAGCGCGTGCTTCTGGTACAAATGATAAAGCAGGTTCTGCAATGAACTTGTTACGTTGGACTTCTGTTCAAACAATCAAAGAAACATTTGTTCCTGCAAAAGATTACAAATACCCATTCTTAGAAAAATAATATTTTCGAGATACAAAATTAGAATAAGCCTTACATTTGTAGGGCTTATTTTTTTGGTATGAATGATAATTCGGAAAAAGCAATCAAAGCTTCAATTTTTAGTATTGTAGGAAACGCTTCTTTGGCTGGAATTAAGTTTTTGGCTGGTTATTTTGGGAATTCTTACGCACTTATTGCAGATGCAATCGAGTCTTCGGCAGATGTTTTTTCTTCTATATTTGTTTTCTTTGGACTAAAGTATTCTGCAAAACCTGCAGATGAAAATCATCCTTATGGACACGGAAAAGCAGAAGCGTTAATCACATTTTTAGTGGTTACTTTCCTTATTGTTTCTGCGATTATCATTGCAAAAGAAAGTATTACCAATATTATTACACCGCATCATCAACCCAAACCATTTACCTTATTAGTTCTTGGAGGAATTATTTTATTCAAAGAATTATCGTTTCAGTATGTAATGAGAAAAAGTGTTGAGACTAACAGTTCTTCTCTAAAAGCAGATGCTTGGCATCATCGTTCAGATGCAATTACATCATTAATGGCGTTTATCGGAATTTCGATTTCGTTGGTAATGGGACCAGGTTGGGAGGCAGCAGATGATGTTGCGGCGCTTTTTGCTTCAAGTTTTATTTTATACAATGCGTACAAAATCCTTCGACCTGCGTTAGGAGAAATTATGGATGAGCAATTGTACGAAAATGAAATTGAGCAAATTAGAGAAATCGCTTCACATGTTCCTGGTGTTATGGCGACTGAAAAATGTAATGTGCGCAAAAATGGAATGAATTATTATGTGGATTTGCATGCAATAGTCGATGGAACGATTTCGGTGGTGGAAGGACATAAAATTAGTCATGATCTGAAAGATGCTGTACAAGCTAAAATGCCACAAGTAAAAGATGTATTAGTGCATATAGAACCTACTTTTGTTTCGGTTCGAGAATATTTTCGAACAAATCACATCGAAGATAAGAGAGTGGAAGAGTAAAATTTTATCTTATGAAATATTTTGGAATTTGCATTGTTTTGTTTTCATTTTTCTGTTGTAATCCATCAGTTTCAGAGAATAATGCTTTAAGTGAAACAAATTATGGTAAGATTGATGATTCTGATTTAAAATTCAAATTTGGAGATATTATTTTGTTTGAGGATACTAATATTAAAGCGGTTGTGATTGATATTTTTAAAGAGGATAATATAATTTTCTACGGAATATCTTTTATGATGAATGATAATATTTTTGGAAGAAGAATTCCAGAAGGTTTTGAAGGTAATTGCATTGATTTAATCGATATTTTATATGTAAATGAGAATTATTTCACAAACAAAAAAGTTTCTGTAATAAAACATGAAGATTTAAATTTTAAGAAAATTGGAATAGGAGCTTATGATTACATTAATAATTATGAGGAAATTCTAAGTGATTATAAAAAGGGAATCGAAATTCGAAAATTAGAACAAACTCCTTGTACAAATTTGACTGAATTGAAACCTATTTATGAACAATATTTTGATATAAATAAATTTAAATAAAAAAAGAGAAGCAATTGCTTCTCTTTTTGATTTTTCCCTTCGTTTAAAAATCATAATATATAATAAAAGGTCGATTTTAGAATAATTTGAAACCAATACCAGTACTGATTAACCAAGGATTAAGATCTACATCTGCTGGTACATAAACTTGTTTGTCTAAAGCTGCACCAACTGTAACGTCTGTGTTTAAGTATAATTTTTTAACATCTACGTTCCAGTATAATTTATCATTGATTTTGTAATCAAATCCTAATTGAAATCCGAAACCTACATTGTTTTTGTAATCTACACTAGTTACGGCTGCGTTTCTCCCTTTTCCTTGCCCTTGATCATAGAAGATTGTATAATTAATTCCAGCACCAACATAAGGTTTTAGGTTTTTGGTTGGATACAAATGATATTGTACATTAAGAGTTGGAGGTAACAGCATTACTCGTCCCAAATCTAAATTTCCTAATGCAGTATTTACCGCTACAACTTCGTGTTTAGATGTTCCTAAGATTAATTCGGCCGCGATATTTTTTGTAATATAATAGGTAAAGTCAATTTCTGGAATAAGATTGTTTGTAACTGCTACATTTCCACCTATTGCTTCTATTTTAGCATCTTCCATAGGAACTACACCAGTTGCTCTTACACGCATATGTAATTCACTAGCCTCTTGTCCAAATGAAATTGCTGATGCAAAGATTGCTCCTAATATTAATAGTCCTTTTTTCATAATGTTTATTTTATTTTTCGAAACAAAACTCGGATTAATTCATCCGAATTAAAATGTCAAATATCATTTCCGAAAATGACTTTAAACATTTGTTTTTTTTAAGGATATTATTAACTTAAACACGCTGATAGTCAATTATTTTTAATGAGTAAAAATAATCGTAAAAGAAAAACTTTTCACTTAATAGAAATTTATTACTTTTGGAGGAAAGTCATAAAAAAACAAAAAAACTCAAAAAAATGGATTTCTTAGAAAATGAAAATTTATCATTAATCGCGCAATCGGCAAGAGATTTTGCAAAACAATACATTCAACCGAATATAATGGAGTGGGATGAAGCTCAAACTTTTCCAGTTGAAGTTTTCAAAGAACTTGGAAAAATGGGATTCATGGGAATCGTTGTTCCAGAAGAATATGGAGGAAGTGGTTTGTCATATGATGAATATGTATCAATTGTAGATGAAATTTCACAAGTTGATCCTTCTATTGGTTTGTCTGTAGCGGCACATAATTCACTTTGTACAAATCATATTTTAGAATTCGGTAACGAAGAACAAAAACAACGTTGGTTACCAAAATTAGCAACAGCAGAATGGATTGGTGCTTGGGGATTAACAGAGCACAACACAGGATCTGATGCAGGAGGAATGTCTACAACAGCTGTAAAAGATGGAGATGAATGGGTGATTAACGGAGCAAAAAACTTTATTACACATGCAATTTCTGGTGATGTTGCGGTTGTGATGACAAGAACAGGAGAGAAAGGAGCTAAAAATAACGCGACAGCTTTTGTAATAGAAAAAGGAACGCCAGGTTTTACATCGGGTAAAAAAGAAAATAAATTAGGAATGCGTGCTTCGGAAACGGCAGAGTTAATCTTCGATAACGTACGTGTTTCGGATGCAAATCGTTTAGGAAATGTTGGTGATGGTTTCAAGCAAGCACTTAAGATTTTAGATGGTGGTCGTATCTCGATTGCAGCTTTATCTTTAGGAATCGCGAAAGGAGCATACAAAGCAGCATTGAAATATGCACAAGAGCGTCATCAATTTGGAACTGCAATTGCAAATTTCCAAGCAATTAACTTTAAATTGGCTGAAATGATTACAGAAATCGAAGCTTCAGAATTATTAATTCGTAAAGCATCTTATTTAAAAAATCATAAAAAACCAATGACGACAGAAGGTGCAATGGCAAAATATTATGCATCGGAAGCGTGTGTTAAAATCTCGAATGAAGCAGTTCAAATATTTGGTGGATACGGATATACAAAAGATTTTCCAGTAGAGAAATTCTACCGTGATTCTAAGCTATGTACAATAGGTGAAGGTACCACAGAAATACAAAAATTAGTTATTGGAAGAAATATTTTAAAAGATTAATAAAAAACGATTTGTTTAATTACTAAAGAGTTGTATATTTGCCATCTTAAAAAGAAATAGATAATATTATGTTAATTATACCAGTAAAAGACGGAGAGTCTATAGAAAGAGCATTAAAAAAATACAAAAGAAAATTTGATAAAACAGGAGTTGTACGTCAATTAAGATCTCGTCAACAATTTACAAAACCTTCTGTAGCAAAAAGACAACAATTAAGTCGTGCTATTTACAAACAATCTTTATTAGCTCAAGAAGAAGCTTAAAAATTGTTTTAAACAATATAAAGAAATTAATTTCTGTTGACCTATTTATTAAAGTTGTAACTTTGATGAATAGGTTTTTTTATGGAATTTATTCAACTATTCTTAGATTATTTAGCGCTCGAGAAAAACTATTCTACGCTAACAATTACTAGCTACAAAAGAGATTTGGACGATTTTGTTGAGTTCTATCAACAAGAAGAAAATTCGTCAGAAATACAACTTGCAACAAAAAATCATATTCGTGCATTTGTGATGCATTTATCAGAATTAGAAAAGTCTGAGAAAACAGTTAATCGCAAATTAAGCGCTTTACGAACGTTTTATAAATATTTGGTCAAAGAAAATCATCTTTCCATTAATCCAATCGAGCAAATTCATTCACTTAAACAAAATAAACAAGTTTTAGTACCTTTTACAGAAGCAGAATTGAATGATTTGTTGAATAATGATGAATTTTTCCCTGACACATTCGAAGGTTTACGTGATCGATTAATGATTGATGTAATGTATCAAACAGGAATTCGACGTGCCGAATTAATTGGTTTGAAAGAAAATGATATCGATCCGAATACACTTTCTATAAAAGTTCTTGGAAAAAGAAATAAAGAACGCATAATTCCTATTTCTACCTTTCTGTTAGAGGATTTGGCGAATTATAACACTAGAAAACATAACGAAATTACTTTACAATGTACGAATGTTTTTGTAACAGAAAAAGGAAAACCTTTGTACGATAATCTTGTTTATTCGAAAGTAAAATACTATCTTAGTCTTATAAGTGTAAAACATAAAAAAAGTCCTCATATGTTGAGGCATTCATTTGCGACTCATATGTTAGATTCAGGAGCAGATCTGAATGCAGTAAAAGATATTTTAGGGCATTCAAGTTTGTCATCGACTCAAATTTATACACATGGGAGTATAGAAAATTTAAAAAAAGTGTTTAACAAAGCTCACCCGCGTGAGAACAAAAAAGAGTAATTATGACAATTAACTTTCAAGCAGTAAACTTCAATACTAAACCAGGTTTAGAGGAGTATTTAGAGAAAAAATTAGAAAAATTAGAAACTTTGTCAGACAAAATCATTGCAGCGAATGTTTCTTTTAAATTAGAGAATACTGCAGAAAAAAATAACAAGACAGTTGATATTAAGTTAGAAGTACCAGGAGATGATATTGTTGTAAGTAAAACAGGACAATCTTTTGAAGAATGTATTGATTTAGCGGTAGATACATTAAAAAAATTAATTATCAGAAAAAAAGAAAAAATTAGCGAAAGATAAAAAATAGGGAATTGACTAAAAAAAGAACCTAAAAATTTGGTTAATTCAAAAAACAACGTAAATTTGCAGTCCGTTAAACAAACATATTTAACGGACTGTTCTTTTAAATAACGCTTTTAAAAACAAAAATGCCGATGTAGCTCAGCTGGCTAGAGCAGCTGATTTGTAATCAGCAGGTCGTGGGTTCGAGTCCCTCTATCGGCTCAAGGTTTTTAGAAGAACAAAAAAATAAGGCGGGGAGATACTCAAGCGGCCAACGAGGACGGACTGTAAATCCGTTGGGTAACCTTCGCAGGTTCGAATCCTGCTCTCCCCACAAACTTAATTTTTAAAATTTTTTGTGGTTTAGGATTTAATCTTTAAATTTGCAAAGCTTTTTAGAAGTGAATGCGGGAATAGCTCAATTGGTAGAGCGTCAGCCTTCCAAGCTGAATGTTGCGGGTTCGAGTCCCGTTTCCCGCTCAAATTCTGGTTCGTCCAGTATAGTTAATCTTTTAAGTAGTTGTTGAAACTCATTTAAACCAAGGTTAACGCGAGTCAAAAATTAATATCTTTATATAAATCAAAAAGTGTACTTTTACACTTGAAAATAATTTAAAGTTATTTTTTTAATTTAAGTATAACAATAGAAATTAATAAAAAGTAAAATGGCAAAGGAAACTTTCAACCGTAATAAGCCGCACTTAAATATTGGTACTATTGGTCACGTTGACCACGGTAAAACAACTTTGACTGCAGCGATTACTAAAGTATTAGCTGATGCTGGTTATTCAGAAGCAAAAGCTTTCGATCAAATCGATAATGCTCCAGAAGAAAAAGAGCGTGGTATTACAATTAATACATCTCACGTAGAGTATGAAACTGCTAACCGTCACTACGCACACGTTGACTGTCCAGGTCACGCGGATTACGTAAAAAACATGGTTACAGGAGCTGCTCAAATGGATGGTGGTATCTTAGTAGTAGCTGCTACTGATGGTCCAATGCCTCAAACTCGTGAGCACATCTTATTATGTCGCCAAGTAAACGTTCCTCGTATCGTTGTTTTCTTAAACAAAGTTGATATGGTTGACGATGCTGAGTTATTAGAGTTAGTAGAAATGGAAGTAAGAGATTTATTATCTTCTTACGAATATGACGGAGATAACACTCCAGTTATCCAAGGATCTGCTTTAGGTGCATTAAACGGTGAGCCTCAATGGGTTGAAACTGTATTAAACTTAATGAACAATGTTGATGAGTGGATTGAGCAACCAGTTCGTGATCAAGATAAACCATTCTTAATGCCAGTAGAGGATGTATTCTCTATTACAGGTCGTGGTACTGTTGCTACAGGACGTATCGAGGCTGGTGTAATTAACTCTGGGGATCCAGTTGACATCGTTGGTATGGGAGAAGAAAAATTAACTTCTACTGTAACAGGTGTTGAAATGTTCCGTAAAATCTTAGATAGAGGTGAAGCTGGTGATAACGTAGGTTTATTATTACGTGGTGTTGATAAAACTGACATCCGTCGTGGTATGGTTATCGCAAAACAAGGATCTGTTAAACCATACAAAAAATTCAAAGCTGAGGTTTATATCTTAACTAAAGAAGAAGGTGGTCGTCACACTCCATTCCATAACCGTTACCGTCCACAGTTCTACGTACGTACAACTGACGTAACAGGGGAAATCAACTTACCAGAAGGAGTTGAGATGGTTTTACCAGGAGATAACTTAACTATTACAGTTGAATTATTACAACCAATCGCATTAAACGAAGGTTTACGTTTCGCAATCCGTGAAGGTGGACGTACAGTTGGTGCTGGTCAGGTAACTGAAATTTTAGACTAATTAGTCAAAATATAATATAGAAGATGTGGTAATCTTCAATGATTACCACTCTTTTTATCTACGGGCATAGTTCAATGGTAGAATAGCGGTCTCCAAAACCGTTGATCAGGGTTCGAATCCTTGTGCCCGTGCTAAATAAAAACGATATGAAAGTCGTACAATATTTTAAAGATTCCTTTGTAGAATTTAAAGATCATGTTACATGGCCATCATTCTCAGATCTACAAAGAGACACAATTATTGTTGCAATAGCTACAGTTTTGTTAGCTATATTTTTATATGCGGTAGATACATTATTCACACAAGTGCTTAACTTTATCTACGGCGCTTTTTAGTTTGTAAAATATCCCGTTTAGTAATTAGAATCATGAGTGAAAAGAAATGGTATGTAATCAAGACTGTAGCTGGACAAGAGCTGAAAGTTAAGGATTATATTGAAAGAGAAATTCAGTACCAAAATTTGAATGATTATGTAGGACAAATTGTTGTTCCTATGGAAAAAGTGATTCAAATCCGTAACGGTAAAAAATATCAAAAGGAAAAAGTACACTTTCCTGGTTACATCATGATAGAAGCCGAACTTGTAGGGGAAATTCCTCACATGGTAAAGAATACATCAGGTGTAATTAGCTTTTTGAGTGCAACGAAAGGAGGTGATCCTGTACCAATGAGACAATCGGAAGTTAACCGAATGTTAGGTAAAGTTGACGAATTAGCAGAAAACGTTGATACAAACTTAGGAATATCTTACATCGTAGGAGAAACTGTAAAAGTAATCGACGGACCATTCAATGGCTTCAACGGAACAGTTGAAAAAATCATTGAAGATAAACGTAAACTTGAAGTGATGGTTTTAATCTTCGGACGTAAAACACCACTAGAGTTAAGTTTTAACCAAGTTGAAAAGATTGCATAATCAATCTATCAACAAATTAAAAGTAGAAATTTAGGCTGCTTCCACATAACGCTTAATTTTAAGAATTAAAAAAATGGCAAAAAAAATTGAAAAAGTTGTAAAACTTCAAGTTAAAGGAGGACAAGCAAATCCTTCGCCACCAGTAGGGCCAGCTTTAGGTGCTGCAGGTGTTAACATCATGGAGTTTTGTAAACAATTTAATGGACGTACACAAGAAAAACAAGGTGCAGTGTTACCAGTTGTTATTACTGTGTATCAAGACAAATCATTCGATTTCGTAATTAAAACTCCACCAGCTGCTATTCAGTTAATGGAAGCTGCGAAATTGAAAAAAGCATCAGGTGTACCAAACCGTCAAAAAGTTGGTACTGTTACTTGGGATCAAGTTAGAGCTATTGCTGAAGACAAATTAGCGGACATGAACTGTTTTACTGTTGAATCTGCTATGAAAATGGTTGCTGGAACTGCACGTTCTATGGGTATAACTGTAAAAGGTGGGCAAGCTCCAGAATAATTAAAACATTTTAGGAAATGGCAAAGTTAACAAAAAGACAAAAAGAAGTATTAGCTAAAGTAGAAAAAAACAAACTTTACTCTATTGATGAAGCATCATCATTAGTAAAGGAAGTTAACTACGCTAAGTTTGATGCTTCTGTAGATATAGCAGTTCGTTTAGGTGTAGATCCTAAGAAAGCTAACCAAATGGTTCGTGGTGTAGTTTCATTACCACACGGAACAGGTAAAGATGTAAAAGTATTAGCATTAGTTACTCCAGACAAAGAAGCAGAAGCTAAAGCAGCAGGTGCAGACTATGTAGGATTAGACGAATACTTACAAAAAATTAAAGAAGGTTGGACAGATGTTGACGTTATCGTTACTATGCCAGCTGTTATGGGTAAATTAGGACCATTAGGACGTGTTTTAGGACCTCGTGGATTAATGCCTAACCCAAAATCAGGTACTGTAACTTTAGAAGTAGGTAAAGCCGTTTCTGAAGTAAAAGCAGGTAAAATCGACTTCAAAGTAGATCGTTACGGAATCATCCACGCTGCAGTTGGTAAAGTATCTTTCGATGCTGATAAAATTAAAGAAAATGCGAATGAGTTAATTCAAACTTTAATTAAATTAAAACCAACAGCTGCTAAAGGAACATATGTAAAAAGCATCACGCTTTCTACAACTCAATCTGTAGGTGTATCAGTAGATCCAAAAAGTGTAAACGCTTAAAATTAGTAGATTATGGCAATGACAAAACAAGATAAAGCAAATATGATAGATGAATTGCAAGCTGTATTAGCAGAAGCAAAAATCATCTACTTAGCAGATATCGACGGATTAAACGCTGTTAATACTACTGAATTAAGAAGAGCTTGCTTCAAAAGCAATGTATCTTTACGCGTAGTAAAAAACACTTTATTAAAGAAAGCTATGGAGCAAATCGAAGACAAAAACTTCGAAGAGCTTTACGGATCTTTAAAAGGAAATACAGCATTAATGACTGCTGAAGTTGGTAATGCACCAGCTAAAGTAATCGATACTTTCAGAAAAAAATCTGAAAAACCTATTTTAAAAGGAGCTTGGATTGAAGATAATACATTCGTAGGTGATGACAAATTACCACAATTAGTAGCATTGAAATCTCGCGAAGAATTAATCGCAGACATCATCATGTTACTTCAATCTCCAATCAAAACTGTTGTTTCTCAATTAGAGAACAAAGAGGCTGCAAAAGCAGAAGAAGGAGCTTCAGAAGAATAAGACACACTCATATCAAATAAAAGTTTAAAAAACAAAAAGCATTAAAATGGCAGATTTAAAAAAATTAGCTGAAGAGTTAGTAAACTTAACAGTTTTAGAAGTTAATGAATTATCTACAATCTTAAAAGATGAATACGGAATCGAACCAGCTGCTGCTGCTGTAGTTGTTGCTGCAGGTGGAGCAGGTGAAGCTGCTGAAGAGCAATCAGAATTCGACGTAATCTTAAAAGAAGCAGGTGCATCTAAATTAGCAGTTGTTAAATTAGTTAAAGAATTAACTGGAAAAGGATTAAAAGAAGCTAAAGATTTAGTAGATTCAACTCCAGCAACAGTTAAAGAAGCAGTTTCTAAAGACGAAGCTGAAGCTTTAAAGAAACAGCTAGAAGAAGCTGGTGCAGTAGTAGAATTGAAGTAATTTTTATTACTCAAAAATATAGGTTTGGACCTAACACAGGACGTGTTAGGTCTAAACCTTTTTACGCATAAAGTCATTATATAAACCAAAATTCATTCGAAATTGGCCACTAAAGCAACATTAAGCAACTCGACTGAGAAAAAAGAAAGATTGAACTTCTCTTCTGCAAAAGCAGTCGCTCAGTTCCCAGATTTCCTTGACATTCAGATCAAATCGTTTGAAGATTTTTTCCAGTTGGAAACAAGACCTGACCAACGAAAAAATGAAGGTCTTTACCGAACATTTGCTGAGAATTTTCCAATTACGGATACTCGCAATCAGTTTGTTTTAGAATTCTTAGATTATTTCGTAGATCCACCACGTTACACAATTGATGAGTGTATCGAAAGAGGATTAACGTACAGCGTACCATTGAAAGCTCGTCTTAAATTGTACTGTACGGACGAAGAACACGAAGATTTCGAAACTGTAGTGCAAGACGTATACTTAGGAACAATTCCTTATATGTCTCCTTCAGGATCATTCATTATTAATGGTGCAGAGCGTGTTATTGTATCTCAATTACACCGTTCTCCTGGGGTATTCTTCGGACAATCTTTCCACGCGAATGGTACAAAATTGTACTCATCTCGTATCATTCCTTTCAAAGGATCTTGGATTGAGTTCGCAACAGACATCAACAGCGTAATGTACGCTTACATCGATCGTAAGAAAAAGTTACCATTAACTACCTTATTACGTGCTATCGGATACGAAAGAGATAAAGATATCTTAGAAATTTTCGACTTAGCAGAAGAAGTAAAAGTTAATAAAGCTAATTTAAAGAAAGTTGTAGGTCGTAAACTTGCTGCACGTGTATTAAATACATGGCACGAGGATTTCGTAGATGAAGATACAGGAGAAGTTGTATCTATCGAGCGTAATGAAATTATCTTAGACCGTGAAACAATCTTAGAGAAAGATCACATCGATCAAATCGTAGATTCTGGTGTTAAGACGATTTTATTACACAAAGAAGACATCAATTCTGCTGATTATGGAATTATCCATAATACTTTACAAAAAGACCCTACTAATACTGAAAAAGAGGCAGTAGAGTATATCTATAGACAATTACGTAACGCTGAGCCACCAGATGAGGAAACAGCAAGAGGAATTATTGACAAATTATTCTTCTCTGATCAACGTTATTCATTAGGTGAAGTAGGTCGTTACAGATTAAATAAAAAATTAGGCTTAAGCATTAGCGAGGACGTACAAGTATTGACTCGTGAAGATATCATTTCGATTATTAAATACTTAATCGAATTAATCAACTCTAAAGCAGAGGTGGATGATATCGACCACTTATCTAACCGTCGTGTAAGAACGGTAGGTGAGCAAATGGCTAGCCAATTCGGAGTAGGTTTAGCTCGTATGGCTAGAACTATCCGTGAAAGAATGAATGTTCGTGACAACGAGGTGTTTACACCAATCGATTTGATTAATGCTAAAACATTATCATCTGTTATCAACTCATTCTTCGGAACGAACCAGTTATCTCAGTTCATGGACCAAACAAATCCATTATCAGAGATTACACACAAACGTCGTTTATCAGCATTAGGACCTGGAGGTTTATCAAGAGAAAGAGCGGGATTCGAGGTACGTGACGTACACCACACTCATTACGGACGTTTATGTCCAATTGAAACTCCTGAGGGACCAAACATTGGTTTGATTTCGTCATTATGTGTATTCGCTAAAGTTAATAACTTAGGGTTCATCGAAACACCGTACAGAAAAGTAGAAGATGGAAAAGTGGACGTCGAATCAGCACCAATCTATTTAACTGCGGAAGAGGAGGAATCAAAAGTAATTGCTCAAGCCAATATCGACATGACAGACGATGGTACTATTGCTACTGAACGTGTAACTGCTCGTGAAGATGGGGATTTCCCTGTTGTAACGCCAGCAGAAGTTGATTTAATTGACGTTGCACCTAACCAGATTGCATCTATCTCAGCATCATTAATTCCTTTCTTGGAGCATGATGACGCCAACCGTGCGTTAATGGGATCGAACATGATGCGTCAGGCAGTTCCATTATTAAAACCTCAAGCACCAATTGTAGGTACTGGATTAGAAAAACAAGTTGCAAAAGATTCAAGAATCTTAGTAAATGCAGAACGTGAAGGTACAGTAACTTATGTTGATGCTGACATTATAACAATTAAATATGATCGCTCAGAAGACGAAGAATTAGTAAGCTTCGATACTGCTGAGAAAACATATAATTTAACAAAATTCAGAAAAACCAATCAAGGAACTACAATTACGTTGAAACCAATTGTAAAAGTTGGCGATCGTGTAGAGAAAGGACAAGTTTTATCTGAAGGTTATGCAACAGAAGGAGGGGAATTAGCAATTGGTCGTAACATGGTTGTTGCCTTCATGCCTTGGCAAGGGTACAACTTCGAGGATGCCATTGTAATCTCTGAGAAAGCTGTTCGCGAAGACTGGTTTACATCTATCCACATCGATGAATATTCATTAGATGTACGTGATACAAAATTAGGTATGGAAGAATTAACTTCAGACATTCCTAACGTTTCGGAAGAGGCTACAAAAGACTTAGACGAAAACGGTATGATCCGTATCGGAGCAGAAGTAAAACCTGGTGATATCTTGATTGGTAAGATTACTCCAAAAGGAGAATCTGATCCAACTCCAGAAGAAAAATTATTACGTGCGATTTTTGGTGACAAAGCAGGTGATGTAAAAGATGCTTCTCTTAAAGCTTCTCCATCATTACGTGGTGTTGTTATCGACAAAAAATTATTCTCACGTAGTATTAAGGATAAACGCAAACGTTCTCAAGACAAAGCTATCATTGATAGTGTAGAAGCTGAGTACGACGTTAAATTCAACGAATTAAGAGAGATTTTATTAGAGAAATTATACGTTTTATTAAACGGAAAAACTTCTCAAGGTATTTACAACGACTTGAACGAAGAAGTAATCAAGAAAGGTGTAAAATACACGCAAAAAATCTTATCTAATGTTGAAGATTTCTTAAACTTAACTGGAGCAGAATCTCTTTGGACAACAGACGAGGATAAGAACGAATTAGTAAAAGAATTGTTACATAATTACAAAATTAAGTACAATGATTTACAAGGAGCACTTAACCGCGAAAGATTTACAATTTCTGTTGGAGACGAGTTACCTGCAGGTATCGTTAAATTAGCGAAAATCTACATTGCGAAAAAACGTAAACTAAGAGTAGGGGATAAAATGGCAGGACGTCACGGTAACAAAGGTATTGTTGCACGTATCGTTCGCGACGAAGATATGCCTTTCTTAGAAGACGGAACGCCAGTAAATATCGTGCTTAACCCACTTGGGGTACCATCTCGTATGAATATCGGTCAGATTTATGAAACGGTATTAGGATGGGCTGGACTTAAAATGGGTCAAAAATTTGCTACACCTATCTTCGATGGTGCTGAAATCGCTGATATCGATCGCATCACAGAAGAAGCAGGTATTCCAAAACACGGTACAACATATTTATATGATGGTAACACTGGAGAACGTTTTGATCAAAAAGCTACTGTAGGTGTGATTTACATGTTGAAATTAGGACACATGGTTGATGATAAAATGCACGCGCGTTCTATCGGACCATACTCATTAATTACTCAACAACCATTAGGAGGTAAAGCACAATTTGGTGGACAACGTTTCGGAGAGATGGAGGTTTGGGCATTAGAAGCATTCGGTGCAGCTAATATCTTACGCGAAATCTTAACAGTTAAGTCGGATGACGTAATTGGACGTGCGAAAACTTACGAAGCAATCGTAAAAGGAGAGCCAATGCCAGAACCTGGTATTCCAGAATCATTTAACGTATTGTTACATGAATTACAAGGTCTTGGATTAGACATAAACTTGGAAGAATAATAGGGTAACCTATTATTCTACCTTTTTCGTTATAATAATATAATTGTTAGATACATTTCTATATGTCAACAAAAAATAAAACAAGTCAATTCTCAAAAATCCGTATCGGGTTAGCTTCTCCAGAATCGATTCTTCAAGAATCTAAAGGTGAAGTTTTAAAACCTGAAACGATTAACTATAGAACGCACAAACCAGAGCGTGACGGGTTATTCTGTGAGCGTATCTTTGGACCTGTAAAAGATTACGAATGTGCCTGCGGAAAATATAAAAGAATCCGTTATAAAGGTATCGTTTGTGACCGTTGTGGGGTTGAAGTTACTGAAAAGAAAGTTCGTCGTGAGCGTATTGGACACATCAATCTTGTTGTGCCAATTGCACATATTTGGTATTTCCGTTCATTACCAAACAAAATTGGTTACATCTTAGGATTACCATCTAAGAAATTAGACATGGTAATTTACTATGAAAGATATGTAGTGATTCAACCAGGTATCGCAAAAGGACCAGAAGGTGAAGAATTAAATAGATTAGATTTCTTATCAGAAGAAGAGTATTTAGATATCTTAGAAACTCTTCCAATCGAGAATCAATATCTAGAAGATACAGATCCTAATAAATTCGTTGCGAAAATGGGTGCTGAAGCATTAGAAGACCTATTATCTCGTATCAATTTAGATGAGTTATCTTACGAATTAAGACACAAAGCACACAACGAAACTTCTAAACAACGTCGTACAGAAGCGTTAAAACGTTTACAAGTTGTTGAGTCGTTACGTGAGTCAAATATGCACCACGTAAACCGCCCAGAATGGATGGTAATGCGCGTTATTCCGGTTATTCCACCAGAATTACGTCCGTTAGTTCCATTAGATGGTGGTTGTTTTGCAACATCAGATTTAAATGATTTATATCGTCGTGTAATTATCCGTAACAATCGTTTGAAACGATTAATGGAAATCAAAGCGCCAGAAGTAATCTTACGTAATGAAAAACGTATGTTACAAGAAGCTGTTGATTCATTATTCGATAACACGCGTAAAGCATCTGCTGTAAAAGCTGATGGTAACCGTCCGTTAAAATCATTATCTGATTCATTAAAAGGTAAACAAGGTCGTTTCCGTCAAAACTTATTAGGTAAACGTGTAGATTATTCTGCTCGTTCTGTAATTGTTGTTGGACCAACACTTAAATTACACGAATGTGGTTTACCAAAAGATATGGCAGCTGAATTATACAAACCATTCGTAGTTCGTAAATTAATCGAGCGTGGAATTGTAAAAACAGTTAAATCGGCTAAGAAAATTATCGATAGAAAAGAGCCAGTTGTTTGGGATATTTTAGAAAATGTAATCAAAGGTCATCCAGTTTTATTAAACCGTGCCCCTACGTTACACCGTTTAGGTATCCAAGCGTTCCAACCGAAATTAATCGAAGGTAAAGCAATTCGTTTACACCCATTAGTGTGTACTGCCTTCAATGCCGATTTCGATGGTGACCAGATGGCCGTTCACTTACCATTAGGACCAGAAGCTGTTTTAGAAGCACAATTATTAATGTTGGCTTCTCAAAATATTTTGAATCCTGCAAATGGTTCTCCAATTACTGTACCTTCTCAGGATATGGTTTTAGGTCTTTACTACATGACGAAAATTCGTCGTACAGACCACCAATTTACAGTAAAAGGAGAAGGATTAACTTTCTATTCAGATGAAGAAGTTCAAATTGCATACAACGAAGGAGCTGTTGACTTAAACGCGCCAATTCGTGTAAAAGGAACAATTCGTGTAGGAGAGGAGTTGATAGAAAATCAATTAATCGAAACTTCTGTAGGACGTGTGTTATTCAACCAAATCGTTCCGAAACAAGTAGGTTATATTAATGAAGTATTAACGAAAAAATCGTTACGTACAATTATTAATAAAATTATCAAGATTACAGATTTCCCTACAACGGCTGCTTTCTTAGATGATATGAAACAATTAGGATACCGTAATGCCTTCGAGGGTGGTTTATCATTCTCATTAGGAGATATCTTAATCCCAGAACAAAAGAAAGACCTTATCTCAGGTGCGATCAACCAAGTTGAGAACATTAAGATGAACTATAACATGGGTCTTATTACAAATAACGAACGTTACAACCAAGTTATTGATGTTTGGACAACAACAAACGCGACATTAACAGAAATTGTAATGAAACGTATGACAGAAGATCAACAAGGATTTAACTCTGTATTCATGATGCTTGATTCTGGAGCACGTGGATCTAAAGAGCAAATTCGTCAGTTATCAGGTATGCGTGGATTGATGGCTAAACCTCAAAAAGCTGGTTCTACTGGTGGGGATATCATCGAAAACCCAATTATCTCTAACTTCCGTGAAGGTCTGTCTATCTTAGAGTACTTTATTTCTTCGCACGGTGCGCGTAAAGGTCTTGCCGATACTGCCTTAAAAACTGCCGATGCTGGATACTTGACTCGTCGTTTAGTTGACGTTGCACAAGACGTTATCGTAATGCACGAAGATTGTGGTACATTAAGAGGTTTAGAAGTATCTGCACTTAAGAAAAAAGAGGAAATCATCGAAAGTTTATCTTCTCGTGTATTAGGTCGTACTTCATTAAATGATATTTACAACCCAGATAATGGTGAATTAATCATTTCTGCTGGTAACATTATTACAGAAGATATTGGTGATGCTTTAGAAGCAGCTGGTATTGAAAATGTAGAAGTTCGTTCTCCATTAACATGTGAAGCGAAAACTGGAATTTGTGCTAAATGTTACGGACGTAACTTAGCTACAGGTAAAGGTGTTCAGAAAGGTGAATCAGTTGGTGTAGTTGCTGCACAATCTATTGGTGAGCCTGGTACACAGTTAACATTACGTACTTTCCACGTTGGGGGTACTGCGGGTAACGTTTCTGAGCAAAATACAATTAATGCTAAAGTTGATGGTACAGTTGAGTTTGATGATTTACGTACTGTTGAATCGATAGATGATGCAGGTAACAAAGTAGATACAGTTGTTTCTCGTTCTACAGAGATGAAAGTAATTGACGATTTAGGAAACGTTCGTCAACAAACTAACATCGCTTATGGTACTATCTTATCTGTTAAAAACGGAGCTAAAGTTCAAAAAGGTCAAGAGATTGCAAGTTGGGACCCTTATAACGGGGTTATCATTGCGGAATCTACTGGTAAAATCGAGTACGAACAATTAGAGCAAGGAGTAACTTTCCAAATTGAAATCGATGAGCAAACAGGATTCCAAGAAAAAGTTATTTCTGAATCACGTAATAAAAAATTAGTTCCAGCGTTAAGAGTTATCACAATTGATGGTGAAGAAAAAACATACAACTTACCAGTAGGTGCACACTTAATGGTAAATGATGGTGAAAAAATTAATGCAGGTAAAATCTTAGTTAAGATTCCTCGTAAGTCAGCTAAATCTGGCGATATTACAGGAGGTTTACCTCGTATTACAGAGTTGTTAGAGGCTCGTAATCCATCTAATCCAGCAGTTGTTTGTGAAATGGATGGAGTTGTTTCTTTTGGTAAAATAAAACGTGGTAACCGTGAAATCATCGTTGAATCTAAAAATGGTGAAATCCGTCGTTACTTAGTTAAATTATCAGCACAGATCTTAGTTCAAGAAAATGACTTCGTACGTGCAGGTGAGCCTTTATCAGATGGAGCAATTACACCAGAAGATATTTTAAGAATCTTAGGGCCAACAGCGGTTCAAGAATACTTAGTAAACGAGATTCAAGATGTATACCGTTTACAAGGGGTAAAAATTGATGACAAACACTTCGAAATTATCGTACGTCAAATGTTACGTAAAGTTCGTATTGTAGACTCAGGAGATTCAAGATTCTTAGAAGATAGTTTAGAGCACAAAGACGATTTCATGCAAGAAAACGATCGTTTATTTGGAATGAAAGTCGTAGAAGATGCTGGTGATTCTGACACATTAAGTCCAGGACAAATCATCACAGTTCGCGAATTACGTGACGAAAACTCTAAATTAAAACGTGAAGACAAAAACTTAGTGACAGCTCGTGAGGCTTTACCTGCAACAGCAGAAGCCGTTTTACAAGGTATTACAAGAGCATCTTTACAAACTAAATCTTTCATGTCTGCGGCATCGTTCCAGGAAACTACAAAAGTTCTTAACGAAGCAGCTGTAGCTGGTAAAGTAGACGGTTTAGTAGGATTAAAAGAAAACGTTATTGTTGGACACTTAATTCCTGCCGGAACTGGATTAAAAGAGTATCAAAACATCATCGTAGGATCTAACCGTGAATACGAGGAATTAATAAACGCAAAACAAGAATTATAATGTCAGAAAATCAACAAAACGAAGGATTAAACATTGAGTTAAACGAATTAGTAGCTCAAGGTGTTTATGCTACAGGAGCAATCATCAACCACTCACCATCTGAGTTCGTTGTAGATTTCGTTCAATTTTTACCAGGTGCTAGACCATCAGTAAAATCAAGAATTATTTTGTCTCCATTACAAGCAAAACAATTATCTCAATCGTTAGCAGAAAACGTAACTAACTTTGAGAAAAGCTTTGGTGAAATCAAAGAACCTCAAGTAAACAACGGTACTGCAACTTACGAAGCTTAAGAATCATTCTTAATATTTCAAAAAGTCCCTCAATCTTAGATTGGGGGATTTTTTTATGTAATCAAAACTATCAAATCATTAAAAATAATCTTATAAAAGTTAGATCAATTATTAAATTGATAATTATTTATGATATTAATGCGAATAATTTAAAAATAAAAAGCATTAATCTTTTTAACAGTATTTTTTTGAATCGAAAAAATGTTTAGATTTGTATTTAGCAAATAACACAAGAATGTCTGACTATAAATTAATTCTACCTTCTATGGGAGAAGGTGTAATGGAAGCTACTGTAACAAATTGGATCAAAAATATTGGTGATTCGATTAGTGAAGATGAATCGGTTGTAGAAATCGCAACAGATAAAGTAGATTCTGATGTTCCTTCGCCAGTTGCAGGAGTTTTAAAAGAAATCTTAGTTCCGGTAGATGGAATTGCAAAAGTAGGTGAGCCTATCGCAATTTTGTCTGTTGATGGAGTTGTAGAACAAGCTGATTCGGTAGAAGAAGTAGATACAAGTAGCGATCAGGAAATTGCAGATGCAGCAAAATCTATCGAAGCTGAAGTTGCAACAATCAAAACTGAAACGGTTATTACTTCGTCTGATGATAAATTTTATTCTCCTTTAGTAAAATCTATTGCGAAAGAAGAAGGTGTTTCTCAGGCTGAGTTAGATCAAATTTCAGGTTCTGGAAAAGACGGACGTGTAACGAAAGATGATATTTTGAATTTCGTTAAAAATAGAGGAAATCAACCAGCGAAATCTGTTGCTACGACTTCTGTTGCTGCACCAGTTGCTCAAGCTCAAGCACCACAAGTGCAATCTGCGCCTATTTCTGTTGGTGAAGGTGATGAAATCATCGAAATGGATAGAATGCGTAAGATTATTGCGCAAAATATGCTACAAGCAAAACAAATTGCTCCTCATGTAACGTCTTTCGTAGAAGTTGATATGACGAATATTGTGTTATGGAGAGATAAGAATAAAAATGAGTTTCAGAAGAAACATGGTGAGAAAATTACCTTCATGCCAATTTTTATCGAAGCTGTAGCAAAAGCAATTCAAGATTTCCCAATGATTAATGTTTCTGTTGATGGAGATAAAATTATCAAGAAGAAAAATATTAATATTGGAATGGCAGCAGCTTTACCAAGTGGAAATTTAATTGTTCCTGTTATCAAAAATGCAGATCAATTTAATTTAGCAGGTTTAGCTTCTCAGGTAAATGATTTAGCAAACCGTGCGCGTAATAATAAATTGAAACCAGTAGAAATTCAAGGAGGAACGTATACAATTACAAATATTGGTTCTTTTGGAAATACATTAGGAACGCCAATTATTCCTCAACCTCAAGTAGCTATTTTGGCTGTTGGTGCAATTGTGAAAAAACCTGCTGTTATCGAAACTCCACAAGGAGATATGATTGCAATTCGTCATAAAATGTACTTATCTCATGCTTACGATCACCGTGTTGTGGATGGAGCTTTAGGAGGTATGTTTGTAAAACGTGTTGCCGAATATCTAGAGGCTTTCGATATGAATACGCCTGTGTAAGAGTAAAATAATACTAGATATAAAAAATCCAACTAATTTTAGTTGGATTTTTTTCGTTTAAATTTATAAGTAAGCATTACACCGCCTTTGTAAAGCAGCCACTCCCCACTTTTATTAAATGATTGCGCAGAATCATATCGTCCGAAATTAGGAGAATCTTCTTTATAATATCCTTTGTAATTTCCTTGAGAGTGTCCTCCACCAACAAAAACATCTAATCCCCAATGTTCGTTAATTTTTACTTGATAACCTATTGTAGCTCCTGTTAAGATTGCTACTCCACGTTGATATTTATCAGTGTTCCAATAATTCCATTTTTGAATATCAAAGAAACCAACTCCAATGTTTGGACCTATATAAAATTTACTAAAAGATTTATCAAAGTAATATCTACCTTCACCAAAAGCCATATACATTTGTAAATGATTACCTGCAAATGATTTCCAAGGAGAGATAAAACCGTCAGCTTGTAAAGTTATTCTATCTGTGATTGCATGTTCAACACCAAGATTTACCATTGCAAGTGGCATTGTTAACGCATTAACTTTTATTTGTGTTTCTCTTTTTTGAGCAAAGATTGTGGCGGGAAATAACAACCAAATTAATTTATTCATTCGTAATTTTTATCAGTTTACTAGGCTAAGGTAAAAAAAGCAGTTTATTTATATGTTAATTCAAGCTTTTTTATAACTTTACTTAACATTTAAGTACATTATGGCACCAATCATATCAATCCTAATAATATTTTTGATTTTCGGAATTTTTGTTTCGATATTCTTTGTTATTGCGGTATCTGATGCGAAAGTCAGAGAGAAAAATGAACAACATACGCTGAAAAGTTTACCAGATCAGGTAGACCTAAAAGCTGTTGTGCGTTACAATATTGGTCGTCCGCAAGGAAGATTTCTTAAAATGAAATCTTTTCAAGGAAGTGGTGTGTTGTATGCGCAAGGAGAACAATTAATCTTCAAAGATATTTTGGGTAATGAAGATCATATTTTTGATCTAAAAACATGTAAATTATCTTGGGTTGAGAACAAGATAAATGGGATTACAAATGCTTTTAAAGTTGCCGATCACGAAGCGATTATCTTCTTTTATACTGATAAAGGAGTCTTTATTTTTAATGCGATTGAAGAAAATGCCTCGACTTCAGATTTATATATTCGTTTGAAAGAATTGCGTAAAAGCATTAGAACTAAAAAAGCTGAGTCGGCAAGTGAATAGTTAATCCTGCTCGGAAACCGCTCATATCTTTAAAATCTTTATTTTCTCTAAACTCGAAAGAATAACCAGCATTTAACTCTACAATGCTCAAAACTGCGATACCAGCTTTTGGAGTAATTGTCCACGGAGAAACTTCAGTACGGATAACATAAAAAGCGGAGTTAAAGTTAGAGCTATATGGATCACCAGTATTGTTGCGAAAATTGAACATATATCCAGCTCCAACTTCTGGAATTACACGAAATTTGTCTTTCATATAACCCAAATTAGCATTGGCGCTAAACGTCAAAATATTGTTATTATCTTGTACTAAGAACAAATCTGTTCCAACTTTTCCGTAATTTCCGTTCCAATATTCATAACCAAGATTAATTGTAAAATAATCGGTTAAATTTTGTTGTGCTTTCGCTTGAAAACTAATGATAAAAACAAAGATTGCGATGAACTTTTTCATGTGATAAAATTAATGAATTATTTAGCTTTCTCCCAAAAAATAAATTTTCATCATCATTAATGATTTTTTATTTCAAATTGAAAGGTATATTTACTCCAATTGAAAATTGAAAACCTTTGATAGGTTTAAAACTATCTTTTTCATTAATCTTAAAACCATATCCAAAACCAAAATCTACAAAAGAAGCTAATGAAATACCAGCTTTTGGAGTAATTGTATAAGGTGTAAATTCACTTTCTACAAATGGAAAAATATACATCAACTGGCTCGCGGCAACATATCCTGTAATGCCAACTTCAGGAATTACGTGAAAATTATCTCGCATATATCCCATATTAGCATTTGCGTATAATTTAAAATCAACCATATTATCACCTAAGCCGAAAAGAAAAAATAAACCTGCTTTACCAAAGTTTCCAGATTGATTAGAGTTGCTTAAGGTTGGTCCCCATAGAACTTCTTTTGGATAAGAAAAAGAACTAAACAAAAGAAAGAGTGAAAGAATAATTATTTTTAATAAACATGGGATAGTTTTTCGTTAAACAATTTTAATGTAAAGATAAATAGCTACAACTTATCTTGTTGTAGCTATTTATAATGATTTATTAAAATTTAAAATCGACTCAAAATTTTAATCCATCGTGAATCCTTTTGTATAGATTCGTCCGTAATAATCTGCAAATTTAATTGACACGCGACCTTTATAATTTTTTAAGATTTTTTCGATATCGTCTTGTGAACTTACATTTTTATCATTGATTGATAAGATGATAAATTCTTCTTGAACACCTGCTGCCGCTAATTTTCCTGCATTATCTAGATGTTTTACCATGACACCATAATTAATTCCGAAACTATCTTTTTGACGTTCTGTTAATGGCTCAAATTCTGCACCAAGAACTTCAGTTGGCGTTAAGTCAGATTTGCTTCTCACTTTAGTGCTTCCTTTAGCATCTTTCAATGTGATGTTGTATGTTTTCTCAGAGTTTCCACGTCTTACAGTAAGTGCAACATTGTCACCAGGACGTTTGCTACCTACGATGAATGATAACGACGAGAAAGATGTAATTGGTTTTCCATCTACAGCTGTAATGATGTCTCCTTCTTCGATTCCAGAATCAATTGCAGATCCTTTCGCAACCAATTCAGTTACCATTACTCCATTATCGGTTTTAATATTTTTCTTGAATTGTTTGTTGTATTGTTTTACAGCATCTTCATTCGATAAATCAAAACCTTTGATACCTAAATATCCACGTTGTACAATTCCGTACGATTTAATATCCTCAACAACTTTTTTCACCAAGTTTGCAGGAACAGCAAATCCGTAACCAGAATAAGCTCCTGTTGGTGAAGAAATAGCTGTATTAATACCAATTAAATCTCCGTTTGCATTTACCAAAGCACCACCAGAGTTTCCTGGATTAATCGCTGCATCGGTTTGAATAAACGATTCGATTGGTGATTCAGAATTTTTACCTAAAATATTAATGCTACGACCTTTTGCCGAAACAATACCTGCTGTAACAGTAGAAGTCAGTCCGAATGGATTACCAACTGCTAAAACCCAATCTCCAACATTAATGGCATCAGAATCGACAAATTTTGTGAATGGTAAACCTTTTTCACTAATTTTCAATAAGGCAATATCTGTACTTGGATCAGTTCCAACTAATTCAGCAATATAACTTTTTTGATTGTTCAAAGTCACTTCAATTTTAGAAGCACCTTGTATCACGTGATTATTTGTAACAATGTAACCATCTTGTGAAATAATTACACCAGAACCCATTCCAGATGGTTGATCTTGATCTGGTTGCTGTTGTCTTCCTCTTTGTTGTTGTTCTGGTTGCCCGAAAAAGAAATCAAAAGGATCAAAGAATTGCTGTTGTTGTTGCTGTCTTTGATTCGAATAATTTTTGATACTCACAACCGTATGTACTGCTTTGTTAGATGCCTGCACAAAATTTGGCGCATCATATCCATAATTTCCTTTATAATCTACAAATTCAAAGTCTCCGTTTTTCTGATTACTCGCATTTGTAATAAATGGATTACTTCCATTTTCGTTCATCAAATAAAAACCTCCCATAGTTGTCATAGAGCTCACTAATCCAACTAATAAGTATCCTGTATATTTTTTCATCTTTATTATATAAGTTTTTAATGTTTTAGATTAAATCAAATTTAAGACCAAAATTTTAACATTTCAAACCGTTTAACGCATGTTAACACTATATTATAAATCTTTTATAACATTAGTTAAGAGTGATAAAAATGTCTTTACTTTGTTTAAAATTAAAGAAGTTGAAATTAAAATTTTATAAATATCAAGGAGCTGGGAATGACTTTGTCATGATTGATGATCGAGAAAAAACGTTTCCAATCTCTACAGAATTGATTAATAGGCTATGTGATCGTAATTTTGGGATTGGAGCTGATGGTTTGATTTTGTTACAAAATGATGAAAATTCAGACTTCAGAATGGTGTATTTCAATTCGGATGGAAAGGAAAGTACAATGTGCGGAAACGGAGGACGTTGTATTATTCGATTTGCAAATGATTTGGATGTAGCTAATGACAAAATGACATTTAATGCGATTGATGGTTTGCATCATGGTGTCGTAGATCAAGAAGTTATTCGTTTACAGATGATTGATGTAAATGAAGTAGAAGATCACGACAAATATTTATTTATGAACACAGGTTCGCCGCATCACGTAGAATTTGTGGAGAATGTAAAAGATGTTAATGTTTATAAAAAAGGAAAAGCGATTCGTAATGGAGCGCCCTATTTTGAGAAAGGTTCTAATGTAAATTTTGTTGAAGTTATGCCAGATAATAGTCTTACGATACGTACATATGAACGTGGAGTAGAGGACGAAACCTTGGCTTGCGGAACAGGAATTACAGCTGCTGCGATTTCTGCTTATGTTAAAAATTTGGTAGACAAAAAAGATATCAAAGTAAAAGCAATGGGAGGAGATTTATCTGTAAATTTTGAAGAAAATAATCATAACTTTGTCAATGTTTGGTTAAATGGACCAGCAGTAAAAGTTTTTGAAGGTGAAATTGAAATTTAATTCAATCCAATGAAAAAATTAAATTTAGTATTAATATTAATCTGTTCATTCGTATTTGTAGGATGTACATTTATAGACGGTTTCAAAGGAAATGCAACCAAAGATGGTTATATCTATATTTCTCGTGGAGCTAAATTTGAGCAAGTTTTAGATTCTTTAAAACCATTTTTGAAGGATGAAAAATTGTTCAAACAATATGCAGAAGATGCAGATTATCCAGCAACGATAAAATCTGGAAAATATAAAATCTCAAGCTCAGATTCTAACCGCGATATTATTGATCGTTTGCAAGGAGGAGAGCAAGAAGAAGTGAAGCTTCGTATCAAAAATGAACCAACAATTTACCATTTGGCGGGATCAGTTTCCAAACAAATTGATATGGATTCTATCGAAGTTTTGACAGCTATTCGTGATTTTGTGAAAGAAAAAAACGATACAACGTTAAACGACGAAACGGTAAAGCAATATTTCATTCCAGAAACGTATTTCGTGTATTGGGGATTAACACCAGAAAAATTTGTTGATAAAATGGTAGCGCAACACGACAAAGTATGGAATGCAGAACGTTTAGCAAAAGCAAAAGCGCTTAACATGACACCTTTACAAGTTACAACATTAGCATCTATTGTTCAATTAGAATCGTCTGATAATATGGATGAACAACAAAAGGTTGCACGAGCATATATGAATCGTTTGGCAAAAGATATGCGTTTAGAAGCCGATCCAACTTCTATTTATGCATATAAAATGGAAAATGGTTGGGATCAAAAAGTGCAACGTGTGTACAAAAAATGGACGTGGTCGTCGAATGCGTACAACACTTATCGTAACAAAGGTTTGCCACCAGCACCAATTTGTTTACCAAATTTAGGAGCAATTGATGCGGTTTTATCACCAGCAAATCACGATTTTATTTTCTTTGTTGCAGATCCTAAAAAACCAGGTTATCACATTTATACCAACGATTATCAGGAACATTTGAAAAATGCTGAGAATTATAGAAATTGGTTAAAAGAGAATAATATTAAATAGTTGTATCTTTAGCTAAACCAATTTTAGCGATGAAACAACCAAATTATACAAAAAGAGAATTCCTAAAACTACTTGGTACAGGTAGTTTAGGGATTTTTTTTATGTCTTTTTATTCGTTTGATGATTTTTTGGATGATGATTTAATAATCTTGACAAAAGATGATGAAAAGTATAATCAATACCGAAAATCATTCAATAAAAGAATTGAGAAATTTCCTAAGATTATAGCAGTTTGTAAATCAGAAACTGGAATAAAAAAAGCAATTGCATTAGCAAACGAAAAGAAACTAAAAATTGCAATTCGAAGTGGAGGGCATAGTTTTGAAGGTTTTTCGAATGTTGATAACGGATTGTTGATTCATCTTGGACTGATGAACAAAATTACGTGGTTGCAAGAGAATAAAGTGAAATTACAACCAGCTTGTTTATTGCAGGAAATTTATGCTAATTTTTTACCTAAGAAAAGAATTATTCCAGCTGGATCATGTGGAACTGTGGCTATTGGTGGTTTGACTTTGGGCGGTGGCTATGGTTTTTTTAGCCGAAAATATGGGTTGACCTGTGATAATCTGCTTCGTGTAAAAATGATCGATTACAAAGGAAATACAATCGACTCTGATAAAGATCCCGATTTACTTTGGGCGTGTAAAGGCGGCGGAAATGGAAATTTTGGCGTTGTAACGGAATTACATTTCAAAACTTATCCAGTCCCACAATCTTTCAGCGGATATCGTATGAAGTTTACAAATCTAACATCAGATAAATTTGTCAAATTAATTCGACTTTGGTTCCAAGCAACGGAAAAATTACCTAAAGAAGCTTTTTCTGCTTTTGTGTTGAATGGAAAGTTTTTGACCATTTTATTTACCAATTTTGCAGTAAATCAAACAGATTTTGAGAAAATATTTTCGAGTTTAATTCCACTAGCGAATGATTACAAACCGATGAAAAATAGAAATCTGGCTGCTGCGCTCGAAAATTATTATGGCGTAACAGAACCAATTTATTTCAAAAATTCTTCAGCTGGTTTGTACACAGGAATTGAAGATATAGAAAAAGGTTTGGAAGATATTTTTGCAAAAGTTGTTGCTTCTAAAGGAATGATTTATCAGATCAATACTTTGGGTGGAAAAATCAATGAAGTCAAAGCTTCAGATTCTGCTTATCCGCATCGTGATATTAATTATTTAAGCGAATTACAAGCGTATTGGGATTTGCCTTCGCAAGAAGAAAAGTTGACAAAATCATTTGAAGAAGTACAACAATTGTTAAGAAATCTTGGAAATGTGAAACAATACCGAAATTATCCGGATATTAATTTTCCTGATGCAAATAATGCTTATTTCGGAAATAATTTGGTTCGATTGCAAAAGTTGAAAAAGAAATATGATCCAAATAATTTGTTTGATTATCCACAAGTGATTAAATAATAAAAGCCCTTCTATAGAAGGGCTTTTACTATTTAATTCATTTATTTTAGAACTTATATCGTAAACTCACGATAAAATATCTTCCCAAAACATTTTTAGTTGTAGTCGATATGTAGTTATCATTAAATCCATTCGAAACAATTACGTTGTTTCCTAATAAATTTCCACCTGTAAGAGTCAAATAAGTTTTCTTCGCAATATTGTATCGTGCAGAAGCATTCCACTCTTTTGCTGTGTTTATTTCTACTCCATCACGGTATTGTAAGCGATAAGAGAAATCGGTCTGAACTAATAATTTACTTGTAGCGGACCAAGCAGCTTCCCCGTATGGACGCCAGTTCGTAAATTTCTGTTCAGATAATGATTGATATTTACTTAGGTTTAAATTAACCCCAGCCTTCAATTCAAATTTCTTTTTGAATGTAAAAGAGTTTTCTAAATTATAAGTTTGATTAAAACTCTTGTTGTTAACATTGTTTAATTGATCATTTGTTACAACCCCATTTTTGTATTCAATATTTCGTGTAATGGTATAATAATTAGAAGTAGAAATATTACCTGTTAATCGTGCATTGTACCATTTAGCAAAACGCTTCCCAATCATGAAATATCCTGAATAAGTTTCTTGATTATTACCAGAATTAATTAAGGTATTGAACTGATAGTTATTTACAATTGTATCGTTTCCAGAGATGATAAAATCACGGTTTAGAACAGATTGTGTTTGTATACTTTTTTCTTGTAATGTATAACTCAAATTCGCAAAAATATTAAAGAATGTGAATGAGTTAAAATGACTAAAATTAAGACTTGCTGTATGTGTCAAAGCTTGTCTTAAGTTTCTATTTCCATAGAAAATCGATTGATAACTTTGAATGGTATACGAGTCATTAAAATCTTTTGTGTACGGATAGCTATAGTTTTGTGTATAACTAGCGCGAACACTTGTTGCATTGTTGAACTTGTATTGCAAATTTAGGTGAGGTAAAAATTTCGTTTCCGAACGATTTAATTTTTCACCATCTTGGTATTTCGATTTCTCATTAAAGAACGAAACTCCAGCTCCCGCATCTACTTGAAAGTTTCCTAATTTTTTTGTCAACGTTACATCAGCAAAAGTCTCGTTGTAATCTAAATCTGTATTACTGATTAATGAATTATCATTCATTAATTTTTGGAAATCATAGATTTTATTCTCAAAATCTTGTGTACTGAAATTTGTTCCAACTTTCACTTTAAGGTTAGATGTATTTGTCAACAAGTGATTGTAGATTCCATATAATTGAACAGTATTCAAAACAAAGTTTTGATCTTGATTGATATTATATTGATTATTTACTTGAGATAAATTTTTGAACAAATTAAAAGATGAGAACGGATTTGCTGTTGATAAAACATTGTAATCTGGTGTGTCTTTTTGATATTGATGACGGAAATATAAACCAACATTATCATCGCGACCAACTTTGCGGATATAAGATAAAGTTTGTGATAAAGAGTAATTCTTTTGTTCAGAATTTACATTTCTAAAACTATTTTTTTGATCATTATAATAACTATTAACCAATTGCTCGTTTTCGCTATCTAAATAATTAAAGTTTAAGCGATACTTAATTTGTCCTTTATCATTCGGATTATAATCTAAACGCAAACGCGACATTCCCATCAAAATATTGCTCTTATTTTGTTCCTGATCGACAGTTGTATAAGGTGTTTCGATGTTGTTGTAATAACGTTCTGATTTAGAATTGTAACGAATGTTATTTGTATTAAGTAAACCAAACCCAGAGATTTTTAGTTTCTTATTTGGTTCAACACCAAAATGCACAGCACCATTATAGGTATTCATACTCGGCGCATCATTTTTTGTCATTAAGTTTAGATTGTTCGAATTTCCTCTTAATGAATAGATACTTCCTTCAGAATTAAATTCAGAGTACCCACCAAAGAAGCTCATATAATCATCTTGATCAAAAACTTGTTTCCCGAATGTATTAAAATCATTGATTAATGTCCCGTCTGTTTTTTCTGAGAAATAGAAAATCTTTGCTTGTGCATCTGTATGTTTGTCCGCATCTCCACCTAGTGTTACATTACCAAATGCAAGACGTTTCATATCATCTTTTAGTTCGATGTTTAACGAGAATTGTTCGTCATCTTCTTGTAATGAAGAAGCAAAAGGATTTGATTTAAACTTCGTGTTTAATTGTATTTTAGAAACCGCATCCGAAGGTAAATTTTTGTTCAATAATTTTTCGTTACCACCCAAAACTTCACGTCCACCAACTGTTACTTGCGACATTGGTTTACCTTTGTACATTACCTTACCATTCTGAACTTCAATTCCAGGTAATTTTTTAAGAATATCTTCTAATGTTTCCTCGTTTCCAACTTTGAAAGAATCTGCATCAAACTCAATTGTATCACCTTTTACTTTGATTGCTTGTTGAGCTTTTACAATTGTTTCTTTTAAGGAAATTTCTTTTCCTTGTTTAAGCTTTATTTTTTTGTTGACATTTTCAGTCAAATCAACATTCTCAACATATGTTTCGTAACCAGCTTGCTCAATTTCGATGTCATATTTTTGTCCACAAGGCAATTTGAATTCAAATTCACCCATATTACTTGTAAAAACAAAACCTTTGCCTTCGTTTTTACTATCAAAAATAGAGACAGAAGCGTCTGTAACAGGAATTCCAGCATCATTTGCAACAGATCCTTTTAATTTACATTCTTGCGCAAACGAGATTTGAGCTGCAGAAGTAAATAAAATTAGATAGAGTAATTTCTTCATATGTATTTTTTAGTTGATGACTCAAATAGAGTTTTTTGTAAAACACATCTGTTTATGTGTTAGAAACAGATGTGTTTTTATATGTTTTGAATGAATTATTTAGTGTCTAGACCTCCATTCATTTGTTCTTGCATTTTTTTCTGAATATCCATTACGATTTTCATAAATTGATCTTGTGTTACAACTTCTCCTTTTGTAGGTAAAGCAATTTTCAATTCTTTTTCAGAAATTTTTAAATCTTTCAATGTGTAAATTAATTTGGCTCCATTTGCCTCAAACTCAGCTTTTATAATCAAACCTGGCAATCCAGCTAAAGAAGTTGGTCCATCTTTTACAGGGATTTCTGGAGCATACCATGCTGTCACAGGAATAGAATCCATCATAACGCCTTCTGCTTTTGTCGCTTTGTAACCAGCTATATCAGTTTTTTCACGTGAGATTTTCCATTTAAAATCTGGAATTTGATCTTTAATCAAATATTGTTTTACACCCATATCAACTTCTTTGTAATACAAATTTGGAGTTACAGTAAAGTCTTTATAAGTTGGTTTATTATCCATAGCAGCCATTTGTTGAGCGATTATTCCTAATCCACCTTGTCCATTATTGACTTTTTCTTCTAATGTGAAAGTAGAATACTTAGAATTACTTTTAAAGAAATACGTCATAAAAATTCCTGCATCAATTTCGGCTTTTAGCATTCCTCCAACTTGAGCTCTGTACGCTTCTGGAATAGTTTTCATGGTTTTTTCGTAATCCATTTTAACTTCCATTACATAAGTTGCATCGATATTTAGTGTTTTATTGTCTTGTGCTATAGAAACTGTAGTTGTGACAATTCCTAAGGCAAATGTTAAGATTGCTTTCTTCATAATTGTTGTATTTGTCTAATTAGTCTGCTTTTGTAGACTAATGTTACAGATATTTTTTGAATTTATTCTAAAAAATAAAATGTCATTCAAAAAGTTAAGTATTTTCAAATGACATTTTTATCTAGCGATTTATTTTTTTTTATAATAAATACGTCGAGACATTTCCTCCTTTTTTGATAAAATCTTCTTTCAATTCATCAAAAAGTTCTTGGTTAATAGCCTTTGTTGTTCCTTCTAAAATATATGTCGTATAACCTAATGCCAAAGCATCTTTTGCTGTATAATACACACAATAATCAGCCGCTAAACCGCATATGTATACACTTGTTACATTATGATCTTTCAAGAATCCATTTAGCCCTGTTGGATTCTTTTTATTCACATCAAAAAAAGCACTATACGAATCAACTTCTGGATTCATACCTTTTCGGATGATTGCACTTATTTTATTTTGCTTGATATCTTTGTGTATTTCAGCTCCTTTAGTGCCTTGTACACAATGATCTGGCCACAAAACTTGACGATTTCCACCTAATTCGATTACATCAAAAGGTTGTTTATCTGTGTGTTGCGAAGCAAAACTTTTGTGATTTGCCGGATGCCAATCTTGTGTTGCCACAACAACATCATACTTTTCTTGCAATTTATTTATGCGTTCGATAATTTTATCTCCATCATTCACAGCCAACGAACCTCCTGGTAAAAAATCGTACTGCATATCTACGATGATTAAAGCTTTCATAGTATTTTATTTCTTAAGATTAATTTAGAATTAAATATAAGTTTTATAATATGAAATTGAACCAATTTTTATGAAAATTAATCGAATTTTAAGAAACCTTAATCTCGTTTATTTACGCCAGAATTTCTCATTTCTTCGAAACGTGAGCGTTGTTCTTGCATCAATTTATCAAATTCTGTTTGCGAAATAGCACCTTTATCTTTTGGTTTTTCGATTGGTTTTGTATTTGTTGATGTTTTGATATCTGTCAAAGAAATAATTTTAGAACCTTTAAACATTCCTCTGTTAATCTCTGTTTGTACTTCTGCAATCAAACCTGGTAATCCCCAATAATTTTCTGGACCAGTTTTATATTTCAAAGTTGGAATGTACCAAACTGTTGTCTGAACGCTATCAATAATAGCAGTTGCTTTTTTGGCTTCGTTTCCTAAAATTGTTTTCGTTTCACGCGTTAATTTCCAATCAAAATTTTGCAAAGAATCTTTTACAACATAGTTTTTTCCCATCATACTTTGCTCTTTTAAAAGCAAATGATTTGTACTATTTTTATAAATATTATCTCCATTCATCGACATCATTCGCATTCCGCCTCCACGTGGACCCCTTATTCCTTGACTTTGATCGTTTGATATTTTTTCAACCATTTTATACAAAGATTCATCTCCCAAAATAGTCAACTTAGCTTCTTGCGGCTCCTGAATATTTTTCTTGAATTGCTCTTGCATTTCTTTTGGCATCGTACGTCCATTGCCACCTCCCGGAGGTTGAAACGTAAAATCGTCTGGCAAAATAATACGCGTTGTGTACGAAATTTCTACTTTTTCTTGTTGCGCAAAGGCAGAAAAACTAAATAGAAAAATAAAAACTGAAATTATTTTTTTCATTTTAAATGTGATTATAGCTCTTAGACAAGAAATAGTATAAAATGTTTAATGAAGGATGAAAATATTTTCTTTAATCCTTACTAACACCTTCAGAGCTCATCTGTTTTAGCCTTTCCATTGCTTTTTCACTTAACGCTTTATATTCTTCGTTGGTGATTGTATTTTTATCTTTTGGCTTTTCAATTGGTTTTAGATTTGGGACTTCTTTGACTTCTGTTGCACGAATAGTACTACTTTCGATTCCTTTATTTTTTGAGTTTTTGATTTCTACTTCTAATATCAAACCAGGCAAACCATTATAAATTCCAGGTCCATCTTTTATCGCAATACTTGGAGCATACCATGCGATTACAGTTGTTGTACTATCCACAATTGCTGTTGCTTTTTTGACATCAAAACCAATTAATTTCTTTGTTTCACGCGTCAGTTGCCATTTGTATTCGGTTAATTTATCTTTTATTGTATAAGTTTTGTCAAATGATTTTACACTTTTCAAATAATCTTTTGTAGTTAAATTTTTGAATAAACCATTTCCTGAATCTCCAAAACTCATCGAAACTCTCATTCCATTTCCTCCTTGTTGATTATCTATTTTTTCGACTTTTTTATAAGATGATTCGTTTTCATTGATTGTTAAGATAAAATCTTTTGGCTCTTGCATATTCTTAATCATGTCATTGTAAACATCAGTCGGAATTGTACTTTCTTTACCATTTGTAGAAAATTTTACAGAACCTTTAAATTCTTCTGCATTTACTTTTACAATCTCTTGATAATTCACTTCAAGCTTTTGTGCAAAAGAAATAGTGGTAAGTAGAACGAAATAAGTAAATAATGTAACTATTTTTTTCATTGTAGTTTGATTTGTTCTACAATGATAGTAATATTTTTATATTCTACAATAATAGAATTAAAAATTTATAGAAATTTTAAGAAATGATTTAATATTTGAAGACAGATTATTTTAAATCCTTAAAGTACTGACGTTTTTGTATGAAATACTGAAATGGCAATAATTCTTTATCTGAATAATTTTTGATTTGATGTTGTTGACGTTTTTTATACATTTTTATAAAACCAAAATAAAAATGCATATGTGATAAGAAAACAGCCCAAACATGTGGAAGTCCTTGTTTTGGTAAAAAGGCAACAGCAGCAATTCCATCCATAGAAAGACGAGTGAAAAGCATCGGAAAAAGTTTGTTTGTAGGTAGATTTTTAAGCATCATCCACAAACTATTTCGGTAATTTAGATACCATTTTTTTGGATTGGATTTATCCAAAGTTGCACCGCCCAAATGATAAACAGTTGATTCTCCACAATAATAAATTTTTCGCCCAGCATTGTTTAATCGCCAACACAAATCGATTTCTTCCATGTGTGCAAAGAATTCTTCGTCAAAACCATTTTGTTCAAAGAAATCTTTTTTTCGGATGAATAAGCTTGCGCCAGTTGCCCAAAAAATTTGTGTGGAATCATTATATTGTCCGTTATCTTTTTCTAAAGTTGAAAAAACACGTCCGCGACAAAATGGATAACCAAACTTATCGATGAAACCTCCTCCGGCACCAGCATATTCAAAATATTCTTTGTTTTTGTAGTCTAATATTTTGGGTTGAATAGCCGCAATATCAGAATTATTATCGAATAACTTTTCAATTGGTTCTATCCAATTCTCAGTTACTTCGACATCCGAATTTAATAAACAGAAATATTCTACATCAATTTGTTTTAAACCTTCGTTATAGCCTTGTGCAAAACCATAATTTCCTTTGTTCTGAATGATTTTGACAGAAGGAAACTGAGTTGTCAACAATTCGATTGAATTGTCAGTCGACGCATTATCAATTACATAAATTGTTGCATTTTTAGAATTGTTAATAACTGAAGGTAAAAATTGAGGCAATAATTTTTCGCCATTCCAATTTAGGATTGCAATTGCTGTTTTCATGAATATTTAAAATTACAAATCGGCATATTTCCAACGTTTGTGGCTCCAAAGCCAATTATCTGGATGTTGTTGAATGGTTTGTTCTAAATGATGAAAAAATTGATGAACAATTTCATTTTCTTCAAATTTTTCTTGTTGAGGTTGTAGTCGAATAAAAGTTGTGTGATAATGACCGCGTTTTATTTTTTCGGTTTGACAAAAGACAACAGCCATATCTTTGCGGCGTGCAATTTTATCAAAACCATTAAAAACAGGCGTTCTCTGATTCAGGAAATCAATAAAATAGTGAACAGCCGATTGTTTTGGACTTTGATCTGCGACAAATAAATAGGCTAATTCTCCATCATTTGGAGCTTTCATCATAAAACGCAACACATCTTTCATATCTAACGCTTTTGTTCCGAAACGACCACGCATTGCATTGATTTTATCGTTCCAAAAAGGATTTCTAATTTTATGGTAGACAGCTGCACTTTCTTTTGTTGGTAAATGTTTTACCGTTCCAATAAACCATTCCCAATTGAAAATATGCCCACACATCATCATGACATCTCGTTTTTCATTTTTTATTTCATTAAAAACGTCGAGATTAGAATATGTAAATCGTTTGTCCAATTCTTCTTGAGAAATAGAAAAACTTTTTAAAGTTTCAACTAAATAATCACAAAAATTTGCATAAAATTTCTTGTGAATTACTTTGATTTCTTCCTGAGATTTTTCGGGAAAAGAGTTTTCTAAATTTGTTCTAATGACACGTCTTCTATAACCAATAACTGTGTATAGCAGAAAGAACAGAAAATCCGAGAATTTGTATAAAACCGAAAGAGGTAAACGTGAAATTTGATAAATTATGAAATAAAAAATGCTATTCATTTGACAAACAAATAAGCGACAAATTTACGAATTAAATTTGTTCGTTGCTTGCCAAATTGCATCTTTCGGAACTGGAGCTACAATTGTCATTTCTTCTTTTTTGACAGGATGTTCAAATGTAATGCGATGAGCGTGCAAACAAATGCTTCCGTCAGGATTAGAACGTTTAGCGCCGTATTTCAAATCGCCTTTGATAGGAGAACCAACAGAAGAAAGTTGCGCGCGAATTTGATGTGAACGACCTGTAAATAACTTCACTTCGACACAATGAAAAGAATCTAAAGCGCCTAAATAAGTGTATTCTAAAATTGCTTTTTTTGCATCAGCAGTAGGTTTAGAATAAACTGTTGTTTTATTATTTTTAGGATTTTTCTTTAGATAATGTTCTAAACGTTCAAAATCTTTTGGCGGTTTGCTTTGTACAATAGCACGGTAAACTTTGTCAATATTTCGTTTCTGAAACATTTCGTTCATTCGTGTTAAAGCTTTCGAAGTTTTAGCAAAAATCAACACACCAGAAGTTGGACGATCCAAGCGATGCACCAACCCTAAGAAAACATTTCCAGGTTTGTTATCGCGTTCTTTTATATAGTCCTTTAGACTATCGATAAGTGGAATGTCGCCTGTTTCGTCTCCTTGTGCTAATTCACCCGCTTTTTTGTTGATGATTAACAAATGATTATCTTCGAATAAAATTTCTGGATTCATAAGTGAGTTTTGAGTGGTGAGATAAAAGTTTTGAGTTAGAATTTCCTCAAGTTGTTATTGAAAAACTCACTACTCAAAACTTATTACTCATGACTTATTTAATATTGTTCATTAACATTTGGGAAATCGCCCGATTTTACATCAGCAACATATTGTCCAACAGCTTGATGAATTTGATCTTCTAAGTTTAAATATTTGCGAACAAATTTTGGTTTGAATTCGTTGTTTAATCCCAACATATCATGTACAACTAAAACTTGTCCGTCGCAACCAGCTCCTGCTCCAATTCCAATTGTAGGGATATTAACAGAGGCTGTTACTTTAGCAGCTAAATCAGCTGGAATTTTTTCCATTACTAATGAAAAACATCCTAATTCTTCTAATAATTTAGCATCGCTAATTAATTTTTCTGCTTCCGCATCTTCTTTTGCACGTACTTTATATGAACCAAATTGGTAAATAGATTGTGGCGTAAGACCTAAGTGTCCCATAACAGGAATACCAGCATTTACGATACGACGAATAGATTCTTCGATTTCTTTCCCTCCTTCTAATTTGATTGCATGTGCACCAGATTCTTTCATGATTCGAACTGAAGATTCTAAGGCTTTTTGCGGATCAGATTGATAAGTTCCGAAAGGTAAATCAACTACAACTAAAGCGCGTTTTGCTCCACGAACGACACATTGTGCATGGTATATCATTTGATCCAAAGTAATTGGCAAAGTAGTTTCGTGACCAGCCATTACATTAGCCGCAGAATCACCAACTAAAATAACTTCAGTTCCAGCCGCATCTACAAGCGAAGCGATTGTAAAATCGTAAGCCGTTAACATCGAAATTTTTTCTCCGGTAAATTTCATGTTACGCACAGTTTCGGTAGTGATACGTTTGATTTCTTTATTTACAGACATTACGTTTATATTTTTAACTTTTGTAAAGTTAATTTGAATATTAAAACAGAACTAATTTTGACTGATATTTTTTACAGTTTGACAAATGAAGAACAAGATAAACGGTTCGTTGAAAATGAAATAACAATTTTTACAATTTTATAAACGTAAATATACTTGTCTATTTGCTCATTTTTAGTAAATTGGTGTACGAATTGAGAGAATTTTACTAAATTTGTTCTCTTAAACTAATTTTAAATAACCATAAATGAAAATAGCAATAGTGGGAACAGGCTACGTTGGTCTGTCTAACGCGATTTTATTGGCTCAGCATAATGAGGTAGTGGCGTTAGATGTTGTTCCAGAAAAGATTGCAATGCTCAATGCAAAAAAATCTCCAATTGAAGATAAAGAAATTATAGATTTTTTGCAGAATAAGGAGCTTAATTTTCTTGCGACTTTAGACAAAGAAACTGCCTATACAAATGCAGAATATGTAATCGTCGCAACACCTACTGATTATGATCCGAAAACAAACTATTTTAACACATCAAGTGTAGAGTCGGTTGTGCAGGATGTTAAGGAATATAATTCGAATGCAATAATCATTATTAAATCGACTGTTCCTGTTGGTTTTGTAGAGGACTTAAAATTAAGATTAGATTATCAAAACATTCTATTTTCTCCTGAATTTTTGAGAGAAGGAAAAGCCTTATACGACAATTTGTATCCATCAAGAATTATTATTGGTGAGCAAAGCGAAAGAGCAGAAGTTTTTGCTAATTTTTTGAAAGAAGGAGCAATTAAGAAAGATATTCCAACGTTGTTTACACATTCAACAGAAGCAGAAGCAATCAAATTATTTTCGAATACCTATTTAGCATTGCGTGTCGCTTATTTTAATGAGTTAGATAGCTATGCACAAACTTTCAACTTGGATAGCAAGCAAATTATCGAAGGAGTTGGTTTGGATCCTCGTATCGGTTCACATTACAACAATCCATCATTTGGTTATGGTGGATATTGTTTGCCAAAAGATACGAAGCAATTATTGGCTAATTATGATGCAGTTCCGAATAATATTATTCAAGCAATTGTTGATGCAAACAGAACGCGAAAAGATTTTATTGCAGATTCTATCATCGCAAAAAATCCTAAAAAAGTTGGTGTTTACCGCTTAATTATGAAATCAGGTTCGGATAATTTTAGAGCATCTGCGATTCAAGGAGTAATGAAACGAATCAAAGCAAAAGGAATTGAAGTGGTGGTTTATGAACCAGTTCTGAAAGAAGATTCTTTCTTTGGATCAAAAGTGGTGAATGATTTTGAAGCTTTTAAACAAGAATGTGATGTGATTATCTCGAATCGAAATGCACCTGAATTAGCTGATGTGAAAGAGAAAGTTTATACGCGCGATTTGTTTGGAAACGATTAAAAATAACAACTAAAATACTATGAAAACTATTTTAATTACAGGTGGGGCTGGATTTATCGGATCTCACGTTGTAAGAGAATTTGTCTTGAAATATCCTGAAACGAAGATTATCAACCTTGATGCGTTGACATATGCAGGAAATTTAGAGAATTTGAAAGATATCGAAAGTAAATCAAATTACGAATTCGTAAAAGCTGATATTACGGATGCAAAACATATTTTAGAGGTTTTTGAAAAGCATCAACCAGATGGTGTTATTCATTTAGCTGCCGAATCTCACGTGGATCGTTCAATAACAAATCCGTTAGATTTTGTGATGACAAATGTGATTGGTACAGTGAATTTGTTGAATGCTGCAAAAGCGATTTGGAACAATAATTTCGAAGGAAAGCGTTTTCATCATGTTTCGACAGATGAGGTTTTTGGAGCTTTAGGAGATGAAGGGTTTTTTACAGAAGAAACGTCTTATGATCCGCATTCACCATATTCGGCATCAAAAGCATCTTCAGATCATTTTGTGAGAGCATATCATGATACGTACGGTTTACCAATTGTGATGACGAATTGCTCAAACAATTACGGACCAAATCATTTCCCAGAAAAATTAATTCCGTTATGTATTCATAATATTCTGAATGGAAATCCACTTCCAATTTATGGAGATGGAAAATATACGCGCGATTGGTTATTTGTGATCGATCATGCCAAAGCGATTGATTTAGTTTTCCATGAAGGAAAAAATGGAGGTTCTTACAATGTAGGAGGTTTCAACGAATGGAAAAATATCGATTTGGTAAAAGAATTGTGTAAACAAATGGACGAAAAATTGGGTAAAGAAGCGGGAACTTCAGAACAATTAATCACATTTGTGAAAGATCGTCCAGGTCACGATTTGCGTTATGCAATTGATGCGACTAAAATCAACGAAGAATTAGGCTGGAAACCAAGTGTGACGTTTGAGCAAGGTTTGAGTCTAACTATCGATTGGTTTTTATCAAACAAAGAATGGCTAGACAATGTGACGTCTGGTGATTACCAAAATTATTACGAAAAACAATATAATTAAATAGTTTTAGGTTCTGAAAAAAGAACCTAAAATTTTAAACAACCTAAATTTATTTATTTTATGAGTTTGAACTCAGAAACAAATCAAAATTGGTCACAAGTTATTGAGTCGAAATCATCATTGTATTCTTTAAACTTAAAAGAAGTTTGGAGATATAGAGATTTGGTTTATATGCTTGTTAAACGAGATTTTGTAACTTCTTTTAAACAAACTATCTTAGGACCTTTGTGGTTTTTTATCAATCCAATATTCACGACAATTATGTATGTGATTGTATTTGGAAATATTGCAAATCTATCAACAGATGGTGCACCGCAAATTCCTTTTTATTTATCAGGAGTTATTTTATGGAATTATTTTTCTTCTTGTTTAAATAATACTTCGAATGTCTTTAGAGGAAATGCCTCTATTTTTGGGAAAGTTTATTTTCCACGTTTGGTAATGCCTTTAGCAATCGTAACGTCCAACTTGATGCAGTTTGCTGTACAATTTTGTCTTTTCTTAGGTTTTTTAATCTATTATTTGATTGTAGACCAGAATGTTCATCCTAATTTATGGGTGTTGGCAACACCATTTTTAATTATTTTGATGGCTGCATTTGCGATGGGAACAGGAATGATTTTTTCTTCTATGACGACAAAATATAAAGATTTGTCTATGCTTTTAAGTTTTGGAGTTTCTTTATATATGTATGTTACGCCTGTGGTATACCCAGTATCATCTATTCCAGAAAAATACAGATGGATTGCAGATATCAATCCTTTGACAGGAATTTTCGAATGTTTTAAATATGCGTATTTGGGTGTTGGAGATTTTAATGCAGGAATGTTAACATATTCAACAGCTGTTATTTTTGTTATTCTTATGATAGGTACGATTATCTTCAATAAGGTAGAGAAATCATTTATGGATACTGTTTAATTTTTAAGAATTTAATTATGTCAAAAAATATAGTTTTAGATGTTGAAAATGTTTCAAAACAGTATCGTTTAGGTGAGGTCGGAACTGGGACATTGCAACATGATATCAAACGTTGGTGGGCAAATGTAAGAGGGAAAGAAGATCCATATCTTAAGATTGGAGAAACCAATGATCGTACTCAAAAAGGAGATTCGGATTACGTTTGGGCATTAAAAGATATTAATTTTCAAGTAGAACAGGGGCAAGCTGTTGGGATTATTGGGCGAAATGGAGCAGGAAAATCAACATTGTTGAAATTACTTTCTCGAGTTACAAAGCCAACAACAGGGTCTATAAAATACAAAGGACGTATTGCTTCTTTGTTAGAAGTTGGTACAGGTTTCCATCCTGAAATGACAGGTCGTGAAAATATCTATTTGAATGGAGCAATTCTTGGAATGACGCGTAAAGAAATTACACGTAAGTTCGATGAAATTGTAGATTTTGCAGGAGTAGAACGTTATATCGATACGCCAGTTAAGCGTTATTCTTCGGGAATGTATGTTCGTTTAGCTTTTGCTGTTGCAGCACATTTGGAGTCAGAAATTCTGATTGTTGATGAGGTTCTTGCTGTTGGTGATGCCGAATTTCAAAAGAAATGTCTCGGTAAAATGGGAGATGTAACCAAAGGAGAAGGACGTACTATTTTGTTTGTAAGTCATAATATGGCTGCGATTCAAAACTTATGTGATTATGGAGCTTATATGGAGAATGGCACAATAAGATATTCTGGAGAAATACAGAAAACAATTGATTCATATTTATTAGGAAATAATGCTAATCTAAAAACAAAGAATCTTGTTAAAAAATTTAAGTCCGAATTTAAAACTAATATAAAATCTCTAAGTTTAATTGATGTTGACTCACAGTTAGAAAAAACATCTTTTAAGATGGGGGAGAAAATTAAATTAAGAATTGAGTTAGATATTCAAGAAAGTTTTAACGATTTAGGAATTAATGTTAGAATGAATGATGTATATGGAAACGGTATTGCTGCATGGAGAACTTCTGAAATGGGAATCGAATTAGATTCAACCTCTAAAATAATCGAATTAATTATTGACAAATTAAATGTTTTTGATGGGATTTATAACTTTTCATTATCCCTAAATAATGGATTATCAACAATAGATTTCTTAGATGGTATTATTTCAATAGAAATAATACCATCAGAATTACAGATTTTTGGAGGGAAATCTGTAAATAAATCATATAATTTAATTTATACACCTTGTGAATGGAAACAATATTAAAGAAGATTTATAGAAAGCTATTTTCTAACAAAAATGAAAAACAAGATTACATTATTGATACAA
>NZ_JAAGKM010000029.1 GCF_019308355.1 Empedobacter falsenii | reverse complement strand
ACACCGTCTGATTTTGGTTGTAATACTTGAAATTCATAGACAAATATCTGATTATCAAACATAAATATACAAAAATCTAAAATAATAACCAAAAAAAATCCGCCTCAGTTGTGAGACGGATTCTTTTTGTATATTATATTCAAATATTTCTACTCAATTCTCAACTTATTCAAATTACTTCGATAACTTTCTAATAATAAACTTTCGGTTACATAACCTTCAAATTTACCTTTTTTAGTGAGTAAAATATAATCTATTTTTTTTGCTTCCATCATTTTCATCACGTTAGCAGCATTCGTAAAAATAGATGTCGAAGTTGCTTCTGTTATACATTCTAAGTAACTTTTATCAATATTATCATTAAAAATAAATGATCGAATATTATCTAAAACTATAATTCCATGAATCGATTTATCTTCATTGAGGACTGGAATAAAATCTTGTGTTGTAGTAGAAAAAATTTCTTTTATATCTTCAATTGAATTGTAAACCGTCAATGTTTTGATATTCTTGATATAAATCGAAAACAAATCAATTTTATTAAACAAATTTCGGTCTTTATCAGATGTAAAAACAATTCCTTTTTCTGCTATTGCGTATATATCCATCGAATATTTGTCGTATCGTTTTGAAATTGCAAAACTTATCGAAGAAACAATCATTAAGGGAATAATTAATCCATAACCTCCCGTAATTTCGGCAATTAGGAAAATTGCTGTTAATGGCGCATGAAATAACCCACTTAAAACAGCTGCCATTCCAACAACAGTAAAATTACCGACTGGAACTTCTTTGAAACCGATTAAATTAAAGAATTTTGCAACGAAAAAACCAAGATATGACCCAACAAATAACGAAGGCGCGAAGTTTCCTCCGTTTCCTCCACTTCCTAAAGTTAAACCTGTTGCAATAGATTTGATTAAAATTGTGACAAAAACAAATCCTAAAACTATCCATTGATTCGTTCTAAAACTCTCTAACAATGAATTATTTAAAATAAAACCAGCTTCATCATTTGCTAAATATTTTATACTCTCATAACCTTCACCAAATAATGTTGGGAAAAAGAAAATCAATATTGCTAAACTTCCCGCTCCAACAATCGCTCGCCAATATACATTATCCGAATAATTCCCTATCAAATGTTCAACTTTACGAAATAATCGAGCATGGTAAACTGAAACAAACCCCGCTAAAACACCCAAAATCACATAGAAAATAACATTATGATAATCAAATCCTAACGCATAACGAAAGGATAATAACATATTGCTTTTTAATGTTAAATTGGCAATTAAAGCTCCTGTTGCAGAAGATAACAATAAAGGAATAAAAGCAGTAACACTCATATCCGCTAATACAATCTCTATCGCGAACAAAACACCTGCAATTGGTGCATTGAATGCAGTCGCAATACCAGCTGCAACACCACAAGCCAACAAAAGTGTTCTTTCTTTGTATTTGAATCTGTAATATTGTGCATAATTAGAACCAAAAGCTGCACCAGTAATTGTAATTGGAGATTCTAAACCAGCCGAACCACCCATACCAACTGTTAAGGAACTCGTTAAAATCTGAGCATACATCTGTTTTTTAGGCATTATTCCAGACTTTTTAGCTACAGCAATCATAATTTGAGAAGTTCCCTTTTCTATCGAACCATCCAAAAATTTCTGCACAACAAAAACCGTCAACAAAATACCTATAATTGGCAATATACTATTGATATAAGGTAGTTTGACTAAATTATTAATATAAATAGTAAATTGAAAAACATTGTGCGCAAAAGTTTTTAGCACAATCACTGCAAAAGCAGATGAAATAGCTACTAAAATACACGATAAATACAAAAATTGTCGCTCTGATAAAACCAATTTTAACAGGTTCAACAAGTTTTGAAAAAAATTAAATGATTTTTTAATGTATTGAAAAAACTTTTGTTTTGTAGAAAGTCGCATACTTCAAAAATAGTGTACCTTTTGTTTATTGCCTAATTTAACTGCCACGAATTACACAAAAAGTAAACCAATAATACATAAAAGAATAAAATTTTTGAGAAAAAATCATTTCTATCATTTTAACTATTTCAAATTGATTATTTTTACTATTAAGCACACTAATATGAAACTATTTACTTTTCTTCTTTTATTTATTTTTTTGTTGAATTCTTGCGAATCAACTAAAACTTCTGCTGATAAACCAAGTTTTGATTTTTTGGTTGGAGAATGGATTAGAACAAATGAAAAATCGGATCGAAAAACGTATGAAAACTGGAAAAAAGTTGATAAAAACACTTTTTTAGGTTGCGGGTTTACAATCAAAAATAATGATACAATTTCGCAGGAACATCTTACTATCACAAAGATTGATGATAAATGGATATTGAAAGTTAATTTGGACAAAACTAAAAAAGAGACAACTGATTTTGAGTTAATCAATTCTGATAGAAATTCGTTTACATTAGAAAATCAAGAGAATGATTTTCCTAAACTTATCAAATATTGGAAAATTGGTCATCAGTTAAAAGCTGAAATTAGCAATGATGAATCAAGTAAAATTGCTTTTACTTTTGAAAAAGTAAAAAAATAATTAAGCAACATTTGTGATCATCGCGTAAGCAAACGTTAGAACAGATAAAATAGTTCCAATCATAAAAATTGTGTAGGTTATGCTTAACAAACGATATTTTCGTTCCAAAACTTTTCCTAAATAATACAAATCCCTTGTCAAAGAAGTATATACATAATCTCTGTCTTTCATCAACTCTTGCATAGCATCATCGTAGGCTTCAAGTGACATTTGATAAAAATTACCAAAGAAAAGCAAATTCACTTTTTTGTTTTTGACATCTTCTTCGTTAAAACTTTCGTATGTTACATTTGGTTTAGTTGCTAAAATTGCAAAAATAATTGAAACAACACTTGATAAAAGCATTACAATTGAAGGTAAAAGTAAATACTCATTCTTTGGACTTCCTAACTTTGGAACCAAAGTAGAAAGTGCAATCGAAATCACGATCGCGTTTACAGACAATAATATATTAGCTTTACTATCGGCAATATCACTTAAACGAGTATGATTGTTCAACGTTACACGAAAAAGTGTATCAACACCACGATCTGGTTGTTGAATCTTATCGTTTTTCTTTTTCTTGATTTCATACTTATTGGGAATATCACCAATCAACTCTATCTCTTTGATTTTATTTTGGGTAAAGATCAAATTTTCTTCTTTTCCTTTCTGCCAAAGCTTTTTTGCGGCATCCGTATAAAAATGATGTATGTTTAGAAAAAAATTTCTATTCTCTACATGCCATTCATAATCAGAAAATTCTTTGTGACATATTTTAGCTATTTCATCACGTAATAACTCAGAAATTTTAGGATATTCAGTTTGTCCTAAATGATAGTTATCTGCATCTTTTACAATTGCTTCACCTATATTTTTTGGAACATTATTTAGCGCTGTGATTAAAATATAATCTTGGACTTCTTTGATGTAATTTTCGTCAAAATTATGCTCAATCAAATACTCTTTTGCAATGTTTGCACTCTCACTTTCATGCCCTTGCACGATTTTTGTGTAACCCGTATCATGAAACCAACCCGCTATTAATAATTTTTCTCGTAAATCTGTAGATATTTGCTCATCAGTAGACAACGTTTTTATTGCTTCTACAACTTTTACGGTATGCATAAAATTATGATACGTAAAATCTAAAGAAAGATTATCTTTGAACAGATTGAAAACATAGTTTTCTATATTTAATAACAATTGGTTCATCACAAGTTTTTAACGCTTAAATGTATGAAATTATTACCAACACTAAACAACAAAAAATTGAATTATCCTTTTTTGGCTTTAGTAGGTTCTTGCCTTTATATGACATCTTGCGCTACGCAACATCCTCAATATGGGAAAAACATTAAGACAGAAAAAGTACAAAATGTAGAAGGAAATAAAATTCAATCTATCTATTTAATTGGCGATGCAGGAGATCTTGATCAACCAAAAAATAAACAAAATTTAGAAATTTTAAAGAATCAATTAGCGAAAGCTGACTCTTCTTCTTATCTTTTCTTTTTAGGTGATAATGTTTACGAAAATGGAATTGTAACGGATTCTACAAAAGCTGAATACACAACAAGTAGAGAGAAGCTTCAATTTCAGATTGATTTAGCGAAAGAATTTAAAGGAAAAACTCTTTTTATTCCAGGAAATCATGATTGGCGAAATGGTGTAAAAGGATTAAAAGAACAAGAAAAATTAGTCAAAAAACAATTGGGTAATAAAAAAGCTTTTTTACCAAAAGATGCATGTCCAATTGATAAAATAAATGTAAATGATAGCATCGGAATTATTGCGATAGATTCTGAATGGTATTTGCAAGACTGGGATAAACATCCTGGTCTAAATGAAAAATGTGATATTAAATCGCGCGAAGCTTTCTTTGAAGAACTAGAATCGCAATTGAACAAATATCAAAACAGAACAACTGTTATCACAATGCATCATCCGCTATATTCGAACGGAACACATGGTGGACAATTTGATTTCAAAAAACAGTTTTATCCATTAGGAGATAATTTCAAAGTTCCATTACCTGTAATTGGATCTTTTATCAATTTACTACGAAGTACAACAGGTCTTAGCCCTCAAGACGTTAATAATTTCAAATACAGAGAGATGGCTTCTCGTATTGCAACACTTATCGAAAATAGAAATAATGTAATTGTTGTTTCTGGACACGATCACAACTTGCAATACATTCAGCAAAACAATGTTAAACAAATTATCAGCGGTTCTGGTTCTAAAAAAGAATCGGCAAAAGCGGTTGGCAAAAACGATTTTTCTTACGGAGATAATGGTTTTGTTGTACTAGATTTATATGATAATGGCGCTTCTAAAGCTAATTTCTATGGTTTTAAAGACGGTGGAATCGAATTATTATTAGCGAAACAAATTACAGAAAAGAAAAAGGAATATTTGGCTCAAGTTTATGATGATAAAAAAATGCCAAAAACGAAAGAAACAAGTGTATATCCATTAGAAGTTACACGTAAATCTGATCCGTATAAATTCTTTTTTGGTCGCCATTATCGTCGAACATATGGTCAAACAATTACTGCTAATACCGTTAATTTAAGTCAGCTAAATGGAGGTTTAACCCCAGTTAGAATGGGTGGTGGACATCAAACGCAAAGTTTGAGATTGACAAATGCAAAAGGTGAAGAATACAATATGCGATCGGTGAAGAAAAGTGCCACCCAATTTATTCAGCAAGTTGCATTTAAAAATAAATATGTTGCAGATGAGTTTGAAGATTCGTTCACAGAGAAATTTTTGATGGATTTCTATACAACCAATCATCCATATTATCCATTAACAGTTGCTAATTTGATGAAACCGATCAATATTATGCATTCTACGCCAAAATTATATTATGTTCCAAAACAAGAAGCCTTGAAAGCATATAATGAAAATTTTGGTGATGAATTATACATGATAGAAGAACGACCAATGTCCGGATATCAAGACGGTGTTTTCGGAAAACCAAAAGATATTGTTAGCACAGATGATATGTTGGCTGCGATTCACAAAAACAAAGATGTTGTCGTGGATAAGCAAGCCTATATTCGTGCACGACTTTTTGATATGTTAGTTGGAGATTGGGATCGACATTCTGACCAATGGCGTTGGGGCGTTTACAAAGAAAATAAACAAACTATTTATAAACCAATTCCACGCGATAGAGATCAAGCATTTCCACGTTATGATGGACTTTTCTTTCATTTAATTATGAAAATTCCTCCTTTGAGACATATGCAAGATTATAAAGATGATATCAAAAATGTAAAATGGTTCAATAGAGAACCTTATCCGTTGGATTTAGCCATTTTAGAATCATCCGATCTTGAATTATGGATAAAAGAAGCAAAATATATTCAAGATAATTTGAGTGATGATTATATCAAACAATCATTTGAATTAATTCCTGAAGAAACAAAACAAGAATACGATCAAGAAGTAATCAATAATCTTATTGCCCGAAAATCTAAATTAGAAAAATTTGCAGAAGAATATAATAAAGTTCTTCGCAAATTAATCATTCTGAAAGGAACAAACGAAGATGAAGATTTTGTGATCACTCGTTTACCAAAGGGAAAAACAAATGTAAAAATCTATTCAGGACAAGATCGAACTTTAATTCTTGATGAAGATTTTGATAAAAAAGAAACGAAAGAAATTCGTTTATATGGATTAAACGGAAAAGATAAATTCAAGGTTGAAGGAAAGCCAAATAACGCTATTTTAGTTCGTATTATTGGTGGAATAGATGACGATATATACGAAGTAAAGCGTTCTGCAAAAGTAAAAGTATATGATTACGCAAACGGAAGCGATGCATCTGAATCTACCTTTTTAACATCGAAAAATTTTGTCAACGATTACGAGGTTAATACATACGATTACAAACAACCGATGTATAATTTCTTTACTATGTTACCTAATATTGGCTACAATCCTGATGACGGAATAAAAATTGGTTTATCGCCAACCTACACTGTCAACGGTTTTGATCGTAAACCATATTCGCAACGTCACAATTTGCAATTAAGTTATTATTTTGCGACAGGCGGTTGGGATGCCAAATATAAAGGAACGTTTACAAAAGCGTTGGGTAAGTGGAATTTAGATCTTAATGCAGCTTACACGAGCCCGACTTATAGTACAAATTTCTTTGGTTTAGGAAACGAGACCGTGAATAATCAAGAAGAAATTGGAATGGATTATAACCGTGTTCGATTAGAAAGTTATAGCATTGGACCGTCTATTTTCAAGATTATGAATAACAATGGTCGTTTAGATTTTTCTGCAATTTATAGTTACAAAAAGATTGAAGAGAATAAAGATCGTATCGTCGAAGATTTCCCATCAATTAATAGAGACGTTTTCAAAGGACAACATTTCGGAGAAATTGGAGCTAAATATTTGTTCAAAAATTACGATAACGAATCATTGCCAAAATTAGGCATGACATTTTTAGCAAATGCAAAGTGGATTTCTAATTTGACAGATTTTGAACGTAATCATTTTTATACCGAACTTAATTTAGGTTTCACACACAAAATCTCTGCAAATGGAAGATTAACAGTTGCTTCTATGCTAAAAGGTAAAGCAGTTTGGGGTAATTTTATGGAATTCTATCAAATGGCTAATTTAGGTGGAGATCAGGATTTACGTGGTTATCGATTAGGTCGTTTTGCAGGAGACAAAGTTTTCTTACAAACATCTGATTTACGATTTGATGCTTTACGTTTCAAAGCCGTTGTTCCATTGCGATTAGGCGTTTTTGTTGGAGCTGATTATGGACGAGTTTGGTTAAACGGAGAAGACTCAAATAAATGGCATTCATCTATGGGTGGTGGACTTTGGATAAACGGAGCACAATCTATTACCGCAACAGTTTCATACTTTAAAGGTGAAGATCCAGGGCGAATCGTTTTTGGTTTGAATTTCGGATTTTAACATATAAAAAAATAACCTTCAAAAATTTGAAGGTTATTTTTTTTGTACATATTTCTTGATTGCTTGCATCATATTTATCCACGCATTCTCTGAATGTGAGCGTTCAAAATCATCCGCAAAATCTTTTCCTTCAATTGATAGATAAGTAAAATTACCCGAAGATTTTAGATTAAAAATTACTTCAATCTCATGGTCTGTATTTTGTTTTTTATAATTATATCGCAAACGTTCATTCTCCATAATTGATGTAATCAAGGCTTCATCTATCAACGTTTCATTATTTTTTTGTGATACAAACTTTATCTTCTCTCCTACTTTCCAATCGTTACAAGTCATTTTTATGTTTTCAAAACATTCATTAAACGCTTGTTCATCAGTCAAAATTTTCCAAATATTTTCGACAGTACTATCTATCGAAATATTAAGCAATACATCATCTTTTTCCATTCTTTATTCTTCTATTTTTGTATATTTTTCGAGTTTATTTTTATAATTAATCGAAACTCTAATTGCTTGCAAACCACTTATACCTTGCAAATCATCAATTTCCAAATATTCAACATCTTTTTTCAAAAATTTCTTATCAATTAATAAATTGATATAATTTGAGTATTCTTCTTTTAGGATATCTTCGGTATAAATAATACAAATTTTGTGTGGCAAATTGATTCGTTCATTTGTTCCTTTCACAAAAGCTTTACTCAATCTTTTCTTGATTATTTCATATTTTGCATTGTTATATCCATTAACATCAAAACGTTTCTCATCTAATTTGAACAAAATATCTAAAGTGGTATTCGTTGCAAAAATCAACGAAGCAACCTCAACTTTTAATGGTGTTTTTTTCTGAATTTCTTTGTAAGATTGTTCCAAGGCTATCATCGCTTGTAGTTGCCAATATCTAATTTCTCGAATATTTTGATAGGAGAATTTTTTGAACGGCGCAATACTTCGCCCAACATACAAATTGTAATCAATTCCATCTGTCTTGAAACGTTCGTAATAATGCGGAAATACATCTTGAGCATCTTTCTGAAAAGTGTCTAATTTGTTCGACAAAAGTGAATTTGTCATTACAATTGTTTGGTCAAATTTTTTGCGTTCTACGTAAAATAATCCCGTTGTAGAATCTAACTTTTTTAGATATTCTTCGATAATTGATTTCTCATTGTCCTTTACATATTTGGGAATTTCAGGATGAATATGCAACGTAATGTAATCAAATAATTCGCTTTCGAAATAGATTTTATCTACATTATCTATTCGTTGCAAAAAATCAGTCAAATCGTCACTATAATCCAAAAATTTATTCTTTTTTGTACGATTATATAACTCGTTACAAATCAAAATCAAGTAATTAATCTGATTAGTATAATCCATTTTTAAACATTGATTTCGAATCACTGACGAATTTCTCACATCCAATTCACCATAAATTGGATATACATTTTGAAAAGAGATCTGCAATTTTTGTTTTGTATTTCCCGGATGCAATATATGTTCGCGAGCTTTTTCTCTAAATTTCCAATCTACACTTGGATGCAACGAGGTATATTCGGTTTGTATATAAGCATTGATTTGATTCTCAAACTCTACCGTATAGCGATAAATAGATTCTTCTAAAAGAGGCGTGATTTCGCGTAAAAGGTTTGCATTAATTCGATTGAAAACTCCAGCTTCTTTCGAGCCTATTTCTAAAATACCTAAATGAGATTTTCCGTTTTTCAATGGATAAAGAATCAAACTTTTCAGACCAGATTCATTTGCCATTCTCAACATTTTATCTTGTGGAAACTTGTCCAAAGCTGCGTCAATATTAGAAACAACATAATAATCTGATTTCGATATTTTGTTCTCTAAATCAGCACAAAAAACTTCATTCAGTTTTATTTTTTTATGATTATCAATCAGTAAACTATCATTCAATTGTAATAAATGACTAATTTCTAATTGATTTTTATCGGAATTATAAGCTGAAAAACCGACTTCTAAATTATTGATTCTAAAAATAGATTTTAATGCAGAAATAATATCATTTCGAACAATATTAAAAGGTTCCCCATAAGATAATAATTTAGATTTTAAGTTAGAAAGTGCAATTTCAGTCGTATTATCAAAAAATGAAACAAGATTAAACCCTTTTGCAATCCACGATCCAATTGGAATTTTTCTCATCCACAAAGCTGTATCTTCATAATTATTCAACAACTCTTCAATTTCATCTTCAGTCAATTTAAATTTATCTTCGGATGGATAAATACGAAAATAATCATGGTTTATATCAGTCCCAAGATAAATTCTGTAGCCATTTTGATTGTCTATCACCAACTGATTTGATAGATTAAAATCTAAATTTTTATGATAATATTTCGATAAGATGAAGCAACAACAAAACTTATATAATGTATCATAATCTAAATCTTCAAAATTGAATTTTAGTCGTGATTCATTATTATCAATCAACTCTTTAAGTCGATCTGTTGCAAAAATAAATTTGTCAGAAAAAGGAAAAGTTATCGCTTTTAAATTATATTTTACAAATGGTTTAGGAATAATTTTCTCAATAATTGGCTCAACATCTTTAATAATTTTCTGAAAATCTTCAAATGTTTCAACACCATCAATCAACTCTGGTCGAGTAGCTTTCAGATATTCTAAAAAAGCTTTAAACTCTCCAAAGTTGTATTCAGATCGTTCTAATTCTTCAATCAGCGATTGGAACGAGTAAATAATTTTGATGGGTAATTTATCGATAAAATTTTCTTTCATATATGATTTAAAAATAACAAAAGACTACTAATAAAGCAGTCTTCAAGTTATTATTTTTTTTAGTCATTATCTTGTAAATACCAAAGTTTCTTCGGTAGAAAGGTTCTCATCAAAACGATAACCATCCACGTCAAATGCTTTCACTTGATCCAAAGTTTCAACTTTATTTTCTGCACAATAACGCGCCATTGCACCACGAGCATGTTTAAAATACATCATGATTTTTTTCAATTCACCGTTTTTGTAATCTTGAAACTCTACATCAATCATCGGAACTTTTAACGATTTTTTATCCAAAACTTTAGCATATTCATTACTTGCTAAATTTAAGATAAATTCTCCTTTTTTTAGTTTCGAATTTAGAAAAGGTGTCAAAATTTCTTTCCAAAAACCATACAAATTTTTCGAACCATGAACATCTAATTTCGAACCCATTTCCAAGCGATACAACATTACTTTATCCGAAGGACGCAACATTCCATAAAGCCCAGATAACAAAAATGCATGTTTATTGAAATAATCAAGTGCTTCGTCGTTTAACGTCTCAGCATTCAAACCTCTATACACTTCACCTTTGAAAGCTAAAGCTGCTGGAATAGCTTGTTTAGCAGTAGGTTTAACATTCCAAACCTGATTACGCTCCACATTCATTTCTGCAATATCTTTCGAAATTTTCATTAATTTTTCAAGATCAGTTGTACTCATCTCTTTCATAACATCCATAATTTTTTGCGAATGTTCTAAAAATTGAGGTGTTGTTGCTCTCCATTTAGCATTCGTTTCCAAATTCATCATCTTCGCTGGCGAAAGTAATATTTTCATGTATCAAAAAATCTTAATTAATAAAAAAAGTATTCTGTTAGAATAAAATCTAATTCAACTCTTCTTTAACAAAGATAAGAATTGTTTGCTTTAGAAAAAGTGTAATTATATTGATTAAAAATATTCACAGATTACAAATAACTATTACTTAATATCAAAAAGGATTTCAATTGAAATCCTTTTTTCGTATCTTATTTTTGTAAAAACATTTCATTAAATTTTCGGTTTTCTTCTTCAACCATTTCTTCAAAATCGGCTTGACTTATCTGTTTTCCTTTGGTTGGTTTATTTATTGTTCTCTATACTATAAACTTAATTTTTATCCACTCCTTGGTTATTCATTTCTTGTTGTTTCTTAAAAAAAGCATCCATTTCTGCTTTATACGTTTTGAAATCAACAATTTTCCCTTTCTTTGGTTGATTTATTGTTACATTTTTCTTCGCTTCTTTTACAGATGTTGCTTTGTACGTAATAACCATATCAGCATCGTCGTTTGTTTTTCTTTCTAATTCTAAAATCAAACCAGGTAATCCCATATACTTATCTGGTCCCGAAGGAAAAGACAAGGAAGTAGCAAACCAAGCTGTAAGCTCTTCTTTATTGATTTTTGCGGTTGCTTTACGAACATCAAAGCCTAAGACTTTTTTTTTGTCGCGTGTTATAGTCCAATTAATTTTAGGAATAGAATCTTTGATAATTCGATCCATTCCAAAACCAACTGATTCGTGCATATAATAATTTTCAAGCAAATTTTTATAATACAATCCATTTCCTTGATTACTACTATAGCTTACTGAATTTCCACCATTTAGTGTTGGTTTTTGATTATAATTAGAAGCGGTTTTATTTGTTACTAAAACATAAGGTCTAGCAATTTTCATTTGTTCAGTAAAATACTTAATCGTCTCATCTTTACTCAATTTGCGGTTGTCAATTGTAACTGAACCTTGAGTTTTACTTGCGTCATATACTGTATATACATCATATTCTACTTCTAAAACATCTTGAGCATTTACAAAATAACACAAACTGCTTAATACAATCAATAGTAATTTTTTCATAGTTTTTATTTAGATTAATCTTTATCTACTCCTTGATTTTCATTCGAACTTTGTTGGTTATAATCAGCTTTCAGCTTTTCAAATTCGGCTTTAGAAATTTCCTTAGCCTTGAATAATTTCTTAAATTCTAAATGATCTTTTGTTGTAACAGAAGTTGCTTTCAAAGAATAAGATGGATCAATAATTCCATTTCGAATAGATTCTACTTTTAATACCAAACCTGGAAGATTAATGAACTCTTTTGGACCAAAACGTTTGGGTAAACTTGGTGCGTACCAAATAATTGATTTATTATTGTCATCATATTTTACAACTGCTTGTTTAACATCAAAACCCAAACAAGTAGATTTTTCTTGCGTTAATTCGTATTTATAATGTGTCGAAATGGTATCAGTTACAAGGTATTTTTTATTCTCTATCATCCATTCTTGTTTCATTTTATTTTGATTGAAATCTTGTTCAAAATTATACGAAAAAATACCATACATCGTAACTAACGCATTCCCTTGAGAATTATTAATTTTCTCAATCTTAGAAAAAACACTTTTTCCTTTTTCTATTTGTAGTACATAATTTTTTGGAACAGAAAGTGCTTTTATAAAATCATCATCCAATTTTTCTTCCTTCCCATCTTTTCCTATAATTCTAGGAATAAAAACTTCTTCATATTCAATCTCTAGAGCTTCTTGCGCTTGAACTAAATTACAAAAAAAACTAATGAAAATTACTAAATATTTCATTTAAAATTATTTTTTGTCCACTCTTATCGAAAAAGATTCTCTCATTTTTTGACGAGATTCATCTTGCAATTTTTTAAACTCTTCTTGTGTTATTTCTTCACCTTTTATAGGTTTAGTTTTAGACATTTTCTTAGGGTTTAAGTTAATTTTATCCGCTTCATAAGTCATAATCGAACCAAATTTACCACCCGTTTCGCTCACCGTTTTCAGAATCAAACCTGGCAATCCATTCACTTGATTTGGCCCTGCATCAACCTTAATATCTAGCGCAAACCAAGCTGCTATTTGCTTGCCTTTATCATTACCAATAGCTTTTTTTACTTTGTGACCCAAAATCGTATCTTCAATATCTGTAATTTTCCATTCATAATCTTTATATGGTGTAACCACAATAAAATTCTGTTTATCTAAAACGACTTCTTGACGAAACTCTTTCTTACTTGTTTCATTAATCAGATCTTTATATTCTCCTCCAATATTAATTGAAAAAGCCCCCATAGAGCTACCATTTTGATTATTATTAATGGTTTCTATTTTTTTGTAAATGGACTGATGATCACTATATTCTAATTGATAATAAATATTTGGAGCCCCTCCAATTTTTATTGTACCTCCTCCTTTTTGTGCTTGCTCTCTTTCAAACTCCTTTATTTTTTCTTCATCATGCTTTATATCGTATTTATAATCGACAATAAGCTTTTCTTGCCCAAAACCATAATTCGAAAAAAGTAAAAATCCAGCTAATAATAATTGTTTCATTATGTTGTAGTTTATAATTAATACTCTAAAATAATTTTTATTTTTTAATTCTACAACAATAGAACACGTAATTAACACAACATTGTGAAAAGAAAAAAATCCAACCTAAGTTGGTTTTTTTTCTATATAAATTAAAATAAGTTTCTAAATTATCTCAAAGTGTTTCAGCGCATTCCATATTCCGTGATTATCTGCAGAAGTTGTATAATAATCAGCCGCTTCACGAACATTCTCTTTCGCATCGCCCATTGCTACACCTATTTTACAACCTTTCAACATACTAATATCGTTACCACCATCACCAAAAGCCATTGTTTTAGTTAAATCTAAATTATCGCGTTCAGCCATTCGCTCTATTCCACGCATTTTACTAATATTTTTCGGATTTATATCAGCAAAATATTCTATCCAACGTGTTCCTACACTGTTTGTCAACACATTTTTCATCAAATAATCTTCTTGTTCTTCGTTCACAAAAAAATTCATTTGCATAATATTATCTTTCGGCAAAGTTCGAGGATCAACCACTTCTGGAAGTTCCATTCCAAAATAAGCAAACGATTTTTCTACATTCTCATTCACACGATTGATACTAAACGCTTCTTTCGTCATATACGAAAATGAGAAAGGATTTTCATCATCATATTGTAACAAAGCCTCTATATCATTAGGGTTGATGTAATCTACAAAAAATGATTGACGGTTTTCGTCGGAGCACATTCCTCCATTATTATTGATGTAACCATCAAAACCATAATCAAAAATATGCTCAGGCATATCCACCATATTTCGTCCTGTTGCGATGTATATTTTTTTGTTTTTTTGTTTCAATAATTTCAACGCTTCGATTGTCGAATCACTGATTTCATGGTTTTCAAAACCTTGTAATGTTCCGTCAAAATCGAAGAAAAAAGAATCTATCATACTTTAGTTTTATCTTTTACAAAATTAAAAAAGCAACCTTTGTTTGGTTGCTTTTGCTGTTTATTTTAATGCTAATTTAATAATTTCTATTGCTTTATTGGTATCTTCTTCGGAAATATTGAGATGAGGACGCATTCGCACCGAGTTTTCACCACAAGGAAGAATAATCATATGATTTTCGAAACATGTTTTGATGAATTCTGAACGATCCAAATCTGATGAAAAATCAAACGCAATGAACAATCCTAATCCACGAATCGAATGAATTTTCTTCGTTTCTTTTGCGATTTCATTCAATTTTGATAAAATATATTTTCCTTTCTCTTCCGCATTTTCAACTAATTTTTCTTGTTCAATCACTTCTAAAATTAATTTGAAACGCAACATATCGATATAATTTCCACCAAAAGTCGAATTAATACGGCTTGATTCCTTGAAAACATTATTCGGAATTTGATCTAACTTTTCTTTATTCGCTAAAATTCCACAAACTTGTGTTTTCTTTCCAAACGAAATCACATCAGGAATCACATCATAATGCTGAAAAGCCCACATTTTACCAGTCATTCCCATTCCTGTTTGTACCTCATCAAAAATCAATAAAATCTCTTCTCTATCACAAATTTCTCTCAATTTCTGAAAGAATTCTTTTCGAAAATAATTATCTCCTCCTTCACCTTGAATCGGCTCAATAATAATACAAGCAACTTTATTTTTGCGTGTTTCTAAAGCATTTTCAATTTGTTCAATCGCACGTTTTTCAGCCTCAACAACCTTGCATAAATTATCTTCTGTAACAGGATAAATTCGTTTTGGATTTTCAATTCTTGGCCAATCAAACTTTGGAAAATATTCGTATTTACGAGGATCTTTCGTATTCGTTAGCGATAATGTGTAACCAGAACGTCCATGAAACGCTTGCTTAAAATGAATGACATCACTTGCTTCTTTCTCAATTCCTTTCGAAAAATTTAATCTTGTTTTCCAATCAAAAGCCGTTTTTAGTGCATTTTCTACTGCCAATGTTCCTCCAGAAATAAAGAATAAATATTGCAATTCTTTTGGCATCGCAACACGCTCAAATGTATCAATTAAATCTGCGTAATCTTTTGTATAAATGTCTGACATAGCAGGTTTATTGACTGCATTTCGACCTAAAAAATCAATTTTAGACATCAAATGTGGATGATTATAACCGATCGCCGTCGAAGCAAACATCGAAAATAAATCCAAATATTCAACACCATTTTCGTCTACAACATAGGATCCATACGACTTGTCCATATCCATTACAATCGGATATCCATCTGCCAATATATGTTTTGCTAATCTTTCGTGTACTGTACTCATCTCTGTAATTTTTTAAAAATCAAACTTAATTCCTTGCGCCAATGGCACTTCTGTCGAATAATTAATCGTATTCGTTTGTCGTCGCATATACGCTTTCCAAGCATCCGAACCCGACTCACGTCCACCTCCAGTTTCCTTTTCACCACCGAAAGCACCACCAATTTCAGCACCAGAAGTTCCGATATTTACATTTGCAATTCCACAATCAGAACCTTGTTGACTCAAAAATAATTCAGCTTCGCGAAGATTATTTGTCATGATAGAAGACGATAAACCTTGCGACACATTATTCTGAATTTCAATTGCATTTAACACATCTCCAGAATATTTGATTAAATATAAAATTGGAGCAAAAGTTTCGTGTTGAACAATTTCAAAATGATTCTCAACCTCAGCAATAACAGGCTTTACATAGCAACCGCTTTCAAAACCATTTCCTTCTAAAATTCCTCCTTCAACGATAATCTTTCCTCCTTCTTCATTAATTTTTTCTAATGCTTTTGAATACATTTCAACCGCATGTTTATCAATCAACGGTCCAACATGATTTGCTATATCCAACGGATTACCTATTTTTATCTGTTTGTAAGCATTTACTAACGATTCTTTTACTTTATCATAAATCGATTCATGAACAATCAAACGCCTTGTTGTTGTACAACGCTGTCCAGCCGTACCAACTGCACCAAAAACAGCCGAAGTCAACATAATTTTTAGATCAGCATCTGGTGTAACAATAATCGCATTATTTCCACCTAATTCTAAAATTGTTTTACCCAAACGAGCTGCAACAACTTTATTCACTTCAATTCCCATTCGCGTAGAACCTGTTGCAGAAACCAAAGCCACACGGGAATCTTGTGCAATCAATTCTCCAATTGTTTTATCGCCCATCACCAAAGAAGAAACTCCTTCTGAAATATTATTTGCTTTTAAAACTTCTGCTAAAATATGCTGACATGCAACTGCACATAAAGGCGTTTTTTCACTTGGTTTCCAAACAACAACATCACCGCAAACCATCGCTAAACACGTATTCCAAGACCAAACAGCAACTGGAAAGTTGAAGGCAGAAATAACGCCGACAACTCCAAGCGGATGATATTGATCGTACATGCGATGCAAAGGTCTTTCCGAATGAATTGTCGAACCATATAATTGACGCGATAATCCAACTGCAAAATCACAGATGTCAATCATTTCTTGCACTTCACCCAAACCTTCTTGATAGGATTTTCCCATTTCGTACGAAACCAATTTTCCCAAGGAAGCTTTTTTCTCACGAAGTTTATCTCCAAATTGACGCACAATTTCTCCACGTTTCGGAGCAGGAACCATTCGCCATTCTTTGAAAGCAACTTGTGCCTCTTTTATCACTTCTTCATAATCATCTTTTGTTGATGATTTTACTTTTCCAATCAATTTTCCATCTACTGGCGAGTAAGAAGAAAGCTCTTCACCTTTTCCAAACCAAGTATTTCCTGTTGATGTTCCAAGATTTTCGGAAGAAATACCTAATTCTTTTAATTCGTTTTCTATCATTTTTTTGTGTTATTTTGTGTTTTTAACTTTTACCTAAATTAGTCAAAAGTTTCATAAATTAAAATTTTTAATAAATATTATTCAGAATAATTTTTAATTTAATGAATAATCGTTAGATTTAATAAAATAAAACCGCATAAAATGAATTCAACTACAGATTATTTTAAGATTGATGATTTATTAACCGAAGAACATAAATTAATTCGTCAATCTGTTCGAGATTTTGTGGATAACGAAATAAAACCTGTGATAGATGATGCCGCGCAACATCATAAAGATATTCCAGATTTAATGAAAAAATTAGGTGCAATTGGTGCTTTAGGACCTTATATTCCTGAAGAATATGGAGGTGCAGGCTTGGATCAAATGTCGTACGGATTAATCATGCAAGAATTAGAACGCGGCGATTCGGCTGTTCGTTCTGCTGCATCAGTACAATCTTCGTTAGTGATGTATCCAATTTTTTCTTTTGGATCAGAAGAACAAAAACGCAAATATTTACCAAAATTAGCTTCAGGAGAATTCGTTGGAAGTTTTGGATTAACTGAACCAAATCATGGTTCAAATCCAGGCGGAATGGAAACTCGTTTAACAAAAAATGGTGATCATTATATCTTAAATGGAGCAAAAATGTGGATTACAAATTCACCAATTTGTGATATTGCAGTTGTTTGGGCAAGAGATGAAGAAGGAAAAATTCGTGGTGTAATTGTAGAACGCGGTATGCAAGGTTTTACAACACCAGAAACTTTGAATAAATGGTCATTAAGAGCTTCAAAAACAGGTGAATTAGTTTTCGAAAATGTGAAGATTGAAGAATCTCAAATTTTACCAGAAGTGAGTAGTTTACGCGGACCATTATCTTGTTTAAATTCTGCTAGATACGGAATTTCTTGGGGTGTAATTGGTGCTGCAATTGATTGTTACGAATCAGCTTTAAAATATTCATTAGAACGAACACAATTTGGAAAACCGATTGCTTCTTATCAATTACAGCAGAAAAAATTAGCTGAATTTATTACAGAAATAACGAAAGCTCAGTTGTTATGTTGGCGATTAGGAACACTGAAAAACGAAAATAAAGCAACGCCTGAACAAATATCAATGGCAAAACGAAATAATGTAAAAATGGCTATCGATATTGCGAGAGAGTCACGACAAATCATTGGTGCAATGGGAATTGTAGGCGATTTCCCTATGATGCGACATGCTGCAAATCTTGAGTCTGTAATCACTTACGAAGGAACACATGATGTCCATTTACTAATAACTGGCGCAGATGTGACAGGAATTAATGCTTTTGTGTAAGATATTTTTCCATACAATCAGATAATTTTATAGGTTTACAATTCGTTTGTAAACCTTTTTTATTTTATCACACATGAAATTGAAATCAATTCTACTTATTATTTTTTGTATTCAGGCTATTATTCTTGATGCGCAGGAAACCTACAAAATTACGTATGAACGCTTTTCGAATGGAAAAAAAGTCGAAGAAAATAACCCCATACAAGTTATTGCTAATACAAAAGAAACAGTTATTGGAAAGCAACAAAGTTTTAGTTATTCATCAAATTATCCTGATGAAATGTTTTATTATACCAAAACAAATCCATCAATTATTTCCTTGATTACACAATTTGATCCGACTAATTCTATCATTACAAATGATTCGGTTGCGTTTAATAAATCTGTTTTCACAATTTCTAAAGAAACGAAACGAATTTTAGGTTTACGTTGTAAAAAGGCGACGACAAATATCAATTCGAATACAATAGACGTTTGGTTTGTTGACAATATGGATTTGAATGCCTCACCAACAATGGTTGGAATGAATTTGGGGTTTGTTTTAGAACTTACTCGAAATAATAATTCAACCATTCGAGCTTCAAAAATAGAACGTGAAAAAGATTTGATTCCAAGTCAATTTATTCAAAAAGAATTGCATCAAAATCGAGTTGATTTATTGACATATAAAGATATTATTTGGAAAAGTAAATTTGTCGATATTCCGCTTTTATCACATCAACAAGTTAATTTTAGTAAAGATTTTTCGTCAAATGATTCAATTTATCGCTTTGCAAATGGAACTGTTGTAATTCGAAAAATTAAAATTCCTCAAATTAAAGTAGGAAGCCAAGTTTTCTTAAATGTTTCGCAACAATCAAATGGTGATGCTTACGATAGAACAGGTTCTGTATTTTTGATTCCACGTGATTCTAAAATTACATTTATGGATGGTTTACAAAAAGGAATCAATCAATTACCAATTTATACATCAGCAAATAATAAAAAATATCAAGGTTATTTTTTAACTGAAAATTATTCACCAACGATAGAATTAATGCGATTTTTCACACCTTTTGGAATCAAAAAATTCAATCATATTCAATTAAAAAATCAAACTTGGGAAACCGAAGCAAAATATCGTCAAGAAATCACAGAATTCCAAGGTTTATTATCTAATCAAGAGGTTTTAATCGGTTTCTTTATTGGAAATTATGATCAAGGCGGACATATTATTTCTGCCAATATTTCTGTTCATCCATCAGGTTCTACAACAATGCCAATTAAAAAGGCTTTACCAATTTTCAACACTGCAAATGTGATGGAAATGGCTGGACAAGAATACCCTACTTTATTCGAAAATCCGAATGGTTTTACGGTAGAATTCACGCTGAAAGAAGATTACAACAATGCTAAATTAAGATTTACAACAACTGGACATGGCGGTTGGGAAAATGGAGATGAGTTTGTTCCAAAAGAAAATAGTATTTTTCTTGATGGACAAAAAGTATTTAATATAGTTCCTTGGAGACAAGATTGTGGTTCGTATCGCGCTTATAATCCTGCTTCTGGTAATTTTGATAATGGTTTATCATCATCAGATTATAGCCGTTCTAATTGGTGTCCTGGAACAATCACAAATCCATACTTCATAGATTTAGGCAATTTAAAAGCCGGAAAACATAGTATACAAGTAAAAATACCGCAAGGAAAACCTGAAGGAAATAGTTTCAGTTATTGGAATGTTTCTGGTGTTCTTTTAGGAGAATAGTTTTTTTTAGAGCAAAAAGATTTATTAAACGTCTTTTTGCTCTATTTTTTTATGATTTATCAAAACCGTTAACCAATCTACAATATCTTGATAAACTTGCTCTTTAATAGATTCATTCAATATTTCATGTCTCAAGTTTGGATATAATTTTATTGAAACTTTTTCAAAACCATTTTGCTCTAAATCTTTATACGATTGCAAAACTCCTTTACCAAAATCACCAATTGGATCATCTGCTCCACTCACAAAATAAATAGGTAAAGATTGCGGTATAGCTTTTGTCCAATTCTTTTTTGTTGCTTGTATATTTAAATTAATCAAAGTATAAAAACCATTAACAGTAAAAGGTATTCCACAAAGAGGATCTTTCAGAAAATTTAAACGATTTAACTCATCTAAACTAAGCCAATTAGTTTCATAAAAATTTTCTTCATTTTTAAAATATTTATTATTTGATTTTAAAAAAATAATATTAAGTAATTTACTTCTTTTATGAGGAATCAATTTATTTAGAAGACTTAAAAAACTACTCAATAATTTAATTCCAGGAATTCTACCTCCTGTTCCCATAATTATAGCACCATCAAAATGATTTCCATATTCTTGAAGTAGGCAACGTGTTATAAACGATCCCATTGAATGCCCCAAAATAAAATGTGGTAATAAAGGATATTGATCTTCTAACCATTTTACCATAATTTTAGTATTTTCAATCAGTTTTTCTGTTGGACTATCTAAACTAAAAAAACTATAATCTTCTTCTATTTTCGCTGTTTTTCCATGTCCTAAATGATCATATAACAAAACTAGAATTCCTTTGTCCGTCAAATACTTTGCAAAATTCTCATATCGCCCACTATGTTCTTGCATACCATGGACAATTATCAGTGTTGCTTTAATCTCATCTTCTGGAAGAATTACTCTATAATAAATATTTTCTAGTATTGACATTTTTATTAAGATTTAATTATTAATTTACAGTTTTACTCATTCAAAATCAATATTTTTTATAAATAAACCATTGACTTTTTCAACAAATTTCAAGCTAATAAATAAGATCTAAAATTTCTAATTTTTACAACTAAAAAAACGAGGTAAAATAAAAATTAACCTCGTTTTTTTTATGATGTACGATAATTTTACTTTTTAGTTTTAATTGTATTCTTATAGATCTGTCCATCTTTAATAATCACTAAAAAATTTTTATCAGGATTAGCAATTAATGATAAATCTTTCAACGGATTTCCATCAACCAAAATCAAATCGGCTAAAGCTTGTTCTTCAACAACGCCTAATTTCCCTGGATATGGACTTCTTAAACCAGATAATTGCAACAATTCTCCATTATCTTGCGTAACCATCTTTAAAATTTCGGCATTTGTAAACCATTTTTGAAGACGTAATATGTAACTATTTTGATCATCATTCAACTCAGGTTCAAACAAGAAATCCGTTCCCCATGCAAGCTTCACACCAAGTTTTTTTGCTAAAGGCCAAACTTTATCTTGACCATCCAAAACTGGTTTACGTTTTTCTTTTCGCTGCTCGTCCATGTTTTCATTATTATCCATCAAATTTTGAAGGCTTAACCAAACTCCTTTTTTGGCAAGAATTTTTAATGTTTCTTCATCTAACATTTGACCATGCTCAATTGACTTCACTCCTGCTTCCACAGCACGTTGCACAGCTCTCGGCGTATAGGCATGTACCATTACATACGTTCCCCAATCTTCAGCAGCATCAACTGCAGCTTTCATTTCGTCAAAAGTATATTGTGTAACATCAATCGGATCATAAGCAGAAGACGTTCCTCCACCTGCCATTAATTTGATTTGACTCGCACCAAAACGTAAATTCTCTCTTGTTGCAGTCAAAACTTCATCTCTTCCATCAGCAATAAAAGTAGCTCCTAATTCCTCTGCACGAGATGCTTTACCAAAAAAACGACGCGAACGTTCATCAGGAGTTCTAAAATCTCCGTGACCAGCTGTTTGACTAATCGTTGCACCCGAAGGCCAAATTCTAGGCCCTGCAACTTTACCTTTATCGATGGCTAATTTCAAGGGAAAAATTGGCCCACCAGCATCACGAACACTCGTAAAACCACGCATCAACATTTTGTGGGAAGCTTCGCCAACCTTATTCATTAACATTTCTTCGGACATATCTGGCGACATCATTTGCGCCATCGTCAATGAACCAAATACCATGTGTACATGAACATCTATCAAACCTGGCATCAACGTTTTTCCTCCTCCATTAATTTTTACAACATCTTGATTAGGTGAAGAAATTTTTGCAGAACTAATTTTTTCAATTTTTTGCCCAGAAACCAAAACATTCATCGGCGATGTTAATGCTTGAGTTTGATGATCTATAATTCTAACATTTTCAATTAAAATCTGTTTTGTTTGAGCAAAAGTAAAAGTGGTAGCGAGAAAAAAAAGTGCTATTATCGACTTTATTTTCATAATTTATTGTTTAATTGCCCTAAAGATACGTTGAATGAGTGTAATTTGAGGATAAAGTTTAAATTAAAAATATATTCATTTAAATCATTCAAACAAAAACCCAAATTTACTTTTTATTAAAAGAAAATACTATATTTGTTGACAACCAAAAGGTTTTAACTTAATTTTCCTTGGTGATAAAGATTTTTAACTGTTTTGAATTAAATAGACAAAATCTTGTTTTACGGCTTATCTTCTTCCGACTATAATCGTTTTTTTAAGGAATAAAATTTAATAAAAAATTAGCAATCAATACACCTTTTCTACCCAAATAATCGGATAGAATTTTGTAAATTTGTAACCAATACATTAGAAAATTTAATGGAATATAATACACTTCGTTCACAATTGATTATTCCAGAATATGGTCGTCATATTCAAGAAATGGTAAATCATTGTAAAACAATAACAGACGAAACAGAACGCAACGGATTTGCCGAAATTATAATTGAAGTAATGGGAGAATTAAATCCTCACTTGCGCGATGTACCAGATTTTCAACACAAGCTTTGGGATCAACTTTTTATCATGGCAGAATTTGATTTGGATGTAAAATCTCCTTATTCAATTCCGACAAAAAAAGATACAGTAAATAGTAAACCAAATAAAGTAGAATATCCAAAAAGCATCTATAAATACAGATATTACGGAAACAATATTCGTAAAATGATTGATGTTGCTGTAACGTGGGAAGAAGGCGAAAAACGCGAAGGTTTGTACTTTGCGATTGCCAATCACATGAAAAAATGTTATTTACTTTGGAATAAAGATACTGTTGATGATCAAGTTATTTTTAATCATTTGTACGAATTATCTGATGGTAAAATTGATTTGAGAAAAGTTGATGATCATTTGGTTTCTCCTGATCGTTTAAATTCGAATAATAATCATTCAAACAACAATCAAAACAATAGAAGTTACCAAAACAATAATCGTAATCATCAAAATAACAACAATCGAAATAATAACCAAAATTCGAATAATCGTCAAAACAACAATAACCGAAATAATCAAAATAACAACAATCGAAACCAAAACGTTCGAAACAATAAAGGTTAAATCAAAACTATTTAATACAACTAAATGGCTACATTTCAAATAAAGGGAGGGAAACCTTTGAAAGGAGAAATTACTCCGCAAGGTGCTAAAAATGAAGTACTACAAATTTTATGTGCGGTTTTATTAACCAATGAACAAGTTCGTGTTAAAAATATTCCAGACATCCGAGATGTCAATCGTTTGATTGAAATTTTGGGTGATTTAGGCGTAAAAACACAAAAAAATGGAAAAGGAGATTTTACTTTCCAAGCCGACGAATTACGATTAGATTATTTAAAAGGAAAACAATTTCGTAAAGATGGTGCTGCATTACGTGGATCAATCATGTTAATGGGACCACTTTTAGCTCGTTTCGGAGAAGCTTTTATGCCGAAACCTGGAGGAGATAAAATTGGGCGTCGTCGTTTAGATACGCACTTCGAAGGTTTCTTTGCGTTAGGAGCAAAATATCGCTTCAATCCAGACGAAGATTTCTACGGTGTAGAAGTAGACGAAAACGGATTGCAAGGTTCTTATATGTTATTGGAAGAAGCTTCTGTAACAGGAACTGCAAATATTATTATGGCTGCAGTTTTAGCAAAAGGAACAACAACTATTTACAACGCTGCATGTGAGCCTTACATTCAACAATTGTGTAAAATGTTGAACCGAATGGGTGCTAAAATTTCTGGAATATCTTCGAATCTTTTAACGATTGAAGGAGTTGAGAAGTTAGGCGGAACTGAACATACATGTTTACCAGATATGATCGAAATTGGATCATGGATTGGTTTAGCTGCCATGACAAAATCTGAATTAACAATCAAAAATGTTTCGTGGGAGAATTTAGGTGTTATTCCAGATGTGTTCAAAAAATTAGGAATCAAATTAGAGCGTCGTGATGACGACATCTATATTTCAGCACAAGAACATTACGAAATCGAGCGTTTTATTGACGGTTCTATCTTAACAATTTCTGATGCGCCTTGGCCAGGATTTACACCAGATTTATTATCAATTATCTTGGTAATTGCCACTCAAGCAAAAGGAAGCGTTTTGATCCACCAAAAAATGTTCGAGTCTCGTTTATTCTTCGTGGATAAATTAATTGATATGGGAGCGCAAATTATTTTATGTGATCCACATCGCGCAACTGTTATTGGTCTTAATCACGAAACTCCTTTAAAAGGAGCCGAATTAACTTCTCCAGATATTCGTGCTGGTATGTCTTTATTGATAGCTGCCCTTTCTGCAAAAGGAAAAACTGTTATTCATAATATCGATCAAATTGACCGTGGTTATGAAGATATCGATGTACGTTTACGTGCTATTGGAGCTGATATAATTAGAGCTTAAAAAATAAAAAATGCAATCTATTATTGAGTTTATCACTAATTTTGTTCAACGCCCAGACAAGGTATTAATGGACATTATCAATAATTACGGTTATTGGATATATGCTATTTTATTCTTGATAATTTTTGCTGAAACAGGCTTAATTATCATGTCATTTTTAATGCCTTTTTTACCTGGAGATGCACTAATCTTTTCGATTGGAATGATTGCAGCAAGCGATGATCAAAACCATTTGCATATCGAATATATTATTCCATTACTGATGGTTGCAGCAATTCTTGGTGATAACGTAAATTATTATGTTGGACGAAAATTTGGTGGCTGGATTTTAGGACGAAAAGACTCGTGGTTTCTTAAAAAGAAACATATCGAAAAAGCAACAGAATTTTTTAACGAAAATGGTAAAAAAGCAATTATTATCGCTCGTTTTATGCCTGTTGTTCGTACAATAATTCCATTTATTTGCGGTGTTACAAACCTTAATTATCGCACATTTATTACCTATAGTTTTATAGGCGCGGTACTTTGGGTTGGTGTTATTTCTCTTTTGGGACACACATTAGGTCAGTTTGACATTGTAAAAAATAATTTAGAGAAATTCATTTTCGGAATTATATTATTGGCGAATATGCCGTTGATTATCCGAATTGTGAAAGCTCAATTCAATAAAAATAAAACAGAAGAATGAGACAATTTGGATTAATCGGAAGAAATATTTCCTATTCATTTTCTAAATCTTATTTTGCTGAAAAATTTAAAAACGAAAACATTGTAGACGCTGTCTACAATGTTTTTGATTTACAGCAAATCGATGAAGTAGAAAAAGTATTCGAAACCGAAGGTTTAGTGGGCTTTAATGTTACAATTCCTTACAAACAAGAAATCATTCCATTTTTGGACGAATTATCACCAGAAGCTAAAGCAATTGGTGCGGTTAATACAGTTTTGATACAAGATGGAAAACGAATCGGGCATAATACAGATTGTTATGGTTTTCATCATTCGATAGAACCTATTTTAGAACCTCATCATAAAAAAGCATTGGTGTTAGGAAATGGAGGTGCTGCAAAAGCGGTTTTTTATATTCTTGATTTATTGAAAATTGAATATAAAATAGTTTCAAGAACAAAAACTGAAAATCATTATTCATATGATGAATTAAATAAAGAAATCATTCATAATCATCAAATTATTGTGAATTGTTCGCCAGCTGGTACTTTTCCAAATACTGAAATCGCTCCACTTCTACCCTACCAATTTATCAACGAAAATCATTTATTGTACGACTTGATTTACAATCCACCATTGACAAAATTTTTAGAAAATGGTCAACAAAATGGAGCCAAAATAAAAAATGGTCACGAAATGTTGGTTCTACAAGCCGAAAAAGCTTGGGAAATTTGGAATAATCGTACAAAATAGACTTGATATTGTCCTCAAATTTTATTAGATTTGAGAAACAAAACTTAATTTCTTATGAATACTGAAATGGATAACCTGCAAAATGCAGACGGAGAACAATTACCTAAACCTGCAAATACAAACGACTCTAACACGGAATCTTACAAAACGGTAGAGTTAACGAACCAAGAAAAAATAAGCGATATTTCGTTCAAAGATTACGAAAAATTTAGTTTTGATGTTTTGATTAACGAAGCAAAAAATCTATTAAGCAAATATGATGTTCAAGAGATTCGCGAGCATTTTAATCAAATTCGTGATGCATTCAAAACTAAATTAGAAGAAGATGAAGCTGCAAAAAAAGAAGCTTTCTTAAGTGAAGGTGGTGATGAATTAGATTTTAAATACGAAACATCTTTTAGAGCAAAATTTAACGCTGTTTACAACGATTTTAAAAATCAATTAGCAGTTTTTCATAAAGAAAACGAAAAAAAGGAATCTGATAATTTAAAGGAACGTTTAGAAATTATTGACGAATTGAAAGCCTTGTATCAAGAACCAAGTGATTCTTCGGCGGCAATGTTCAAGAAATTTCGTGAGTTAAAAACTCGTTGGCACAATGCAGGAAGAATTCCGAGCAAAAATGCTGAAAATGTATTCAAAAATTATTTTTTCCACTTAGATAATTTCTACACATATTTGGATATGAATAAGGAATTGCAAACATTGGATTATGCACATAATCTGGAAGTTCGTCAATCGATTATCAAACGTGCAGAAGAATTAATTGGAGAGCAAAACGTGCAAAAAGCTTTGAATGAATTGCAATATTTGCATCGTTTATGGAAAGAAGAAGCCGTCCCTGTACAAGAAGATTTGCGCGAACCAACGTGGCAAAAATTCAAAGAATTAACAAATAAAATTCATGACCGTAAAGGGGAATTGAATGAAAAAATAAAACAAGAGCAAAAAGATAATTTAGAAAAGAAGAATCAAATTATCGCTCGTATCAAAGAAATTTCTGAGCAAGCAACAACAAAATCGCATGGCGATTGGCAAAAAGCTATTTCTGAAATAAACTCTTTGCGTGAGAACTTTATCACAATTGGACGTGTTCCGAAAGATAAAAATTCTGCAACTTGGGAAGCTTTCAAAGAAGTGACAAGACAATTTAATCACATCAAAAATGATTTCTATAAAAATCTAAAATCAGAGCAACAACTGAATCTTGAAAAGAAATTGGCTTTGTTAGAAATTGCAAAACAACATACGGAAAGCACGGATTGGAATGCTTCTGTACAAGTGATTAAAAAAATCCAAAATGATTGGAAAAAAATTGGACATGTTCCAAGAAAAAATTCAGACAAAATCTGGAAAGAATTCAAAGATACATGTAATCAATTCTTTGATCGTTACAAAAAACGTCACGAACAAGCGAATCAAAAAATGGAACAAAATTTAGAAAAGAAACAAGCTTTCTTAGACGATTTCAAAAATCAAACGATTTCTGAAAACAAAGAAGAGGCGTTGAAACAACTAGAAGAAATCCAACATAATTGGACAAGTTTAGGAAAAGTTCCATCAGAAAAAATTTCAATCAATCAAGAATTTACAGATGTTTACCACAAAAAATTAGATGCTTTAAATCTTTCTAAAAATGAATTGAACGATTATAAGTTGAAATCATTTGTCAATAAAGTAAAATCTGGAAATAATGGAAATTTATTGGATGACGAGATTAGAAAAACACGTAAAATAATTGAGGATTTAGAAAAAGAAATCAATCAATTGGATAATAATGTACATTTCTTTTCGAATGCAAATGAGAATAATCCTTTATTAAAAGACGTTTACAAACAAATTGACGATAAACGTAAAAAATTAATTGAAGCAGAAATCAAACTGAAAACATTATTCAATATTGATTTTAATGCATAATTTTTAGGCATGACACAACAATCTATCGATGAGCAATATATGGCTCGTTGTATACAAATTGCAACAAACGGGTTAGGAACAACATATCCTAATCCGTTTGTTGGTTCTATTATTGTACATAACAACAAAATTATAGGCGAAGGTTTTACGTCAGAATATGGCGGACCGCACGCCGAAGTGAACGCTATTAATTCGGTTAAAAATCAAGAATTATTAAAAGAATCTACGTTATATGTTACGTTAGAGCCTTGTTCGCATCACGGAAAAACGCCTCCTTGTGCGGATTTGATTATAGAAAAAGAAATTCCAAAAGTCATAATTGGAACTTTAGATCCTTTTGCGAAAGTAAATGGGCAAGGTTATTTACGTTTGTTGAAAAATGGTGTTGATGTAACGCTTGGTGTTTTGGAAAAAGAATGTATCAAACTCAATAAGCGTTTTATAACATTTCATCAGAAAAAACGTCCATATATTATCTTAAAATGGGCGCAAACAGAAGACGGATACATGGGGCGTGATGATGTACAATTGTGGATTACAAACCAATATACAAAACAGTTAGTACATAAATGGCGAACGGAAGAACAAGCTATTTTGGTTGGAAAAAACACCGCTTTGATTGATAATCCACAACTTAACACACGATTATGGAAAGGAAATAATCCGTTGAGAATTGCGATTGACAAAAACTTAGCGATTCCGAGAAGTTTCCATTTGTTTGATCAAACACAACCTACTGTAATTTTCAATTCGATTGAAAATTGTTCTGAAGAAAATTTAGAACTTGTTCAATTAGATTTTACGCAAAAAATATTGCCACAAGTGATGGATTATTTATACGAAAACAATGTTCAATCCTTAATTATTGAAGGTGGAAGTGATACCATACGACATTTTATTGATGCTGATTTGTGGGATGAAGCACGAATTTTGAGCTCGGATACTATTTGGAATGAAGGAATTTTAGCTCCTCGACTGAAAGGAACACGAACTGAAAAACATCGTTTTCTGAATGATGAATTAAATATTTTCGAAAATAGAATAGAAATTGAAGAGCCTTAGATTTTAAGGTTCTTTTTTTATTTATGATTTATTTGAATTTATTAAAATTTTCGTTTAATAATTATTTCAGAAAATTTATTCTTCTCAAATTCTATGTTATTTATTGATTCAACAAGAAAACTCATTTTATAAAATTTATTTTGTAGCTTAAATATTAATTTCCCACCAACATTATCAATTTTATAATTAAAAATATTTTGTTTTTTTGTTACATAGCAAAATGATGGTTCATTACAATTTTGGCAATCAATTAAATTTACTTTATTATTTTTCAAAAATCTAAATTCTATTGTACGACGAAATTGAAATTTAGATTTTCCAATTGAACTATTATAAATCTTCAGATTTTCAGTTTTGTAAAACATACTATCTTGATTATCTGTAATAATTCTATAATTATAATCTATCATTGAATTATTAATGATCCTTTTAAATTCCTTCTTTGAAATACTCTGGCAAAAAGAATACTCGAACACATTAGTATGAATAAAAATAAATAAGCTTTCATTTATATTAAATTTTTTCATCATTCATAAATATAAAACCTTTTTTCTTTAAAAGTACTATTTAAACTATCTTTGCGCTACTTTTCAATACAACATGACGGACAATTATCGTACAATCGAGAAAGCGGTGGAAGATGTAATTTTCAAAGAATTGGGTAGTAAGTTTATTAATTTTGCTTATCCAATTGAAAATGAAGATGACATCAAAATTTATTTGGATCAATTACGCGAAATTCATCCCGATGCAAATCATCATTGTTACGCGTACGCTCTTGGTATAGATGGTAAAAATCATCGTGCAAATGATGACGGTGAGCCAAATGGTTCGGCTGGTTTACCAATTTATAATCAAATTTTATCAAGCGAAATCACCAATGTTTTAATTGTTTCTGTACGTTATTTTGGTGGAACAAAATTAGGAATTCCTGGTTTGGTAAAAGCCTATAAATATGCGGCACAAGTTGTGTTAGAAGAAGCAAATATTGTAGAAAAATTTGTTTCAAAACGTGTGAAAATGGTTTTTAACTATGATCAACAAGGAATTGTAGAACGCAATGTCTATCGGATTTCTGGAGAAATTAAAGACAAACATTTTTCTGATAAATGTATGTTTACAATTTCAGTAAGAGAAAGTAAATTGGAAGAATTTATTCGCATGTTTGACGAATATTATCAAATGGAAATTAAAATTATTGACTAATGCTAAATAGCTTAACTTCTTTACGTTTTTTCTTTGCTTTTGTCGTTTTCTTAAGCCATTTAACGTTTGTAAAAACTGATTTAGCTTGGTATAATTATCTAAAAAATAACGTCTTTTTCGAAGGTTATCTTGGTGTTGGTTTTTTCTTTATTTTAAGCGGATTTGTTATAGCGCTTAATTACGAAAAGAAAGTCATCGACAATCCAAATTTTGATAAAAAGAAGTTTTATATCGCGCGAATTGCTCGAATTTATCCACTTCATGTCCTAACCTTTTGTGTCATGTTACCATTTGTTATCATCAATGTTTGGCAAGGTTATTTTCATTGGGATATTGCAGGTGCGAACTTATTTTTATTGCAATCTTATATTCCGGTAAAAGATTTTTATTTCTCTATTAATAACGTTTCCTGGAGTATTTCGACCGAATTATTTTTCTATTTGATGTTTCCTTTTTATGTGATTTGGTTGCATAAATTCCCGAAACTGAAATATATTTTATTACTAATTATTCCGATTATTATTTTTGCAGAACCTTATTTCAGAACAAATATGAAATTGGAAAAAGCGATTTTTTACATCAATCCAATTGTTCGCAGTTTCGATTTTATTTTAGGAATTATTACCTGTCAAATCTATAAAAAGATAAAAGATACGCCTATCAATTTTTCGAGAGGAACTTTAATAGAAATCGCTGCAATTGCTGTTTTGGCAATCTTTTTCTACTTCCACAATGATGTTGCGAGAGCTTTTCGTTACGGAATTTATTATTGGATTCCGATGGTTGGAATTGTCCTAATTTTTGCTTTACAAAAAGGTTTCTTTTCGAGAATTCTTCAACATAAAACATTGGTTTATTTAGGTGAAATTAGTTTTGCATTTTATATGATTCATATGATTGTGATAAAATATGGAAATCAATATTTACCGAAAATCAATGATTTTCAGAAAATTGGAATTTATTTCGTAATTGCTTTAATTTTAAGTGCATTAACGTTTGAATATTTTGAGAAACCCGTTGCGAAGTGGATCAAAGATAAAGTGAAGTAGTAGCGAGTATTTCTAAAAAATTAATTCAAATAGTTGATTATAACTGAGATTGTGACAATAATAATTGAAACAACAATCAAAATATCTAAGTAATTTATTTTTTTTGAGGACTGTCTCTTAAAGTGTGTAAGTTCAAAAATTAAGCTTGGGTTAGGTTCTACTTTTTAGAGTCTAACCCTTTCTTGATATAGGATTAAAAATTGATCAATAATAACTCCCCAGTTTCTTACTGG
>NZ_JAAGKM010000028.1 GCF_019308355.1 Empedobacter falsenii | reverse complement strand
AGTAAGAAACTGGGGAGTTATTATTGATCAATTTTTAATCCTATATCAAGAAAGGGTTAGACTCTAAAAAGTAGAACCTAACCCAAGCTTAATTTTTGAACTTACACACTTTAAGAGACAGTCCTTTATTTTTTCAAAATAGCTTGGATAATTCCTTCCAAATTTTCATTGAATTCGAGCAATTGAGCAAAAACTTTATCGTCTTTATTCAAGCCACCGTGTTTGTTATTTTTTACAAAGGTTGCTTTTATCGTTTCCCAACGTTCTTTTTCTTTAGCAGTTATCAAACCTGCAATTTCTTTTAATCGCAACAAATTCGATTCTGTATCTGTTGTCAATGTTTGCGATTCACTTTCGTAATGCGCTAAAATAGTTTCGTTAATTTCTTTTTCGTTCATCATTGGAACAATTTTCGAAACCAATTTTGACATATTTCTGTACGAACCTTGCATTTTGAAAGGCGGTTCCGTTCTGTAATCATCTTGCATTGCTGCGCTCGAAATATAATTTTGATTGACTTTTACGACAATATTTCTAATCTTAATCACATGTTTTAGAACTGCAATAAAATCATCAATTTCTTGTTTCAAATAATTGCCTTCCAAATCCGGAAGTTGTTCTTGATTTTCGGTTACAAAATTTGTTAACTTGTAAAAATCTGTCAAACTTTTTGAAGCAATTTTATCCAAATAAGGATTATCTCCTGTTGCATTTTCAATCAAACTTAAATTGAACAACGTTTCCGTATCACCAATTACATCACCCAAATTATAAACATCAGCACGATTAGCCAACATATCTGGAATCTGAAATTTAGAGCCGCTTTCCGTATATGGATTTCCTGCCATTACAATGCAAAAACGTTTTCCGCGTAAATCGTAGGTTTTACTTTCTCCTTCAAAAATTCCATCAATTTTTCGCTGTCCATCGGCTAATGAAATAAATTTCTGTAAAAATTCGGCACTCAAATGCTGAATATCGTCCAAGTACAACATTACATTGTCTGCCATTTCAAACGAAAGATTTATCTTTTTTAATTCCTCTCTTTCTCCAGAAGTTTTGGCTTCTATTGGATCGATTGATGTAATATTATGTCCAATTGTTGGTCCATTTACTTTCACAAAATGTAGGCCCATTGTTTTTGCTAAATACTCCATCAACGTCGTTTTTCCATAACCAGGAGGCGAAATTAACAACAACATTCCCATTCGTGCAGTACGCTTGTTATCGCCTGCAGTTCCCAATTGTTTGGCTAAATTATTTCCGATTAAAGGAAAATAAACTTCGTTGATTAATTTATTTCGAACAAATGATGTTAAAACTTTTGGTTCAAATTCTGCGATTTTTAAATCCTTTTCATAAGCTTTCGAAATTTCTTCTTTTAACTTTTGGAATGATTTAAAATTTGGAACATCAACAGTTGAAAAATGCTCTAATTTAGAAATGATTTCATGATAATTTTGTGTATAAATACCATCAATTATTACGGTATGATTTCCTTTTAAATCTTCAATTATAATAGATGAATTTCCATTTATTAACTGAAATTTATCTTTAGAAAACAATAACATCGTTGCTACTTCATTTACAACATTTCTGTAAGTTGAAAAATTTTCATTTTCATCGATAAAAGAATGAATCCAGTTTTCGATCAAGTAAAATTTTTCGGTTGAAGAAAATTGTTCATCTGCAATCAACGCATTAAAATCATCTGAATTTTTATTTTTCTCTAAGTAATTAATGAATTCTTTTCGAAAATTTTCAGCTTCATTACTCATCGAAAAAGCTTGATATTTTGTGAAAGTTCTAAACAAATAATTGGCAACTTTTTCTGAAGTTGTTATTGTTTTATCCCATTCAGTTTCCCAATTTTCAAAAAGCGATTTGATTTCATTTAGAATATTTTCAAATCGAGTTGAATTCGGAAAATTTTTCAAAATTAATTGAGCCGAATTAATCATTGCATTCAACTTATCTTGCAAATTCTTTTCTAAAGAATGGCAAAAAATTTGAGCAGTTGTACGAGTTGGCGCATCAAATTGCAACACATCTAATTTCGAATTTATGTTGACCAATTCAGTAAAAATTCGAAACGCATCAAAATTGTGAACGCCTTTTATATAACCTTCCGAATAATTTTGTTCAATGATTTGATTGATAAATTTTTCAGCATCAAAATCGTTTTCATTTCTTGCTAAAAAAGCTTGATAAGCTAAATATTCAGCACGATAAACCAATTGATTTTCCGAAACAAATTCTTGGTTCCAAATATCTTGGTAACGATAAATCTCATCGTTTTTAACTTTTTGATAGAAACTTGTACCTGTTAAATGATAAAATAATTCGTTGTTACGATTCAACAATGTCAGCGCTAATTGCTGCGTATTGACCGTAAATTTATTTTGACCAAGCGCAATAATATTTTGCCCATCAACAAAAAGTTCAGTTTTATCTCGTAAAACACGAAGCGTATCTTCTTGCGATTTTTTTAATAGATTTTCAAGGTTTTCGGCTTTCGAAACATCTTTTAAATCCTTCAATTCTTGAATGATTTGACGCATTTTGTCAATCATTAAATCCGAAGAATAAAACGCTAAAATTTCTTCTTTCTCAGAAAAAGTTTTGGCTTTATTTTCGATATTTTTCAAGACGCGCAAGCCAATTTGTTCTAATGAATTGGTGCGTTTGTTGGTTTGTTCAACTAATTGTTCACGTTTCAAATTGAATGCCTTGATAATTTCGTCGCGCTTATCTGCAATTTTCAAGGCGAAATCATCAAAATCAGAAAATTTACTTTCTAATTCTTCAAGTTGAACAATTATTTTTGTATTGTATTCTTCCGTTTTTTCGGCAGTTGTTGATAATTCTAAAAAGTTAACCACACTTTGTTCTAACAACGTGATTTGAGCAGAAAATTCTGCAACAGCTTCTTTGCTTTTTAACGCAGAAGTTTGACGTGTTAATTGGGCACGAACTTCGTTAAGCGAAGCAAAAATAACCGAGATTTTCTCAATGATTTTTGTTGTTTGTGTTGCGTCTTCAATTTTTAAACTGTTCAGAATATCAATCAATAATTCTAATTCTGAGGCAATTTTAAGACAGGCTTCTTCGATAACTTTCGCATCAATGACTTTTTCGATAGAAGCTACTAAGTTTTTCTGTTCAGCAACTTTTTCTTCGTATGGAATTAGTGCTTCATCCAATAAAAGAAACTCAATTGTTTTGGTTGATAAATTTTCGTTTACCTCTTGCAATCGGTTTTCTAATTCTTGAACACGCTCTAAATTGATGTAGCGAATTGAACGTAAATCAATAACTTTTCCTTGAATTTTACGAGCCTCAGCTAAATGTTCAACCAATAAATCCAATTGATTGTACGTTGTGCTATTTACTTTGAAAACGATTTCTTCAATCGATTCTTCCGTTTTTTCTAAGGTTTCTTGCGCAAATTTTTTCTGAATTTGAACTTTAGCAAATTCATCAATCGCTGTATTGGCAACTGTTTTTATTTCTAATAAAGGAACAGCAAGCTCAAAAGTCTCTTGATCATTAATCCAAAAATAGCCATCTACAATATTATTCGCTTTTTTTACAATGTCCTCGTATAAACCTTCGTACGAATCTTCTTTGTTGATTAATTGAATAACCTCCTGAGATTCAGCCATTGCTTTCACAATGTCTTTGTTCCCAATTTTATATAATGGATGATTTGTTTTCTCTGTATTTTCAATCAAACGTTCAACATAAGGTGTTTGCCAAATTTGAACTTGATGATGTCTTGTCGCTTCTTCTTCGGTGCGGAAATAAATTAAACTTCCATCTTTAAAAATCGTAAAACCATTACAAACTATAGGTGTTTCCACAGTTTGTTGAATGATATTGTACGATAAAAGAATGTATGTATTGGTTTCATCTTGATTGAAAATGTACATAAAATCTTCTCCGTTCGGAGAATTTACACGACGGAAAAATTGAAAATGCTCTAAATTATTATTATCGAAAAGATGATACGTTCCGTTTTGTAAATAATAACCATTCGAAAAAATTAAACCTTGATTATCGGGTAACAGAACTGCTGCATCTAAAAGTGCAGGAATGTTGATAACTTCTTTGGTGCGAACATTGTAAATATAGGCTCTGAAATCTTCTTGAAACGGTTTTATTTTAACCGCAATTAGATTTCCTAAATCGGCATAATAATATTCGGCATCGTCTAATTGTTGATCTAAATGTGTCACTTTTTCAGTGAAAATTCCTTTTCCTGAATCCGTATTATCTTCAATTTTAAAAGTAATATCACCACCAATTGCTTCGATAAAAATCTTATCTAAAATAGAAATATGTGGAAACTTTCCTAATCGACGATCATCGATAGAAGTTTTTTGCCATTCAAAATCAAATTGATCTGCTTTTTTTACTTCGTGAATGCTGCGATCATCTTGATAAATTAATTTTCCGTCTTTGATTAACCATTTAAACGCTTTCAAATCTTGTGCGCTTTTACTGGTTTGGAAAACCATGTATAGATAATTATCTGTTCTACGAAATTTAGAAAAGATAGAATCGCGGTAATATTTATATAAATTCTGAAAATCTGTAAAGAAATTCTGATCGTTTATTAAGTCGAGAGGTTGAGGAATAAATTGATTTTCTTGAAACAGATAAATACTAAAAACATCGCTCAACTGAATGTCTGTGCGTAAACCGAAATGCACGTTGTAACCAAAAATACACAATTTATCGAACGCGATAATTCCACGTGCGACGCATGTATTTTCTGTCGTAATTCTTTGGTTTGCGCTTAATGCAAAATTGGTAGAATTGAAGACTTCTTTTCGAGCATCATTCAATTTCGTTAATCTTTCCGAAAGAAAATCTTTTTGTGTAAGAAGTCTTTTTCGGATGATTTCGTACGCGCCTGCATCAAGCGTTTCGGTAACGTTAATATTTTTTTCTTCTTGCATTAAATTAAAATCTAGAAGGTGATTAAACTGTAATTAAGAGCGATTGAAACGAATAGATTCAATCACTCTATTATTGTTTAATGGATTAACCTATTTTTTTATTTGAAACACCTAACTGATTCGCAATTCCGAAAAGAGAATTTATAAATCCTGTGTCTTCGCTGTTTCCAGAAGCAGAAGCAGCTTGCTGTAATTTAATTAATGCCGCAGTAATTGTTAAGTTTTTGATGTCGTTTGATGAAATGCCATATTTATCGGCAAGACTTCTCACTTTTCCAGCTAAATCGCTTCCGCCATCTTCGTCAATCAATGCATTTTTGATATCTGTTGCATGTTTCGAATTGTCGATTAAATGATCGAAACCTTTTGCATTCGAAACTTGTTTCACAATATTTTCGAAGAACATTGTTTCTCCACCAACAATGTCAATTTTCGCAGATTTCAATGCATTTGATAACACCTCAGCTTGGGCTCCAGCAATATCTTTTTGAATGTTGATATGAGCCAATTCGATATCTTTTTCTTTTTGTAATTGAAGTTTGAACTCTTCGTGCTCTTTTCCAACACCGTCCAGTTTCTTCATAGCTTCTGCTTTTTCTTCAATTCCTTTTGCTTCTGCTAATGCTTTTTCACGAACAACTTCTGCTTGTGCTAAGCCTTCTTTACGTAACGCTTCTGCTTTTTTCTCGATAACAGATGCTTCTACAGTTCCTTGTTTTTCTTCTGCTTCTGCTTTTGCAACCATTACTTCTGCTTCAGATAGACCAATTGTAGCTTCTTCTTTTGCTTGTGCTTCAGCAATTATTTTACGAGCTTCAGCTTCTTTTGCAGAAGCTTCTTTTTTAGCTTCCGCATCAATTAATAACTCTTGCGCTTTGCGTTCTGCAACTTGTTTTTGTGCATCTGCTTCGATAACTTGACGAGCAGCTTCTTGCTCTGCCGCAATTTTTGCCGCTTCCGCAGCTTTTACAGTTTCGATTAAACGCTCTTCCGCTTCTTGCGATGCAGCAATAATTCCGGCTTGTTTCTGACGCTCAACTTCACGGTAAACTTCAACATCTTTCACACCTTGTTGCTCTTCAATCACGCCTTTTTCTAAAAGAACGCGTTCTTTGATAACGCCTTGAATATTTTTCTTCTCAACTTCGATAGACCTTTCTTTATCAATCTGAGCTAAAGTCACAATTCGCTCACGTTCTGTTTGCTCTAATGCACGATCTTTTTCAACGCGTTCCGTTTCGATTGCATCAGTACGAACTTTATTTTTTTCTGCGATAATAATTTGACGCAATTTATTTTCTTCTTGTACCGCCAATTGCTCTTCTGTTGTAATACGAACAGATTCAGCTTTTAGACGTTCTTCTTCGCGAACTTTTGCAATTTCTGCCTCTTCGCGCGCTTTTATATTTTCGATTTCTCTGCGTTGACGCTCTTCTTTTTCGGCTAATTGTCGCTCTAATTCTAAGATTGCTTCGCGCGCTTCAACGTTTTGTTTTTTGATTACTTTTTCTTCTTCACGACGAATTAAGTTGGCGTTCATATTTTGTTGAGCCGTTAATTCCGTGATTTTTTTAATACCTTCCGAATCTAAAATATTATCAGGGCTCAAGAATTGTAATTCAGTTTGTTCTAAATAATCAATCGCACAGTCATCTAAAATATATCCATTCAAGTCTGTTCCGATGATATTTAAAATTTCATCTCTAAATTCGCGACGAGCTTCGTATAATTCGATAAAATCGAATTTTTTTCCAACTGTTTTTAAAGCTTCTGAGAATTTTGCTTCGAAAATACTTTTTAATGTTTCTGGTTCTGATGCTCGTTCTGTTCCTAAGTTTTGTGCAACATTGATTACATCATTCACCGATTTATTAACGCGAACAAAAAATGCAACTTTGATATCTGCACGAATGTTGTCTTTACAAATTAAACCATCGTGTTGTTGACGAGTAATATCAATTTTCTTAATCGAAATGTCCATAATTTCCATTTTGTGGAAAACAGGAATTACATACATTCCTTTGTTGAAAGCTACTTGCGATCCACCAACACCAGTACGAACGATGGCTTTTCCTTGCGGAACTTTTTTATAGAAAACGCTTAAAACGACGATGAAAGCAATAAAGATGAAAACGATAACACCAACTGCTAAAAGAATAAAATTTGTCATGAGATTTTTATTATATTTTGATTGATTTAGTGAATAATTAAGATTAAAATTTCTTCGATAAGAAACGAAGTAAGTTGAAATATTAGTGTCATAATAGTGTTAAATGTTGTTTAAGGTTATATGTTTGATGACGAAATAATAATGATTTGAAGGCGATTCGTCGGTGATAATAATGGTATCTCCAAAATTAATTTCTTCGCCATTTTGACTTTTGATGTTAAGCGTAATAATATCTTTCTCGATTTGAAATTCCGCAGAGCCTATTTTATCTCCTGTGATTTTAGATTTTGATTTTCCGACTCTTCCGATAAAATCAGTTTCTTCTTCTCCATGATAACCTAATTCTGAATACATTTTAACTAATGGTTTAGTGATCCAATGCATCATAAAATAAGCGATGATGAAAACCGGAATTAAGATTAAAACTGAATACAATCCTAATTTGCTTAATCCAAAAACAATCGAAGAAATAATGGTAATCACCCAACTGATAAATTTGAACAAAGTAATAATCACCATTAACGGAACTTTACCAACATTGATGAATTCTAAACATTTTGCCCAAAAACCTGGTTCGTGATGCACGTCTGCATCAGCATCGTGATCAGCGTCAATTTCGTGGTGGGCATCAACATCATTGATGTCTCCGATATGAAAATCAGAATCTGTTCCAAGATCAATTCCGTCACCAGCTAACAGTTGAAATACCCAATAGACAAGAGAAAATCCCATCAAAATGGTCATAATTCCGTTGGCCAATGGATTAAAAAGAAGGTCTAAAATTTCGGTCATTTAGTGTTAATTTTTAATGTTAAATAGCTCTTCTGAATGTATAATAAATAATTTTCGTTGTGCTGTTGATGGAAAGCGGAGTGGAAGTGATTAATTCCCAGCCTTCATTTCCATATTTATTTAGTAAATCATCCAAAAATGTTTTATCTATTTTGATAGAAAATAAGCCAGCGTTAGGCATTATTTCTATTGTTTTGTATTCATATTTAGATGCCATAGTTTTGATTTTTTAAAAGAGATTAATTTACTAAAAATTTTATAGAAATAATTCACTATAAAAAGTGATTTATTCTTGATTTTTCGACTGAATTTTTAGCTTTAAAGCTTCTAATTCATTTTGAATCAAATCACCTTTCAAGGTTTCGTTAATTTCGTCATCAGCGGTTTTCGAATTGTCCGCTAAACTTCCGTAAGCTTGTGCAAGTGCTTCGTCTTCTTCTACTTTGGCTTTCATGCTTTCTAACATACTAATTGTGCTATTCGCATCAATTTTTGCCATTTGTTTGTTTACTTGTTTTGTGGCATCAGCAACTTTTACACGAGCTTTTAATGTTGTTAATTCATTTTCCCATTTATTAATGTTGAATTTAAGAACCTCAACGTTTTTGTGCACTTCATTTGCAGATTTTTCATGAATAATCACTTGATTTTCTAATTCAGTAATTTCTTCTAACAATTGATTTTTTAAGCTCAAAGCTTCTTTCGCTAAATTTTCGGCTTGTTCAATTGTAATTTCATTTCGCTCAGCTTTTTCTAACAAAAGAATTGCTTTTCGTTCATAATCTGCAGCTTCTTCTTTCTTTTTGTCGACGCTATTTTGCGAACGAATTGCCATTGCTTTTACCTTTGCGTAAGCCTCTAATGATTGATTAAGATCGTCGCGCATTTCGCGAATTCCTTGTTCTGTCATTTTGATTGGGTCTTCCATTTTTTCGACAACCGAATGTATTTCCGCTTGTCCAATTCTAAAAATACGTTTGAAAATATTCATAGTGATATTGTTTTATTGTTTAGAAAATTCGATTAATTGAGCAGAATATTCGCTCATCAATAAGCTCAAAGAATTTAACGTTGCTTCAAATTCGTTTTGATCAAGATTCGCAATTTGAAGTGTGTAACGATAAATAACTTTTTTTCCGTCTTCTGTTATTGCAAAAGCACCATGAATGATATCGCGATTTTTCATCAACAACGCTTTTAGCATTTCCAGATTATCATTTGTAATTGTAAATAAATACAACTCGAAAATGATAACAGGTGGTGCAATCCCTACAATCAGATTTTGAACACCATCCAATAAATTTTCAATCATAAAAACACCCTCTTTTTCGTCTTTGTAAGTGATGGTGTAATTGATGTTTTGAATAAAATTTTCAATCTTCGAAAAATAATTCATTTTGTTGTTATTAGTGTTTTTTGTAATTTGTTTCCATAAAATTAAACAATTTGCTAAAATAATTAGCAAATAAAAGTGTTAAAATTTTAAATAATGACAAAAATAGGTGAAAATATAAAGAAATTAAGACAAGTTAAGAACTTAACTCAACAGGCTTTTGCTGATTTGTTCGAAGTTAGTAGAGGGAATATTTCATCTTATGAAGAAAAACGTGCAGAGCCACGAATTGAAACAATTTCTCAAATTGCTAAATATTTTAGCATTCCAATAAGTCATTTGATCGAAAAAAACTTAACAGTTAACGAAATATTACACTTTGATAACTATTTTGAGGAAGCTGATATGTTACGAAATGTTAAAAATTTGAGCGCGATTCCTTTTTTATCACGAGAAATAATTCAGTTAAAAAAAGAATTATTTTCTAATATAGAAAACTATCCGTCGATCTATTTTCCAATCTATAATTCGCATCAATTTATTGCGTTAGAATATTCTTCGAATATCGCTTCACCTATCGATTTTACAGAAGAAGAATCATCTATTTTATTTTTTGAACATTTGGAAGTGGAAAATTTACATTTGGTAAATGATAAGTTTGGTTTGTATTTGAATGATGATGAAATTTTTGTTGGGAAGTTTACTCAACACGAAAATCAATTGATTTTGGAATTAAATCAATGGAAACAAATTATTTTTGATGTTGAAAATATTCAGCACTTTTATCAGTTTTATGCTGTTTATAAGAAGGTTTAGAAATAATTTTTATAAGTAAGATTGTTTTCTAAATATTAGATGTTTCTACATCGTTTGACTCGCTCAACATGACAAGAAAATCCAATCTAGGCTGATAATTAATGTCATGTCGAGGAATCGAGACATCTCTTCTAAAAACTTATAATTTACTACTCAAGACTTTTAAACTTTAATATAAATCTTCTTTTTATCTAATAAATAAGCTAACCACCAAAAGAAAGCTAAGAAAATTAGCGAATAAACAAATGAACCAATTTCTGGAATTCCAGGAATTTTAGCACAAACATTTTCGTAGAACCAACCCAATGGTGAAATGAATTTGATTTCTCTTTTGTCGTTTAAACCAGCTTCAATTCTGATTAAACTTAATAATCGAGGTAATAATCCGCTCAAAACAAAGATGAACAAAGGATTTTTTCCAAAAACATCAAAGAATTTCATGAAACCATTTTTGATGCCTAAAATTTCGATGAACCAAATCATAGCGCCAATTGTCAAAATTGCTAAACCAGTTGTGTTGAAAACATAAGAGCTGCTCCAAATCTTTTTATTGTACGGAAAATCCCATTGCCAAACATAACCAATTGTCAACGCAATTGTTCCTAAAACAAATAAGCCAGCTAACATTTTATATTGCGGATTGTCAGTTTTTGGTAGCGGACGATTCAACCAATTGATATTTCCTTGTTTCTGAATATAATCACCAACCAAATACCCAAATAAAACTTGCGGAATGGTAGAAATTGTACTGAAAATTCCTTCGGGATCAAACGGAACACCTTCTCCTTTGTAAATATGCGCTAAACCAAGCAATTGATTATCAATTTTAGTTCCGATGAAACCTTCTAATGAATAAGGGGCAGAAGTTCCAAGTCCGAAAGTTAAAACCCAATAAAGTAGAAGAATCGCACAACTTATCAATAAAACTTGTTTTTGTTTAAAATAAAAAGCAATCACCGAAGCGAAAAAATAAGCAATTGCAATTCGTTGTAAAACGCCCATAATTCGGATTCCGCTTTCTTCTGAATCTTTCCATGTTTTGAAAATTAGTTCATTATTATCCCACTTGAAAAATGGCCACCAATTGATGAATAATCCAATTCCGAAAATTAAAATTGTTCGTTTTATTACTTTTTGCCAGAAAATTTGTTGAGGTTGTTGTTGTAATTTTGGAATCACAAAAGTCATTGCATTTCCTACAGCAAACAAAAAGAAAGGAAAAACCAAATCTGTTGGCGTACATCCGTGCCATTCTGCATGCTCCAAAGGATCGAACATAGCCGACCAAGTTCCTGGATTATTTACCAAAATCATCAACGCAACAGTTGCGCCACGAAAAACGTCTAATGAATAATAACGAGCTGCTTTCATCTCTTTTGTGTTAATGTTTTAAAGATATAGATTTTTTGAATTTTTTGACAAAATGCTTTTCAAAAAGATACTAGATTATTCCTTACCTTTAATTGTCAATAACAAACAATAAATAAAATGAGAACGGAGTCTGATTTATTAGGAGAATTACAAATTCCTGAAACGGCTTATTATGGTGTGCAAACGCAACGTGCCATTAATAATTTCAAAATTTCCAATAACTATTTGTCACATTATCCCGAATTTGTAAAGGCACTTGGTATTGTGAAATTAGGTGCTGCACAAGCTAATCACGAATTAGGAATTTTATCGAAAGAATTATTTGATGCGATTTCTTTCGCTTCAAATGAGTTAATTGCTGGTAAATATACAGAGCAATTTCCAATCGATATGATACAAGGTGGTGCGGGAACTTCTACAAATATGAATGCAAATGAAGTAATTGCAAATATTGCTTTGGAGTATTTAGGAAAACAAAAAGGAGAGTATCAATTTTGTTCGCCAAATGATTATGTGAACCTTTCGCAATCTACGAATGATGCTTATCCATCTGCTTTGAAATTAGCATTATTTAATATGAACAAGCCTTTGGTTGAGGCATTAACTTCGTTGTATGAGGCTTTTGATAAAAAAGGGAAACAATTTGGTAATGTCATAAAAATGGGACGTACGCAATTGCAAGATGCAGTTCCAATGACGCTTGGGCAAGAGTTTGAAGGTTTTTCGAATACATTACATAAAGAAGTTGATAATTTGAATCGAATAGCTGCTGAATTATTAGTAATTAATATGGGTGCAACTGCAATTGGAACTGGATTGAATGCTGTTCCAGGTTATGCACAATTGTGTACAACTAAAATAGCTGAAATCATGAATGAAGATGTTTCGTTGGCTGATAATTTAGTTGAAGCAACTTCGGATACAAGTTCGTTTGTGGATTATTCATCAGCTTTGAAACGTCTTTGTGTGAAATTGTCGAAAATTTGTAATGATTTACGCTTATTAACATCTGGTCCGAGAACAGGTTTGTTCGAGATTAATTTACCTCCGAAACAACCAGGATCTTCGATTATGCCAGGGAAAGTAAATCCTGTAATTCCAGAAGTTGTGAATCAAGTTTGTTTTAAAGTAATTGGAAATGATTTATCAATAACAATGGCTGCCGAAGCTGGTCAATTACAATTAAATGTAATGGAGCCAATAATTGGTTTTTCGATTATGGAATCGATTCAATATTTAACAAATGCGATGAATACGCTACGTGTTGAATGTGTGGATGGAATTACAGCAAACGCAGAACATTTGAAAAATGAAGTACAAAATAGTATTGGAATTGTTACAGCTTTAAATCCTTACATTGGTTACAAAGCAAGTACAAAAATTGCGAAAGAAGCTTTAGAAACAGGAGGAGGTGTATATCAATTGGTCTTAGATCACGGTTTATTGTCGAAAGAACGTTTGGACGAAATCCTTGATCCTAAAAATATGCTTGGTCCACATATCTAGAAGTTGTGAGTTAGTAGTTATGAGTGATAAGTTTTGAAAAAATAAATTAATAATGAAACCTTCGAATCTTCTAAAAATAGAAACATTAAACGATGAATGGCTAGATAAGGATGTGATTATTTTACATGCTTGTTTTCAGATTTTATGCGATTGTATTGAAAAAGAAAATTTATTTACAAGTCATGTTGATTGGATGTATGATGATGAACATAAAAATGCAAAAATTGAAATTGAAAACTTATATAATTGGTGGAATAAACGTAAGCTCGATAATGATAATTTAGAAAATAATCAATATGAAGAAGATAATCAAATGTTGAAAAAATTAATAGAGTTTAGACAATATCTTTGGACTTGATTTAATTAAAAAATTATGAGTAATGAGTTCAGAGAAAACTTAGAACTTGTTACTCATAACTTAAAACTTATTTTAATATCCGTGTAAATTCACATTATCAGTTGGAAGTAAATCAACTTTTTTACCCATTTTTTTCTGAATGATTTTGAAATGATGCAAATCTTCTTCTGTAATCAAACTAATGGCTTTTCCGTTTGCATTTGCACGACCTGTACGCCCGATTCTGTGCACATAATCTAAAGGCGAACGAGGTAATTCGTAATTAATAACAGTTGGTAAACCTTCGATATGAATTCCGCGTCCAATCAAATCTGTTGCAACCAAAACTTTAATATCACCTAGTTTAAAATCTTCCAAATTATCCATTCTAGCGCCTTGGGATTTCTTACTGTGAATCGCCATTGCAGAGATTTTATTCTTTTTTAATTTTTCTACTAAATTATCTGCAGTTCGTGTCGAAGAAACAAAAACCAAAACTTGTTCTAAGTTTTCAGATTTGATTAAATAACGTAAAAAAGGACCTTTTGTTTCGGCATCAACTTTATAAGCAACTTGTTCGATTTGTTCCAAATCAATTTCTTGTTTTTTGATTTCAACAACAATTGGATCAATACTTAATGTAGATTTTATTTCATCAATTTTATCATTCAAAGTCGCAGAAAAAAGAATCGATTGTTTCTTTTTCGGAACACTTTTCAAAATTCGGTTCATTTCATCTCCAAATCCTAATTGGAACATTTTGTCTGCTTCGTCAATCACCAAATATTGCAATTGATCCAATGATAACGCATTATGATCCATTAAATCCAATAAACGACCAGGAGTTGCAATCAAAATTTCTGTTCCATACAAATTTTTCATCTGTGGATTAATCGAAGTTCCTCCATACACCGCTTGCGTTTGTACCTCACGGCGTAAAGCAGTTCGCAATCCTGCAAAAGTTTGTTCAATCTGAACTGCTAGTTCACGTGTTGGAACTAAAATTAACGCTTTTATGTTACGAGATTTTTCGTACGATTGATGTTGAATTTTTTGTAGCAAAGGCGCAACAAAACACAAGGTTTTTCCAGAACCAGTTTTTGCAATTCCCATCACATCTTTTCCTTTTAAAATTGATGGAATTGTTTCGGTCTGAATTTCAAAAGGTTTTAAAAATCCAAGTTTTGTAATTGCTTTTGATAAATATGGTGATAATCCTAAATTTTCGAATGACATAAATTGATATAAGATTGCAAAGGTAGAGATTAAATTTGAATGAAATTTTAGGAATAATTACTCGTTTAATTATTTTTAATCGTGATGAAAATGAAAGTTTTAAAATCGTTTCTGAAATATTTCTAAAAATCTTTTTAGAAACAGTCAAATTATCGAAATAACGATTGAAAATAGAAATAATTTCTGTTTAAAACTTTATTAAAAGCTTTTTGCTTAATAAAACTATCGTTAACTTTGATTCTTATGAAAAAAGATCAGTCTAAGATAATTCGTGAGCAAGCGCCAAGATCTGCTACTCGCGAGCATTCGGTTCCATTATATTTAACATCAAGTTTTATTTTTGATAGCGCAGAGCAAGGACGTGCAATTTTTGCAGAAGAAGAGCAAGGTATGGTTTATTCACGTTATGCAAATCCAAATACAACAGAGTTTATTAATCGCGTTTGTGCTTTGGAAAAAGCAGATGCAGGTTTAGCTTTTGCTTCGGGAATGGCTGCTGTTTTTGCATCTTTTGCTTCGTATATAAAAAGTGGAGATCATATTGTATCGAGTCGTGCAATTTTTGGTTCTACGCATCAATTAATTACGCAATTATTTCCGCGTTGGGGCGTAACTTATACATATGTAGAAACGCCAAATATCGAGGATTGGGAAAAAGCAATTCAACCAAATACAAAAATTGTTTTCTTAGAATCGCCTTCAAATCCTGGATTAGAATTATTTGATTTAGAATCTTTGGCAAAATTGAAAGAAAAACATCCGAATGTTATTTTTGCAATTGACAATTGTTTCGCAACACCATATTTACAACAACCTTTGCAATTTGGATTTGATTTATCTATTCATTCTGCAACAAAATATATGGACGGACAAGGTCGAGTTTTGGGTGGAGTAGTTGTAGGGAAAGAAGAATTAATCAATGAAATGATGTTTTTTATTCGTCATACAGGTCCAGCGATGTCAGCTTTTAATGCGTGGACAATTTCTAAAAGTTTAGAAACGTTGCCACTTCGTATGGATCGTCATTGCGAAAATGCGTTGGCGTTGGCAGAAGCTTTGGAAAATCATGCTGAAATTGCAGATGTAAAATATCCATTTTTACCATCGCATCCGCAATATGAGTTGGCGAAAAAACAAATGAAAGGCGGGGGTGGAATCGTAACATTTGAAGTGAAAGGAGGAAAAGAACGTGCTTTCAGATTTATTGATGCATTAGAAATGATTTTATATACGTCTAATTTAGGGGATTCGAGATCGATTGCAACGCATCCAGCAACTACAACTCACGCAAAATTATCAGATGCAGAACGTGCAGATTTGGGAATTATGCCAGGCTCTATTCGTTTATCAGTCGGTTTGGAGGATAAAGTGGATATTATCGAAGATATTTTGCAAGCGTTAGAAAAAACTAAGGTTTAATTTATTGATTAGTTGTTGATTAAATATAAATTTTAATAATTTATTCATTTCAGCACGGACTTTGCTTATTCTAAACGAAAGTGTAGAATATGAAGAAGTTTTTAATTTTTGGTTTTGCGTTGTTTACAATGTCAAGTTATGCGCAAAATAGACCAAATGATGGAAATAATAGAAATGTCGATATTTTAATTGAAAGATCTGATTATTACGGAATATCAAGTAGTCAAAAAAATAAAATAATTGCTTTAAAAAAACAAGCAAGTAAAGATTTCGAAAGAGCGTTTGAAAAATGTGAAAGATTATTATTAAAATAAAAGGATCCAATAATTTATGGATCCTTTTATTTTTTATATTGATTTGATAAAATTGTCAACTTGTTCTTCCAAAGTTGTCCAAGAGGTAACCAATCTTATTGCAGAATTTTTTTCGTCAATTTTTTGCCAAATATAAAACTCAAAATCTTGTTGTAGTTTTTCGATAATTGAATTTGGTAAAATAGGAAAAATTTGATTGGAAGATGGTTCTGTCAAAAAGTTGTGACCTTTTGCTGAAATAGCATTTGCTAATTTTTCTGCCATTTGATTCGCGTGTTTTCCCATCTCGAAAAATAAATCATCTCGAAACATTTCCGAAAATTGAATTCCTATCAAACGTCCTTTCGCTAACATTCCGCCTTTTTGCTTAATATGATAACGAAAATCTTCGTCCAATTTTAAATTATTTATCACAATTGCTTCACCTAAAAGTGCACCATTTTTAGTTCCACCAATGTAAAAAACATCTGTAAAATTCGCCATATCTTCAAAGCTTAAATCACATTTAGAAGAAGTTAAAGCAGAAGCTAAACGTGCGCCATCAACAAAAAGATATAAATTATTTTCTTGGCAAAAATGATAAAGTTCTTGCAATTCCTTTTTCGAATAAACACTTCCAACTTCCGTAGAATTAGAAATATAAACCAATTGTGGCTTCACCATATGCTCGTCCGTATGTGTGGAAAGAACAATCGAAATTTGCTCAGGAGTTATTTTTCCATTATCCGTCGCAATGGTATTTACTTTATGTCCTGTTGCTTCTATCGCGCCCGTTTCGTGCACGGCAATATGCCCGCTTTCGGCTGCAACTACAGATTCGTGTGGTTTTAGAATAGAAGAAATTACAATTAAATTGGCTTGTGTTCCACCAGAAACAAAATGAATTGCTGAATCTTTTTTCAGTCTTTTTTTGATGAACTCTCTTGCTTCATTGCAAAATTCGTCTTCGCCGTAACCAATTGTTTGTTCTAAATTTGTATCGATTAATCGTTGCAAAATTGCTGGGTGAGCACCTTCGCTATAATCATTTTTAAAGCTATATTTTTTCAAAATTGAAATCTTAAATTTTGAGAATAAAAGTAGGAGTTTTCCTAATTCTTTCCTATTTTACTATCTATTTTTACCAATTATTTAAACTGAAGTTATGAAGATTTTAGTCGTAGAAGATGAAATAAAATTGCAAGAAACAATTGTTGAGTTTTTAGAAAAGGAAAAGATGATTGTCGAAACAGCAGATAATTATCAGCAAGCTTTGGATAAAATAATTTCGTTCGATTATGATTGCATTTTATTGGATATGATGTTACCAGACGGTGATGGAATGTCTTTGTTGAAGGAATTGAAGAATCTTCGGTGATTATTTTGTCGGCGAAAGATTCGGTTGATGATAAAGTAGAAGGATTATTGGTTGGCGCGGATGATTATTTAGCGAAACCATTTCATTTTGCTGAATTATTGGCTCGAATTAAAGTTGCTTTGCGCAAAAATCTACAAAAAGGAGAGGATGTTTTGAGTTATAAAAATATTCAAATTTTTCCCGAAGATCGTTTGGTAAAAGTAAATAATATCGAACTGAAATTAAACAGAAAGGAATATGATTTGCTGTATTATTTTATGTTGAGACCCGAACGTGTTTTTCAGAAAACGACTTTAGCAGAAAGTGTTTGGGGAGATCATATTGAGCTATCTGATAATTTAGATTTTATTTATTCGCAAATAAAAAATCTAAGGAAAAAAATGAAAGAAGCAAACTCCGAAGCCGATTTACAAGCGGTTTATGGGATTGGTTATAAGTTGATTTAACATGAAAATATCACTAAAAAATTATACATTTCGTTACCTCACATTTTGGTTGCTTATCGTTATTGCGATTTGGGCATTTCTTTTTCATTCCTTGATTTTGGATGAAGTTTATGACAATGTAGATGACGGATTAAAGAATCAAAAAATTGAAATTATTCGAGAAGCTTATCGCGATCCGAATTTATTAAATACAACCGAATTTGGATTAAGTCAATTCAAAATTTCCAAAGTTGATCCAAGTAAATATGATGAAAGAAATCATTTTTCGAATGAGTTGGTTTACATGGGATACGATGATGATATGGAGCCTTATCGTATATTGAGAACTGGTTTTTATGACAAAGAAAATCATCCGTATTCATTAGAAATTAGAACCTCAACAGTCGAAGAAGATGAATTGATTTATGATTTATCGATTTCTTTGATTGCGTTGTATGTTTTTATTTTGATTAGTATTTTATTGATTAATCATTTTGGATTGAAAAAAGCCTTCAAACCTTTTGGACAAATTATTTCTCAATTAAGAAAATATGAAGTGGGAAATAACGAAAAACCAAAACTTGTCGAAACGAATGTGAAAGAATTTTCTTATTTGCAAAAAGAAATTGAGCGAATGATTAATCGAAATGATGAGGTTTTTAATTCACAAAAATTGTTCATCGAAAATGCTTCCCACGAATTGCAAACACCTTTGACAATTGCGCTAAACAAACTTGATTTGCTAATAGAAAATTCAGATTTAAAAGAAAAAGAGGTGATGAGTTTGGTAGAAACCAAGCAAACACTTTGGCGAATGGTGAATCTTAATAAATCGTTGTTAATGTTATCTCGAATCGAGAATAATCAATACAAAAATAATGTTGAAGTTAATTTTACAGCTTTGACAAAAGATTTGATCGAAGATTATGAAGAAATTTTAGAAGCAGAAGAAATTAAATTAGAAACGAATTTTAAGGCAGATTTTATTCTTGATTTTAATATCGATTTAGCGCGAATTTTAATTTCAAATTTGATTCGAAATGCGATCAAACATAATAATGATGAGAAAATTATTAAGATAGAAAGTGACTCAAATCAATTTATAATTTCGAATACAGGGAAAAATGCAACATTGGATTCTAATCTTATTTTTAGTCGTTTTTATAAACAAGGAACAAGTGATGGAAATAATGGATTAGGGCTTTCGATTGTGGACACGATTATCAAAAATCAACAAAATTTGACGTTACATTACAATTATGAGTTTCCTTTTCATCAATTTATTCTGAAAAAATAAATTATTCCCAAATCTTTCCTAATTCACTTTGCAACTTTGTCTTAATAATTATAAAATCAAACAAAATGAAAAAGTTTTTAAGTGTCATCATGTTAAGTGCAACGTTGATTTCTTTTGCTCAAGATAAAGCGATAAAATATAACCAAGTTCCAAAAATGGGACAGCAATTTATCAACAAATATTTTGGTGCAAAACAAGTTGGTTCTGTGATGTTGGACGACGATTATTTTTCGAAAGAATATAAAGTGTATTTGGCAAATGGAACAAAAGTAGAATTTGACGGAGACGGAGCTTGGAAAGAAGTCGATGGAAAACGAAATGCTATTCCAACAGGATTTATTCCAGCTAAAATTTCGAATTATGTGAAAAGAAGTTTCCCGAATACTACAATCACAAAAATTGAAAGAGATCGAAAAGAAATTGAAGTAAAATTGAACAATGGACTTGAATTAAAATTTGATAAAAATGGAAATTTCAAGAAAATTGATGATTAATAAAAAATATATTCAAACAAAAACTCCAACTAAATTTTAGTTGGAGTTTTTTATTCTATTTATCTCGGCTTTCTAACATTGGCACAAATTTGAAATCTCCAAATTCGTAATGCTCAAATTGATCTTCTGATAATCTCATAATGACAATCATTCGTTGCGATTGTTCACCAACTGGAATCACCATTATTCCACCAATATTCAATTGTTTTTTTAATTCTTCTGGAATTTCTGGTGCACCTGCCGTTACAATAATTTTATCAAAAGGAGCAAATGAAGGTAAACCTTTGTAGCCATCTCCATACGTTTGATAACGTGGCTCGAAATTGATTTTTTTCAACATGATTTTCGAGAAATCAAACAAATCTTTTTGTCTTTCAATCGTAAAAACTTCAACACCCAAAGCAACCAAAACAGCAGTTTGATAACCAGAACCAGTTCCGATTTCTAAGACTTTTTCATTAGGCTGAATGTCTAATAATTGTGTCTGAAAAGCAACTGTAAACGGATGCGAAATCGTTTGTCCTGCAGCAATCGGAAAAGCTTCGTCGCGATAAGCAAATTCCGTAAATGCGCTGTCTAAAAATAAATGTCGTGGCACTAAATTAATAGCTTCCAATACGTTTTCATCTTCAATTCCTTTCGAGCGCAACAAATCAACCAACATTTTGCGTCGTCCTCTGTGTTTAAAATCGTCTACAGACATATTCCAAAATTTTTACAAAAATGCATTAATTACAACTTATTCTCATTAATTTTAACGGCAAAATCTACCAAATGTTAAAAGTAGGAGTGATCGGTGCTGGGCACCTTGGAAAAATCCATTTAAAGTTATTAAATCAATCGGAAAGATACGAATTAATTGGCTTCTTTGATTCTTTTGAAGAAAATGGAAAAAAAGTTGAAGCTGAATTTGGGTATAAATATTTTAGTTCGATGGACGAATTGATTGATGCTGTTGATGTTGTCGATATTGTGACACCAACGTTATCACATTATGAAGTGGCATTGAAAGTGATCGAAAAAAATAAACATTTTTTCATCGAAAAACCAGTTACGCATACCTTAGAAGAGGCAGATCATTTGTTGAAATTGACAAATGAAAAAGGTTTGAAAGCGCAAGTTGGACACGTAGAGCGTTTTAATCCTGCATTTACAGCGGCTGCACCTTTTATCGAAGAACCATTGTTTATTGAAACGCATCGTTTGGCAGAATTTAATCCGCGCGGTACAGATGTTCCTGTAGTTTTAGATTTGATGATTCATGATTTAGATGTGATTTTATCGATTGTAAAATCAGAAATTAAATCAATTCATTCGTCTGGAGTTTCGGTAATTAGTGATACACCTGATATTGCAAATGCTCGAATTGAGTTTGAAAATGGTTGTGTGGTGAATGTTTCGACAAGTAGAATGTCAATGAAAAATATGCGAAAAATGCGTGTTTTTCAACGAAATGCGTATATTTCAATTGATTTCTTGACGAAAAAGACTGAAATTATTAAAATGCACAAAGCGCCAGAAAATCCAAGTGAATTTGCGATGATTTTGGAAAACGATAAAGGAGATCGTAGAGAAATTTGTTTTGAACATCCAGAAATTTTACCAAATAATGCAATTTTGGATGAATTAGAAAGCTTTGCAGATTCTATTGTGAATAATTCACCAATTAAAGTTTCGTTACAAGATGGACGAAATGCATTGAAAGTTGCATTGGAGATTATTGCTTATTTTGAAAAAGAACAGCAAGTCATCAAAAATCAAACAATCGAGAAAGAATAATCGAAAAACGAATCTCGAATCTCGAACTTCGCTAAACGCATTTCGAACTTCGAATCTCGAAAAAAATAAATAATAAAAACAAACATACAAAAAGATGAAAAACATTACAGTTATTGGAGCTGGAACGATGGGTAACGGAATTGCTCACGTTTTCGCACAATCAGGATTTACAGTGAATTTGGTTGACGTTTCTCAAGATAGTTTGGAGCGTGGATTGAAAACAATCGCTGGAAATTTGGAGCGCATGATTGCCAAAGAAAAAATTACAGAAGCTGATAAAACAGCAACTTTAAATAATATTACAACATTTACGGATACTGCGGAAGCGGTGAAAAATGCTGATTTAGTTGTAGAAGCTGCGACAGAAAATTTAGATTTGAAATTGAAAATCTTCAAACAAATTGATGAAGCTGCGCCTGCAAATGCAATTTTAGCATCAAATACGTCTTCTATTTCGATTACAAAAATTGCATCTGTTACAAGTCGGCCAAAACAAGTGATTGGAATGCATTTCATGAATCCAGTTCCGATGATGAAATTGGTTGAAATTATTCGTGGTTACGATACAACAGACGAAGTAACGAAAGCGATTATGGAAATGTCAGAAAAATTAGGAAAAGTTCCAGTTGAAGTGAATGATTATCCAGGTTTTATCGCCAATCGTATTTTAATGCCAATGATTAACGAAGCAATTTATTCTTTATATGAAGGCGTTGCGGGCGTGAAAGAAATTGACGAAGTAATGAAATTAGGTATGGCTCATCCAATGGGACCATTACAATTAGCAGATTTTATCGGTTTAGACGTTTGTTTATCAATCTTAGAAGTGTTGTACGATGGTTTCAAAAATCCTAAATATGCACCTTGTCCATTGTTAGTTAACATGGTAACTGCTGGTAAAAAAGGAGTAAAATCTGGAGAAGGATTCTATGATTATTCAGAATCTAAAAAAGCAGAAAAATTAGCTGCTCAGTTTGCGAAGTAGTTTATCTTACACAAAATAGTCAAAACAAAAAGCGTTACTTTTCGGGTAACGCTTTTTTTTATTTTGATTACTTAATTGCAGCTAAAGCATGTGTGTAATCTGGTTCTTGTCCAATTTCAGGAACTTGTTCTGCATAAGCAACTTCTCCATTTGGATTAATTACTACAACTGCGCGAGATAATAATCCATTTAATGGTCCATCAACCATTTTAACACCATAAGCATTTGCGAATTCTTCATTTTTGAAATCAGATAAAGTGACTACATTATCCAAACCTTCGGCAGCACAAAAACGAGATAAAGCGAAAGGTAAATCTTTCGAAATACATAACACAACTGTATTTGCAGCAGAAGAAACTTCTTTGTTAAAAGTTCGTACAGATTGCGCACAAACACCAGTGTCAACACTTGGAAAAATATTTAAAACAACATTTTTTCCAGCATAATCAGCCAATGTTTTGTCGCTTAAATCTCCTGCTGTTAAAGCAAAAATCGGCGCTTTTTCACCAATTATAGGTAAATCTCCGCCTGTATGAATAGGATTTCCTTTGAATGTAATTTCAGCCATAATTTTTTATTTTATTCTTAGATTTTTAATGATTAAAAGTAACAAAATTCTACGGAGAAAAAAGTATCTTCGCAATAATAAATTGTTACATTACAAATAACACACAAATATTATGCAACTTTCAAAGCGTTTACAGAATTTGAAACCATCTGCAACTATTGCAATGTCTGCGAAAGCAAGAGAATTAAAATCACAAGGAATCGATGTGATTAGTTTAAGTATTGGAGAACCAGATTTCAATACACCAGATTTTATCAAGGAGGCAGCTAAAAAAGCTATCGACGAAAATTATTCAGGATATCCTCCAATTGCAGGGTATGCAGATTTGAAGGAAACAATTTGTAAGAAGTTTAAACGTGATAACAATATTGAATATACAGCAAATCAAGTTGTTGTTTCTACTGGAGCAAAACAATCTATTTATAATGTTTTACAAGCAATTGTAGACGAAGGAACTGAAGTAATTATTCCAACACCTTATTGGGTTTCTTATTCAGATATCGTAGAATTATCAGGAGGAACGCCAGTTTTTGTGGAAGGAACTTTAGAAGCTGATTTCAAAATTACACCAGCACAGTTAGAAGCTGCAATTACAGATAAAACTCGTGCTATTATTTATTCATCTCCTTGTAATCCGTCAGGATCAGTTTACACAAGAGAAGAATTGAAAGGTTTGGCTGAGGTTTTAGCAAAATATCCAGATGTGATTATTATTTCGGACGAAATTTATGAGCACATTGTTTACGGAGAAAAAAATGTTTCGATTGCATCTTTCCCAGAAGTTTATAATCAAACAGTAACTGTAAATGGTTTAGCAAAAGCTTTCGCAATGACAGGTTGGAGAATTGGTTTCATTGGAGCGCCAGCTTGGTTAGCAAAAGCATGCGAAACGTTACAAGGACAAGTGACTTCGGGAGCAACGTCTATCGCTCAACGAGCGGCAATTACGGCTTTAGAAGCAGATCCAAGCTCAGTTCAATACATGGTTGATGCGTTTGCAGAACGTCGTGAATTGATGTTAGGTTGGGCGAGAGAAATTCCAACATTCAAAGTTAACGAACCAAAAGGAGCTTTCTATTTATTCCCAGACGTTACGGCAACTTTCGGAAATACGTACAATGGTGTTACAATTAACAATGCAGATGATTTGGCTTTATATTTATTAGAACATGCTCAAGTTGCGGTTGTTTCTGGTTCGGCTTTCGGATCTAAAAATTGTATTCGTATCTCGTATGCGGCGTCTGTAGAGGAGTTGAAAGAAGCAATGACACGTATCAAAAATGCTTTAGCATAAGTAGAAAAGCAGATAAAATATCAAAATCCTCAAGTTTTGCTTGAGGATTTTTTTGTAGATGATATTTTCTTCAAAAAAATGTGATTTTAATTTTAATGAATTTCAATTGATTAGCCTATTTAAGCGACTTTTTATTGAAAATATTTCAAAAAAGATTTGTTTTAATCGAAAATAACCTCTTATATTTGCACCACTAAAAACAAGGCGAGGTAGCTCAGATGGTTAGAGCGCAGGATTCATAACCCTGAGGTCGGCAGTTCGATTCTGCTCTTCGCTACAAATTCAAAAGACAAATTCATTATTGAATTTGTCTTTTTTATTATCAATAAATATTATTAGACTTCTGATGATAATCATCGATTAATCCTTTCAAATTCATTAAATTTGCATTCAATTTAGTAACGTTCTAAATAAAATTCAAAAAAATGATTCAAACAGATATAGTTATAATCGGAGCTGGACCAACTGGTCTTTTTGCCGTTTTCGAAGCTGGTTTATTAAAAATGAGATGTCATATTATTGATGCACTTCCTCAACCAGGAGGGCAATTGACAGAATTGTATCCAAAAAAACCAATTTTTGATATTCCTGGTTATCCTTCTGTTGGTGCAGGTGAATTGATTGATAACTTAATGGAGCAAATCAAACAATTTGAGCCAGGTTTTACATTGAACGAACAAGCTGCAACAATCGATAAGCAAGAAGACGGAACTTTTATTGTAACAACAAATAAAGGAACGCAAGTGCAAGGAAAAGCGGTTGCGATTGCAGGTGGTCTTGGATCTTTTGAGCCTCGTAAGCCAATTATCGAAAACATCGAAGCGTATGAAGAAAACGGAGTGGAGTATTTTGTAAAAAATCCTGAACTGTTCCGTGATAAAAAAATCGTAATTGCTGGTGGTGGAGATTCTGCTTTGGATTGGTCGATTTTCTTGGCTGATGTGGCTGCGGAAGTTACGTTGGTACACAGAAGAAATGAGTTCCGTGGAGCGTTAGATTCTGTTGATAAAGTAATTGAATTGAAAAAAGCTGGAAAAATTAATTTGGTTACTCCAGCTGAAATTACTGGAATCAAAGGTGAAGGAAAAGTGGAAAGTTTGGTAATTGAAAAAGAAGGTGAAACTTTTGAACTTGAAACAGATTATTTTATTCCATTGTTTGGTCTTTCTCCAAAACTAGGTCCTATTGCAAATTGGGGATTGGAGATTGAGAAAAATGCAATCAAGGTAAATAATGCGTTAGATTATCAAACAAATATCGAAGGAATTTACGCGATTGGAGACGTAAATACTTATCCAGGAAAATTGAAATTGATTTTATGTGGTTTCCATGAAGCAACGTTAATGTGTCAGTCTGTTTACAATAGAATGAATCCTGGGAAAAAATTTGTCTTGAAATACACAACTGTTTCTGGTGTTGATGGTTTCGACGGGACAAGAAAAGAAGCCGAAAAAGCGGTTGTCAAAGCTATTGACTAATTTTAACAAAATAAATAGAAATATTTTTTAAATCTTTTACGTTTTGCGTAAAAGGTTTTTTTTATTCACATTCACAAGGTTCTCTACTTCGTCTTTTGGCTTCATTGTCCCAAAAAGGATAAAATTTTAATCCAAAATAAAAGTTCGCAGAAGTTAATTTTTTCTGTTTGAAAACGATTGGAATTGCATTATCACTGCCCAAAATTAGAGGGCCAATTCTTACATAACCTCCAAACGTTACATTTTCATAATCATAGATAGAAAGTGAAGGCCCAATTCCAAATCCATCTTTTTGGATAGAATAAGAAGTTTGGAGCACATTGATACGTTTCAAACTATTCTCGAAAACTGGAATTCGTTGCATCCAATTGAAATTTAAATAATGATTTTCGATAATTTTTTTACTTAGATTAAGATGCAAACTTGTTGGTAAACCGATTGAAAAATTATTTCCAGTTTTAGATTTTGTTTCATCACCATAAACTTCTTTGCTCAAAAGTCCTAAATATTGATCAACACTTTCAAATTCAACTCCATCTAATTTTGGATTATTACGAATTTGAACTCTTTGCGAGGGATTGTAGAAATGATGGTTATCGCCTCTGAATTTTACTAATCCAACATCTAATAAATTTGCCGAAAATTTGAAATCATATAATTCATCATTCGCTCTTCTGTTCACAAAAGAAATTCCTAAATCTATTCCAACTCCATTTCCTCTATTTCGTAAAACATATTTATCTCGATCAAAATCATAATTGGTAGAATATCCTGCTTTTATATCATAATTTGACGCATAAATATTTGCATCAGGATTGTCGATTGTACTTGTTATAGTTGGTTCAGCTTCTAATTTTATCGCGTTTTTACTTTTGATATACGCGCCATCTAAACCCAAAAGATATTTAATATTTGCCCCAATAATAACTTCAGAAGTATTAGTTGTATACAAATTTGTCGCAACATTTAAGCCTAATTCAGCCCAATTCATTGCATTTGTCTTTGTAGGTTCAAACTCATAATTTTTTGGTTCTATTTCATTCTGATTACTAAAACGAAAATAATTATCTAAATCTTTAATAGAACCTTGTGTACGAAGTCGGGTGAAAATTCCAAGACGATAAGTTTGATTATTAATTTTCTTTTTAAAAGAAACGGAAGGTCCCAGAAAATCATTTTCCAAATGATAAGAAATCGTATTTCTAGTTGCGAAATCTAAAATATTAGAATGCGTTTCTCCTCTTATTCCAGCTTTTATATTTGCTGATTTTGTTTCACCTTTTATTAAACCTAATACGTTTTGATCGGATACGTAAGCGTAATCATTTCTGAATAAAATATCCTCAGAAATAATATTAATATCCCATTTATTCGGGTTAAAATATGAAGTTGTCGGAGAAAAAACACTACCGTTAATCCCGCTATATTGATCGTTACTAAAAGATAAAATATTTTGTCCAAACGTAAATCCTGAACAAAAAATAACGGTTAATAGAAGTTTTTTCAAATTGTAAATCTTCAGCAAAAAGTGGACAGTTAAGACCTAAAAATTAAGTTAGTGTTTTCATTAAAACATTAACTTTAATTATGTCAAATTCTAAAAAGAAAACTCCAGAAAAATTTGTAAAAGATATTCGTAATAATACACGAAGAATTTTTACAGCTGAACAAAAGATATTAATCGTAATGGAAGCTTTACGAGCAGAGACTTCTGTTGCTGAACTATGTCGAAAATATTCGATTTCACAATCTCAATTCTATAAATGGAATAAAGAGTTTTTGGAAGCTGGTAAAAAGCGACTTTCAGGCGATATAACACGTGAAGCAACGAGCAATGATGTTTCTGATTTACGTAAAGAAAACATGCGTTTAAAGGAGATTGTAGCCGATTTAATTGTTCGCTATGATATCGTAAAAAAAACCTTGGACTCATTGGATTAATTGGTAAATTCAAGAAATATATGCGATTATCAGCAAGTGAAAAATACGAGATTATTGAAGTTGTTACACGTTCAGAAATCGGTGTTAAACGGACTTTGGATGAGTTTGGTATTTCCAGAAGTACATTTTACAAATGGTATTCTAATTATCTTGAAAATGGATTTGAAGGTTTAGAATCAAAACGTCCATCTATTCATCGAAAATGGAACAGTATTCCCGAATCTCAGAAAGATTTGATTGTAGAATTAGCCTTAGATTATCCAGAATTATCGGCTAGAGAATTAGCATTTAAAATGACGGACGAATTAGGTGTTTTTATTTCAGAATCGAGCGTTTATCGGATATTAAAGCAAAGAGATTTGATTTCTGCACCCAATCATATCTTAATTTCAGCAGCAAATGAATTCAACGACAAAACCAATTTTGTGCATGAAATGTGGCAAACAGATTTTACATATTTCAAGATTATTGGTTGGGGATGGTATTATTTGAGTACTATTTTGGACGATTACAGTCGCTATATTATTCATTGGGAGTTGTGCAGCTCGATGAAGGCTGAAGATGTAAAAAGAACCGTAAAAAAGGCAATTGAAAAGGCTCAAATTAAAACCAAACAGAGACCAAAATTATTGTCAGACAATGGACCTTGTTATGTTTCAAATGAATTAAAAGATTATTTGAAAAATACTCAAAAAATGAAACATATACGAGGAAAACCGCTTCATCCTCAAACGCAAGGAAAAATTGAACGTTATCATAGAACAATGAAAAATGTGGTAAAACTGGATCATTATTATCATCCTGAGGAACTAATTTTTGCCCTCGAACATTTTGTCGAAAATTACAACAATCGTAGATATCATGAGGCTTTGAATAATCTAACTCCTGCCGATATGTATTTCGGAAGAGCAGATAAAATATTGGAAAAAAGAGCAATTATTAAACAAAAAACAATCGCTAAAAGAAGGCAATTGTATTTTCAACAAAAAATTATAAATTTATAAAAAAAACACTCTCTTAATTTTTTAACTGAAATGTCTCATTTGTTTTGAAAACGTACAGCCATATATTTTATAATCTATTTCGTGTGAATTCATTTTTTTAATTTTACTAATTAGTCGACAAAACTCGTAATTCGTAACAGTTCTTATTTAAAATTAGTATTAAATATGAACCAATGAGGTATATTCTTTTTTTGAAAGTAAACAATCCGTATTTTTGTTTAACTTGAAAAAGTATTATGGCAGATATTAAAATTACAATTATAGATAGAGAAGGTGTTTCGCATGAAGTTGACGCGCCTACTGATATGAATATGAATATCATGGAGCTTGTGCGCGCCTACGAATTAGCACCAGAAGGAACCATTGGTATTTGTGGTGGAATGGCGATGTGTGCCTCTTGTCAATGTTATGTGTTGACTCCAGAAATTCAATTACCAGAAATGACGCCTGATGAAGATGCAATGTTAGCAGAGGCATTTAATGTGAAAGATAATTCACGTTTAGGTTGTCAGTTACATCTTTCGGATGAAATGGATGGATTGGTTGTTGAATTAGCACCAGAATATTAAATTTTAGTTTTACGTGGTACGTTATAAGTTCTACGTCACAATTTTGTTATTATCGTTTAGCGTAAAACGTTTAGCGTAAAACGTTTAGCGTAATACTTAAAACTTATTAAATGAATCAATTAGATAAAAGACTTTTTTTGTTAGATGCTTATGCCTTAATTTTTAGAGGATATTATGCATTTATCAAAAATCCACGAATCAACTCAAAAGGTTTCAATACATCGGCAATTATGGGATTTACGAATTCCTTGTTCGATGTCATTCGACGTGAACAACCAACGCATTTGGCGGTTGTTTTTGATGTTGGTCAAGCAACAGTTCGTACGGTAGATTATCCTGAATATAAAGCAAATCGTGATGAAACGCCAGAAGCCATTCGTCAAGGCGTTCCGTATATTCAAGATATTTTACGAGCGTTAAAAATTCCAGTACTTTTCGCCGAAGGTTACGAAGCAGATGATGTGATCGGAACATTAGCACAGAAAGCAGAGAAAGCTGGTTATACAACTTATATGGTGACACCCGATAAGGATTTTGCGCAATTGGTAACGGACAAAATTAAAATGTATCGTCCTGCTGCAAATGGAAAAGGTGTTGAGATTTGGGGAATTGAAGAAGTAAAAGAAAAATTTGAAATCGACGATCCAATTCAAGTTATCGATTACCTTGGAATGATGGGTGATGCTGTGGATAATATTCCAGGTTTACCAGGTGTTGGAGCAAAAACGGCAAGTAAATATTTGAAAGAATTTGGATCATTGGAAAACCTTTTAGCGAATACAGATAAGCTGAAAGGGAAAGCTAAAGAAAAGATTGAAGAGAATAAAGAGCTTGGAATTCTTTCGAAGAAATTAGCAACGATTATTACAGATGTTCCTGTAGAATTTGATGAAGAAGATTTAACGGTTTGCCCGCCAGATATAGAAAAAGTTACTGAACTTTTCACGGAGTTAGAATTCCGTCGTATGTTAGAAACGGTTTACAGAATTTATGGTTTGGATGTTTCGGGAATTATCAAAGAAGCGCAAGAAGAAATTTCTGCGGCAAGTCAGATTTCTTCGAATCAAGTGCAAATGGCTCAACAATCATTGTTCGATTTTACGTCTGATGAAGAAATCGTTCCACAAAATTCAGCTTTTACAGATATTTCAACAACGAATCATTTATATCAATTAATCGATACGAAAAAAGGTAGAGAAATTTTATTACGAAATATTCTAAAACAAAAAGAAGTGACGTTCGATACGGAAACAACTTCTTTGGATGCTTTAGAAGCTGAATTGGTTGGAATTTCATTTTCTTGGGAAAAAGGAAAAGGTTATTATGTTCCTTTTTCAACTGATTTCGAGGAAACAAAAGCAATTATCAACGAATTTAAACCATTTTTTGAAGATGAATCAATTTCGAAAATTGGTCAAAATCTAAAATATGATATTAAAGTTTTAAACAAATATGACATTGTTGTTTTAGGTCAGAATTTTGATACGATGATTGCGCATTATTTGATTAATCCAGATATGCGTCACAATATGGATGTGTTGTCAGAAACATATTTGAGCTATCAACCAGTTTCAATCGAAAGTTTGATTGGAAAAAAAGGAAAGAATCAAAAGAATTTCCGTGATGTTCCGTTGATGGAGCAAACTGAATATGGAGTAGAAGATTCTGATATTACAAATCAATTGAAAAATCTTTTCGAACCAGAATTAATCAAAGCAAATACACACAAATTATTCACTGATCTTGAAATGCCATTGATGCAAGTTTTGGCTGATATGGAATTGGAAGGTGTTAATTTGGATGTTCCGTTCTTGAAAGAACTTTCAGTTAAACACGAAGCGAAATTAAGAGAATTGGAAGCAAAAATTCAGGAAGATGCTGGAGAAGAATTCAATCTTAACTCGCCAAAACAATTGGGAGAAATCTTATTTGATAAATTACAATTAGATCCAAAAGCGAAGAAAACCAAAACAGGTCAGTACGCAACAGGAGAAGAAATTTTATCGAAATTGAAAGATAAACATCCAATTATCAATGATATTTTAGAGTACCGTCAATTACAAAAATTAAAATCGACTTATATTGATGCGTTGCCAGAATTGGTGAATCCAAAAACTGGTCGCGTGCATACAACATACGCGCAAACGGTTGCTGCAACGGGACGTTTGTCTTCTGTAAATCCGAATTTACAAAACATTCCGATTCGTTCAGAAGAAGGTCAGCAGATTCGTAAAGCCTTTGTTGCACGAGATGAAAATCATGTGATTATTTCTGCCGATTATTCGCAAATTGAATTGCGTTTGATTGCGCAAATGTCACAAGATCCTGCAATGGTAGAGGCTTTCAAACATGGAGAAGATATTCATGCTTCTACTGCCGCAAAAGTTTTTAATGTGGCGTTGGATGAGGTGACGCGTGAACAACGTAGTCAGGCAAAAACGGTGAATTTCGGAATTATTTATGGTGTTTCGGCTTTCGGTTTGGCAGATCAAGCGAATATTTCTCGTAAAGAAGCCAAAGCATTGATTGATGCGTATTATGAAACTTACCCAACGTTGAAAGCGTATATCGAAAAACAAGTTGAGGTGGCTCGTGACCAAGGTTTTGTAGAAACGTTAATGGGACGTCGCCGTTATTTGAAAGATATCAATTCGAGAAATGCAGTAGTGCGTTCGCATGCTGAGCGAAATGCTGTAAATGCACCAATACAAGGAACTGCGGCTGATATCGTGAAAATGGCAATGATTCAAATTCAGAAAGAATTGAAGAAAAATTATAAAACCAAAATGATTTTACAAGTGCATGATGAGTTAATTTTTGATGCACCAAAAGATGAGTTTGAAAAAGTTTCTGAATTAATCAAATCGACTATGGAAGCTGCAATGCAAATGGATGTTCCGTTGATTGCAGAAGTCGGAGTAGGAGCGAATTGGTTAGAAGCTCATTAGAAAAATATTATTTACAATAATTACAAAGCGTTACTTTTTAGTAGCGTTTTTTTTTGTTGAAATATCTACAAAATATTCTGATTAACAAATTCTTAACGAGATTAAAATATATCTTTAATTCATTATTGATTTTAAATTATATGAAAAAACTATTTTACTTATTTACATTGTTTACGATTTGTTTAAATGCTCAAATTATAAATCTAAAAATATTAGACCTTTCGGATAATTTACCACTTTATGATGCAGATGTATATTTCAAAAATTCGACTAAGAATTTTGTATCAGACATGAAAGGAAAAGTTGTGGTTGATTTAAACAATGTTTCGCAAACAGATGAGTTAATCGTTTCGAAAAAAGATTATCAAGATGCAATAATCAACGTATCGGAATTAAAATCTGAAATGATAATCAAACTCGAAAGAGTATCCGAAATCGAGTTAAAAGAAGCTTTTGTAACAAACTTGAAAGCCGAAGATGTTCTACAGAAAGTTTATGATAATTATGATAAAAACTTTAATATTGAACAATATTATTTCTTAGTTAATTTTCAACAAGATTTGTTATTTAATAATAATGAACGGGATTTTATTGATGCAGATTTACAGTTTAAATTTAAACGAGGAGATTTGAAAATTAAATCAAAAGGAATTGTAAACAACGAAATAAAAAGTGGACGAGAACCAAATTCAAATATTCGTTTGATTTATTATTTGGAGAGTATTTATTTGAAAGAAAAATATATTAAGCAATTTGTATACTTATTAAAGGAAAAGAAATATGAAGAATCTAATTTATCATTAACAAAATATGGAGATAGTTTTGTTTATGAAGTTACAATAAAAACAAAATCAAGAGATGTATTTCTGACAATTGATAAAGATACATTTGCTGTTGTTGAGTTTTATTGGGAAACGACTATTCCGGAAACTAAATATTCAGAAAATGAATTTTTAAGAGAAGCAAAAGTTGTTTATAAATATCGTCCTCATAACGGGAATTGGGTGTTGAAAGAAACGTCTGCAATTTGGAACACTACTTATGAAAAAGATGATGAAAAAACAGATTTAGATATGAATTTTAGTATAATCGTAAATGATTATAACACGCAATCTTTTTCAGAGTTCAACAAATCGGTGAACGAAAAGATGGATATTAGAAAAAGTTTTAAATAAAATAAAAACCCAATAAATAAAAATATAATTGTCGCAATTACCTCGTTTTTAGGAATTAATCTGTCAGCACAAACGCAAAAAGAAAGCATACGAGCAACTTACAAAGCCGAATTTATTTTTGATTATGAACAATCGAAGGATATGTTTTCAAAGAATTTGCAACCAGCTTTCAAAATGGCTATAGATAGAGGAGTTTTTGTCGATTTTATATTAGAAAGTAATAAAAATTTATCTGTTTTTCGAGCAGATACAAAAGTGAATAACGCACAACATGAAGCGGATATGGTTGTACAAGAGATTTTGAAATCGGAACAAAATCCTTTGTATAAAGATTTTTCTAAAAATGAATATTATAAACAGTTTGATATTAATGTAAAAACGTATTTGGTTAAAGAAAATATACCTAATTTTAATTGGAAATTAACGAAAGAAAAAGCTGTGATTAATGGTTATAATGTCGTAAAAGCGATTGATCAAGATCGAGATGGAAATGAATTTACGGCTTGGTATTCGCCTGAAATAAGATATAAAGATGGACCTTATTATTTTTCGAATTTACCGGGGTTGATTTTACAAGCAGAAATTATTTCGCCTTATTTTACAGTGATTTTTAAGATTAATCAACTTGAAATTTTGAAAGAAAATCTTAAAATTAATTTACCTACAAGAGGAAAAGTAATGACGTTAAGAGAAATGCAAAACGATATGAATGCATCGTAAACATCGAATGAAGGAGTTGAAAAATAGTCAAAATAAAAGCGTTACTCAAAAAAGTAACGCTTTTATTTTGACTATTTTTAGGACTGTCTCTTAAAGTGTGTAAGTTCAAAAATTAAGCTTGGGTTAGGTTCTACTTTTTAGAGTCTAACCCTTTCTTGATATAGGATTAAAAATTGATCAATAATAACTCCCCAGTTTCTT